>CAZZJO010000055.1:0-63435 GCA_964654645.1 uncultured Verrucomicrobiota bacterium | reverse complement strand
CCCCGGAGTAGCTAGCCGCCTGACAACGTGTTGGTTTAAGTTTTGATTTGAAAGTTGTCCTCCGTGCCTGACAGGGTGTGACAACACAGGTAATTCGAAACTCGGCTCTTGGCAAGCACCCATGTCATCGTCATACCCGATACGATCTGCTCAATGTCACGAATTTGATCTTTTAAAAATTTGGCATTGTTCATCTGTGCGACTTAGAGGTTAGCACACACCGATAACTCTACAAAATGTACTTACCTTTTGAAGCGCCGGTTGCCCAAGACAATACCTAATCCGAGCTTACAGGCGTGCGTCTGCCATACTGAGGATGCTCAATGCGGCTGCCTCCCAAGCCCTTGGAAATATGCGATTTTCCCTCCATGAACCGGACAGTTGCGACTCTTACCCGAAACCCTGTTCAATTTTGCCTGCCCACGCACTTCTAGCTCATCTCTCGAAACTGCCTTTAACTTAACTACTTTAAACCAAAGCCCGGGTACTTTACAGCGAGTTTCCCCCTCTTTAAGCACCCCTGGGGAAAAGTCCTAGGTATTAAAACCGCACTAACTGTTTTTAGGGATTGGGCCTCGGCATTACCCCTTTTATAGCTTTCAAAGCGAAAAACTAGGGAAAAGTCATTGACAGGATTTTGTGGTAGGGAAAAATACTTTCGAGGGGGCTGCCACATTTGGATGGCCCAAGATCCTACAAATTACCCTAAAAACCCTAGAAAAGAGAGCCATGAAGACCTATGGACTGTTTGTGAAGCCTGCCTGCAATGAAAAAATACACGTGTGGTTTATAGCTGCCATTCTTTTCCCGATAACGGGTTTGCTTGGGGCCAGTCTGACACTCCAAGACGGAGTAACAATTAAGTTACCTACCGGCACTTATGGGGGGACTACCGATGCCTGGGTAAACGAAGGACAGCCCACTCGCAATTACGGTGCAAGTCCTATCCTAGAAATCAAATACGATGCAAATGACGCTGGATATGCGGAAGACCACGCGTTAATAAAGTTCGATCTGCCTACTTTAAGTTTCGATTCAATTAGCCGTGCCACATTAGAAATTTTCTATATGGAGGCTGAAAGTTTCCAGGCCGACAATGCGCTAGGCATCAAACCTTATAGAATCGCGCCCGATAAACTTTGGGATGAAAACGACGGCGAAATTAGTGGTAAGCCTAATGAAGGTGTAAACTTTCAATACTGCGACAAAATGCAAACGCGCCCTTGGACAGAACAATTTGGGGGGTGGTATGACAAGATTGACGATCTAAATGGTACAAACAGGGTAAAACGGGCGGGTGGAACGCCCACCAATGCAATAGAACCCGGGAACTGGGTTCCTTTTGATATCCTGCCTTCTGTGATTCGTTGGTACGGAGGGGCTACTAACAACGGGTTGCTCCTATTCTCCTGCTCGTTTGAAGGAGGCGGGTATACTTGCACTGCTAAGTTTGCCTCAAGTGATACCAACAACCCACCGTACCGACCTAAACTGACACTTAACTACGATCGTGCTCACATCACCTGGGTAGGAATGAATGGTAGCCTATGGGATACAAAGACGGACAACTGGAATGTTGGGGGATACTTGGGTAAGTTTGGGGACAATGATTTCGTGTATTTCGACGACTCTGCACAAGTAGGCACAATCACGATAACAAACACTGGTGTCAACCCCGCCTCAATCATCGTAAGCAACACCATTAAAGAATTTCTGTTCCAAGGGGGTGGAATAACCGGTCCAGGATCCATTATAAAACGCGGCTTAGGCACCGTTACTTTAGCCAATTCCAACTCGTACACTGGTCCTACCGCTGTCCAAGAAGGGTCCCTTGTCGTGGCTGCAAACAACGCACTCGGCACCACTAATGCTGGTACAACAATAGCCAATGGAGCCGCCTTAGCATTTCAAACAACAAGCTATCTTTCACGTGAACCAGTAACTGTGTCTGGAGCCGGACCTAATGGTTTAGGCGCGATACTTAGTTTGGCTGGCGTAAATACCTTTTGTGGCGACATTACCATGGCAGAAGATACCATTTTCGGAGTACTCAGTAGCAGCACCCTGATCCTTTCGAACTCTATAACTGGTACAGCAAATTTCATTAAAAATGGCCCAGGTACCTTAATTCTTTCAGGACCGCCTAATACCTATTCGGGCATCACTCACATTCGCCAAGGCATGCTGACTACCCTCAAATCCGGAGTGGCTATACCTGGTCCACTGGTAATCGGTGACAATACGCTCGCGGGCATAGTCCGACTTGAGGCCGACAATCAACTGGGCATTGGTGACATCACTTTATTTTCTGGCAGCCAACTGGTGCTTGCTAACACCACAAACCCAGTCACCGGGAACTTGATTCTCAGCAATGGCACCGTTGCGCTCGGCACCGGCGAAATGACACTATCGGGAACAATTGTGGCCGGAGGTGCTAGTACTTCACAAATAACCGGGGGTAAATTGGGCATGCCTAATCCCAACCACCAAATCATAGTACACGATACACCTCAAGAAACCGATCTGGAGATATCTGCGAGTATCTCAGGAATCGGCTTTACCAAACGAGGTCCAGGACGCCTCCTTTTAAGTGGTAACAATACCTTTACTGGGCCCGTGACCATTGGCGAGGGTGAATTAGTTGTAAGCTCACCCACTGCTCTAGGAAGTAGCATTGCAGGCACTACTGTCCGGAGAGGAGCATCCCTTTTATTCCAAAACGTTGCATATGCAAACCCAGAACCGTTGATTATTGAAGGGCATGGCCCCAATGGATGGGGAGCTATTTGTGCGATATCAGGCGCAAACTCATTTCCAGGATCTATTAATTTTACTGCCTCCACAAGTTTCGGAGTGTTTAGCGGCAGTATACTCACCCTAAGCGGCATTATTACTGGAACAGGCGACTTTATAAAAACTGGCCAGGGCCAACTGATCTTGAGTGGAGAGGAACCCAACTCTTGGAACGGCAATACTATGGTCGCACAAGGGACCTTAACGCTGGCTAAGCGGTCTGGCCAAGCTGTGTCAGGTTCGCTTACGATTGGCGACGGCATCAATCCTGCAACCGTTGTGTTAGCCATGCCCAGTCAATTAGGAGAAGGAGATGTAACCATCAATCATGGCAGCACTTTGAACTTGGGTGGTTTTCCGGACCGTGTAAATGGGGCGTTAATCTTAAACGGAGGAACCGTGATCACCGGCTTAGGGCAACTGACCTTACTTGGTCCAATTATTGCCACCGCTCAGGGGCAAAACTTAATCAATGGGTTTTTGGATCTGGCAAATAACTTAGTCAGTATTGAAGTACAGGATGGGCCCGCCACTGAAGATCTCGTAATTTCAGCTACCCTTCGGAATGGAGGAATTATTAAACAAGGTACGGGTGCTTTAGTCCTTTCTAGTGCAAACCAAATTGATGGACCAATTGTTGTCACCGACGGAAAACTCATCATCAACCATCCGGAAGCAGTTGGAAGCCCCATTGGAGAAACAATAGTCACGAATAAAGGGGTAATTGAACTCCCTGGGGAAATAGCTGTTCGACTCGAACCCCTCACTTTAGGCGGAACCGGTTTAGGGAAAGGTGCACTGATTAGCGCAAAAAAACAAAATCTATGGGCTGGCTCCATCTCCCTAATTGCACCTAGCTCAATCAGGGCAGAGGCACTTTCTTCCTTGATACTTGATGGGGATATTAACATAGGCGCATTTGATCTCGAACTTGTTGCCGTTGGACCAATTACAATCAATGGGGCTATAAATGGCGGAAACTCCGTCATCCGGAAAGACGGACAATCAACGCTGACATTGGGCGGTACGCAACCCAACACTTTTGAAGGTACATTTGTGGTTGCCAATGGAGATCTCGTTTTAGCCAAATCCGGCGCTCCAGCGATTACCGGTTCCTTAATAGCCGGTACTGAGACCCAGCCAATACTAGTGGTTTGTCGCGCTGATGATCAATTCCATCCAAATGCCTCCGTTACCCTGAACAAAAACAGTTTGCTCAATTTAAATGGATTCGGCGCTACGTTAAGGGCACTAATAACGTACGATGCAATTGTCACCACACATACAGGTATACTTAGAATTGCAAACCAATGCGAGCAACTCGGTACCAACCAAACCTTAATCAGCGGAACCTTAGAACTGTTGGATATCCCTACATTTAGTGTAAATCCATTGGGAACACTTGAATTGCGGGCCTCTGTCCGCGGAACTGGTTTCACTTTGGTTGGCGAAGGGAGGCTATTGCTGCTTAACACAAACAACTTTGCCACTCCTTGCACCGCAGCCCAAGGAACGCTACTAATAAACGTAGATCCTGCCGCAGGACCAGTTTTGGGGCCAGCACCCCTAACTATCCTTAACGAGGCTAAACTGCTAGGAAATGGCCTAATTGCAGGAGATATAAATGTTATGGGTGGCACAATAAGCCCGGGAACAAGCATCGGTACACTTATAGTTTCAGGCGACATTCAGCTCTCTCAAGGTGCTAAACTACAAATCGATGTCATAAATAGCGAATGCGATGTAATTGACCTTGCTCAAATAGGTAGTCTGTATATAGACACGAACTTCACGCCAGCACCATCTTTGGAGCTATTAGGCACTCTGGTAGGGCCCGATCCATACATAATAGTCCGCAACGCCCGTACCATTTCTGGATGGTTCGCAGACCTGCCAAATGGCTCACAGATTCCTGGGCAACCAGGATGGTATATCCACTATGGACAGCATCGAATCTACCTCAGCCAGGTACAAAACCCCATAGAATACTTCCGCGCATTCTCCATAAATTCCAATGCCCTCGTAATGTGGCGCACTGTCGAAGAAGTCGAAATCACATCATATGACCTCTACCAAAAAACTGAGTCGGATTGGATCAAGGTTACGGCTGATCCAATCCCGGCTGCTGGACCAGCAGGCGGCATATACCTCCTGACCAATTCTTATGCTGTACTTAACTCAACCAATCTTTTCCGACTGGTCGCTCACACCGGCTCTGGCGACGAATATTGGGACTTCGAACGGCACGTCACTGAACTCCAATTCAATGCACCACCTGAAGTCAGAGAAGACGGAGTGCTCATTCGGTGGTCCAGCCGAATCGATGAGTCATACGATTTGCAATGGACCCCGGACCTTACCGAACCAATGCAGACCATCATCACAAACATCCCCGCTACGCCACCTGAATCCTCAGCCATCCACTCAACTACAAATCCGGCCGGCTTCTACCGAATCAGACTGACTCCATAACACAACGCAAGTAGGATTACCTCCACCCCACCACTGATTATCACAAGAGGCTGATGTGAGAAAACATCACCCCCATGATTACCTAATATCTCAAACTGTACTCAGTGCCTCATCTTAAGGAGTACCACACACTTTCGTGTAAAACTCTACGGCGCATCCTACACCGTGAAAGATAGGCGAAACCCTGGGTCTTTGACAAAAACACCTTTTGCACTCATATTCGGGGGAATTCTGTAGACTTACACCACATTTCCATCCTCCTGTGCAACTTCCATTGCCAGGTTATCATTTGCAATTTTAAACCTCCGTATACTTTTAGCAGTAACTTACGACCCATCTCTTGGCGTAATCTAACTAGGCAATTTAGCCGAGGGTTAACCTACCCCTTTGCTTGAAGTGAAACCAGGTTTTAGTTAGGCTCACTGGCCGATGGCGTTCATAAACGAAAACTTTTTAAAACTCAAAAGCGGATATTTGTTTCCAGAAATTGCCCGGCGCGTACGGGCTTTCTGCGAACAACACCCTGATAAAGCTCCAAGGATTATTAGATGTGGAATTGGGGATGTAACCGAACCCTTACCACGGGCCGCCATTTCCGCCATGCATAGAGCCGTTGACGAAATGGCCCAACGCGAAACCTTTAAGGGTTATGGTCCGGAACAAGGTTACGAGTGGTTGCGCACAGCCATTGCAAAACATGATTTCCAGAGACGAGGTTGCGATATCACCGAAGACGAAATCTTTATTAGTGACGGGGCTAAGTGCGATACAGGCAATATCCTAGACATCTTCGGCCGGGGGAACAAAATTGGAATTGCCGATCCTGTTTACCCTGTTTATGTGGATACAAACGTAATGGCCGGAAATGCAGGTAAACCAACTGAACGTGGTACATACCGCGGATTAATTTATTTACCTTGCACCCCTGAAAACAACTTCGTTCCTACCCCACCCCCCAGGAAACTCGATATCATTTACCTTTGTTTCCCAAACAACCCCACTGGTGCAGTGGCCACCCGCGCACAACTCCAAGCGTGGGTCGACTACGCATTAAAAAACCAATCAATCATACTCTTCGATGCAGCCTATGAAGCTTTCATCACCGACCCGGATATTCCCCATTCAATTTACGAAATCCCGGGTGCAAAAGAGTGCGCGATTGAATTTCGGAGTTTTTCCAAAAATGGGGGATTCACAGGGGTACGCTGCGCTTACACCGTGATCCCTAAAACTGTCTACGGCAGGACCAAATCCGGCGAAAAATATCCCCTCCATCCTTTGTGGTTACGAAGGATGACCACGAAATTTAACGGGGTTTCATATATTACCCAACGTGCAGCTGAAGCCCTTTACACACCCGAAGGCCAACAACAAATGCGCGCATTAATAGACCACTACCTCACTAATGCTAAGATCCTCCGCGAAGCACTCATTAAATCTGGTCTGGAAGTATACGGCGGCATAAATGCCCCTTACATCTGGGTTAAAACCCCCGACAAAATGTCAAGTTGGGAAGCCTTTGATAAAATTTTAAATGATGCACTTGTAGTTGTGACTCCCGGTAGCGGCTTTGGCCCTCATGGGGAAGGCTACTTCAGGGTCAGCGCATTCAATAGCCGTGAAAATGCTCAAGAAGCTGCCCAACGCCTAGCTAGCCTTAAATGGTAAACCTCATAATCGCTTAAATACCCAAACGAACTCAGGCTTTTCCAGTCCACAAAATGGTGTACTTTACTCCATAACATGAACGATCAAAGAACAATCAATATCCCCAAATTCCCTTTTCTCATCGGAGACTTTACCCTGGTAGCAATCACGATCATGCTAATACTCAACATGGAAAAGCCTTTGACACCCACCGTGGTGTTACTGAGCATAGTTGGGTTTGGCTTGGCTGCATTGATTGGTTTGGTGCCCTATTTACTCGAGTTTTTTGCATTAGTTAAGCTGAATCAAATCCGTACTTTGGCTGAAGGTTTTAAGAAGTTGCAACAGTTGGACACAGTTGCAAACACAATTCATGCCGCCACAACACAATGGCTTGGGGTACACGACTTGGCCCAACAATCGCTCCAAGCCGCCAAAGATGTTACAGAACAAATCACTCGCGAGGCCCAAGCATTCCGTGAGCTAATCCAAAAAATAAACGATTCAGAGAAAAATCTTCTTAAGCTAGAAGTCGAAAAACTTCATAGAGCCCAAGCTGACTGGGTCCAAGTAATGATAGGAATCTTCGACCACATATACGCTCTCTATAAAGCGGCGGTGCGGTCTGGTCGGCCCGAGTTAATTGATCAATTAACAAAATTCCAATCAGCTTGTCGTGACCTCGCCTTACGAATAGGCCTTGTACCGGTTGAAGCCGATCGTGGAGACCTCTTTGATCCCAACCAACACGCACCTGCAGATCCAAATGTCAAACCAGAAATCGGTACACCAATCCTCGAAACAATCGCTACTGGTTACATATTCCAAAACCGGCTCATTCGGCCGGTGATTGTGAAGATCCAAACTCCACCTGAAGAAACACAGAGCCAACAACTCTCACCTTCCGAAGCCCAAAATGCTAAATGGCACTTAAGTGAATTTACCGAGCCTTCGATTGATAACAACAAAACAGACTCAAATTTCTAGCGTTTCTCCCGGACCAGGCTGAAGAACCCTAACTGAAGGATATGCAGTCTTAATTTGAGACTCAAACCACGCTCTGGCTGCAGGACTGCCATGCCCCAAAATAACCACCTCCGGCTTAACATAACCAACAAACCGCACGAGGTCTTCTCTATTTGCGTGTGCCGTAAGGTCAAATGAATCTACTACACATCTCCGTGTAAGCTCCCCTGTTAGTTCACTCAGAAGAAATTTTTCCCCGGGACGCGAACCCAGTAATCGACCACCTGGAGTGTCTGGATCAGCATAACCAACAAAAAATATACTGTGCCGCTCATCCTCTATCATCCGCAGTGCTAAATCGAACGCCGGCGTGTTTTCAACAAGCATCCCTGCCGTCAGAACAAAGATTTTTCCCCCTGAAAGTTTAATCCGCTTAATTTGCTCAAGCTCCAACACCTCCAATTGAAGCGCCTCTTGCAATTGCAAATCGGGATGATGCCGCCTGGTTCGATGCGCCTGCTCATCGTAAATCTCTGTAAACACCTTCCCCAATCCACCAATGTAAATTGGTTGCCGTTTCAAACGCTTTTGCTGCATCAAAAGGGCAAACAATGCTAAAATTTCCTGGGTGCGTCCAAGGGCAAAGGAAGGTATCAAAATGCTTCCGCCCCGCTTTTGAGCCTCCTGAATCGCCGAAATGAACCTATCAATCTCACTCTGACGCGAGAAGCCGTCTGGCAATTCTTTTTCTCCACGCGTAGTCTCCATCAACAAAATATCGGCCCGAACATCGTCATACAACGCTCCACGCAAAAGGGTCTGGTCATGAAAACATACATCTCCCGTGTAGAAAAACCGAACTCCCCGGTACTCCACCGCCACCCCAGAAGCTCCCAAAGTGTGACCCGCGTCAAAAAACTCTATTATCGGTGTATCTAATCCAGCACGAGTCCGAGAATCAACCCTGCCAACAAATGGCCGATTGTATTTGAATACTTGCACACGTTTCATTACCACGTCTACATCATCGTGGGAATAAAGTGGATACTCCTTAATCCCCATCTCTACGGCGCGCCGCACCATCACATTCACCGAGTTGTGTAACACCCGGGGGGCTACGCAAAAATTCAACTCCGTCATAAATACCATCGCACCAGGAAAATAACGCAAAGCCACGGGCAAAGTCCCCACGTGATCATGGTGACAATGACTTACTACAATCGCGTCAACTTCCCCACCCTCAACCCGGTCGAATAACGGAGCGCCTTGTAATCCCTCCCACTTAGGATGCATCCCCGAGTCCAATAGCAATCGGTACCCATCCATCTCCAGCAACCAAGCGCTGGCCCCAATTTCCACATCGGGATTTAAGTTGACTATCTTCATGCGACTGTCACGCAAATCCAATTACCAAACTGGTTAAACATTGTAATCTAGCCTACACCCCCCATTAGTCAACTTTCCCAAACTTGCCCCTGTGACCTGGCACAGGAATCGTTCCAAGCCCGATCTCAACAGTCCCAGGCCCCCCTCTATAAACAAGTAACATTTCATGAAACCCGCACTTTGGTTTCACAAACACACCAATCCTTTGTCCGTGCTTCAAAAACTTACTCTCCTGTTTGGGACATCAGGGGAACAGTTTTCCGAGATGCTGAAATTCACACTTAAACAACTCACTTCTCTACCATAAACTTCCACAGTTTTTAGCCAGTGAAATCGTGATAAGAACAACGCCACCTGCCTTATGTTTTAGAGTTCTGCCGCCTCGTCTGCCATCAGAAGCATAACTTAGAAACTTTGGGTGTGAGCAGAAAATTTGACATGATAGTGAAACGCGACTAATATGTAGAAAGGAGCTTCCTTTTAATGGAAGGTAGTCAGGGTTTTTAATGTGCAGACGTAAATTAAGAAATTGAAGTACCATGACGACAAAACGTTCAAAAACAACGCCAAAACGATCGACTAGGAAGAGAACAAGCAGCACCGAGCTTACTTGTCAACCTGCGGAGCAACTTGAGGCATCCCCAAGCACAACCGTTAGCCCTCAAAGGAATGCCCCTGTAGTTTTTAAAATATGCGCGCCAGAGGCCACCCGTGTCACTGTAGCTGGTACTTTCAACGAATGGAATGCCGAAGCCACACCATTGTACCGTCAGCCGGATGGGACTTGGCAACTTGAGCTTTACCTTCCACCAGGGGTATACGAGTACAGGTTCGTAATTGATGGCTGCTGGTGTGATGATCCAAATGCCACCGAGTTCGTACCAAATCCTTTTGGGTCTCTCAATGCTATCCTTCGCGTTACATAAAAACGACAAATCGTTTACATTCCTGAATACCCTGTGCCGAAACGGCTACATAGATCTAGAGACGCGTACTCAAAGTTTGCTCATAAAACATCTTTCGAAAGCTTAAATACCATCATGAATGTGCTGTTATGGCGGTAAATGAAAGCATCGTGCCTTCGTGAGGCTATAAATTGTGTTGGACCAGCATGGTAAATATTGCTAGTTCCTCAAAATCGGCTTTTACTGCACAGGCAGTTTCCGAACCCGAAAACTAGGCTCTCAAATAAAATCTCAATTTTCATTCAACAATTAATCTACACTTAACCAGAGAGGGTCATGCTTTACCTTTTCTCTTTGGGCTTTTCCCGAAATGCAAAACTACATACATCCTGCTAGCTTAACCCTGGCATCAGCCATCTAACATTGGAGCAAACTTTCACGTGGTGATTCACACTCAAACCGCGTTGTCAAACCCGTCGTAACAATCTTGCATTCATACCGCGTATGACAAAGGCATGAATGATTGCCAAGAGCTAGGTTTATGGGTTGACTCTGTCGCCCAGGTTCAGCTCTAGTTTTCCGCGTCTTACGAGCCCGGCTATGGCAGTATTGGTTAGTAGCCATCGCGGTGAGGCGGTGGAATAGTCTACGGCAACTCGTGAGCCATATGGGAACTTATCCGCCGACTTACGTCGGCAGCTACCAGATTTTTCCCCATGTAGCCACCGTCGTAAGACGGTGGATTAAAAGGGTGTCCAGTTATTTAGCTCATCACCACCAGTAATCCAGCAGATGACCACACTTGGACCCAATGTTCCGTTCCAAGCATGAACTATCCATGATATCCTTGCTCTCACAAGCGTGGCTACTTACGCTCGCACAATTAAAGCTCTACCTCAGCTTTACAAGTCCGAAGGTCTACCATCTATATAGGCACCAAAAGCCGCAGAACAACACACAATTGCCACTATGGACCCGGCTAAACCCATATCCCCTTTAGGCGGGATTATCCGCTAACGCCGTCATCCCGTACACCCACCCCTGTGAGGCGAAGAATTCCATGGTGACTGGTAAGCCCATAGGGGATTCATCTGCCGACATATGTTGGCGGCTACCAGATTTCCCCCTCGTAGCCACACTCCTAAGGGTGTGGGTGTTTTCAGTTACCACGCCGTACCATAGCCGCTGGGGCCACCAGAAAACAAACCAAAACCCCAATGTAATTGCTGCAGTAACCCGGCGGGCCCTGGAGTTTGGGACAGGTCCTCACACTTTCACCTAAAACACCTGAAACACCACACCTCATAGTTCAAGCCCCAGGGTAAGATCCATCCTCTCTGCATTTCTCCACGCTAAGGCCTGCCTATTAAAACCAATACCACACTCCCACTAGAGATTAATCAACACATCCATCCTTTGTCTCTGAACTCATTTATCCGCGCTCTTGCGAGCGCGGATTCGTTATATGAAAGAAAACTTTCGCCACCTCCCAGCTTATCATAGTCGGAAGTAGCGCACTCCACATAAATCATTTAGAATCGGTATAGACCTGGCTTTAGAATGCAATCCCACCTGGGTTATCAGGCACATCTTTAAAGGAATGACTTATAGTTGACACCCTCAACTCGATCTTACTTTCTCTAGTCGGGAGTGGATTCATTACTTTCTGACACTTGCCAGGTACTAAATAAAAAGCAACTTTAGCGGTGAACGTATTTTCCGCCAATTAAGATGAGTAACACAAGATCCATTGAAAATCTGACTAGAAGATGGGGTGGTGGCAAGCCTAACGGGCATATCGTGTTTTACTACGCCCACCACAACCGATACAGTATTAACGCGTTAGTTGGAGCAATTGAAAATCAGATCGAGATCCTGAATGTCCAGCTACACTTCTGCCGAAGTGTTCCAGAAACGATAACCACCCTAAATCAACTAAAGGACGAGGGAGTACCATTACTATGTTGCGTGTCTTTCTCAACTCCAGCCTATTGGGAAGTCAATAAGTTAATTGGTATCCTTCGGTCGTTAATTAAATCGCGGCTCCTAACCATTATTGCGGGTGGTCCACATCCCACAGGAGATCCATTCGACACACTAAAGCTAGGTTTCAATTTTGTTGCGATTGGCGAGGCAGAAGTATCATTTTCCAAATTTTTACCCCTCTGGCTTGAGGGGAAAGACCCTACAGAAATCCCAGGTATTGTAGGCAAAATTCAAGATGGTGGTGTGGCCAATTTGAAGAAGCCCCAACCCGTACAACTTGATGCTTACCCATCCTTTAGTGCAAAATTTCGCTGTTTCGGTCCGATCGAAATAACACGGGGTTGCCCTTTCGGTTGCATGTTTTGCCAAACTTCACAAATACATGGAACCCACATTAGACATCGATCAATTAAGTCAATACTTTCGCATGTGGAAACGCTTTTGCATTACGGAATTCGCGATATTCGGTTTATTACACCTAACGCATTTGCCTACGGTTCCAAAGACGGAATTGAAATCGAACCTGAGCGAATAGAAAATCTACTCGCTTCCGTACGGGAAACTGTTAAAGACCGCGGCCGAATTTTCTTCGGCACTTTTCCTTCGGAGGTCCGCCCGGAACATGTAACCAAAACCACCATTAGACTTATCAAGCGATATACAGACAACACGAACCTAATACTTGGTGCCCAGACTGGGAGCCCACGTTTGTTGAAACTATGCCGCCGTCAGCACACAACCGAGGACGTAATACAAGCAGTAAGCCTAATATCTAAGGCAGGCCTAATCCCAAACGTTGATTTCATATTTGGTTTGCCTGGGGAGACCCCTGAGGACGTTACAATCACATTAAAATTTATTGACAAACTCATTGGGATGGGTGCTCGTGTGCATGCACATGCTTTCATTCCGCTCCCAGGGACGCCTTTTGGCAGGTGCAAGCCTATACCGCTCAACCGAGATCTAATCCGCCATTTAGGCCGACTAGCTTCCCAAAAACGTTTATATGGGCAGTGGCGGCTGCAACAAGAACTCGCTCAAAAAATTTGGAACGAAATCATTGCCCCCAACGGCTTGGAAACCGCCCTAACAAATGCAGGTTGAAGTGATTCCGTCTATTGCGTCGAAAATACTTACTAACCCCTAACCGGGAAGAGATTTGCAGGGATTATATGTGTAGCCCATCTTTGGGGAAAATACTAGGTTGCTTAACGAAAGATCTATGGTAGATTATAACCTTGAAATACCTGTGTTATGATGCAAAAAAGCACTGGTTTCGAGATAGTGGAAGCCCGGTTCTTAGCTCCGGACATAAAATTGTTCAAAATAAAAGCCCCTCTGATCGCCGAAAAGCAAAAGCCTGGCCAGTTTGTAATAATAAGGATTCATGACCGTGGGGAACGCGTGCCTTTAACAATTGCAGATGCTGACCCTGCCCGAGGCACAATTACCATAATTGTCCAAGGCATAGGCAAAACTACTAAGCTCCTAAACATGCTTGAATCAGGTGACCGTATCATGGATATAGTTGGACCGTTAGGTCACCCCTCAGAAGTCGAGAAATTCGGTACTGTAGTTGTCATAGGTGGGGGTGTGGGAACAGCGATTGCTTACCCAACCGCTCGAGCATTCAAACAAGCAGGAAACTATGTGATCGGGATAATTGGAGGTCGGACCAAGGATCTTGTTATCTTGGAAAATGAAATGCGAGCTGTCTCAGACGAGTTGTACATAACCACTGACGATGGGTCATATGGCGAAAAGGGTTTAGTAATAGACCCCCTTAAACGGCTGATCGCGGAAAAACGGAAGATCGACCGTGTATTGGCGATTGGACCAATTCCAATGATGCGGGCAGTCGCTGAAGTAACCAAGCCACACAATATCAAGACAATAGTGAGCCTTAACCCGATTATGGTTGATGGCACGGGCATGTGCGGTGGTTGCAGAGTCATCGTAAGCGGTCAAACACGTTTTGCATGTGTAGAGGGGCCCGAATTTGACGCACACTTGGTCGACTTCGATAGCCTTCAAAAACGCAATGCTATGTACAGAGAATTTGAGAAACTGGCTCTTGAAAGGTTTCTTCAAAACCCGCAAGCCGAACTCGAAGCTATTTCACATCATTGCAAACTCCAAGAGCTCCTAAACCAACAGAAGTAACCCCTTTTTAAGTTCCATGCCTAATCAATTACCCCCAAAAGACCGGATGGCTATACCTAGACAGCACATGCCGGAGCAAGACCCGGCAGTGCGCAGGCAAAATTTCCAAGAGGTAAACTTAGGATTCACAGAAGAGCTTGCGCGTAAAGAGGCATTGCGGTGCCTCGAATGTCCCAACCCACGGTGTGTAGAAGGCTGCCCAGTAAAGGTAAAAGTGCGAGACTTCATCCGATTGATTGTGGACGGTGACTTCCTAGGCGCAGCAGCTAAGATCCGCGAAGATAACGTTCTTCCAGCAATAACAGGCCGCGTTTGCCCCCAAGAAGTCCAGTGTGAGGGAGCATGTGTATTGGCTAAGAAATGCGGAGCCGTTGCCATCGGCCCACTAGAAAGATTTGTAGCGGACTACGAACGGAAAATGGGCAAAATTGCCCTCCCGCCCAAAGCCCCACCTACTGGTAAAAAAGTCGCCATTATTGGAAGTGGGCCAGCAGGACTCGCTGCGGCCGGTGACCTCGTACAAAAAGGGCATTACGTCACCGTGTTCGAAGCACTGCACGAAATCGGCGGCGTTCTGGTTTACGGCATACCTGAGTTCCGGTTACCAAAAGATATCGTGCGCGAAGAAGTTGAAAACCTGCGCCGAATGGGAGTTGAATTCCTTACCGATGTTGTGGTTGGCAAATCAGTGACACTCGATGAACTGATGACAAAACATGGATATAATGCAGTGCTAGTGGCTACTGGTGCAGGGTTGCCACAATTCCTTGGGATTCCAGGAGAGGAACTTTGCGGTGTGTACTCCGCCAACGAATTCCTTACAAGGGTGAATTTGATGAAGGCGTACCGATTCCCCGAATATGATGAACCAATCTATGACTGCAAAAACAAAAATGTTGGTGTGTTTGGCGGTGGTAATACTGCAATGGATGCCGTCAGGTGTGCGCTACGGCTCGGGGCTAAAAACGCATACATAATTTATCGCCGATCCGAAGCTGAAATGCCCGCCCGTGCAGAGGAAATTAAGCATGCAAAAGAAGAGGGAGTGCAGTTCCTATGCCTTACAAGTCCAATTGCTTTCCTCGGAGACGAGAAAGGCTGGCTTCGTGCAGCCCGCTGCCAAAAAATGGAACTTGGCGAACCTGATAAATCCGGCCGGCGCCGTCCCATTCCTATCCCAGGTTCAGAATTTGACCTGCCATTAGACGTAGCTATCGTTGCTATCGGAACTACTAGTAACCCACTTATACAATCCACTACTCCGGATCTTAAAACACGCGAAGGTGGCTATATCGTGGTTGATCCGCAAACCCTTAAAACCTCCAAGGTTGGGGTATTTGCCGCCGGGGATATCGTAACCGGAGCCGCCACTGTGATTTTAGCAATGGGAGCTGGTCGCAGGGCCGCTTTTTACATCGACGAATACCTTCGCACTGGAAAGTGGTGATCGAAGCATTTGTCCCCATACACCACACACAATACAGGTCCAGCATCCGGCAACGGTTTTTACAGCAAGAACCCTGCTGATTTTACACCCCATAAACCAATAGATGGGTCACAAACGAATTTCCAATCTAGATAGCCTCCAGTAAAAAACAGAGTTTTGAGTGTCGTCTCTCCAAAAGAGCACCGACCCAATAAGACTTTTGAACTCAAAAGCAGGCCTTCCCATTAAGAGACCCTGAAGAGTTACCCTTCAAATAACCACCAAAACATTGCTCGACCACTTCCACCAGTCCAAAGAGGAACGGGGCTCTAATCTGAGCTAGCCACTCTTCATTTCAGACAATGTCAGTAAAGCCTCTATAAACGGGAACCGCTTCTTACCCTTGTTAGCGGCTGGCACCAAAATACCGAGCTGCTCCTAAATGCCTGAATAGGGGATTTTGCTAATAAGCAAAATATTAATGGCACATCCTAGGGTCAGATCTAGGATACCGGATCCAGGTAAGCTTGCTCGGTAAAAACCAACGAATGGCGACCCTAACGGGATTCGAACCCGTGTTTCCGCCGTGAAAGGGCGGTGTCCTGGGCCTCTAGACGATAGGGTCTCAAAAAAGCTAAAACAATATATCCAATTACTTAGGCTTGTCACGCAGAATTTACGTGAAAGACGCATATAACATGTGCCACACTAACACTGGTAAGATAACCTTGCACAACTTTCCCCCTTTCACCATTTGAATGTCAAATTGTCAACCTAGGCACGTTGAGTTTCCGATCTGCCCCAACTTGAAAAGAGGAACGCTTGTTTTAGTGATTCTGCACTTACTCTAAAACCTCGCAAGCGTTCTGTCTCAAAAGTCTGAAACAACATCACCTTTACCCAGCCTCTGCACAATTCGGGGTTACCATTCGGGAGCGTCGTTTTCTTTTAAAGTTTCACTCCACCTTCTGGCCGTCACGGTTCATACATCGAGTGGAGGAACAGCTCTTTTGCTAAAGCGGCTAAAATACTCTAAAATTTGGTTCCGCCACTTTTTAGCATCATTAACTTGAATAACCAACCGTTGAGCTACTTCTGTATGTCTGCGGGGGTCGATCTCGCCTGCGAGCGAGGCCCAAGTTTTTTGCAGCATAATCGCCCCTTTAACCCCTTCATCGTACTTAGCACAAAGTTCCTCCCAGAGCGTTCGCCCAGACTTCATTCTGTGATCCCAGGCACACCGATGGAACCAAAGGAGGTACTTTTCCGGGCAGCGGTTGATATCGTTAAAAATTTCGTTCAACGGCGGGAAATACTGGTCTACGGCACCGCTACCATTACGGGTTCTGTCAAACCCAATGCCGTCTTCCGACGCCCGATGATAATAAGTCGCCGTCCAGTCCTCCCGCGGGGCGCGGTCATTCCAAGGCATTGGGGCGTAGTGATCTCCCCCAATCAAATGGTGTAACCCCAACGGCATTGTATAGTTTACGAATATCTCGTACGAATCCAGCATCATTCGACAGATTGTAGAGAATATCTCAGGTTTATTTGTAAAAGTCATCCGAACCCATTCCTCTGCAATCTCCACAGCAGACAACTCTGGATTCCATGCGAGTCGGCCAAAAGCATACCAATTGGCTTGGGAAAAATGGTGTCCACACCAGTTGATATCCGTGCCTGGATTTACTACTCCCGCCATGCCAGTAATCTGGTACGGGTGCACTTTCCCCATCAACACTTTTGCCACAGTAGAGCCCCGCCCTTTGGCATATGTATCCGATTGCAGGAACTCTTCCCACATCGGTCCCAGATACACTAGGTGTTTAGCCTGGCCGAGGTATTCTTGGGTGGGCTGAATTTCAGCCATTACAGACGTATGCTTCAGCGCTCCAAACAAAGGATGAAAAGGCTCACGGGGCTGAAAATCAAGTGGACCATTTTTTATTTGAATAGCTACATTGGGTCGGAATTGACCGTCTAATCTTGTAAACTCAATGTATGCGCGTTTAACCCTATCTGGGTCCACGTCTTGATCGTACACGAATGCGCGCCATATAACTATCCCACCATATGGTGCAAGTACATCCGCCAACATATTCGCCCCCTCGGCGTGGGTCCGCCCGTAAGTCTTTGGCCCAGGTTGCCCCTCGGAATCGGCTTTTACAAGAAACCCACCAAAGTCAGGAATCAGCGAATAAATCTCATCTACCTTATATTTCCACCAATCCACAACTTTCTGATTAAGGGGATCTGCCGTTGGAAGTCCGCCGATTCTGACGGGCGCAGCAAAATTAGTTGTAAGGTACATACGCACACCGAACGGGCGCCACACATCGGCCAATGCAGCCACCTTTCGAAGGTACTGAGGAGTGAGGATACGCGGATCTGCGTTCACATTATGAATCACTGAACCATTTAGCCCTATCGATGCACAGGCACGAGCATAATCCACATACCGCGGGTCAATCTTGTCTGGCAACTCATTCCACCTCCACAACGATCCCCCTGCGTACCCACGCTCAATTGTCCCATCCAGGTTATCCCAATGGTTCATCAGTCTGCGTTTCAAAGCAGGTTGTTCAACTATCCTTAAGGGAGCGAGAGACCTCCCTGTCTGCATCAACCTCAGGAAATTGAAACATCCGTATAACGCCCCTATGGATGAATTTGCTACGACAAGCGTAGCCAGTCCCCCTTTTAAGGAGACTGACCAGATGACATAGCCTTCCGGGCCAATCTGCCTCAAAACATTTGTCAGTTCAGGTGCGAGCCCGAAAATACCATTTCCTGAGGTAGTGATGAATAAAGTACCTGGCTTCAGTTTATTCTCTATCGTAGGCACCCGTGTGCCCAAAAGGGTTCTCAAGGCCCTCTCAAGTTCATCTCGAATTGCATGACCCGTGGAACCAGGAACATCCACACAAACCGCATGAATAAGGCGTCGGTATTGGCTTACTGCTTCTTCGTTTGGGGGGGCGTATCTTAACCAAAGCTTGTAACCGTCTTCTTCCGGAAAGTTTTCCATTCGACTCAAGCCAGTATGCCTAGCCAAAGGCAAGCAACCGCTGACAAATAGCCCGGCTGCCCCTGTGCAAGCGGTTAGGATAAATTCCCGTCGCGAAACCTTTCTCATGTTTATGAGTAGGATATGGAATCGTGCGTCGCTACAACATCAATTTTTAATTTTTTGGTGGATGCCAAATTTTGAATTCTCCACTGCAATGGAGCAACGCCATCATATACAAAAGACCCTCGTAATAACGTTCAATACCTTGAGGCACGGGTAGATCCCATAAAGCCTGGACAAATTTCCTTGCCCGTGGATGAGTTGCAGCCAAACTAGCGACAGCATTGATAGCTACTAAACCTTCCGCGTGCCTATCTTCTAGTTGTTTGCCGTCCAAGGTAAATTGGCATCCGTAGTTAGGCCCTAACGACTCAAAAAACGCCTGTAATCTATCACTTAATTCCCTTTCCCGCAGGTCTTTAGCCCACCAAGACCAATCCACCGCCCAATTGCCCGCCGTACGAAACGCGTCGTAAGTAAAATTAGTCCCGTAGTGCCCTGAGTGCTCAACTAAAGAGCCATCGAAATTAGCGTAGCTCGGTGTCAAACCGGTTTTCGGGTGAGCAACCTTAATAAAAAAGTCACGGCTGACCCGAGCTGCTTCCAACCAAAAATCACGATCGGCCGGCGGACCCCACCTGGCCCACAACTCATAGAACGCCGGTAAATGATAAGATGGATCCGTGAAGGGGGGGCGTTCCGTACTCGGACTAAACAAAACCATTTTGTGTTCCTTGCTAAACAAAGGACCAGCAGTAATTGTCCGAGTCCGACCACGCCAAGTAATAGTACCCGTAATATATGGACGGTGAAGCATGTTGGAAAGTAACTGATCTGCCCACTGCTTGTAATTGTAGACCCCTTTTCCATTGCCCCACCGATGAGCGGCAAAATATAGAGCCATTACATAGTACTCCTCACCGTCCGGCGCAACGAATTCACTCAGCCGCACTCCATTAGTACGCGCATGCCAGGAGAAAAAACCGTAGGAAAAGTGGTTTGTGTCCGCGTTGTAAAGATATGTAATCGACCAGTTCCATAAGGCATCAAACTCTTTTTTCTTGTCCAATTGTACCGCGATCATCATCCCATACGATAATCCTTCGGTCCGCACATCCTGGTGCTTAACGTCTAAAATATATGCGAGCAATCCATTCTCATTTGTACCTGCCTCGTAGTAGACCCGCTGGGTCTCTGGGTCTCCGTAAAACAGTTGGTTAAATGCGTCGAGGATTTTTTTCCTGATTTCCTCTTGAGAGTATCCTAGCTCAGCAAACAAGTTCCGGTATTTACCTGTGGCATATGCACCAGCTCCGTCATCCACCGCCGGGGCGGTCCAAGCCCATGCTACCACGAAAACATAAACAACCGTTAAACCAAACATGTGTCTATGGTAAAAACGAAGCTTCCATGATTTTTGGCAAGTAAACCTAAAATCTTGAAGTCCTGTCGTGATCATTTTTCGCAACTCACGCAGACCTTTTTCTACATACCCGATTTCAGATTTCATACGCGATCAAGCAAGTTTGCATGTGACTTTGATATTTTCATAAGTACCAAATTCAGCGACGCCAAATAACACTGACGGACACGCTTTTGCAAACTGCGAGTCTACCGGTTTCATTTGTATCCCAATGCATACTCAATCTTATGGGTCTACAAGCGCCTGTATTCCTGTCCCCCATGCTTTCCTTTATTGTCGAGCATAAAGCTCGTACAAGCTGATACTAAATGGAGGTGTGGTGACCTCTGTTGGCAAGGCTGTGATTTCCGATTCCACGATTATGGGATTCCTAAAGTCAGAGCCAACAGGCATAAGGCGGCGCAATATTCCAGAACCAAGGAGTTTAGCACCTGTTATTTCCATTTTTAATGTCTGTTCTACGTCTGTGGGATTTAAGACTGCTACTACAAGGGCCTGCTTGTTTGAGGTCCAAGCTGCACATACATCGAGTGGGAATGTGTCACTTCCTGCATTTACCGCTGGTTGTTCAGCGCCAAATGGCAGCGTAGGTTTCGGTTGTGGGGAATTGCCTGAAACCTCCACTGGAATCGATCCGAAATACCGTGAGTAAAGCATAAATACCAAACCATTTGCGTTCAATGTCACATTCGTGCCTTCAAACTTAAGCAATGAGGTCCCAAACGTGTAGGTTGCTAATTTGATCAGGCCGGAGTGCCTTATCATTTCATGAAGGGCCCATGCTATGGCTGGATAAGTAGGATACCTGCAATTGCCAGCATAAGCCCACTCACTAATTGCAATTGGTTTTGGATGCTGCGCCAATCGCGGATAAAGCCGTTCGTAATCCTTGTAATGTTCGTATTTAATCCGCACGTGATTTGCAGGCCGTCGCATCCAATCGGTAATGGGTTCATTTGGATCGTTGGGTACCTGCTTGCCCTGGGACAAGTCAAAATGGCTCTGGCAATAGTTGTAAAAATGCTCGCTAATCATGTCGAAGTAATCAAAACAATTAGAGATCAACATGCCGGTCCAATCCGCTCTCGAGAAGTATTCAGGAACTAAGTTGGTACCAAAACTCAAAGACTCTCTCGAACCAATCATAGTATCTGGCATCGCACCACTAGCTAATATGATGATTGTCTGGTCGACCTTTCGCATGGCCTTTGCAAATTGGTTATGCTTGAAAACGTAGCTTTCAGGTCTAGTGGCACCGAACTGGTATGTAAAGCCCCACATTTCATTACCGATACCCCAGAACTTTACTTGGTAAGGTTCTGGATGCCCGTGTGCTGCCCGAAGCGCCCCCATAGGGGTATTTGTGCTACCATTTACATATTCTACGTATTGGGCCGCAGACCAAGCGTCTCCCAAGCCTGCGTTGACAGTGATGTAAGGTTCCGCCTCGAGTAATCGACAGAGTGTAATGAATTCGTGAGTCCCAATATCATTTGGCTGCATGGCCCGCCATACAGGATCCCACGTGGGAGGACGCTTATCGGGATCACCAATTGCATCCCGCCATTCGTGAGCTGACACAAAATTGCCCCCAGGAAATCTATACACCCCTGCTTTGATTTGTTTAAGCGCAGCAACTGCCGCGGGTTTAAACCCGTACAGATTGTTTGTTGGCATGAGAGAAACCGCCCCCACTTTAAACCATCCAGATCCTGTGCCTACGATCTCGAACCGCGCAGCACCTGACTCATCTGCCACCAGCGCAAAATCAAACCTCCGGAATTCAGAGCTAAGCTGCCCAGCTTCTGCGATAGGCACCACAGTAGCTGCCTTCAAATTCCCACCACTATCCGACCAACAAACTCTAACAAAGACTTTGGCCCTTGGATCACCTGCTAAGTGGATTCGCCCCTTGTAACTGGCACCTTTTTCAAAAACCACACCGTCTTGTAAAATTCCGCGTGGTTCCTCCCCTCCTAGCACGATTAATGGTGAATGTTCCCCCACAAAAGGTTTGTTTGTATCCATTTTGACAGAGTTCGCAGGACCAATGGGATTCCAACGACCTGGGCCTACCCCTCTACGAGGTCCAAACCCACTCTCCCGGGGTGACCCTCCTTCTGAATCCACCAACTCTTTAGGAACCACCGGATAAAAAAACTTCCGATCGTCTAACATTTCACTCCAAAGTGTCCTGTAGACCAAGTTCCCAATATGCTCGAGAAACTGACCGTAAATATAAGGAGAAATAGGGGCTCCTTCTTTCCCCGCGTTAATCCGTGCGTTGGGTATCGTAGTTTGTCCAATCCCAAGCCAGCCTGTTCCAAGTAAAACACTCGCCTTGGCAATCAAAATTGCCCGAAAAGTTGAGAACCTAAAAAAAGCGAACCTAAAGTTAGCACCCACACGATTCGGCCCTAAACTATGTTGATTCGAAGATTTCATAGTAACACAGATTTTGCAAACTCAATTTTCTGGCTTTAAAATACGTCTTTTCAGAATTTCCAAGGGATAACCCTACCCGGTGTTGCAATGCTTGCTGACATATAGTTCTTGCTTGACTACTTTGTTCTAACTTTCAGGACTGCCACTGAATACGCTGGGAATGTGTACGTAAAGTTCGAGCTTACGCCAGAAATTTTTTGGCTCTTTGGCACGATCTTCTTCGGATTATCGATCGTATTTGTGTCTTCCAATGATTCTCCAGCCAATATTACAATCTCGCCAGTCGGGCATACCCTCTTTGCATTCTTAATCTGAATATTCACCGGCTGTGGAATCCCTTTTGTATTAACCACCTTGATAAAAATGACACCGTCCTTGCTAGAACGGGTAGCGCTAAAGAATAGCTCTCGGATCTCTTGGGGCGGTGAAGGTGCACCCCCACGCCTTGCCCGCGGCTGCCAAAGCCGAGTAGGAACATTTTCTGTCTCGGTAGCCAAAATTTCGTCACCTTTCATCGTGCTAAACATTTTTTGGACGTAATACGAAGGGGATCCATAACTCCGTAGTGCGTCATAACCAATCAGGTCAGTGGCCCATTGCATCGACCGATTAGTACCGGTTAGTTGACTTACGTTTACAAAGAGAGGCGCATAAGCGTGCATAATTACGATATCTGCGTTTCGCTCAAGCCCTGTCATCCATGCAGCGTCGCCCAGCGCTCCTGCCATGTTAGGTGTAGGTGATCCTACCCGCGTAGCCCATTCACCTACGAAAATCTTTGGCCTATCTCTACGTGGATATTTATCGTAATCAAAAGCATGAGCCATCATTTCTTCCATCGAACGGTAATAATGTTCATCGATAACGTCAGGCACTCGGGATGTTACCGGCATAGTTGCAATTATCTTCAAATGCGGATACTTGGCTTTAATTGCGTCATAAAACTGGGCAAACCTTCCTTCATAGCTTCCACTTCTATCAAAGAAGTCTTCGTTACCGATCTCAACATAGGTAAGTTTGAATGGCTTGGGATGTCCATCCTTGGCACGCTGCGCTCCCCATTTAGTTGTTTTAGGATCGCCAATTAGATACTCGATTTCTTCTAATGCTTCTTGAACGTACGGTTCAAGTGGTGGGCCTGGAGGAACCAGTCCACCCCGACCAAGGCAGTATCCTGCAAAAACACCCAAAACGGGTTCCATACCCAAATCTTCACACCACTGGGCAAACTCAAGAAGACCCATCCCATCGGTGGACCAGTACCCCCATGGGCTTGGGTGACCTGGTCGTTGCTCAACCGGCCCTATTGTTTCCTTCCAGATAAACCGCTGATTAAGAGCGTTTCCCTCAAGATAATTCCCGCCCGGGAACCTCAAAAACTTAGGCTTAAGATCGGCTAACAACTCCATCAAATCAGGCCGTAACCCATTTCTCCGATTCTTATAAGTAGGTGGGAACAGCGACACATTCTGGAGCCAGAAGGTCCCTGGTTTAATAGTTGTGATCTTAAATACATTGTCTTTTGATGCGTTTACCGCGCCCGTTTTTAACACGGTCTGGAATTTTTTCCACTCAGGTCTCAACCCGAAAATCTTCACCTTAGCATACACTGTTTTCCCATCGGCGCTTTCAATACTCACATATAGCGGGCCAGAAAAACCACTAACTGCTTTTGCATAAAAAGACACCCGGTATGTAGTGTTTGGTTTCACTGGTATTCCCCAATATCCACCATTTGCCACACCGGCTGGAGAATTTGGTGTAGCGTTAGTAACATCTACGCGAAGACTTACGTTTAGGTACTTGTTTAATGGATTATCTGGATCCAAAACCATTGAGGCCCCGCCTACTTCAGCCCAAAACCTTGGCTTTGTCCCTGGACGGAATGACACAGGCACATATTGTCCTGGCACGTAATTTGTCGGAGTCACCCGTGGCACAATCGCGTCCGCTTTAAATGTGCGGTTCCGAATCAACTCAGCATATAATCCGCCCTCGTATGAGAAGTTAATCTCTTCCGTCATTAACCCATAAAAGTTTGGGCTGATCTTGCCTTTAACATGACCTGCGTCAATGTATAGGATAGGTGTTTTCTGAAGCGGAGCCTCTCCGGGTTGATGGGTAGGTTGAATCAGCATATTTGTGGAGCTTACAGCGTTAGATAGCACCCTAAGCCATGACATTTCGGGATCATTAAGGGAAACCGGTATGATTTCAATGGCGTTGATAGCAGGATTTTGGACTTCGGGGGTAAAAATAATTTTTATAAAACGGTTTGTAACTTCCACGGGTACAGTTTCCACATAAACGCGATTTGGTCCTCCTGCTTTCACCCAAATGTCGAAGTGTTCAAACTCTTTCCCTTGTACATTAAACGAAAAAACACGATCTCCCGGTCCAGTAATGCCTTCATATGTCTCCGCAAAATACAGTTTCAACAAATATTTGCCATTCGGTACGTTGTAGGAAAACGACTCCATGGAATAATGCTCGGTCAAAAATATGTGCGGAACTTTAGCACCGATGATTTGAGTGGATGGGTCACGTTCAACCACCTCGCCTCCCTCAAACCCATGGTCAGGCAACCATACGTTCCCTTCAGAATCATTCAACACTGTAAACGCACCAGCATTTATCCTTATCGGTGGCAGTTGAGTTTGTGAGCCGAGCTTACTGCTTCCAACTCGTTTCGCCACAATTTCCTCCTTAGCAAATTCTCCAACCTCACGGGTGAAGTTAATTTGATTCCCATCTGGAGAAACTTTCCCATGGTAAACGATACGAATCTCATTGTCCCCAAACACTAAAGGTTCGACAAATGAAACTGCATCACCTTCCACTCGCCCATCACTAAGTTCAACCTCACGTTTCCATTCGCCTACTTCCGAACTAGCCTTACCGGACAGAAGTGCGCCTTCCTGTTTAAACGTAAACAGGTATTTCTGAAACCCAATAGGCGAGTCGAACTCTGCCTGCCAGGTACCCGTGATGTCTACGCCAAGCAATAACGTTGGAACTAAAGCCAGTGCGACAAATATACCTCCGATTTTCATAACTTCCCTCCCCTTTAAAAGCGAAGCCTAAAATGACAGTTAGTCACGGAACAGTAGTTGTGCAAATTCCCGCATGCTCCGCCGCCATGTGAGCCACTCATGTCCTGTATTGGGGGACTCATAATAATGACAATTTATACCGAGTGCCTTGAGCGCTTCTACATTTGCCTTAGGGACATCACCAAAAGCTCTCCCAGAATTTGGGTCTACCTCACGACTCCCATAGCTGATAAATACCAACTTCACTTTCTTCTTAAATGTGTCCAAATCAGGGATATCATTTGTGCTAATGCTTCCTCCACTAAACACCCCTATGTGTGAGAACTTATCAAGGTTTGCTAAAGTAATTGAACGGGTTTGCATACCACCCATCGACAAACCTGCCATCGCTCGATAAGGCTGCTCAGGAATAGTGCGGAAATTAGAATCTATAAATGGGATCAAATCCTCAATTAACACTTTTGCAAACGCCACAGGATTATACATCCTACCACCGGGCCCTCTTATAGGATGCGAATAAGGACTATTGGTATCCGTCGGTTGATTTGCTGGGCCGCGACCGAACCCAAAACTTGCTCCGGGAACATAACTGTTGGCCATTACAATTACAAAGGGCTTGGCTTTACCTTCTGCGATTAAATTGTCCATAATAAATCCTACTCGGCCTTGATTACCCCACCCGGTTTCGTCCTCCCCACCACCATGCTGCAGATATAATACTGGGTAACGCCGACTAAGATTTGTTTCGTAATCGGGAGGCGTGTACACAAAACACCTCAATACAGAATCACATGACTTGGAATAAAAGTATACCTGCCGCAACTGACCGTGAGGCACATTTTTCAACTCGTAAAAATCCCTGTCATGGGCGGGCACCTCAACCCCACTACCCCATCTACCTGCCCCATAAAAATAAAGGGTCCCAGGGTCGGGAACTTGTGCCCCGTCTATGACCAACTGGTAATAATGAAATCCCTCATCCTGCGGTGCCGATTCACCAATCCATACTCCATCCTCACCCTTCCGAAGCGGGTATCTTACACCACCAATATCTAACAAAACACTTTGCGCCTGAGGCGCATATAAGCGGGCCCGGACCCGTCCTTCTGAGTTCACCTGCGGATATTGTTTACCAGGCTGATTTAACACCGAGGGTTTAAAGTCCTCAATAGGCGTCTGGTTGGTTTGGCCTAAACACATATTCACGGCAGCAGCCATGCCTATCATTAGAGTTGCTTTTAGCGTCTTCATAATTCCTCTCCTTTCTTAATTCCTACAACCGGCTAAAAGGCATAACACAAATTCCGAGGCTATAACACCTCGTCACATAACAAGTTTTCACATCACTTTCCGGGTGGACTTTCCATTCCAGCCCGAGCGCGGGAGGCATGGCATCGGTTTTTCTAAAACAAACTACTACCCAAAAAGGCTGGGCTAATTGGTACCAATCACCTCAAATGGCAATCTAATACGTATGTTTTCGCTAGATTCTCCTATCAAAAGTTCATATTGCCCAGGAGCAACCATATATTGTTTCTTTTCCGTGTTCCAGTATCGGAATCGGGATGCAGGAATCTGAATTGTCACATTTGTTGATTGACCAGGCTTCAGGCTAACCCTAGTAAACCCACACAATGCGAGCCGAGGCATGGGAACTGGTGGGTTCAAATGTCGATAATACACCTGTGCCACATCATCTCCGGCATAGGAACCCGCATTTTTGATGGTGAAACTCACCGTAAGCACGCTCGCCGGATCGATCTTTTTCCGACTTAGCTTCCCATTCTTGTAATCAAATTTTGTATAGTGTAACCCGTGACCGAATGGATATAACGGTTTGCCAGAGAAGTACCTGTAAGTGCGGTTACTCATGGAGTAATCTTCAAACGGGGGCAAATCCGCGGTTGACCGGTAAAATGTGATCGGAAGATGACCGGAAGGATTCACTTCACCAAATAACACTTCTGCTACCGCTTGACCGCCAGCCTGACCTGGATACCAAGCTTGCAAAATTGCTGCCAAGTGCTCGTTTTCCCACGTTAAAGCGATTGCAGAACCGCTACAATTCACCATCACAATCGGCTTTTTAGTAGCGTACAGTGCTCGCAGCAATTGCTGTTGAGGATATGGAAGCTCAATTGAATCCCGGTCAAATGTTTCACCTTCTTGCGCAGGAGTAAGTCCACCTACATAGATGATGACATCAGCACTCGTTGCCACATTTAGTGCCTCAGCCTGTAATTCATCTAACGAACGGTCAGTTTCATTATCCTGGCGACTCCATGGAGCGATAGCTCTGTTTGTAGTAATGGGGCAACCCATGGCATGAAGAACCTCAATATTGGGACCTGCCAATTTTTTTATACCTGCCAAAATCGTAATAGGCTTAGAAGCCGTGCCGTGGTAATTGCCGTGAAGCATGGTCCGGGAATTGGCATTTGGCCCAATCACAGCAATACGTTTTAGCTTTGACCTATCAAGCGGAAGAATTCCGTTATTTTTCAGAAGCACAATCGACTGGCGTGCGTGTTCAAGAGCCACCTGTGCATTTTCAGGTGTGTCATTGTCTTTTATAGTGTACTTGCTATAAGGGACTCGTTCAGGCGGATCAAATAAACCTAACCGGAATCGCGTCCACAAAGTATAATACAGAGCTTGATCGATCTCCTTCTCGGTGATTAACCCTTTTTGCACCGCACGGACAAGGGCGTTATAATCACTGCCACAACAGAGATTACACCCAGCCTTTACCGCTAAAGCAGCTGCCTCTTCTGGAGTTTTAACGTAGCGATGATCCTCAGGTGCCCAAATATTGCGAATCGCTCCGCAATCTGACACCACATATCCTTCGAATCCCCACTGGTTCCGTAGCAACTCAGTCAACAGAAATGAATTGGCACAACAAGGCACACCGTTGACGGCATTATACGCACCCATAATTCCCCCGACCTTACCTTCCCGCACTACGCGTTCAAAGTGGGGTAAATACGTTTCGAACAAGTCCCTTTCCGAAACTACCGCGTTAAACCTGTGTCGCAGCCGCTCAGGACCACTGTGAACTGCATAATGTTTCGCACAAGCCATCGCTAACATGTACTCGGGATGTTCGCCTTGCAATCCTTTTACGTACCAAACCGCGAGCTCACCCGTAAGGAATGGATCTTCACCATAAGTTTCTTGCCCACGCCCCCACCGAGGATCGCGAAATATATTGATGTTTGGCGTCCAAAAAGTCAGGCCCGTCCACCATTTTGAATTACCATTGTGCCGAGAAGTGTAATCGTTAAATTTTGCCCGACCTTCAATTCCCGTAACTCTGCCCTGCTTGTAAAACATTTCTGGGTTCCACGACGCCGCTCCCCCAATAGGACAAGGGAAAACTGTAGCAATCCCATTATTTGCCACGCCATGCAACGCTTCGTTCCAATAGTTGTAAGCAGGCAACCCCAACCGCGGTATCCCAGGCGCATCGTTATTCAATTGCGCAATCTTCTCTGCTAAAGACATCCGTCTAATTAGATCCATGATCCGATCTTTCAACGGGTAAGATGGATCACGCCAAATTGGTGGCTCTTTAACTTCCGGTATTCGCGTCATCGCTGCAGAAAAGGCGTCTGCCAACTCAGCCGCACAAAATGAAACGACTGTTGCCCCTGCTGCATTTTTGATTTGCATCGTATTGAACTTGGCCTTCCCGCGGGAAGCCACAAATCTAATTTGCAAAGGCCCTCGAAGCGCATCGTCGTCCTTCTCTACCGTCCCAGCAATGTAAGTAACCTTTCGAGGGGCCCCAGCCCTCGCAACTACATCAAAATCCTTTGCTAGGACTTGATCACCAACTAAAACATCAAAGACGCGTTCTCCAGGAGCTTCAAACTCTGTCTCCACTAACCCTATCATTATTTCGTATTTCCCCGCGGGTAACCCGGAAACTGTAACTGTGAAATTGGTGCCGTTTACATCTTCACGAAAAACAGCATCATTTTGTCCAGCACCCTCAATAGGCACCGAGGAATGCACTTTCTGATGCGAAAAGCTCCCAGTTACAAGAACCTGATATTCACAACTGGTGCATACTTCTTGTGCTCGCAACGCGAGTAAAAAAGGGAAAACCAACAATGCGGCAATTACGACAATCCAGGCGGTATTATCAGCTCCCGGTTTTTTCAGCGAGTCCACATTTCTTTTCATACTTGTGTAATTTTTAAAATCTTCAAACTAAATTGCAACAAAGTTCATCGCATTTTTATAACTCAACCGCTGCCTCTCCACCCCTCGAATTTTACACCCGAGCTTACCAGAACACTTTTCTTGCAAAACCGTTCACTGCCAGGAATCTTTTGTGGCTCCAATATATAACCCAACTTCCCATTTGCCCAATACATATCCAGCCAGATCTTAGCGTCCCAAAATTCACCTAATTTAAACTTTTTCTACGGTAGCGTGCTCAGATTTTATCTCTGCTCCACAGTGCAAAGTTTGAATTATCTCACGGGATAATACCCTAGCTTAAGACCTGTAAAAACCGGTATGAATTCAGCTGCCAATTTGGATCTAATGGAATGGTTTTACTTCAGTCGTACTAACACTATCTCCTTTCTTCCGTCTCCCTTTCATTTCTAATCACAGCCAAACTCTCTCTTTTAAACGAAGTCGGCTAAAACGTCCCTCAATCAAAATTTACTTGTCTCACTGTTAACCGGGTCCTCCCTGCCAATGGGTTTGATAGCAATTCGTAGGTCCCATTTGACCTTACTGCAGTTACTTCAACCAACCTATTATCGGTAGGCAAACACACATTTCCTTTCGCATGGACAGACTTTTTTGCAAACACCATCAGTTCTAACTCTCCCCAATTCATCTCCGAAGTAGATTGTGCTAGCCCGATGTGGGGAATTATTGCGCCTTCTCGGACAAGAATGACTATTGGCAGCCCACTGGCAGTAATCTGATGCCATCCCGAGCCATAAGTTTTCCCAGTCTGATAATCAACCCATGCCCCCGAAGGAAGATATACGTTTCGCACACGTTCGCCTTCATGAAGCAAAGGAGCAACAAGCATATCTTGGCCAAAAAGATATTCATCATCCACACACCAAGCCCCTGGATCATCCGGATATTCAATGAACAAAGCACGTAACATTGGAAGCCCAGTCCTAGCACTTGCCACTGCCTGAGCATAGATGTATGGCATCAATCGGTATCTTGTCTCAATAATCTTTCGAGCAACCTTCATTGTGTCTTCTCCATATTCCCATGGCTCCTTAGGAGCAATTCCATGACAACGCATATGAGAGCTAAATGCGCCAAAAGCAATCCAGCGAAGATATAGATCTTCCGTTGGTCTTGAAATAAATCCACCAACGTCGTGACTCCAAAAAGTAAAACCACATATCCCAAGAGATAATCCCCCTCGCAACGTAGCTGCCATACCCTGATCGGTACTTTCCGCATCGCCACCCCAATGAACTGGGTATCGCTGGCTTCCCGCCCAAGCGCTTCGTGCCCAAATTATGTTTTCCCCAGTGATTTGCTTGGTAATTTCGGCAACAGCCTTGTTATACCGCAAGGGATACAAATTATGCTCGTAAAAGCCGGTGCGGCCCGAAGCATATATTCCGGTCAACGGTGCGGCTTCTCCAAAATCAACCTTTATAGCAGCAACGCCTAGCCTCAGGAGGTTGGCTAGTTTAGACTGGTACCACTGAACAGCGGCTGGATTCGAAAAATCCAATATCGCATCCTCGTAAGGCAAATTGCCCTTCCGATCACGGACCACAAGGTTATTCGTGACCAATTCGCTAAATAGCCGGTTCTGAGGGGTAAAATATGGAAGCTGCCACACTGAAATACGGAACCCTTGTTTCCTGAGATCAGCAATCATTCCTTCAGGATTAGGGAAACGGTTCCTTGAAAACTCATAGTCACACCGCCAATCAGTTTCAAACCACCCAGTATCAAGGTGAATCACATCGCATGGGATGCAGTTTTGCCTCAGCCTGCTAGCTACCTCACGGACTTGCGCCTCGCTTAAATAAGTACATCGGCTCATCCAAAGCCCGAACGACCACAAAGGCGGCAAGGGTGATCTCCCAGTAAGTGCCGTGTACTCACCAATTACTTCTTTGGGTTGGCCAATAAATATAAAAAGGTCTAACTCGTCATCCCCTACCATTATTGAGTTTATCCCGCTAAAATAGCGGCCGAAATCGATTGTTATAGGGGCACCCGTGTTTATGAACATGCCATATCCACGGCTACTCAGGAAAAAAGGAATCGGTTTGTACATTGTTTCATTTTGAACCCCGTTGCTGTCATCGACCCATAACACAACCCGCTGCCCCCGTTTATTAAACTCAGTAAATGATTCACCACACCCAAAGATTTTCTCCCCTGGTGATAACGTGAAAACGGCAGCCATACTGCGAGAGTAATCATATGCTCTCCGCACAAATCCAAAAGGCAAAATAGGGGTAAAACTCATTGAGTTGTCCTTGAAATGGTGTGTCTGAGTCAATAACCGTCCACTTGAATCCTTGATTTCGAAACGCACAGGATTTGTCCGAATAATTAACATTCCAGCCTGATTGCTATAGCAATACCCTGCATCCATAGGCCAGTAACACCACGAGGAGTCCTTGGGAACCGGACCTACCAGCATCAAGGATTCACCACGCACAAACTGAGGCCCCGTAAACACCCGAATTCGAATCGTGCGCGGGGACACAAACTCAATCCAAAACGGCAACACCGGATTTGCTTCGTATTCAGTTGAAGGAAACTCATCGGGTTCCATAGGAGTCAACGCAGCAAGTGTGTTGTTGAAAGCATACCTGGTCTGATATTTCGCGCGTTGATATTGTATCTTCCCCTCACGCTTCGCAGGGTCAAACTCCACTATCTTATCGGCTAAAAAGTACGTGTTCGAAAAATCTACAAAATCACTGCTAATATCCAAGGGCTCGTTAAGCAACCCGCTAGACCTACAATCCATTGTAAAGCCCAAAGACCAAAACCACGCAAGAACCACTATCCTCCACTTTAACCGATGGAATTTCACAACCAAACTGGCTAACACATACATCGAATTTGATTTGCCTAGCAATCGACAAGTATTTCGTTGACACAAACTACCTTTCATCCCACCCAATCTCTACCAATTTCTCCTTCGGAAGCACAGGAAATTTGAGCGCTTAAAAGAGGAGCCTTCCCAGCAATCACTTCCTAACCACTATAACAGATGCTTTCGCACCTACCTTGCGGGAAGAGTTCCGAACACCGGATGGCTTCCGGCTTCTTTACTTCTTACCAAGAGACCAATACACACCCAAATAACCGCGAAAATGGACCCGAAAAATTCCACAAACGCACCCCTCCTCACTAGAAGTACATATTGGAGACATGTAATGTACGCCGCTCCCCATCAAACAATCATTCATCGATTTCTCTGCTTTGCTTAGATCTATATTCTGATTAAGCCACAATATTGAACTCCCACTTGCACCGAAAAAAAAGCTAGTACCGAAGTCTTTGAAAATTGCTACCCTACTCTTTTAAAGCATTCTGGCATTGACGCGGGCCTCACCACCTTCGAGGGAACAAACTACAAACCTTTCCATCCGAGAAAACCACTTTAAAAGGATGATCTAAAACCCAGGCTTCTACATACTATTCGTTTCGGTTTTAAACACCCTATTTCCTTGAGGTGGTACGTTCGTGCAACCAAGGTAGGTCAGGTGAGTTCATATCCCGTGTTGTAAATGTGGGAAACCTCTGCGCTAGCACCTTGGAATCCGTCCACTTTTTGATTTCCGCATGGCCGTCTGCAAAAGACATCCCGCCGGCCGATTTGTGGTAACACGCGGGCATATCAACCCACGTATTTGGGTAATTTACTGGGTCTTCCATGAACCAGCCGTCATTAATTGTGCCAGGATTCTCGTCAATTAACACCCAACATTTCCATGGGGGTGGATTTACTATATCTGACCGCTTTCTAAACACACGGTTCTGTGGACTAAAACTTTCAATTGAAATTGGATTCATCCAACCATTCATCGATACGCTTCGGACAGTTGGAGCACCCCCAGGGCCAGTTTTACGATCAGCTGGACACTTATAAACCGCTAAATTTTGAACGTACGGATATAATAGCCCATTTATAATGAACTTGACGTTTGTAGACATAGCAGCCCCGTCGTTTGGGTTCACACTCCCTAATACCCAATTAGCTTTAGGACCGCCAGGCTGGGCGGCAGGGTCATCTGGGTTTGTTACTAACGACTGCAATCCACCTGTCCGGACAATTTTATCTTCGTGGTCGTCTGAATAAAGCACCCAAGCAATTTGCAATTGCTTAAGATTATTGAGACAGCCAATCCCTTGTGCCTTCTGTTTTGCTTTGCCTAAAACAGGCATCAAAAGAGAAGCCAAAATTGCGATTATCGCAATAACCACGAGGAGCTCAATGAGGGTAAAAGCCTTATGCCTAAACTGCCACGCTCTCATAGATATGTTATCACTCTAAAATCCCCACCTTGTCAAGAAAAAATTGTTTTTGTCGTGAATTATTTATCGGTTTTATCTCCGTGTAATGTGGAAACGCACACCGCGCCTATAAGCCGCCTTCTATTCCCCTAGAAAGAACCTTCCAAACGCGCTTAAAACTTCTAAAAAGACTGGCGCAAGAGTATAGTGCTTGTGTGATGGATTCACTAACTAGTCTGCTTTGCCCAGGCGGAAAATTATTCGGGATCGAATGGCACACCTGGAAAATAATTGGGTGGTTGGGAAATTTTGTGTTTTTTTCCCGGTTTATTGTTCAATGGTACGCAACTGAAAAACAAAAACAGGTTGTCGTCCCAGCTGCATTTTGGTGGCTTAGCCTAACAGGGGCCGGTTTGCTTCTGGCCTATTCAATCTGGCGACGGGATTCCGTGTTTATTTTCGCGTACCTTTTTACTTGGATCCCATATGGCCGAAATCTTTGGATTCATTACCACAACACTCAAAGACAACTAACTTGCCCTGATTGCCAAACCCTGGTCCCCCAAAACGCAAAATTCTGCTATAACTGCGGTAGAGCCTTAGAAAAAACTCATTGAGCCAAAAGCTACTTACCCCTTCCTCTGAGGGGTCTCAGATGAAAACTCAGACAATTGCTTAATGCTCCTCTCTTTCCCATTCTCACTTAATTTTTATTTTCAATCATTACCCGTGTCACAAACTTCACCCAAAACAAAAATGTACCGGGCTACATTTAGCAAAAAAGCCTCGGTTAACTAGATACACCATATCCGTTATAAAAATAACCACAAATTTGGATTTCACAGAGCGACAGGAAAAAGCCAAAGGCATTTATTAAAAACAAAATACTGCCGCACTTTGCGACACAACTACCAATCGCAATAACAACGCATCAACCAGTCTCAACCCCTCTTTAACTTATTGACCTTTGGATGGCACCGCTGGTGCAGTCACTATTGGGGAGGTCGCTTGTGGTCTCACTGGTACCACCTTTGAAGGAGCCCCCGTTTGCGAAACAGGCATGAACAAAACATGTCGACCAAGTATTTGGGCATAGTCCGGATTTGTAGAGCCAAACATTCGCAACGAATTTAGGAGCAACTCAATTCGAGGTAATTCGTTACTATTAAAATTCATAATGACCCTCTTCTGCTCTATCTTCTGGCGATTAAGCATCACAGCCTGACGAAGCATGAAAAATCCGAATGAACCGCCCAGAAGCAACTGACCTACTAGTGTCCAAAACAAAACCTTTTTATGCCAAAATATCTCACTTTCTTTTGAGATCTCCTGGGTTGAGTGATTTAAAGATGTTGAGGGCATCCCTTCATTAGCATTTTGCATCTTAGTAGGGGATCCGTCACCTGGGGTGGGCATATCAAACAAATTCATATCCACATGACTCATCTGAACCTCCTTCTAAATAAGCGTTAACGTGTTTGCGAGCGACCTTGCTGTTGCTGCACCGGTTGCGATTGGGATGGCTGCGACCTTAATCCTGTGGATTCCAAAACCTTAAGAATCGATGGATTTTTTTTGGAATACTCCAAGCTTTCTGCAATCAACTGCCCGATAGAAGCTTGGATTCCTTGAACCCGAGCAAGTTCAGGCTGCATACGCCGTATTGATCTAAAATGCAATTCACATACAGCCGTCAGGCCTGCTACAATTACAGCCTCAATCACGAGCAATACAACCATCGCTGTTATCCACCGATTTATACTCATCGAGATGAATCATTAACCGGAAACTCACTCCTGCCAAGCAGATTTTGTATTACCCCGAAACCTTGCGCCATTTTTGAGGATCAAAGTAACCACTTTCAGGGGGATGCAAAGTGTTAATCCGACCTACATATTTCATTTCGAACGATTTACAAACCGGGAAAATAGCATCGTAATCTTACCTTGTTGCGGTCAATAATATTGCCAGGGAAAAATTCAGCCTTTACTTACGCTTTCCAGAAGCAACTTTCGGAAAAGCAATTTTGGCGCATAACCAACGTGAATGCTCCATGCCTGGCAACACATCAATCCCATACTCTGTAAGGTCTTAATGAGCGTTCCATAATGGTTCCACAGATAGGGCATGCACCAGGATGATTCCATTTTTCAACAACGTGGGATGGAAATCGAGGGCAAACCAACTTTCCGTCAATCCATTTGCTTTCAGTAGTTTTAACCAAGCGATTGATAATAGTTGCTGGGTCGGACGTTGCTACTTTATAAAATTGATTTAAACCGCTGGCTGAGGCACTATATGCCTGGGTAATAGGTACCCTCAGTTTAATTGGAATGTCATATAGTCTACGGCATGTGTGACAAACGACCGTTTGGAAATGGCAATGTAATCCTTCCTCTAACCCCCCGACCACCACAGTTTTGTATAAACATCGTGGACATTCAAATATGTAGCTTCGAGGCATAAACCTACTCCTAAGCAGCTTGGAAACGCATTTCTAAACATGCAAGCCACTCAAACCAACTATAAAACTTATCCCACATTCCAAACAGATCAACACCAAAGCCTATAGCAAATATTCGCTTAACGCCGTTCAATTGCACCCCCATTCAAAAGCGCCCCTGTTTATACTAGGGAGGTGTCATAGAGCCGGCCCTTCCTATGCCTACTGTTTTGCCGTTAGGCCGATTGGGTATTTTACCGAAACAAAAGGGGCTACTTTTTGTACTGGGTCTGCTTGACTAACAAACCCGCTTGGGTAAAGAAATTAAACTTGTATGCCGCTATACGAATTTACATGCAAAAAATGTGGATGGTCAGGAGAACTTCTGTTACCCACCACAAAATGGCAAGGGTCAAAATGTCCAAATTGTGGAAATACAGACTTGGAAAAACTTATCTCGTCATTTTCGCCAAAAAGCTCCGTGTCAAGTGAACCGAGATCTTGCAGAGAAGGCTCTTGTTGTAGTTGCAAGTGCAGCAACGCAAATTAACTATCGTTTCTATAAATGAAAAAAACAATTTCCGCACTAAAAAGGGCTGGCTCTGTGTCACTTTTACTTATATTATGCACCGCTCTCTTACCGGCATTAGGTTGCAAAACACCACAAACAACAACCCCTGACCAGCGAGTGTACGAAATCAACAAACGGCTAGGCCGAGGGATAAACATTTTGGGCTACGATCCTATTTGGCGGGACTTCTCGAAAGCTAGGTTCAAAATAGAATACTTCGGGAAGATAAAAGCGGCTGGGTTTAACCACGTCCGCATTAATTTACATCCATTCCGTGACAACCCCGGCCTGGCTGAAGAAACAAATACTATCTCGCATCACTATTTGAACACATTGGACTGGGCGATTAGTAACGCGCTTGCCCAAGGACTTATGGTAGTAGTGGATTTTCACGAGTTTACATTGATGGGGCATGACCCAGAAAAATACAAAAAGGCGTTCCTAAAAACCTGGGATATTCTAGCCAATCATCTTAAAAACCAACCTGACTCTGTGTTGTTTGAAATCTTAAACGAGCCCAATTCAAAACTAACCCCGGAGCTGTGGAACCAATTTCTCCGAGATGCACTAACGGTTATACGCAGGACCAATCCCAACCGTGTTGTGATAATCGGACCTGGTCAATGGAACAGTATTGATATGCTCCCAAAACTGGAGTTACCCGAATCCGACCGCAATATAATAGTGACCATCCATTATTATGCACCTTTTGACTTCACCCACCAGGGTACTGCGTTTGCCGGAAAAGCAGATAAAGTTGACATAAGGTGGGGCTCGCAGGACGACGTTAGGACCTTAATCCAAGATTTTGACAGGGCACAAACCTGGGCCAAACAACACAAACGTCCCGTATATTTAGGAGAGTTTGGGGTTTATGATCGAGCCCCTGAACCCGATCGATATATTTGGTTACAACATGTAGTCTCGGAAGCTGAGTCAAGACAATGGAGTTGGGCTTATTGGCAGTTCGATGGCAATTTCGTTGCATTCGACGTGCGAACTGAGAAGTGGAACGAACCTGTGTTACGCGCAATTATCCCCAAAACCCAAAAATAATTAACTCCCCATGCAAACCTTCGTACCAACAACTTTTTATCCGACAACTGATTTGCGGTCATATGAATTACAGCCTATGCGGCTTTTATTTCCCCACTCTCCTTGGCACTTGTGATGCTCAAAATATTGGTGGAGGTTTGGTTGCAAAGGGTGGAAACTTGTAGTGGACAAAAAATTGTACATAGATATGTTTATTGCGGGATTTAACGAAGGCGACCGAAAGGAGGTGTGGGTAATGGGCACCAGCGTTAATAAATCAAATTGCAGCACCACTTACGAAAGTCAAATTACTCGGCAATTACTGCGTGAAGGTGAAGACCCCACTCAGGCGAGTGTCAAAAAGCGGTACATCATAGCTAATGGAAAGACACCAGCCTTAGAAGAGCTCCGACAAGCAATATCAATATGTAAAAAGTGTAACCCAAAATGCGGGAAAAAGAGGCCAGGCCGTATTTTCGGGTTTGGGAACATCAATGCAGAACTCATGATAATCGGAGAGTTCCCATCCCCTGAGGATACACGAAACCAACAACCCTTCTCTGGATGGCAGGGACAAATCTTACGCCAACTGCTCCGCATTGGTGGCATGCCACCAGAACTAGCTTACCTGACTACGGCAATAAAATGCAATCCTTCCGCATTTGGGAAAAACTCCGAAACTAATCACGGATCTCCAGTGGCAAAATGCGGGATTAATTGTTGTGAGTTCCTCCACAAGCAAATTAAAACGATAAGGCCTAGCGTGATCCTAGCTTTGGGGCCGATTGCGCTCGAAACACTTTTGGGGATCAAAGGAGTTAACATCTCCAAGGCTAGGGGCCAGTGGTACGAATGGAATGGGATTCCGGTAATGACTACCTATTCAATAAATCAGGTCCTTAACAGCACCTGCGAGGCCACTAGAAAAAACTTCGCAGATGACCTCGTTAAAACTCTCCAAAAACTTGGCTTAACACTCGTAAGATGCCAACGAGCCATGATTAAAAAACAGTTGATCGAATTACTTTACTCAACATCTGGATCCCTTAAAAAGTAGGAACTGACATTTTGAGCAACAAAACCCAAGCATAATTCCCTCAGCGTAGCGCGAGGAAGTAACCGTCCCCAACTAATTAAATCACACCCCTAAAAAGATCTCGCCATGATGTTTTGGTTGGCAGGTTTAACAGACTAGCCTCAGCTACAAGGCTTCATCTAAAAATTCAACTATTGGATGCCGTGCCACGAAAGAATCGGGAGAATCAGCATCTTGGCCTTCGCTAAGGAAAGTTCAACAAAACCCAACGGGTCAGTTAAAGGCATAGTTGTAAAAAAGAGTCTGGGACCCACTCACGTGAAATCCCAGACTCCATTAATTTCATACCGATATTATTAAGAAGGCATTTAGCTCTGAGTTTGGTCCTTAGACTGGAGTTGCCCAGCCATTAGAGCATAGAACCGCAACCTTCGCTCTGCATCCAATTGCGCAGCTTCGAACAACTTCTTTGCCTCCTCAGGCTTGCTCTTCAATAACATTCTGAACCGGTTTTCTGTCATGAGATAGTCAAGCACTTTAGCTTGAGAAGCAGCTGCGTCGATTTGCAGTGGATTTTCGCCTGCCTGGGCGCGCCGCGGATCATAGCGATAAAGCAACCACTGGCCAGAATCCACTGCCAACTTCTGTTGTTTAATCCCCGCACCACCTTCAACATCAATACCATGAGCAATACAATGCGAATAAGCTATAATCAGTGAAGGACCTGGATAGGAATCCGCTTCCACAAACGCCCGGAGAGTATGTTCGTCTCTTGCACCGAGCGCTACGCTTGCCACATACACGTGTCCATATGTCATTGCCATCAACCCCAAATCTTTCTTAGGTGTAGGTTTACCCGCAGCTGCGAATTTAGCCACAGCCGCCCGCGGTGTTGCCTTTGACATTTGCCCACCGGTGTTCGAATAGACTTCGGTATCCAAAACCAATATGTTGACGTCCTTACCACTGGCTAAAACGTGGTCCAAGCCACCAAAGCCAATGTCATATGCCCAACCATCCCCGCCAATAATCCAGACCGTTTTACGAACAAGCCAATCCGCCAATAACAACAACCTACGCGCCTGTGGCATATCTATTTGTTTCAAGCGTGATTTTAACACGGCAATCCGCTCCCGTTGCTGCGCTATCCCGGCCTCCGTTGATTGATCAGCGTTAATTATCGCATCCACGAAATCATCACCAAGGTGCGGGGCTAACTTCCGCAAAAGCGAGATCGCATAATCACGCTGCTTGTCAATTGAAATGCGAAAACCAAAACCAAACTCGGCATTGTCTTCAAATAGCGAGTTGCACCATGCTGGGCCGCGGCCATTAGCATCCACACAATATGGAGTCGTGGGCAAGTTCCCACCGTAAATCGATGAACATCCAGTAGCGTTAGCAATCAGTACCCGATCACCAAACAACTGGGTTAGCATCTTTATATATGGTGCTTCACCACAACCCGCACACGCACCTGAAAACTCAAACAATGGCCGCATTACTTGTTGCTGACGCAATTGTGTAACCTTGATCTTCGTACGATCGAAATCCGGAATCGACAGGAAGAAATTCCAGTTCTCTTTCTCCCGATCCAAGATTGGTGCCTTGGGCTCCATGTTAATGGCTTTCTTCGTTGGATCTTGCTTGTTTTTAGCTGGGCACGCCTCTACACACATCCGGCAGCCAGTACAATCTTCTGGTGCAACCTGTATTGTGAATTTTAATCCTCTCCAATCTGGATGTCGGGCGTCAGCTGATCTAAAGGTTGCTGGAGCTTTTTCGAGAATTGAAGGGTCGTATACCTTCGCCCGTAAACATGCATGCGGGCAAACTGCAACACACTTACAACATTGTATACAACTCTTTTCCTCCCAGATGGGAATCTCAAGTGCCAGGTTCCGTTTCTCGTACTGAGTGGTAGCCGTTGGAAACGTGCCGTCCACTGGAAATGCACTTACCGGCAGATCATCACCCATCCCAGCCACCAGTGCCCCCAATACCCGCTCTACAAATTCATTCATCTGACCAACTAAGGGCGGTCGTAGTTCAATCTTACTGGTTATAACCCCTGGAACAGGCACCTCATGCAAATTAGCTAACGCATTATCCACAGCAGCAATGTTTTTCTTCACCACATCTTCACCCTTCTTTCCGTAAGTCTTTTTTATCGCTTCTTTGATTGCCTGGATTGCTTCCTCCTTAGGCAACACACCAGAAAGTGCGAAGAAACACACTTGCATGATTGTGTTTATTCTGCCCCCCATCCCACTTTCCCGTGCGACGCGGGTTGCATCAATGATATAGAATCGCGCCTTCTTCTTAATCAAGCCTTCTTGGACCACCCGCGGCAACTTGTCCCAAACCTCATCCTTGGAGTATGGGGTATTCAAAAGGAACGTCCCTCCTTCCACCAATGGCTTTGTCAAATCAAACTTTTCCAAAAATACCGGTTGGTGGCATGCAACAAACTGGGCACGTGTTATAAGGTATGTCGACCTTATAGGTTTGGGGCCAAACCGCAAATGGCTAATAGTCATTGACCCAGACTTCTTTGAATCGTACACAAAGTAGCCCTGTGCATAATAATCAGTGTGTTCGCCAATAATTTTGATGGAGTTCTTATTCGCGCCCACAGTACCGTCTGAACCCAAACCATAAAAGAGCGCCCGGATAACCCTCGGATCTTCAGTAGAAAACTCTGGATCATAATCCAAACTTGTGTGAGTGACGTCGTCTTTTATACCCACAGTGAAATGATTCTTCGGTACCTCTTTGGCCAGGTTATCAAATACAGCTTTTACCATCGCAGGCGTAAACTCCTTTGAAGAAAGGCCGTACCGCCCCCCAACTACCTTAGGCATATCGCTAAGGTTACCCCATTTATTTGCGATACCTTCGACAAGCGCACTTACACAATCCAGGTATAAAGGTTCGCCTACCGAACCTGGCTCCTTTGTTCTGTCGAGCACAGCTATTGCTCTCACCGTCGGTGGCAAAGCCTCTACAAATCGTCGAGCATCAAAAGGTCTGTATAACCTTACTTTTAATACACCAATTTTTTCACCACGCTTCACAAGATATTCAACTGTCTCGTGAGCAGTTTCGCAGCCCGATCCCATCAGCACAATCACGCGTTCCGCATCGGGAGCTCCTACATAATCAAATAGGTTGTACCTTCGGCCAGTCAAAGCAGCAAACCTGTCCATCACCCCTTGGACAATGGATGGGCATTTTAAATAAAACGAATTTACTGCCTCGCGGCATTGGAAATACGCGTCGGGATTTTGAGCTGTGCCACGAATTACTGGTCTATCTGGGTTTAAAGCCCGTACTCGATGCGCCGCAATAGCTTCTTCCTTAATTAGTTCCAACAAAACTTCATCAGGTATGTACTCGATCTTTTGTACCTCGTGCGAAGTTCTAAAACCGTCAAAGAAATGCACAAAGGGAATACGCGACTCCAAGGTGGCAGCTTGGGCAATAGCGGCCATGTCATGAGCCTCCTGAACAGAGGCAGCGCTTAGCATAGCCACACCACACTGCCGAACAGCCATCACATCCATGTGATCACCAAAAATAGACAGCGCGTGGGTAGCTAAGGAGCGCGCTGAAATATGAAACACGGTAGGTAGCAATTCCCCAGCTATCTTGTACATATTGGGGATCATCAGCAAGAGCCCCTGAGAAGCCGTAAAGGTTGTTGCAAGTGATCCTGTTTGTAAAGCCCCATGCAGCGCCCCAGCTGCTCCCGCCTCACTCTGCATCTCTATCACTGTCGGTACCATACCCCATAAATTAGTACGGCCTTCCGCTGCCCATTCATCACACCATTCCGCCATAGGCGAGGACGGCGTGATCGGATAAATAGCCATTACCTCATTCGTCCGATATGCTACCGATGCAACTGCTTCATTTGCATCGACAGTTACAAAAGTCTTTCCGTTTCTCGTTATCATGGTTCTTAATGCTAAAGTTTTTTGCTTTCGCCTAACTGGTCTAATCCAGAAGGCGGAAGCGTTTTACGTTTTAACCCCGAAACTAGGAAAACGCAACTTAAAACACCGTGGTTACAACACCTAAGCCTACTCTTAAGTCAATCAATTTTTTATTCCTGATCTTACCCCCATACCCCTCTAACCACTTCCAACCCCGCTTCTGGGTCCCAAAATGCCCTCGTAACTGAAACACACACACGATCTGCCTATTAATTAGAAACCCAGTTCCCGGGCCCAAACCATTTCCATTTAGCCTCCGCATAAAACCAAAAACCCCAACAACAGCTATGCTGATGCCTTGGGCAGAAAGCTCTTCCCCTTCCGTAAGAGCTCCTGGCTTAATCATTTGCACAAAAAGATAGCTTTCGATGCCCTAAACTATATTCCTGGGATGCAACACACTTATGAACGGCTCGCCGCAACCCTCTCGTTATTACCAATAAGAGCAACCGTCTGTTTAGCCGTTCGGCCCACGCGCAATTACATTTGCTGCCCCCCAATCTAGGATGTCCTCAAAATTTAATTTCAAAAATTCGAAGTTTGGATAGGTATTAAAGCAAAAACCCCAAGTTCCTACCCGACCTCGCTTACTGTTAAGCTTTACCGCAGCGTAACACACATTGCCAAGAAAAAACCTACCCCAAAGATATCAACGCTTAAGCCGCCAGTAAAAAACGCACTTTTCAACCGAATAACTCCGTTTGTGTTTGGCTTTTATTACCGACAGCCTTTTTTCACAACCCGGTGTACAAAGAAATAATACATTGCACCAAGCACTATGACAGTACCACCAAGCCATAGTGTAACTCTGTGTAACTCGCCCCGCATGAGCTGTTCGTCCTGGCCCATTTTGACCCCTACATAACAAAGCACTGCACACCACAAAGCAGATCCCAAAAGCGTGTAAACGGAGAATTTAAGATAATCCATCTTTAAGATTCCCGCAGGAATTCCAATCAAATGCCGCACGACTGGTAGGAGTCTGGAAACGAAGATTCCGTACGAACCAAACTTGTTCACCCAAACCTCGGCCTTTTGGATCTTCGAATAAGTAATCAAAAAGTATTTGCCGTATTGCAAAACTAAAGGCCTGCCCCCTAACCGGGCAATCCAATACATTGCGCTGGCGCCCAACCAAGATCCCACCGCCCCAGCAATCACTATCCCAGGATAGCTAAAACGGCCAGTAGTATGCGCTAAATGAGCAGCAGGTGGAATAACTACTTCGCTGGGCAACGGCACAATAGAACTTTCAATCGCCATCAAAAGGGCAATCAACGGATATCCCCCTGCATCCAACGACCTTAGGTACCATTCGATCAAATCTTTTAACATGCCATTTGCGTATACTCTAACAACCTGAGGCCTTGCAAGTCAGATCACTCACCGATGTAAATTCCTTTCAATGTCCACAAACGTTTTCCTGAGTCTGTAACCTTTCCTCCGAAGGAGCTCATTGAACAAAAATGACCATTTACGTATCAACAGCCCACTCCTCTCCAGCCCTATCTACCTGGGATTCCCAAGAGCTAAAACCTTAATTCCCCATACAAACTTAACACGTAGGTTCGTACTAAAATTCCTCCCCATACAGCCCCTCGCATCGGCAAATGAACCCTAAACACATAGACCCAAAGAAAAATGCGATTCCCATCAACGCCGCTAATTTCACTCTAGTAAACGCTTGGTGAAACAAACCACAACTCGTTAGGCTAAATGGCATCCAGAATGTATCGTCACTATTCGTAACCGCTATCCTGGGAAATCTCAAAAGGCCCAACACCCCTAGCTCATCATTTTGACAATATAGGCATTTTAGGGGGGTACAGCTCTGAATTAGAAATTTGAAATGCACAGATGCATGCGTTGCCTGGAATAGATATCCAGTAACGCCTCATAAACCTTTTTGACGCCACAGGGTGGTGCCTTTAGCCCCCATAAACTTGGATCTACTCGAACAACTCCACAGTTACTTGTTTTCCCACACATTGTTTGACCCGAGACATCTGTCAAGGTACTGATCCCGGATGAGCTGTAGCCGTTCCGACCTGATCCTATGTACTTCTTGGTGGTATTCCTGCTCAGATTATAAATGGACCTACTCAGCCTCAATGTAGGGTATTACCACTCTAAAAAACCGGTTAGTTCCATCGAGCAAGTTGGTTTGCGAATTTGTTGGACCAATCACATCTGAACCTATATCGAACCACAGTAAATTGGTTGGTGCACCGATTAAGTTTGTCACACCTTGCAATCTATAGTGGACTCCGGTCTCGGCGGGCCAACTCACCCTCACTAAATTAGTGCTTAATGTGATCGTTGCGGTAATAATATTTGTTAGAGGTCGCCGCTGGACTAACGTAAGGCAATAATCTTCTACCTCTCCATCGTTTGCCACACCTGTCGGTTCCAATCCTCCTTTGCTACTTAGCCTAAACCTAGCGTATGTAGGCCCAACAGAAGCCTCCTCAGGAACCGTAACAACAATCGCATTTGATCCACTTACAAGTGGAACATTGTCTGCAACTTTTTCTTCCGTAGTCCAATGACCGTCTCGGTTAAAGTCTATCCAACCATCCAGCCGGCCAACACCAGTGGGTGAAACTAAATTGACTTGCAATGTAGCCAGCCCCCCTACTCGTAGGCGAATGCTGTCTGCTGAAACACCGTCCTCATCATCCGTGCCCATTAAATCATCCCCGTGTGCAGCCAAATTCGGAAGCCCATCCACCTCCGCATCTATACGTTTTCCTAGATGGAAATCGGAAAACACGTAATGACGTGCGCCGTTTTGTGAGCGCAAAGTAGGATATGGACAAGGCGCATCTCCAAAATCAATTTCGACACTGCTAGTGAATAACTCAAAGGCCATATCCCAGAGGTTTGTCCGGTATGGCCAATAGATAGGCTCCCCTTCTTTATAAGACGATCCTACAATTGGCGCGGTGGGGTTAAAAATCCGGCAAGCTGCGTCTGGTGCTAACGAACTTGGGTTCCGGGGGACCGTTTTCCATCCCCATGCGTTTGCCTCAGGCCCGTTGGGGCCATAATCAGCAGCAATGCTAACCCAAAAAATGTTGCTTACCCCTGGTTGGATAAACCCCGAAGACAAATCTCCCTCAAACATAAAACACGACTCAGGTATTTGGACCACGTTACTAGGATTGAAATCCCAGCCAACGAACTTTGCAACATAATTTGAGCAGTACCCAATCCAAATACAATGTGCAGGATGACTAAATGACAACTGCCCTGGTGGTTCATCGCTCCAAATTGTCACCACGAACCCCTTAGGCAACGTCTGGGGCAACGCCACATCGCTCCAACCTGCAAAAGACCCCCACCACCTGAGTGCCACAACCGGGTTTGTGTATACGCACACCCAGTCATCCGCCACAATCTGACCTAACCCATAAATTGAAACTTCGTCCCAGCCACTCAATATATTCGTCGCAACGAGAGCCATTGGCGGTTGCGACCACTTAATCTCGTGTATGTCTGCAATACCAGTCAGCATAAATGCCAAACTCATCGGTCTCCCATACCTTGGATGACCCGGAGGGTATAATAACTTTTGCCAATTGGGTTTATCCGTAGCCTCACCAATTCCCCAAACTCCAGCTCCACCCAATATGTGACCTAATGAAGTTTTCCAACCCAGCAACCCAATCCGGAAGGGTTCCTTCCAAAAAGCTTGTATAACCAACCAGTACTCTTGAGGCTCTGCCTGTGATCCAGTCTGATAAAACGGATCCTTCATTATCGGTATCGAAATCATGTAACACCTTTTGTCTCCAGGAAACCGGCTAATTTCTGGAGGTGTGAACCACCATTCAGCTAAACCAGATTCATACTCTGTCATTGTGTACTCGGAACTCGGTACGAGTCTCCACCAAATCGCCCTTCCCGGAATAGGATACTCCCCATTTTTGTTCTCATGAAACCCCACATACAGATCCGGTAATGGGGCACTTTGCACATCGTTGCTCCACGAACACCAAATAGTCACGTTCGTAATCCAACCTGGCACCCTACAAATAAAATCATCTGCAGCCATATATTCCATTGTACGTCCAGCAATCCCAGGACCACTAATATCAACGTCCATACCATTCGTGGTTAAATCAGGCCCCTGGACCCATTTGACGGTTGGGTTTTGGTATTCTGACAAAAGTTCAAAAGATAAGTCCCATTGATTAGTTCTGATGTCGTCGCCAGGCCATATAATTGGGCACCACGAAATTCCACCATCCGAAGAGGTCACTGCTGCATCAGGAGCACCCGGCGCAATATTGCCCTCACCCCGAGGTTTGGTAGTCCAACCCCAGAGATTTTCTTTGGGAGCTCCTTCCGGATAAATCGCCTCGATGCTTAACCAATAAACCGTACCTGCCACAGCTCCTTGGTAAAAATACTGGTCTGGCTCAAAATTTGCCTCAAACTTGAAACACGCTACTAGTTCACCATGACGTGGATCCCATTCCCAACCCCAAAACTCACACGCATAACTTTTGCAAATTACAGTGTGTAACAATTCACCAGGCATGCTAAATTTTTCCTTCTCTCCCGCAGGGACATCGCGCCAAAACCGGAAAGCAAACCCACTTGGTATGTTCTGAGGCGAAACAGACTGACGCCATCCATTGAAAGAACCCCACCATCTAACTTTTGTAACTGGGTTTGTACTGGCGCAAACCCAATCATCAGCAGCGATATTGAAGCCCTCGGTGTCGTACCTCGAAACCTCGTTCCAACCCCAAATGAAGAGACATTCATCATCCAACCGCGGGGATTGACTCCATTTGGCGGGCCGCTCTTCCAACGTAGCTGCTCCCAATACCGCAACGTCGGGACTCTCACACTGAACTAAAACTTGATGATTGGTACGGGCCAACCCAAAAACGAGTACTGCAACTGTCGTCTGCTTCTCGGCGTACATGTTGAGTCGTGCTACTGATTCGCCGTCTACCTTGATATCAGCAATCCCATCATTATTATCTCCAACCAAATGTATCGAGACAATCGACCCCGGAATAGCGGTTCGGGTGTAAATGTACTGCCCACTGACCCGCATCCAAATCTCACTAGGATGTCCATCCAAAATTCCCCCTGCTGTGTACACCTCCCAATCTTCGTACCATGGGGGAAAACCAGGCATATAATCCGCATCGCGCCAGTCTACAACATAATGTCCTAGAACCTGTTCTGACCCCACAAGCTGGTTCTCAAACTCCAACAAGTTGTAATCCAATCCTTGCACAACCCTAACATTAGGCGCTTTCCAAAGCACGGTTGCCCCATGCCCGCACGTTAATACACACATCACACAAATTATGACCGGTAGGCCCCGAAAGATAACACAGAACTCTGCCACACGGCCCCCTCCAAAAGTAGTTTTCATTTTCATAACGCTTTATTGGAATTTTAAGCAGCTCACTGCCCCCAAATGGTGAAAACTACTGCCATTTTTGGCGAGCAATAAACCAGCTCTATTGAACTAACACTTTTGCAAATCCGTCAACTAGATACTTCTTAAGCCCTTTCACAAAACACTCCAAAGCTAATCAAAATGCAAAAAGACACCTCACCAACTTTTATTAACCTGCCTCCTCGCGTCTCCACCAGCAAAACTTCCAGAGTAAAAATAAAAACCCTACAGGACGGGATTTTCAGCGTGCCCTCCTACACCTAAAAACATTTTAAAAACACCGAAATAGCGATAGTCATCATCTACCAACACCATAAGCACAAGCCAAAAAAATAATTAGATACGAGGCTAATTAGTTATCACCTGAACACTCAATTAGTTGCCCCTCTGGATAGGAACCCCTGATCCAAAGACTGGGAAATTATCCACTCCGCTGCGGCCACGAGATCATCAACTATAACCGCCCTCTTAAGGATCTCGGGATGCCGCTCTTGGGTTTGCTGTCCATAGCCCGTGCGGACAAGTATGACAGCGCGCACACCTGCGTTCCATCCACACTCTAGATCACTTAATTTATCTCCAATAACGTAACTAGCACGGAGATCGACCCCAAACTCATTTGCTGCATCAAACAAGAATGCGGGAGAGGGCTTTCTACCACGGCTAGGCTGATCGGGTGCTTCCGGAGCTACATAAATCTTTGAAATCCTTACCCCAAATTTTTCGAGTTCCTCTAAAAGCCGCTGGTTTACCCGCTCGACATCCTCCATAGTAAAGTACCCCCGCCCAACTCCCGACTGATTAGAAACGATGATCAATATGTAACCAGCATCCTGCAGCCGTCGCAATGCCTGACCAGCATTCGGTATCAACTCAACATCCTCCGGTCGTGAAAGATAACTTTTGTCCACAATAATAGTACCGTCCCTGTCTAAAAAAACGGCGCGTCGACTCAACTGCCTTGCGTTCATAACCATAACCTCTACAGTCTCTAACTCGCTGGCTTTATACTCTTGCACAATACAAGTCATACCAATAACTAATTGAAATGTGGGGTTCAAGGACTTTGGAACCCAAATTATCAATAACTAAATTACTTATTCCCAACCACAACGCAAAAGCGCTTATTACTCAGTTACACTGCGCTCGACTAAGAAGACAATTCAAAGTTCCGCCACTGTAACACAAGCTTATAATACAACCAACCACCAAACAACTGAGTGGCTCTGCGCTCTGTTGCAAACACACAAAACCATCCCCTATCAAATTAGAAGCTCAGCATGTAAGTTTTGCTGCAGCAGATCGCTGCTAACAACCTATAACCGGTGACATGTTGAAAATGGGCCTACTGGATAGTATCCTTCCGCGCCAAAATATTTCCGGGTGTATGAAAATAATGCTATACCAAACCTAGAAGTGACGAAAATGAATCTCGAAGCAATAGGCCTAATTCTATACGTCATCCTCCAATTAGTTATCAGTGCTGTAGTGGCCAGGAATATCAAAACTGAAGACGACTATCTTTTGGCAGGGCGGCGTTTAGGGTTTGGTCTAGCCACGTTTACTTTTTTCGCAACATGGTTCGGAGCCGAGACATGTATCGGTGCTGCAGGTTCAGTCTACGAACGTGGTTTCAGTGGAGGATATGCCGATCCGTTCGGATATGGTGTGTGCCTCGTTTTAATGGGAGCCATCTTCGCCATACCACTCTGGCGCCGAAAACTTACGACTGTAGCAGACCTATACCGTGTACGATACTCCCCCAATGTAGAACGGATAGTGGTGCTACTGATGATACCCACATCGGTACTTTGGGCTGCTGCCCAAATCCGAGCCTTTAGCGAAGTTCTAGGCGCCACAACAAAATTACAATTTTTCGAAGCCGTAACTGCTGGAGCCATTGTCTGTATAACCTATACCTCCATTGGTGGAATGAAAGCCGATGTAATCACGGATCTTATCCAAGGCATTATGTTGATCATCGGCCTACTTATCTTGGCAGGTATACTTCTGTTTTCTTTCGAAGGTATCCACAAAATCATGCACTCGATACCGCCTAACCGAGTTGATTTAGTTGGAGGATATGAATCAGTCTTAGCAGGCATCGAAGATTGGGCCATCCCAATTTGCGGCTCCATTACTGCCCAAGAACTCGTTGCACGCGTGCTTTCCATTCGATCACCCAAAATTGCAAGGAACTCAGCTATCTCCGCTGGCGTTCTCTATGTGTTAGTCGGACTCATTCCCGTCGGATGCGGATTAATCGGCGCTATCCTATTCCCGAACCTCTCAAACCCCGAACAAGTCCTTCCTACGCTTGCTAAACATTACTTACCAACGCTCCCATACATTGTATTCGTAGGCGCTTTATTTTCCGCTATACTGTCCACAGTGGATAGCACCTTGCTCGCCGCGGCTGGTTTGGGAGCGCATAACCTGATTTTTAGGATTCGACCTGACTTAGACGATTTCCACAAAGTGAAAATAACCCGAATTAGTGTGATAATTTTTGGAATCATCGCTTGGATAATTGCGTTAAAAGCAAGTTCTGTGCTTCACCTTGTAGAAGTGCCTCGTCCTTTGGCAGTTGCGGATTATTCGTAACGTTAGTGTTTGGAATTTTCTCCAAATTCGGAGGCGCTAAGGCAGCCCTTTGCGCAATTGTGACCGGCTTTGTTGTGTGGTTTTTCGGAAAACTTACAGGTACCATCTCCTACCCATATATCACTGCATTAGCCGTTTCCGCTTTTTCCTATCTCGCAGTAGGTACCATCGAAAAATGGTCCGCCCGACGAATGCTTAACTCATAAATGTCATCTAGGATTCGATCTTGCTGAGCACCGCCTGACTTCTATAATGCGCGAGTGCTTGACATTAAACTCATACGTGAAAAACCAGACTTTGTCCGGGCAAGGCTCGCCACCCGGCATGCCGGAGACGAGCAAAAACTCGATCGGCTCCTAGCAATCGACCAAGAGTGGCGTCGCGCCCTGGCGGAGCTCGAATCCGCTCAGGCTCAAAGAAAAAAGCTCGCCCGAGAGATCGGCGAACTACTAACCAAAGAGCAAGGGCGTGCAGCCGAGCAACTCAAAGAACAAACCAAGGCACTAAAGACAAAAATCGACGAGTTGGAAGCTAAAGTCCGTACACTCGAAGCCGAGCGTAAATCACTATTACTCCAAATCCCCAATCTCCCACACGAATCGGTACCAATGGGCCGTGATGCTTCCGAAAACCGTGTCGTTAGAGAATTCGGAACAAAACCCCAATTTAACTTCCAACCAAAAACCCACGTGGAACTATGTGAAAAACTAGGACTAATAGATTTCGAACGCGCTACAAAGATCTCCGGCAGCGGATTTATTCTTTTTACAGGCTTAGGAGCGAAGTTAGAACGTGCCCTTATCCAATTCATGCTAGATCTCCACACTTCAAAACACGGATACAAGGAAATCTCCCCTCCCTATTTAGTGGGTCCCCATTGCATGGAAGGGGTCGGCCAATTTCCAAAATTCGTTGATCAATATTATGCTGTACGGGAAGGACTCGACGAATCCACCCTCGGCAAACTTTATCTAATTCCCACTGCTGAAACTCCGCTCGCCAACATACATCGCGAAGAGATTCTATCAGAATCCCAATTGCCAATCCGCTATTGCGCCTATACACCCTGCTTCAGATGCGAAGCCGGAGCTGCAGGCGTAAGTACACGAGGCCTCATTCGCGTCCACCAGTTCGATAAAGTCGAGCTAGTCAAGATCGTGCCCCCAGAAACTGGATATCAAGAGCTCGAGAGCATGGTAAACGACGCAGAAAAGGTGTTACAATTGCTCGGCTTACATTACCGAGTTGTACTCCTGTGCACAGGAGATATGGGGTTCGCCAGCGCTAAAACATACGACATCGAAGTTTGGGCCCCTGGCCAAGGTGCGTATTTGGAAGTTTCCAGCGTTTCCAATTGTGAAGATTACCAAGCAAGACGTATGAACCTAAGATACAAAACAGCCTCGGGCCACAACGTGTTCCCTCACATCTTGAACGGTAGCGGCACGGCACTACCACGTTTATACGTAGCATTACTCGAAACCTACCAACAAGAAGACGGACGCGTAATGATCCCAGAGGTTTTGCGTCCGTACATGGGTTGCGAATATCTCTCCCCTTAAATGCCTCTTAGCCCAAATCATTCTATACAACCTTGTGCACCTCCTATATGAACATCGCTTCAGTAACTAGCGAGTTATATCCATATTCCGGTACCGGCGGACTAAGCGACATGGTCGCCGGCCTAGGCAAAACCCTCGCAAAAAGAGGCCATAAAATCCGGTATATCACACCCCTCTATCAAGCCGTAAAAGACCTCCACCTCCCCCTCCACCTACATTGCACACTAGGTCCAATTTACATGGGTTCCTACTCAGAATCGGTTACCGTCTACACACTTGCTCAACCAAATGACTCAATCGTGTACTTTATCTCGCATCCAGTATTCGATCGCCCGGGCCTTTATCAATGGCAAGGCGTTGATTATTCAGACAACGCCTACCGATTCCTATTATTTTCAAAAGCAGCATTTGAGCTGTGCAACGCATGGGGACCTAACCTGGATGTAATTCACTTGCACGACTGGCACACAGCTATGATTGCCCTGTTCTTGCAACATCAATCAACTCACAACCCGATAAACAGCTATAAACCTATTACTTGCTTCACTATTCATAATGCCGAATACCAAGGTGTGTTTGACGTAGCTGTGTACCAATTTACAAATCTTCCTTGGGACTACTTTACAATGGAAGGGGTGGAATTCTACGGAAAAGTAAACTTTTTAAAGGCTGGCATCGGCTTCGCAGATGCAATTACAACCGTAAGCCCACGCTACGCTCGAGAAATACTCACCCCAGAATTTGGAGCGGGACTCGAAGGATACCTCCAAGCCCACGCCTCAAAACTCGTGGGCATACTCAACGGAATAGACATCGAAGAATGGAATCCGGAAACTGACCCATGGATTCGCCACCATTACAACGCACACAATTTGGCCCCAAAACTAGCATGCAAGCAGGATTTGCAAATCGAAGTCGGCTTGCCCGTCCAGCCAGACACACCCCTCTTCACCAGCATCATGCGCCTCACAGAACAAAAAGGTATATCAATCTTGTTACCCGCACTTGAAGCCGTCCTAGGCCACCATAACATCCAATTTATTTTAGTAGGCAATGGCAACCCACATGTCGAAGCAGCATTTAAAAACCTTGCCCAACGCTTTCCACAAAAATTCCATATGCATTCCGGATTCAATCGCGCACTGTCCCATCGGGTCGAAGCCGGCGCGGATTTCTTCGTCCTACCCTCTCGATACGAACCATGCGGACTTAACCAGATGTACAGCCAACGATACGGCACACTACCCATTGTCCGCCGAGTAGGTGGCCTCGATGATACTGTAATCGACATCGCCGACGACCCCGCCCGCGGTACAGGTATCAAGTTTACAGAGTATTCTCCAAAAGCACTCATCGAAGCCATCGAACGTGCTATTTCGCTCTTCAACAATAAACAAGCAATGGAATACTACAGGCGCAATGCAATGCACCAAGATTTTTCATGGGATCGCTCTGCATCCGCATATGAAGCCTTATACGCACGCACTATTAGCCGACTGAAGCAACCTGCTCTCAAAATATGACTGTATGAAATGCCTCATCCCAACCTCAAATGGTGTGCTGCTCAAACTCAAAGTCCAACCTCGAGCATCAAAAAATCAAATCGTTGGCCTACATGGCGACTACCTACGCTTACGCATTAATGCTCCGCCATGTGAGAACGCAGCTAATGAGGCTTTAATCGAGTATTTATCCGAAGTTTTGCAATGCCCTAAATCACGACTCTCCATAGTGCACGGCCATAAATCCTCAATCAAAACACTCTCAATCACAAACATGGACTTGGATCACATCTCCTCAATTCTCGAATCACAAATAAGCTCTAAATAAGCGGCCCGAATCCGATTCACCAATGGAGATTCGCTCCACTGTACGCCACCTACCTGCTTAACTCTTACCACACCCAACCCAGAAGACGTCACAAAAACCTCGTCCGCACCCAATATATCCTCAAGCCGCCCAAGACGCTCTTGAATGACAATACCAAAGGCCCCACAAATTCGCTTGACCAACTCTTGTGTAATCCCAGGCAAGGCACCCTCCGAAGGAGGCACAAAAAATATGCACCCGTCCTTGACCCATAAGAGATTGGCTGCCGAAGCTCCTACAATATGATTTGCATGGTTCAGAAGTATCCCGTCATCGTACCCACCCTTGTTCGCTTCCAACCGAGCCAATATGTAAATTAACCTGTTGGCCGTCTTAAAACGCGTTAACGGAACCCCCTCATCTACTTTTACAACTCCAACTACACCAAGCCTCAAACCAATGTGTTCACTCCCTTGCTCAAAGGGAATTTTTTCCTCCCCCACAATTACAAGACGCGGCTTTACCGGTCCTACTACCGCCAACCCGCGCTTCGAACTCCCCCGGGAAAGATGCACCCTAATTATTCCATTCCGTAACCGGTTCCTTTCGACAAATGCTCGAACAGCATCTCGAATCTGACCTACTTCGCATGGAATACCCAAAAAATCAGCACCATTTGCTAACCTCTTTAAATGCGATTCCAAAGCTATAACCCGAGATTCACGCACGGATGCCGTTTCAAACACACCGTCACCGTACATAAAACTCCTGTCGTTTACAGGCACACTGGCTTTACTACTCTCTATAAATTTACCATCCACAAAAGTGTACATATCCCAAGCTTACAAAACCTAGTCCGCCACCTTGGCTCGCAACCCCGTGCGCAGAAGAGAGTTCAGGAAACACCTGGCCTTCACCATCGTCTCCTCATATTCCACACCCGGATCGGAATCTATCACAATTCCTGAACCCACGTTATAATACACTTTCCCACGACAACAAATAGCCGTACGAATCACCATCGAAAGGTGACTCGACTCTGAAAATCCAATTATTCCCAACGCCCCGGTATACGGACCTCGGGGTACTGGTTCGAGCTCCCGAATAATTTGCATAGCCTTGATCTTTGGAGCACCAGTCACACTACCACCAGGAAAACAAGCCTCCAAAACATCCAAATGCGATAAGCCAGGCCGAAGAACTCCAGTCACCGTAGAAACCTGATGATAAACATAGGAATACGTTTCAATAACAAAAAGCTCAGGAACTTTTACCGATCCAAATTCGCAAATCTTTCCAAGATCATTACGCATCAAATCTGTAATCATCAGCAGCTCCGACTTTTCTTTCTCACTGGCCCGTAACTCTTGAAGAAACTGCGCATCGAGTGCCTCCGTTTTCCCACGCGGCCTAGTACCTTTAATAGGGCGCGTTACAATACTACGCTTATAAATGCGCAAAAACAGTTCTGGCGAAGCGCTCACCAGCTGAAAATCACCAAAATTGCAAAATCCACCTAAAACCTCACCCGCATTTTCAATTAAAACCTGGTACAGCTGCCACGCGTCTATGTCACCTTCCACCTCTAGTCGATGAGATAGATTAACCTGGTAAATATAACCCTCGCGCATGTAGTTCCGAGCTCGTTCCACTGCCCGTAAAAATTCCTGACGGGTCATAGACGACCGACACTCAATCGGTAAATTACTAAAAGCAGAAAAATTCCCGTTCGCCTTCAAACCCAGCTGATCCTCTAAACTTTCTCTAATTAACCTTTCCCACCAATCCACACGCCTTTGAGCAAAATACCTGCTAATTGATCCGTCTGGCCTTACACCACTACTTATTACAAACGCCCTGCCACCAACGTGATCATACACCAAAAAAGAGTCGTACAAAAACAGGTAACAATCCGGCAAATCGATATCTGAAGAACGATAAATGTGTAATTTGGGTTCCGCAAAATCCGCCAATTCATAACCCCAGTATCCTATGCACCCCCCTGAAGGCACTTCAGGAGCCTCTTCAGAATCACTAATAATAAATCGAGCTAGGATACTCTTAATTGTCGCCCATGGATTCCCCCTAATATACCCCACGTTCACCATACCCCTTGGGGTGTATTGTGTAAACCTACAAACGTCCCCACGCACCAAAATCGATTGGAACGGATCCGCACCAAGGACTGTATACCGACGCCCATAGCCATCCGGAGCAGATACCCCCAGCAAAACCGTCCCCAACTTCCGCGCCAATCGGCCCGCCACAACCGTAAACTCCGCGTAGGTGAGCGGAAAAAACTTAACACACGGCCGAGTTACAGTTCTATCTGAAAGCTGGCGCAACAAACTTGGGCGGACCAACTCTTCTGACATACTCCAAAATAATTTTCACCACTTCATCAGTGTCATCCGTCACCATAAACAACTTTAGATCCCCAGGACTTATATAACCCCACTTGGCCATGGTAGACTCCATCCAATGCAGTAAACCTTCCCAAAACCTTTTACCAAACAGCACTAAAGGGTACTCTGGAATTCGTTGCGTTTGGACCAGCGTAATAATCTCAGCAAACTCATCCATGGTACCGAACCCACCGGGCATAAATACAAACGCTATGCTGTACTTCACAAAACAAACCTTCCGCGCAAAAAAGTAGTGAAAATGAATCGGAATGTTAGCATATTTGTTTGGCTTCTGCTCCATCGGCAACTCGATGTTTAAACCAACCGACCGCCCGCCTGCTTTAGCCGCCCCCTTATTAGCAGCCTCCATAATTCCCGGTCCTCCCCCAGTAATCACTGTCAAATCGTTCTTAGCCAGCTCATAAGCAATCTTCTCCGCCGCCTTGTAGTAGTGATCACCAGGCTTTACTCGTGCAGAGCCAAATATAGACACAGCTGGCGAAACCCGGGACAGTGTCTCAAATGCATCTACAAACTCCGCCATTATGCGAAAAATCCGCCATGGATCTTCACGCAAAAAATCGGGTTTTTGCTCGTTTATCATATCAACTGCAGATTAACATTGCTCGTCCTTAAAAAACAAGCGTTTCCCCAGAACAACCCAGTGTCCAATGTCATCCCCAGGAAAAAACTCATTAAGCTCTAAAACCTATTCGCCTATTTAACCCTCAAGAACATCCCAAACTCTCACCACAATTCCAACATTTGTAACAAGACCCACTCCGCACTGTCACATGCCCGCAATTAGGACACACCGGCGCGTCGTCCTGGAAACGTGCAATCATGTCGCTCATCTTAGCAACCCGCTCCTTTTGTCCCCCCGCCATATAACCCTGCGAAATTACCGGTCCTGTATCCGATTCCCCCTCTGCTATAGGTAGATCTTTGACAGGTTTATTGACACGTTTTTTGATCTCCTCCTCTAAACCAGGCATTGCCAATTCAGGCTGTTGGGGGTTCGATTGCAACCGCTCCTTATACCCAGGCAAAAATTGCAACGCCATCCACCGAAACACATAATCCGTGATTGAGGAGGCCACCGGAATCTCTGGGTTCTTAGTAAAACCACTCGGCTCGAATCGTTGATGCGAAAACTTCTTAACAAGCGTTTCCAATGGCACCCCGTACTGCAACGCTATGCTCGTAAGCGTCGCTATCGCATCCATCAGCCCGCCAATGGTCGAACCCTCCTTGGCCATCGTAATAAATAGTTCCCCTGGCTGACCATCTTCAAAAAGCCCTACCGTCAAATATCCCTCATGCCCAGCAATATCAAATTTATGCGTTATAGCACGGCGGGTCTCCGGTAACCGACGCCTTACTGGTTTGCCAACTTGCTCACGCAATCGCTTAACCTCCTCCTCTAGTTCCAGAATCCTCTTTCGAAGTTCCTCATTCTCCCTGCGCAAGTCAACTACACCAACACCTTTAGCTTTAGAAGTAGAAAGCGGTTGCGAACGCTTGGAACCATCCCGATAAATAGCCACACATTTTAACCCCATCTTCCACGCCTGAACATACGCATCCCGAATCTCCTCAATCGTAACCTCGTTCGGCATATTAATCGTCTTCGAAATTCCCCCACTTATGAAAGGTTGAACCGCAGCTAACATCTTAAGATGTGCCATGTAATGAATCGATCGCTTCCCTCTGGCCGACTTAAATGCACAATCAAAAACAGGCAGATGCTCAGGTTTAAGCCCACTCTTTACAACCCTCTGTTGCTTAGTCCCGTTTGGAAGTGTCTCTTCCTCCTCAACGTCTTCAATAGTATCGTACTTATCAATGTGCGCCACAATCCTCTCTATCTCTTCGGGCGAATATCCAAGTTCCTTCAAAGCCAAAGGCACAGTTCGATTCACGATCTTTAATACCCCACCACCTGCTAAAAGCTTGTATTTAATTAGCGCTATGTCAGGCTCAATCCCAGTTGTATCACAATCCATCATAAACCCAATCGTCCCCGTGGGCGCAATCGCAGTCACCTGCGCATTCCGATATCCATGCTTAAGCCCAAACTCAAGCGCCCGATCCCAACATCGCCGTGCCTCCTCAGCAAGGTATGCAAACCGACCCTCCAAACGAAGCTGGTTTGCCGCCTCACGGTGCATTTTTATCACCCCAAGCATCGACTCTACATTATCTTTCGCCAAAGGCTTAGCCACATGAGCACACCGCGCATCTAAATACCCAGGGAACGGCCCTTTAATCGCAGCCATCAACGCCGAATGCGTATACGCTTCCCCGGTCATAATTGCGCTAATTGCCCCAGCTAACGAACGCGCCTCATCCGAATCATAAGGTAAACCATAGCTCATTATCAAAGCCCCTAAATTTGCAAACCCAAGCCCAAGCGGACGAAATATATGAGAATTCTCAGCAATTACCTTGGAAGGATAGCTCGAGTTATCAACTATTATCTCTTGCGCAGTTATAAAAATCCGAACCGCCGCCTTGAACCGTTCCACGTCAAACGTACCGTCCTCCTGCCTAAACTTTATCAAATTCAGAGAGGCTAAGTTACATGCCGTATTGTTGATGAAGATAAATTCCGAACATGGATTCGTGCAGTGGATCGGTTCCGTCCCCTTGCAGGTGTGCCACCGCTGTATCGCACCATCAAATTGCATCCCAGGATCTCCACACACCCACGTCCCCTCAGCAATCTTCCATAACAACTTCGCCGCATCTTTCCTCTCTAACGGCTCACCCGTCGTCACCGCTCGAGTCCACCATTCCCTGCCTTCCAACGCAGCCCGCATAAACTCGTCGCTCACTCGGACCGATAAGTTCTCATTCTGATACATCACACTCCCATACGCCTCCCCATTAAACGACGGATCATAACCAGCATCTATCAGCGCCCAGGCCTTCTTCTCCTCTTTCATCTTCGCCTCAATAAACTCCTCTATATCCCCATGCCAATCGCGCAAAGTATTCATCTTTGCAGCTCGCCTCGTCTTCCCACCACTCTTTACCACATTGGCAATCTGATCATACACCCGTAAAAACGATAAAGGACCACTCGGCCGACCCCCACCACTCAACTTTTCCCTTGACGAACGTATCGGCGTTAAATCCGTACCTGTTCCAGACCCAAACTTGAATAGCATCGCCTCGTTAACCGCAAGCTGCATTATCGACTCCATGTTATCCTCAACCGACTGTATAAAACAGGCACTACACTGAGGATGCTCGTACTGAGTAGGCGATCGTTCCGCTTCGCCTTTCTCACGATTGTAGTACCAATTCCCCCGACTTGAGCCTATCCCAATCCCATATTGATGATATAAACCCACATTGAACCATACAGGCGAATTAAATGCCCCATACTGGTTCAAACATAACCACACCAATTCATCATAAAACACCTCTCCATCCTCAGGCGTAAAATACCCATCCTTAATCCCCCAATCCGCAATAGTCCTACAAACACGATGAATCAACTGTTTAACCGAACGCTCGCGTTGCGGCGTGCCCATTTCCCCATAAAAATACTTCGAAACTACTACGTTCGTCGCTAATTGGGACCAAAACTTCGGCACCTCCACATTTTCCTGCCTAAATATAACTCGCCCCTTATCATCCGTAATTTCCGCTACACGATATTCCCATTCAACCTGATCAAAAGGCTTTACATCCGGGTCACTAAAAACCCGTTCGATTGGAATCGTCTTGCGCACTACATTCCCATTAGGCATCGGCGTTTCCAAAACACCTTGCCCTGCATTCTGGACTGACATCGGGATCTCAGCTCCAGTCTGGGACTTCGAACTCATTTGCAATTCCTCCTGATAACTAAAGTGTTATAAATGCTAAAACCAAATTCTCGTGTGGCGCCTCGTAAGCAACCACAGTACCCAATTTATAGGTACAAATGCAACTCTAAGCACTATATATAGGGTGTCAAGCACTATTCGCCCAAATCCGTCAAACCCAATCACCAACTCCAAATAAGCCCCAAATACATACATCTCTTAGCGCAGTACAACAACCGTCCACTGCCTGAAGAGCAAGCCCGAATCTCCCAATCCAACCATTACTCAGTTAACCACAAAAACCAATGCTCAAAAATTCTCCAACCGCCAAAAGTTGTCTGTCTCTTTACCAAAAATCCAACAACTCCAACGCGGCACGTGAAACAAACATTAAACTTAAATCCGCACAACCGTGTTTGTTGCCCCAGAGTCAAAAAATACACAAAACAAATGTCAGTTCCTCATTCACAAGCCTATCCCCTCCTAAATTACAATGTGAACCCACTCCATAAAACGCGCCCACAAGTAAACACGGTGTTCCTTGCCAACTCTAACTTTTGTACGTGCTAATGCATACCACCATCTTTATTGCCACGCCCTGCCTCAATGTAAGCTCTTACATCCTGAGCTCGAATCCGCTCACCCAAAATAAGTTTCGACCACCTCTTACAAAAATCAGGATTATCCCCAAGATCGCCACACCACTCTACAAGATTACCCGCTCCATCAAAAACGTAAGCCGGGGGCCCAGATGGAAGGCTGAATAACGAGGTAACAGGTTTGCCAACCACCAAGAAATACGTGCTCCCGTCTTGTTCACAATAACGCACCTCTTGAGGTTGCATTGCCTCTAAAAACGCCGTTAGATTGGTTCCATACTTTGATGGATGTACCGCATCCAAAGCCTTCTTTTCCCCCGCAAACCACACTCCAAAAAGGCCGACCACTACTACCACCCAAATGATTATCTTTCTTGTCATGGCTCACCAGTATATAGTAACCGACCCTGTCCCTGCAGCAATCTTAACAGCTTCGCCGGCAAGACCCAATTCTACAATAATCGGGACTGACACCTTTTTATTAATCTCGCCCCCGCAAAAGCGAATCTTCCCTGGTCAATATGATCTGCTGCATGCTATGGGCATAGCCAATGCCACCTCTAGAAACCCGGTAGTCGGCAGGATCCGCGAAGTTGAGCTTAACTGGCACCGTCGAAACATACATGATTTTTGAAGTCCCATTGGCGTCAAAAATTAAAATGGACACAAAAACGTTCGTTTGAGGACATCTTTCGCTCCACATCGTCAAAACCTTAAGGTTCACATTGCTTGCCAAACTCTCCTCTTGTATTTGTACCCGCCAGCCATGCTTAGCAGGCACTCCCAAAAGCCCGCTATTTGCAATATCAGTAAAATGCTTAGGTAACTTTATCTCCACCCAAGGCCCGTTTGCCTCCCCTCTGATAATAAGGTTCCCAACCAAACTAATCATTATAAAAACTCCGAAAATCCCAAGCGTTACTTTCCATGCCTTGTTGCTCATGACTCACTCATGTTGGCTGTTAGTTTACATCCACAGCACCTGAAAAACACCTTGAATTCCTTCTCCAGCTCCAAACTAGAATGGATCCGAAGCGGCCAACTAAAAGGATTACGCGGCCACGGCAACGCAAAAACCACGTGAAACTCAGTAAACCATTTTGCTATCACCTTGTCTTCTACGCTCTCACATCCGCCTGAGCGATTCTTTTCACCCGGCCAAATCATAGTCTCAAATCTGTCATGGAACCACAACGAGAAGCCCGGAAAAATAGGCACGACTTCCACACTAAGCCCATCAACCTTTACAGTTGCGTCAAGGCCCCGCGTTAGCACCCCACACTCACAATCAACCACGGCGGTAACCGTAACAGTCGCAGAATCTCGACGCCCAGGATACTCAACAGTGTACCCCTGCGGTGAAGTGTACGTACCACCGGGTAGTGAAATATACATTTTCCCTTTTAATACACAATACCATCTCGTAACTCCGCAATACCCAAAGCCAATTGGTACGCAAATGCTTTTCAGTCCCAGCAAATCTTGTCTTCCGTGTGGGTCGTTTTGAACAAATCCGTAAAGGTTCCTGCCGCCCATCTCCCCCATCGGATCCCGGCTGAGCCACCTGCCTAGCGGGAAGCTGTAGGCCCGGTATTCATACAGCACCAGGTCGGTGGTGGAATCGGTGCGCTTGGTCGAGAAGCGGAAGGGGTTCAGAGCAGCGGCAGGGCCGGGGCGGCGGATGGGCTCCGCGGAGGGGGCGGATCCGCAGCGGGGGGGTGGGAGGGGGGTGGGGCGAGGGGGAGGGCGGGGAGGGCGGGGGGGCTCCGCGAAGGGACGGGATGCGTAGCGGGCGGTTTCACCGCCAGTGGTGGCGCTGACTAGAGCTAAAACGCTCCCGCTTCCATCATAAGCCGCAAAGTGGGACCCCACCGCCCACCCGGCGGCGGTCGGACGGCGAGCCCC
>CAZZJO010000054.1:0-7662 GCA_964654645.1 uncultured Verrucomicrobiota bacterium | reverse complement strand
TCTGCCGCGTGTGCGACGCCAGCGTCCGGGCCGACTACGTGAAGGCCGAGGCGCAGGCCGGGCGCATGGGCCACCGCCTGGTGGCCGTGGTGACCACCCGGGGCCGGGGGCAGGGCCGCCACTACCGCCTAGCCACCGAAGAAGACCACGCCGCCTTCCGCCGGGCTGAGGCCGCCCTGCAGGCACTGGTGCAAACCCCCTCTCCCTGGCCATTCGGTCTCCCCTGGGTGCCCGAGGAACCAATGCTTCCCTCCATCGGCAACAACTTTACTGTGTCTGGCGAATACCCCTACGGTATCCGCCAGTGGGGTCAACTCTTCAACCCCCGCCAGTTGCTGGCGCTGGTGACGTTCGGCAAATGGGTGCGGGCCGCGTATGGGGAAATCCTCCGCCAGACCTCCGACCCCGACTTCGCCAGAGCCGTAACCACGTATCTGGCGCTGGCAGTGGATTTTATAGCAAACTACAACTGCATCCTCAGTAGCTGGCGTCACTTGGTTGAGGCAATGCGGAGCGTGTTCGCGGGTCATCACCTGCACATGGTTTGGGATTATGCGGAAACAAATCCGCTTCAATCTGAAGCCGGTAGCGGCTGGAGTGCTGCAATGGAATGGCTCGTCCGCTACCTCACCCGCGAATCCCGCATCCCGCAGGCGGGTTCCGTCCGTCTCGGCTCCGCTGCCGCCCTGCCCTTCCCGGACCGGCACTTTGACGCCGTCGTCATTGACCCGCCCTATGCCGATAACGGCCCCTACGCCGACCTCTCCGACTTCTTCTACGTCTGGCTGTGGCGCACCGTGGGCGACCTCTACCCCGAGGCCTTCGCCACCTCCCTGGTCCCCAAAGACGAAGAGGCCGTGGTCAACCCCGCCCGTTTCGGCGGCCGCAAACGGGGGGAGGAAATCGCCCAGAAGCACTACCAGCGGCTGATGCAGGCCTCATTCGCCGAAATCTACCGCGTCCTCAAGCCCGGCGGAATGGCCGTGGTGATGTTCACCCACCGCTCCACCGCCGCCTGGGAGTCCCTGATTCAGTCCCTCCTGGACGCTGGCCTCTACCCCACCGCCTCCTTCCCCGTGCACACCGAAATGGAGGCCTCCACCCACCAGCGTGGCAAAGGCGCCATCCAGAGCACGATTCTCATGGCCTGCCGCCGCCGTCCCGAAAACGCCCCCATCGGCTGGTACGCGCAGGTGCGCGCGGAACTGGAGGAGGCGATTCGAGATCGGCTGGCGAAGTTTTGGAACGCAGGTATTCGCGGGGCTGACTTTTTCATTTCTGCCATCGGGCCTGCAGTAGGTGAATTCGGGAAATACAGCAAGGTAATGCGTCCAGATGGGTGTGAGGTCACGGTTGGCGACCTGTTGGATGAGGCGCGTAGCATTGTGACTGCATTTGCCTTGGAGCAATTGGGGTTGGCTAGTTTGGACGGGGCAACCCGGTTTTACGTGTTGTACCGGTGGGCATACGCTGAACCTGAATCAAGTTTTGATGATGCAAACAAGTTGGCTAAGAGTGTGGGAGTGGAGCTAGACGCGCTTGCTGGGGAATTTCAGCTCTTGGATCGGAAAGGAGATAAAGTTTGGTTGCCAATTTTTTCGGAACGACTGGGGAGGGAAACTAGGTTGAAAATGTTACAGAATGCACTTAAGGAAGGGGCCTTGGCAACCAGACCTAAAATAGACCAGTTGCATTTGGCTTTGTATTTATGGGAGAAAGGGGATCTGGAAACGCTTACGAGCATTTTGGGCCAAACAGGGGTTTTGACTGAAGATGATTCTCTGTGGCGGACGGCACAGGCGTTATTGGAAATTGAGCAGGGCCAAAATAGCGGCGTAGTCTGCCAGGAAGCCAAGGTACTTGCCCAGCTCCTGGGTAGTAAGAGAACGCTTTTGCGCAAGGCCGAAACCGCGCAGGGCGACAAAAGACAACTGCATCTTTCTTTTAAGGCTAATGGAGGGTAAACTGGCGCAACGCAAAAATCTTCGGTTACACGGTAGATGCTGATATTGTTCATTTGGAGGTATGAGTATGGCGGTGAAAAATGTGAAACGCGTTTGGGAGGTTTGCGAGCCGCATCCTGATGTTTTCATGCGGGACCTGGATCCGTCGCTATTTGCTATCAGCTTGCATCACGTAATGCAGGGCACAGCAGACAAAAATTATACCGACCCAGAACGGTTTTTCACTCGCACGTTCATGACTCGGGCATTGTTGGATTTGCTCGAGCGTGTACTGGGACGGTTGGTTGGAAGGGAGCGAGGTGCACCGATCTTGCGACTGGAGACGCCGTTTGGCGGTGGCAAAACACATACAATGACAGCTCTGTACCACATTGCCCGGGCGCCAAAGGTTGTAAGTGAGCACAATTCAGTCCGGCCAATTCTGGAGCGACTCAATCTGCGGGCAATTCCCCAAGATATCCGGGTGGCTGTCCTGGACGGGCGCGCACTGAATGTCCAAGAACGACAAACTGGACACGGTGTGACAGTGCGGACACTCTGGGGTGAGTTAGCCGTTCAATTGGGCGGTGCGCAGGCGTATGAAATAGTGAAAGTGGCCGACCAAATGCGTACCTCGCCTGGGAGCGAACTCCTTACAAAGCTCCTGGGGCAATTTAGCCCGGCCATAATCTTAATGGATGAAGTCCTTGAGTATCTGGTGAAAGCGCGGGCTGTGAAAGTGGGTGACAGCAACCTAATGGAGCAAACACATACGTTCCTGGGGGATTTAAGTGCTGCAGTTAGCGCCGTACGGCAAACGGTGCTTGTTGTGGCGTTGCCCGCATCGTCGCTGGAGATTGGGGCCGAAAGTCAAGAAGAAGCAGAACGGCTTTTCCAGAGCACTAAAAAATTGCTGGGTAGGGTTGAATTGGTGGAGATGCCAGTCGCACAAGATGAGGTTTTTGGGGTGCTACGGCAGCGCCTTTTCAAGAGCATTGGAACAGAGCGGGATTGGAAAAGAGCCATTGAGGTGTTCCGGGATTACTACGATCAATATCAATACGCGCGGTTCTTTCCGGACCGGGTGCGCACTCGGGAGTATAGGGATCGAATGTTGCAGGCGTACCCATTTCATCCGGAATTGGTAGATCTGTTGTATGAGCGGTGGGGTCCACACCCGCAATTTCAACGTACGCGCGGTGCGCTGCGATTGCTGGCCCTGGTCTTGCGCCGGCTCTGGAACCAGCGCCCAACGTCGGCTTTCCTCATCCAGCCCCACCACGTGGATTTGGCCGACCGCCACATACGCGGTGAAGTGATCCGACTCTTGGATAGCGGGATGGACGCCGTGGTCACAGGCGATATCTTGCACCGGGCCGGGGAGGCTGAACAGCGGTTGGGTAGTGAATATGCGCGGGAACAGTTGGGACGTGGCGCAGCCACGTGCGCATTTCTATACAGTATTTCGGCAGCTTCACGTGATGTAGGTGCCACCGAAGAGGAAATCCGAACCGCGCTTTTACGGCCGGGCATCAATCCAGCTATGGTATCAGAGGTACTTGCACGGCTCAGAGAGGAACTCTGGTACTTGTGGTATCGTGACCGCCGTTACTTGTTCACTGCCAGGCCAAACCTGAATAAGGTGATTCTGGACTTTCAAGATGCGGTGACAGACGAACAAGTGGGAAACGCCCTCCTGGATTGGCTCGCAAGACTTGCTGGCAAAGGCAGCGGGGTCTTTCAAGTAGTTGTTGCACCGGCAGAGCCGCGTGTGCTGCCCGACCGAGCTCAACCCACACTGGTTGTACTGCCATTGGAGGTGTCTGACGCCAAGCAATGGATGATCCAGGCGATGCAATCCGCCGGTGAAATCCGCACTAACAGAAATATGCTGGTTTTTCTGGTGCCAGACACACGGCGTGCTGCTTCGATACGAGTAGCCCTTAAGCGCTGGCTTGCACTGAAAGAGGTGGCTCAGTCGCCCTCGCTAAAGCAAATGGACGAAGACGACCGCGACCAGGTCAAAGTACAGTTAAAGGACAAGGAATGTGAACTGGAAGCGCTGCTGCGGCAGACCTACCAGGACGTTTACCGTCCCAGTGATGGTGAGGTAAGCCGCGTGCCTACTCGAACCCAAGATGCTATCAAAGCAAAAACCTTCGACCAGTATGTGATCAGGGTGCTCGAAGAGGCTGGAGTGTTGCTCGACCGAGTCGCCCCAACTTACATAAAAGACACTTTGCAAGTGGGCAACGCTCGAGAAGTGCCGATTTCCCAAGTGATCAACCTTTTCACCGGCGTCGCCGGGCAGCCAATCCTCAAAGATCCACAAAAGGCGGTTCAGCAGGCAGTTGCCGAAGGGGTCAAACAGGGGTTTTTTGGGCTGCGGGTGGGTGAACATGTTTACATGGGGCAGGATGTTCCCGAGCACATCCTCAACGACCAGCAGGCTGTGTTGGTCCCGCCCCAGACACCGCCACCCACCAGCTTGGCTGTCTCCACACCAAAAGCCGTCACCTTGCAGGTCCGCACCAGTGCCGGTCTGCTTTACCCTTTGTTAAAGGCAGCAGAAAAGTTCAAAGAGTTAAGGGAAGCCTCTGTTTTGCTTGAGGTGCACGATCCAACGGGCCAACTGGCAAAGCTACGGGCAGAGCTCGAAAAATTATTTACGGACTACGGTTGCACACAGGAGTGGCAGGAGGAGTCCAAATGAAAGGTTTCGGCTTCGGGGTTGGTTTTGTGGTCTGACCAATGCGGTTGGATCGGCGTCAAAGGTGGTCGAACTTTGCGTAAAAGAAGTTCTCCCATAGTAGCCCCCGTCGTGACACGGTGGAATCATCCGCCGACTCACGTCGGCGGCTACCAAAATACGGAAATTCCTTGAGAGGCTAATTGGGAATTAATTTTCTTTCAGTGGGGAATCCCGTAAAGCTTGATTCTAGGTAGTCGGGGCGGGGTGTTGATTTGCTGGGTCAGGCTGGGCTTGCTCGACGTAATCCTGGCTAGCGCCTTCGTGTAGGTTAAGGGGCCGGGTATTTCAAATTTTGTTTGTGCTCGGGCATTTTGAACAGTGGCATTTTTGTGTTTGCGTAAGTGAAGGTTATCAGGCGATGAGCAGGTTATCTTCCTGCTGGTGTGGCTTTGAATTAGTTGGAGCCCCGTTCCTCTACAAAATGGGTGTTGTTGCATACACCTCGGGTTTTAGCACGCCAATGAAGGGTAGGTTGCGGTACCGTTCGGCATAATCAAGTCCGTAGCCAACCACGAAATGGTTCGGAATCCGGAAGCCGACGTAGTCTGCAGTGATTGGGACAACGCGCCGTGACGGTTTGTCAAGGAGCACACAGGTTTTGACGGAACGCGGGTGATATGCGTGGATCACGCCGAGGGCAAAATTAAGTGTTTTTCCTGTATCCAGAATATCGTCAATTAGTAGAACCTCCCGGTTGCTTAGTTCTAACTGGGGCTGTTTAGTTACGAGGGGTTTCCCGGGAAGTGTATTTGTTCGATAGCTGGTTACGCCCATGAAATCTAGTTTTACGGGGATATCCAGATGTCTTATGAGATCGGCAAGAAACAGTACGGTCCCATTTAGTAGGGAGATAATGACCAGGTCGGAGTTTTTGTAGTCTTTTTTGATGAGCTGGGCTAGTTGGCGCACGCGACGCGCGATTTTATCGGCTGGGATTAACACGCTTTGAATTTCCCTGCGCCATTTAGGGGGTACTAGGTCTGGTCTTCCGGCCGTGACTGTGATTCCCTTTGATGATATAGGTGTAGCGGGCATGTGGTGTATGGATTTGAGGTGTTAGATGTTCCGGCAATCGGACTCGTCTTTTGTGGTATATCCGGATTCCTGGCGTTTGAAATTGATCTGGTTCTTTTTGAGGTACGCTTGGTAAAGGTCTTCTGCTGTCATACCCAAGACCTGAGCTAGGCTGACAAGGAAGTGGAAAAGATCCACAACTTCCACCTTGGCATTTTGTTCGTCGAACTTTTGGTATTTGGCCCACCATTTCCAAGGAACGCTGTCTGTTAGTTCAGCGATTTCTTGTGACATTGCCCGGCAGTAGTTAAGAATCCATCGGACTTTTTCTTCTTCGGGTAGGTTATCAGTTACGACCCCAATCCGTCTGTTTAGGGCCTTCTGCATTTCCCAGATGTGATCGAGTTTGTCGGGTTTCTCCATACCACAAGGATAGTCGACATAGCCTTTAGGGTAAGCGAAAAAATGTTGAATGTGAGCGCACTTAGGATCCCCTAATTGAGCAAGGCTTTCCGACGTGTTTGTCTTAGGGACCGGTGGAGAACGACTATGATGTGTGTGATTTTAGCTGGGTCCGATGGATTTCCGAGGCCAGGAGTGATAACCGGAATGTGGTTAGGCTCATATGACGTTTCTAGAATTGAATCAGGCATTTAAATTGGAGTTGGCGGATCGATTGTTGTAGGTGGGTTGCAGGGCGTTAAGGGAAACTGCGGGCTGTAGGAGGGGGCGTTTTAGCATGTTAATTGCCTTAGGGTTTTGGAGTTAACTAGAGTTCAATTTGGGTGTAAAGCGCGGGTCCCAGGGTAGGTTTAACACCCTGGGGAGTATGAAAGTTGTTTAGATGTTTATTGTTGGCGGTAGGGGGTTAGGGGCAGATGAAACGTTTGCGCATGATCGGGGGATTGGTTTCGTTTCTATGAGTTCGGGTTGTTGCTGGGAATAGTTTTCGGTGGGTAACTTTGTGGTCTCAAGGCAAAACGGCGGGAGCTGGTCTCCTTGTTAAATGGTTTGGGCCAAGTTAGCGCGGTGTGCTCCGCGCTTTTTGGAGTCCAATATTATATTTGACGGAAGCGAGTGTGGGAGCTGAAGTATGTTACTGGAGGTGGAGGATTATTTCCTGGAGGGCCAGCGCCGGATCTAAAAAGTAGATGGTTAGCGAGTGCCCCTTATTTGGTGTGAGGGTGTGTGAGGTTACGTCTGTGTGGAAGCCGTATATGACATTTGTTCGCCAAGAGGGCGCGTTTTCACGGACGGCGACGTTGCGTACCAGCGGTTGGTTAGTATCGATTTGGATTGCGTATCGGATTTGTACTCCTGGGTATAAGGGCTGAGTCGGTAACGTACGTACTTCTACGGCAATTGTTGGGTTTGTGACGTTCAGAGTCCATACGGCATGCGGTGCTACATGGTAATCGACATCATTTGTGGAGGAAGGGTTTGGATATTTCAACGGCATGTATGCCAGTGCTCCGTCTGGGCCGAGATCTGGTATGTATGCGCACCAAGCATTGGTACCGGGGACGATTTTGCAATGTAACAATGGGAGCTTAACTGTGTGTTTTTGAGGTTCAGGTATTGGGTTGGTAGGCTGTGGCGTCCAGTGAAGGACAGGCAATTTAAACACTGGTAAGTTTCTTGGTGCTGGGTCCATAAAATCGTCCCATTTACCCCCGGCGACGATTTTATTGTACACGTGGGTAAGTTCGCGGATTTTATGGTAGGCGTTGGTGGCCGCAGCAGCGTGGGCTGCGCAGGCAGGATTACCTTTTTGGGCTTCGAGCTTACTTAATTTTGCATGGAGATGCACTAGGTTTAAAAGCGCGGCACCTGCAATTGGGTACTCTACCAGTTGGAAGTAGCAATCTCGAAGATGGGAGGGGACTTCTTTGGCGAGGTTTGTGGTGTTTTGGATTAGCCATTCACATTTTGCCAAGCGTTCCCGGAGTTCAG
>CAZZJO010000053.1:0-23177 GCA_964654645.1 uncultured Verrucomicrobiota bacterium | reverse complement strand
GGCAACGGCGTGTCGGGCGTGCCTCCAATTATGGGATCGGACGGCGTGGAAGCCGTCCCTCCAAGGGCATTAACGATGGAGGGTCGGGTTCCACCCCGACCAATTTCGGACGACGTGGAGGTCGTCCCTCCAATGGAAACGAAATCGACGCTTGAGCCCAGCATGCCAAAACCGCTTGGCCAATACCGCACCCAAAACACAGAATAAGGCCGGGCGCGCAGTCCACTACGCCCCGGGTTGGTTATGCAGACATGCCCCTTCCAGGTTTAAATCTTGTTTCTCCGCGCTCTCACGAGCGCGGCCACTTCCGCTCGCACAATCAAAGCCATGCCACAGCTCTATCAGTCTGAAGGCTACCACCTATACAGGCACCAAAACTTGGAGAAGAACGCACAATCGTTGCTATGGGCTTGGCTGACCCGAATCCGCTCTAGGTGAAATTATCCGCTAACGCCATCATCCCGTATCGCCACCACTGCAAGGCAAAAAATAATTCCATGGTCACTGGTAAACTCATAAGGGGATTTATCCGCCGACTCACGTCGGCGGCTACCAGATTTTTCCCCGTATCCACCGTCGTAAGACGGTGGAATAATTCTACGATTACTGATGGGTCAATAGGGATGGATTTATCCGCCAAATTTATTCTTTGCGTTGTGTTGGTAACAAAAATTAGGACTAGTCGTAATACATTAAGAGGTCCGAAACGGCAATTTTTTCGGAGGGGCAAAATTTGGGACGGAGGTTTTGTGTGAGTTTTTGGAATTGGCGCATACGACGCCAACAGGATAAGACAAGATTTTTCTGAACTAAGCTCGTAGGTACGCGTCCTGAGTAAGCTACCGTTCTGCAGCTGGAAGTAGGAAGATTTTGTGGTTGAAAATCGGAGGGGATAGTGAATTGTAATCGGCATTACGGGAGTGGAAGGAATTATTAGTTTTTTGGGGTCTTACTAATGGTGACAATTTTGTGGTCATCTAAAGTAAGGCGTGAACATTGGGGGCTGGGTAAGCGGTTAAGGTTTTGGTTGTGATTGTGGGTCGGTAAGTTGCGCCGCGGTTTTGGGCAATTCGAGGGATTTATTGACTAGATCTTGGATGGTAATCGCACTGGCGATTTGGCGTTCGGATTCGACAAATCGAGCCAGTTCTGTCGACACGGGCGATGGTTCCTGCATAAACTTATCAAATCGTCTGTGTTCTTCGCGGGCGGCAAGAAGCACATCATATGAAGTAATTTTGTTCAAAGCCCGGCTGGGGACATATCGATGTCGTGTCCCGATGGTTTCAAGTACAAGGCCAGCATCGATAAGTTTTTGCAATATATATCTAACATGGGAAGTGGGCCAACCGATGGAGTTAGCGATTTCTTCAGTTGTTGGTGGCGGTTTACCTAGGACGAACCTTTCACCTATAAAAGTTAACGCTTTGAGTGCGAGGAACTCCTTGGCGCGTTGGGACAAGATTTCGGGTGAATGAGTAGCATTTGGGTTTAAGATCTCATTTTTATGCTGGAACATATATGCAATTTGTGCGCCCAAGAGGAAATCGAGCCAGGAAAGGTAAACCCCTACCATGAAGATTGGAACCAAACCCAAGCTACCGTATATTTTGAAGTGCAAAATTGTGCGGGAAACGAAGAGGAAGCTGAAGGAGTTCATTAAGTGCCAGATGGTACCTGCGACGAGAGCGCCGACTGCGGCTGCTGATGGTTTTACACGGGCATTTGGCATTAATAGGTATACCAGTCCAAATGCAGTCCAAACAACTATTAAAGGTACCAATTGGAAGAGTAATTTAGCACCCGGTACAAGCTCTATGTATTTCTGGGTGGTTGCAAAATAAGGGCCGGAAGTGAAGGCAATTGCAGCAGCCAATAACAAAGGTCCGAGGGTTAATGCGGCCCAATAGTTTGTGATTCGGGTAACCCAGGAGCGGCCTCGGGTGACCCCCCAAATATCATTTAGAGCCTGTTCGATTTTTGCAAGAAGCGCGATAGCAATAAAGATCAACGCTAGCACGCCTGTTACGCCCAAAGCGCCGCTACGCGTATTTTGAACGAATTCATAAACCCGCCGTGCTGCTTCTCGGCGAATATAGAGCAGGCGTTGATCTGAAGCGAGGGGTAGTGGCGTGGTGGACGACTTTGGGGCACCTGTTTCGGGTTGTACCGGGAAATTTGATGTACTAAACCCAAAAAGCAGCGATTCTTTCTCTGTCACGGGAGGAAGTGTTTTTGGAGAAGGACTAGAAAGGCTGAGGGAAGGAGTCAGGAAGAGGCCTTCAGAATAAGTGAGCTCTCTGTCCCATCGAAAGGGCGAAAGTGCGTATGCACTTAGTGTATTCGTATCAACAAAAATTGCGGGCATGATACGCTCCACTAATTTCTGCACGAAGACTGCTATTTGCTCTTCACCTTCCCTTTTTAAGAAAGCACTTGTTACGCTAAGTATGACTGCAAATGCTGGGATGAGAGAAAGCAGCGTGGCATAAGCTAGGCCTGCGGCTCGCATTGGCGCTCGGTTGGCTAAAAACCCACGTACCACCCAGACACAGAAAGTCACTAGGGATTTTAAGGAGATACTTGCTTTTGCGGCCAGCTGTTTTAACGATCCGATGTTTTGCGTTCTGACAGAATCAGGTTTCGGTTGGAAGCTCAATCCGCTCATTTCCAAGCTTACGTTATCATCGTTGGGGAATACTGCAATTACGTAAAACCTCAATTACTAAGACTGGATGTGAGGACTTGTTTCATGAGGTTATTCAGCGCCCATTTATCTGGTGCCCAGGCAATAGGTGTTGGCAACGGTCTGTTGCCATATTTAGAAAGAAAACCTGGGTTGGATGTCACTATTTAGTAGGTTTAAGGCGTTTGAGCGCTCGGGCCAGTTTTTCCCTGATTTGTGGGGTATCTTTGACCTGTAATACTTGTTGCCATGCGGAGGCGGCTTTTGAATACTGGCGCAGAGAGAAGTACACTTCGCCCAAATGATCGTATATTTCGGGGTCCACGAATGGGGCTAGCAAAGCTGCTTTTTGGAGGTAGGGGAGTGCGTCTTTTGGCCGACCGAGCTTAAAAAGGACCCAGCCCATGCTATCGAGGTATGGTGGGTGGTTTGGGTTAATAGCCAAGGCTCGTTCAATTAGTTGTTTGGCTTGGAGTAAATTTGTCCCCAACTCAGCCCACATGTAACCAAGGTAGTTAAGTGCCTCGTCGAAGTCCGGTCGTAAATCAATTGCTAATCTGAGGTATCGCTCCGCTTGCGGATAATTACCGAGGCGCTCAAACGCACTACCAAGGTAAAAACAGAGTAGTTCATTGGTTCTGCCATTGGCAGCAGTAACAGCGATAATTTCTGCCGAGGTGAAAAATCGCAAGGCATTGGTGTAGTCCTCTTGTATGCTATATGCGAAGCCAGTGAGAAACTCTGTTCCGTATGTGGCACCGAACTTTCTTCTAGCGTTTTCCAGAACATAAATAGCGGCGTTAGGTTCCTGCATTGCCAACTTAGCCCTGGCTAACTCGTAGTAAGCCGTTTCAAGATCTGGATTTGTACCGAGTACATCTTCTAATAGTTGGGCAGCAAGCTCGGGGTGCCTAGACTCGTTACAAACAATGGCAAATTTAAGGAGTGTGTTTGGGTTATCACCTACGAGGTGGCGGATTTTTTGGATTGCTGTGGGAAGATTGGTTACTTTCCCAGCGTACTGGTACATGGATAGGTACCTTAAGATAACCAGGTCTTTGTATTCATTTGGAATTCCTGGTCGTCCCAAGAGTTCGGTGTATATGTCAATTGCGGTTTGGTATTGTCCCATCGCAGCGTAAAGGTTCGCTAATCTCACGGTGGTTTGGAAATCTAGGTTGGTATGTGTGATTTGGTCCAACATGTCGTTAGCAGACTGAATGGCAACTTGCCATCGGTTTGAAACAGTTCTTCCATATTGAATCCAAGCTTCGGCAATCTGAATGCGGTTTAAAGTATTGGTAGCGAAAGCAGAGCTTGCTGTGTGGAGCGTTTTTTCCGCCAATCGGTAATCATTTTTTGAAGCTGCAATTAAAGTTAGGGTTAAATAACCCGGCAAATAAGTGGGGTGTTGCCTGATAAGGGTATTTAGGATTGCAATTGCTCGGTTTGTACAGCCAAGTGCGAGGTTCGCAAGTGCTTCCATTTCTTTAAAGACGGGATTTATAATCCCGGCGGAGGAAACGGCAGTCAAAACTTGGAGTGTTAACTTAGGTTTCCCTTTGCACAAAAAATATTGGGCCACATCTGCTGCGAGGGGTTCATTAATTGGATCCAGCATTACAGCCTGGAAAAACTCAATGAATGCGCGGTCTTCGTCACCTTCACTTCGAGCAAGCAACCCGGCCACAAAATGAGCGTATGCCTGGGACAACCTATCAGTTGTGGGTTTATTAGAACCTGGTACGCGTGGGAGAGATTCCCCCTTGGCGTCAAGAATATGGGAGGCACACTGTGGGGTAGCTGCTCGGATTAATCCTGTAGTACTTACACCCCAAGAGAGAAGGAGGAAGCAGACAAAAATGGTAAGTAGACTACCACCTCCCCTTTCTTTCCACGAACAAAGAAGGGTTTGGGATCTAGTGGATCCAAACACCTGGTTCATTTGGGTGGGCAGGTGCTTTAGACCTGCCAAGTCCGTTTCTTATGACGATGCATTCGACGGCGTTTCCGCCGTTTATGTTTATTCATTTTGGCCTTTCGCCGTTTTTTTAACGAACCCATAAGCCTGCAACTTAATAAACCACTTTGTTGAGTGGATACTCAATAATCCCCTCAGCTCCTGCCGCTTTTAACTGAGGGATGATCTCCCGCACGATATGTTCATCAACAACTGTCTCGACGGCAAACCAACCTTTTTGGCTGAGGGGCGAAATCGTAGGATTTCGTAAAGCGGGGAGTTTTTCCAACAGCTTTGGCAGATTGGTCTCGGAAACATTCATTTTCAGGCCCACTTTAGATTCTGCTTCGAGGGCCCCCCGCATTAACATTGCAATGATCTCCATTTTTTGGCGCTTCCAGGGGTCAGCCCAAGAGTTTTTGTTGGCTATGAACCGAGGCGTCGATTCTAATATGGTATCAATTATTCTCAGTTTGTTAGCGGCCAATGAAGCGCCAGTTTCCGTTAGCTCAACAATCGCATCCACGAGTTCATGTGCTTTGACTTCTGTTGCGCCCCAAGAGAATTCCACGTCGGCTTTGACTCCGTGTTTTTTCAAGTATTTTTTTGTGACGTTGACTAATTCGGTGGCGATACGTTTTCCCTGGAGGTCCTTAACTGTCCTGATAGGTGAATTCTCTGGTACACAGAGGACCCACCTGGCAGGTTGACGGGTTGCCTTACTGAAGAGCATCTCACATATCTCATGCACTTTTGAACCGTTTTCCATTATCCAATCATAACCAGTAATGCCACAGTCTAGATACCCGTGCTCGACATATCTGCTTATTTCTTGGGCGCGGATCAAACGCAATTCAAGTTCTGGGTCGTCAACGTATGGGATATATGACCGGCTGGAGACTTGGATGTTAAACCCGGCCTTAGCCATACGGGCAATAACTGCCTCTTGGAGACTGCCTTTTGGCAATCCCATTCTAAGTTTCTTGGCATTTTTGTTTTGGTCAGTCATGCTGAACTAACGCCCAAACAACTGTCACTGTTTTCTTCATCAAACGCATGTCTTTTTTTATCGGGCAACCTGATCGTATTATGGTGCACTACAAGTTACTAGCTTACTCAGTGCAACCGATTTACGGTTAGCAAACCACTGATAGCGCTCGACATTTTGCAAAGTTATGCGTGTCTTGCAAACTTTTTATTTGGCATTTCTTTGATGGTACCACTTCGGAATTCGGAAGGTTAAAGCCTGTGATCCTGAACTATAGGGGTTGGTGAAATCAAGGGCCACCAAACCAAACGTCCGAGACATTTTTAGCTTTAGCAAGCGTGGGAAAAACGGTTTAATTTAGTTGTGCAGTGGAAAACGATTACCATTGTAGGAGTGGGTTTGTTAGGCGGGTCAATTGGGCTGTGCTGCAGGCATACTGGGATCGCTGCCCGCGTGGTAGGGTTAGTGCGACGGCCTCAAAGCATTAAAGAATGTGTGGAGGCTGGGGCTGTGGATTATGCCACAACCGATCCTGGCGAGGCGATAAGTGAGAGTGAACTAGTGATCCTTTGCACACCGATTGGGCAAATGGTTCCTGTTGTAAAAACGATGTTACCTTATTTGCAAAAAGGGACGATAGTTACGGACGTTGGCAGTGTAAAATGGCCAGTAGTTAAGCAATTGGAACCACTTATCAGTCGTGCAAACGGGTATTTTGTTGGAGCACATCCAATGGCGGGTTCGGAAAAAACGGGAGTAGCAAATGCACGGGGGGAGCTATTTCGTGGTGCAGTATGTGTTATTACGCCCACTACCAAAACCAACCGGGCTGCCCTATGCAATGTAAAGAGCTTTTGGCAAGCACTCGGTGCAACCACTTTGGAGATGCCCCCATACATACATGATCGATTAGTAGCTTATGGCAGTCACTTGCCACACGTTACAGCTGTATCCCTGGTTAGAACCGTTTTGAACGGTAAACGGAATCAACAAGAATACCTGTGTGCGAGCGGCTTCCGCGATTCAACTCGGGTTGCATCAAGCAGTGACCAAATGTGGTGCGACATCTTAGCTACGAATAACAAGAATGTAATTAAAGCGATTGATGATTTTATACGCGAACTACGGCGGTTCAGAACAGCGATTGCGAAGGGGGATAGGTGCGCAATTGGACGTTTTCTGAATAAAGCGAAACAGCAGCGAGATAATTGGTGTTTATTGAAAGAAAAAAACTCTATGGCAACTTACTTTACTCCGTTACAACAAGGCGCCCAAATCAAAATTGAATACGGGGAAAAACAACCTCCTAATTGTACTCAGCAACTCATGTGAACCGCCAGGATGAGCCTTCCAGAAACAATTGAAATAGTTCCCACTCGTGTCCCAGTTGGGTGCAAGGTGTCTGTTCCCGGTTCGAAGAGTATTACAAACCGCGCCCTTATCCTTGCAGCACTAGGGGATGGTCGCACTGTACTTCGGGGGGCCCTCTGGAGTGAAGATACCCAAATTATGGTAGATGCTTTGCGCAAACTCGGATTTGAAGTCCTGGTTGAGCCAGACCCAGCCCAGTATTCGAACCGTACAATTACAGTAAGGGGTTTAAACGGATGGATACCGGCGGGGGGCACACCAGCTGCGCCCCTTGAATTATTTGTTGGTAATGCGGGTACTGCTGCAAGGTTTTTGGCCGCATTCGTTTGTTTGGGTAAAGGGGTTTACAAGCTTGTTGGTACCGAGCGAATGCATCAACGACCTCAAAAGGGGTTATTTAACGCATTACGACAGCTAGGGTACAGGGTTGAACCTGCGCCTGGTGATAAATTACCTGCCCTAATTTACGGAAGCGGGCCTTTGGCCACTCCTACTCCTTGCATAGTGGACATTACGGAAAGCTCACAATTTGCTTCCGCGTTGTTACTGTGTGCCAACACTGGAAAGTGGTTAGTAAATGTTGTTGGCGAAAATCCCGACGAATCGCCCTACGTTGCAATGACGAAAGCAATGATAGAGCGGTTTCCCAAGTTAGGAGGTGAGTTTGTGATAGAACCTGATTCATCCAGCGGAAGCTATTTCTGGGCGGCGGGAATAATAAGCCATCCTGAGTACATAAACACTTGGACAAGCCACTCAATTGAAATCCTGGCCAAACACCCGGAGCGGGTCTTTCCTGTAGTTGTTGAGGGATGGCCGTTTGAATCTGAATGGCAGATCGATTCCAAATTTCCTATGGTGCTGATGAGACTGTTCCGCCCCGATATTTTTGGTATCGATCCACAAAAAAACCTGGTAACGATTTCCCGCAAAAGTGATCTAGGGGATAGCATAATGACTGCGATTGTGGTAGCGAGCTTTGCACAACAACCGACGTTATTCGAAGATTTAGGTCGGCTTCGCTTGCAAGAGTGCGAACGGGTCTTGGCGTTGCGGGCGGAACTTTCCAAGTGTGGTGTTGTGGTGGTTGAATCGGGTGATACGCTCCAAATTGAACCTAGTCGGGTGCATGGGGCGGAAATCGAGACCTACAATGATCATCGCATGGCAATGTGTTTCTCGATTTTAGGATTAAGGGTGGCTAACATGCGAATTAGAAACCCAAACTGCGTACGAAAGACCTTTCCCGATTTTTTCCAGAAACTGGCGGCTCAACCGCCTCAAGGATTGGGTGTGAAAATATTGGATGGAAATACGCGAAGCCAGATCGAGCTTGATCGACTTCTTGCCTCTTGATGGGCCGTCTCTGTATAGGTTAGGAGGCTTAATGAAATGAACCAGGGTAGAAAACCGATTGTAATCGCCATTGATGGTACCAGTGCCAGCGGAAAAAGTACCACTGCACGGATGGTAGCCAAAAAACTAGGGTTCAAGTACGTTGACACTGGGGCAATGTACAGGACCCTGGCTTGGTACTGCCTTCAGAAAAAGGTAGATACAAACGATCCCCAACAAGTTATTGAGGCGTGTAAGCGTTGGAGAACGCGGTTAGTATGCGAAAACGATGAAGTGCGTCTACTTGTAAACGGCTATTACCCTGAAAAGGAAATCAGGTCAGCTGAAGTAAGTGCCGTGGTCCCTCGAATAGCAGCTATTCCGGCCGTGCGAGAATGGATGAAGAAAAAGCAACGTGAATGCATTAAGTTTGGCAACCTGGTCATGGAGGGACGGGATATTGGTTCCAATGTGTTTCCAGAAACGGAATTTAAGTTTTACTTGGATGCTTCGCCTGAGGAAAGGGCTAGACGCCGGGCGGCACAAGGCATATCCGAAAACATCATTGAGCGGGATCGGCAGGACAGTCAAAGAGCTGTAGCTCCGTTGATGATCCCGCTAGGCGCTCGTGTAATCAATAATTCAAACCTTACGCCAGAAGAAACTTGCGAAATTATTGTGAATGAGGTTCGAACTCGGCTAGCCCAGGAAAAGGCATCCGACACCCAAACCCAAAAATGAATTCTGGGCCAAAACCAACTCTAGCACTCCCCAATCGTTTCTATCAAATGGACTGGTTTTATCGGGCTGGGTGGGTGCTCCTCCGACGAGCATTTAGGGTATGGTTTCATCTACGCGTTAATGGCCTAGAATTCGTACCAAAAACGGGGGGTGCAATTATAGCCTCAAACCACGCTAGTTATCTTGACCCCCCTCTGATAGGAGCCGCCCTCCATCGCCCAGTCGCATACCTTGCCAGGAAAAGCCTATTCAGGTTTAAACCTTTCGGTTGGCTCATAGCGCGGTTGAACGCGGTACCTCTCGAACGCGAAAGGGCCACGGCAGCCGGATTGCGAACCGCGATCGAGCTCTTGGAAGCCGGGGTAGCGGTGGTTTTATTTCCGGAAGGCACTCGCACCCCCAACGGATCCCTTCAGTCAGGAAAACCCGGGGCAGGACTAATCGCTCTTCGCTCAAATGTGCCTGTCATACCCACCCGAATTAAGGGTAGTTTCGAAGCGATGCCACGCGGCAGCTGGTTCCCCAAACCTACTCCGATCTCCATTTCTTTTGGGCGACCAGTGGCGCTTGACGATCTTCGCGCCGCTGCAAATGAAGCCCCGCAAAAGACATTTAAATCTCTTTGCCAGGCGGCATCCGATCGGATCATGGCATCGATTGCAAATCTCTAGCGTAATCAGGCCGAGGACCACTTAAAATAGAAAGGGCAATATGCATTTTCGGTGTCGGGTTTATTTTTGGGAGTTTTCCCACCCAAGGTTCAGGGATCATCCAAGATATCCGCCCTGGACCGGTTTGTGGACATTTCACGCCGTAACTTGCCTTCCTACTTAACTAGAAGTCTAGTTACATGGCTTCCTATGGAACGCCCTATAAGGCCCCGCACGCGATTTTCAAAGAGGTCATGGTTGATCATTTTTGCGCAGTGAAAATGGGCTGGTCTGTCAAGATGAGATGGATTTGGTCACATTTGGTTGGGGAGGTGCAAGAGTTACAGAAAATATGCCCCCTTTATAATACCTTGGCTGACAATTCGTAGGGAAAGGTACACTGACAAACTAACCTACGATTTCGCTTTAAAGGTAGGGCCGACTCTTTAAAATTGGAAATTGTGTTACAGGAACTGATCTCCAAGTTAGAATTTGGGTTAGCCCTGAACGAGGAAGAAATCGATGCAGCCATTAAAGAGTTAGTCTCTGAGGCTGAAACACCTGAGGCGAAGGCGTTGTTTCTGGAAGCTCTAAGTAAAAAAGGTGAGACCCCAGAAGAGATCGTTGGTTTTGTAAAGGCTGCACGGCGGTTATCAATTCTTGTAGAACTTCCGAAACAGTTACGGGAGCGAGGTGTTCTAGATGTAGTTGGGACCGGGGGCGACAATGCAGGTACTATTAATGTGTCCACGGCGGTAGCGATTATTTGTGCAGCAGCTGGAATCCTAGTCTGTAAACATGGGAATCGAGCTGCAACATCTAAATGCGGCAGTGCAGACTTATTGGAGGCGCTGGGAATTAAAATCGAACTGGACCCCGAGGAAGCCGTAGAATGGCTTGAACGCCACAATTTTGCTTTTCTCTTTGCGCCAAGATATCACCCTGCTTTCAAACATGTTGCGCAAGCACGAAAGATTTGTGCACAACGAGGTGTGCGGACGATTTTCAATTTTTTGGGTCCGCTGCTTAATCCTGCAAACCCCACCCACATGTTATTAGGCGTTATGAACGAAAAATTCTGTTTGCCTATTGCCCAGGTATTGGCACAGACCGGGGTTAAGCGGGGAATGGTTGTAACCGGGCTACTCCCAGACGGCGAATCACTTATTCGGATTGATGAGCTGTCCACTGTGGGGCCAAATACGATAGCCGAGTTTGACCAATCCGTACCCCCGAGCTTGTTCATCCTAGACACAAGTTCGTGGGGATTTGAGAAAGCGGATGCAAGCAGATTCCGTGGTAGCGACCCGCGGGCAAATGCCCAAATTATCACAGAGATTTTCAAAGGAAGATCAAAGGGACCACGTGTTGAAATCATTTGTCTCAACGCGGGGGCTGCATTTTTTGTGGTGGGAAAAGCAAAATCCATTCAGGAAGGTGTAAAACTGGCGGCTGAGGTAATTGAATCTGGTTCTGCCGCTGAAAAACTCTGCCAACTTCAAAATGCGAGCAGGGTGTGAATTTCTTACAAAAGAAGCTATAAAAGCAGCATGAAAATTTATAACCCACTTGGGTGATCGATAAAAACCCACGGGAGGTTAAACTTTTTCGATAGCAATTGTGCGAGCGCCTTTACCCCGAAAGCCTCGGTGGCGTAATGCCCTGCGTAAATTACGTTGATACCGAGGTCTTCTGCGAGGACAAAGGTCCAGTGGGGGCCTTCCCCAGTGAGAAAAGTATCAACACCTTCGGCAGCTGCCTTTGCGATCTTGGAGCCACCGGCTCCAGTGACAATTCCAATTCTACGCACTTGTGCAAGACCTCCCGCAATCAACCGTGCTGGGGAACCAGTTGTGCGAGAAACAAGTTCAACAAGGTCTTCCCTAGTAATCGTCAGTTCCCCCTGTATACCCAAGGGTCGTCCATTCTCATAGAGGAATGGCTTGGGGTTTTTCAGACCCAACTTTCGCGCGAGCTGTATATTGTTACCGATTTTGGGGTGAAGATCCAAAGGCAAATGCGAACTATAAACTGCGATCTCGTGTTGTATCAATAGCCGTAGCATCTCATACCTTGCCCCCGTAATTGGCATGGCGTCATGCCAAAATAAACCATGATGAACAATGAGAAGGTTCGCCTGCGCAGTAACTACCTTTTGAACGATTCGAAGGTTAATATCGACGGCCGCTCCAATTCTCTTAACACATATATTTGACCCCAACTGTAACCCGTTCACTGCACGTTCGTAATCAGCGATGCGACGAGTATTTAGTAGCTGGTCGCAGTATTTTACTACGGTTGCCAATCGCACTGCCATGAGCTCAAAAGTAATTGCTCGGGGGTCTATTAAACAAACACAAATTATACCTAAATTGTTGTCGGGGACACTTTGGCTCTTCGCAGGGGAACGCTTTGGCTAGGATTGAAGATAACCGTTAAAGTATGTACGATGTCAATTAAATCAGCCTCGACCATGAAAAAGAAAGCAACGACCAAAAAAACCGTATATCGAATCGGCATAATCGGAGGGACAGGCTTATACCAGATAGAAGGCCTGACGGAGATGCGCTGGGTCAGGGTTAAAACCCCATTTGGGAGTCCTTCAGACGACTTGTTAGTTGGGAAATTAGCGGGGCGCGAAGTGGTGTTTTTGGCTCGGCATGGACGAGGTCATAGAATCTTACCAAACGAGCTAAACCATCGTGCCAACATTTGGGCGATGAAAAAGCTTGGGGTAGCTTGGATTATAAGTGTCAGTGCTGTGGGTTCGCTCCAAGAACAATACAAGCCTTGCGACGTGGTTGTTATCGACCAGTTTATTGACCGTACGAAGAAATCACACGAACACACATTTTTCGGCAATGGCATTGTAGCTCACATTGCTTTTGCCGAACCGATTTGTCAGGAGCTGCGATGGTTGTTGGTTGAAAGCGCACGCGAACTTGGGGTCAGAGTCCACGACGGAGGAACATACGTGTGCATCGAAGGACCTGCTTTTAGTACTAAGGCAGAATCTATTACAAACCATAAATTGGGTTATGACGTGGTAGGGATGACAAACCTGGGCGAAGCTAAGTGTGCGCGCGAAGCAGAAATAGCTTACGCCACCCTTGCGATGGTGACCGACTACGACGCCTGGAAAGAAGGCCAAGAACACGTAACCGTAGACATGGTAATCGAACACCTTCAAAAGAACTCCGAAACAGCTAAAAAAATTATTTTAACAACCATACCCAAGATTCCCCATGAACCTTGCTGGCCGGTTCATAATGCGCTTGCAAATGCGTTGCTTACCGACAGAAAACTTTGGCCAAAGAAAACGGTTGTCGCCCTTAAACCAATCCTGGAAAAATACTTAAGCCCGACGAAAAAGTAGCTGCCGTGAAAACTTAACAACCACCGGTGGGAGCATATTCAAGACAATATTCCTCGTTTTCGTGTTATCAAGGGATAAGTGGGAGTGAGTAGCCGCGACGACGTGCTTTGATAAGCTAAACCATTGGGATGGCAAAAATGACACAAGGGGAAAAATGATAGATGGGTCCTCACAGCTACACCTTTTAGAAGTCCAAAATCTGCGGATAGAGCTCACCAAAACCGAGGGGGCTATACCAGTGGTGGATGGGGTGAGTTTCCGGCTACTCCGTGGTGAAACCTTGGCCATTGTAGGGGAAAGCGGGTGCGGCAAGAGTGTAACAGCCCTTGCAATAGGTCGACTTTTACCACCTTGGGTTTTCAAAATTAGGGCGGAAAAAATAACAGTAGCTGGGAAAAATATCTTGTCGTTGCCAGAAAGGGAAATGTGCGCAATCCGTGGTAGGCAAATCACATATATATTTCAACATGTTGGTGCGGTACTAAATCCAGTAATGACAGTACGGGCACAAATCATGGAGATGCTTCAGCTCCATCGACCAGCTCATGCAAACGAGGAAGAAGTTAAGCGTTTATTGGAGATGGTGGGGTTTGATGCCCCTGAACGAATTGCCAAAGCATACCCCTTCATGCTCTCAGGGGGCATGCAACAACGGGTAGCAATAGCGATTGCAATGGCTAGTCACCCACAGGTGATCATCGCAGATGAACCCACCTCAGCCCTCGACGTCACTACGCAAGCCAAAATCTTGGAATTGTTTGCTTTTATTAAACGGAGCTACCGGATCTCCTTCATCTTCATCACCCACAATTTACGACTTGTACCACGCATTGCAGACACTGTAGCCGTAATGTACGCAGGCCAAATTATCGAATACGGCCCTGTAAAAGCCGTGTTAGAACACCCTTCCCATCCCTATACCCAGGCTTTAATTGAATGCATTCCAGATTTAAACAACATGGAGAAACCGCTTTGTGCTCTACCTGGAACGGTGCCAGTGCCTGGGAGTTGGCCAAAAGGCTGTCGATTCCAACCCCGATGCAAGCGGGCTGTAAGCATTTGTGTTCGTGAACAACCACCGCTACAAGAAATATCGGCCGGTAAATACTGTCGGTGTTTCCTTGCAAACAAAACAGCCTATACCACCGAATCAATTGAAATCCGGCGATCTGCCGTAGACTAAATTGTTGTTTTTGGCAATCTGGGTCGCTAGGATGCAGAATGGCATGGATAACCACGCACAAACGGTCGCGTTGGTACTAAAAATTAAACACCAATCTGGAGAGAATGGCATCAAATAAGGTCATAATTGATGCTGCAGGAATAGAGCAAGCACTTCGGCGAATGGCCGGGGAGATTGCAAATCAGGCCTTCAGCCCCTCAGAAATTGGGTTAATAGGGATCCAAAGTGGTGGGGTAGTGTTAGCGCGAAGGCTAGCACGGATACTAAGCGAAATCCTTGGCCGAACTATTCCGGTTGGGTGCTTAGATATTGGCATGCACCGGGACGACCTGAATCACCGTGGTGTGCCAACACTTTATCCAACTGAAATACCTTTCGACATTAACAACAAATGCGTCATTCTCGTAGATGATGTTCTATATACCGGACGTACCGTCCGTGCTGCCATGGACGCCCTAAACGACTACGGGAGACCCCGCATGATTAAACTCGCAGTCCTAGTCGATAGGGGTCATCGAGAATTACCTATCCGGCCGGATTATGTAGGAATCACGATTCCGACTAAACCGAGCGACAAGGTCCATGTAATTGTGAGTGACTCAGGCACCGACGATGCAGTCATTTTACACGAGGCATAAGCCATGGTTTGGCACAGGAAAGATTTACTAGACATCCAATCATTAACCCCAGAAGAGATAAACCTTATTTTAGATACAGCTCGTGCATTTAAAGCTGTCTGCCTTAGGCCAATTAAAAAAGTACCCGCATTGCGTGGAAAAACCATAGTGAACCTATTTGTGGAGCCATCCACGCGGACCCGAATTAGTTTTGAACTGGCTGCACAACGACTCACTGCGGACGTGGTAAACTTCACTGCGGAAGCTTCCTCATTTAGAAAAGGAGAAACCTTACGGGATACCGCAAGAAATCTAGAAGCATTGAACGCCGATATCATTGTCATCCGCCACAGTGCCGCGGGCGCTCCTCACTTTCTGGCACGCGTTTTAAAGGCGAGTGTGATCAACGCCGGTGATGGTGCACACGAACATCCTACACAAGCACTGCTGGATATGTTTACCATACAGGAGAAAAAGGGATACATTGCAGGGCTTAACGTCTCGATTATTGGTGACATATTATACAGCCGGGTGGCACGCTCAAACATTTGGGGACTGCTGAAACTCGGGGCAAACGTGACATTGTGCGGCCCCCCTACTCTTTTACCACCACATTTTGCAAAGCTTGGTTGCAAAATAACCCATGTACTCGATGAGGCTATCGAAAATGCTGACGTTATCATGCTATTGCGAATTCAGCATGAACGGCAGCGCCGAGGAATGTTTCCTAGCTTAGGGGAATATACCAGCCTGTACGGCATAAACGCAGAGCGGTTGGCAAAAGCAAAACCTGAGGTCTTGATTATGCATCCCGGCCCAATTAACCGCGGGGTTGAAATCGATAGCGAAACTGCAGATGGAGAACGATCTGTCATTCTGGAACAAGTTACAAATGGACTGGCCGTAAGGATGGCTGTGTTGTACCTGGTCAGCGGTGGACAAGGTCCACAAGGGATTCTGGTTTCTGCTTAAGGGCGCGAATTTTCCCGCTTAACTTTGTTCCAACAAGGTTATAAAAGAGACCTAAACCACCGCACACAAATGAGCGCACACGAACTGCTAAAATTCTTAACATTATTACCACGCGCCCCAGCCCAAATAGGCGCAATCGTCCCGAGTTCCAGATGGCTCGCCAAGGCAATGGTAGAATGGATACCACTGGAAAAGCACGGCATAGTCGTAGAGCTAGGCGGTGGGACCGGGGCAATTACCCGGGCGATACTTAACCGTGGTCTGCACCAAGAACAATTAATTGTGATTGAAAAGTTTCCCGAATTTACGACTCTGCTTAGGCGAAAACACCCAAATATCCGTGTTATTGAAGCTGATGCGTTCGAACTTCGTTCGGTCCTCGCCTCAATAGGAATCACCCAGGTACACGCCATCATCTCAAGTCTGCCATTACGTAATTTCAGTTGCAGTCAAATCCAGAAACTCATCGAGGAAATTGCACAGGTATTGGTTGTGGGAGGACTGTGGACACAGTTTGGGTACCATTTATACGATCGCACACTTGTAAAACGGCGGGAATTTCTCAACGGCAAATTCAGAATGATAGGCACAAAAATCGTATGGTTAAATTTGCCTCCTGCCCGGGTGTGCGCATTTAGGCGGATCTGAAGGAGGGGGTAGTGGATCCACTAGAGTTCCTGATTATGGATGATTTTTATGACGCAGGTCCTTACCAGGCTACGGGGTCCAAACTGAGTGGGTTAGAGTAACTCTGTGGTTAATGAGGTCGTTGCCAAAGACTAACAATCCATCAACGACCTCAGAACAACAGGTAGATAAGTGCGTAACCCTGTTTCCATACCTGAACTTCTATACCCCATGGTCACCTCCGTTTTACCATGCTTTCCTGTCTGTAAACATATTTTCCCGGAATTTGCTATTGCAATTTACAAAAGGATGCGTGATTTTTTGAGCGGAAAGGGGTGGTTGTCATGAGACAGTCAGACACCACAATAAGTGGCAAGACCTTGACTCCCAGTCAGAAAACAGCGTTAATCACCCTCCTGGGCGATGAAGATCCTGCAATTTACAAACAGGTTCGCGAATTAATTTTGTCTTTCGGTGTAAGTGCTAGCGAATGGCTAACCAAATACGCTGGCACAGAGGATTTGGTGCTTAGACGACGCATTAACGAGATCATTTACAAATTACACCAAGAAAAAAGTGACGAGGAATTTCTTAGTTTTTGCCTCAAATGTGGTGACCAATTTAACATCGAAAAGGCCGTTTTCCTTTTAGCCCAAACTGAATTTCCACTTATCGAGTACGAAACGTACTGCGCGCAACTGGACAACTATGCCCACGAAGCTCTCCAAGAAGTACTTTTCACTCGGACATGTCTCCAAATCGTGGAGGTATTGAACGAAATAATTTTTGAGCGCCATCATTTTGTCCCTGATTTTGACCACAGCACGAATCCGGAGCTGCACTATATCAACGTGGTGCTTGATGGAAAAAAGGGCAACCCAATCACTCTAGGCCTGCTTTACCTGTTTATAGGCCAACGCTTGAAATTACCCATCGCGCCAATAACAATCCCAGGACACTTTCTATGCCGTATACAAACGAGCACTGAGGAAATCTATATCGATTCCTTCAACTACGGCACGCCAATGTCACGGACTGATTGCGTTCACTATCTTGTCCGAAACAACTATGAGATCAGAGAAGAATACCTTCAGCCCGTGACCCCCAAACAAGTACTTATGCGCCTTTGTTCGAGCTTGCATCGGGGATATGCAATGAACGATCAACCCGAACGAGCCAAGCAGATCCAACGATTCTTAATTGCCCTGGCCCATTAACATCCGCTCCTTTTTGTAATCTCCTCCAAAGTAGCTTTGCAGCGACCGCAAATAGTAGGATGTTCAGTAAATGTTCCTACATCTGTAGTCCAGCGCCAACACCGCTCACATCTTTTGCCTTCGGCATGAACAACTTCGATTTGGAGGTCGGGATGGCCATCCACCCGAACCACCTCAACCTGAGAAACGCATAGCCGTTCTAATAAATCGGCTTCATTAGCTTTTAAAGTATCGTAGGTTGAACCGCTGCACCGGATTATAACTTTTGCTTCGAGTGACTTCCCTATTAGTTTGGCTTGTCTCTTTTCTTCCAGCTTCGGCAAAGTCTTCTGACGTATTTCTTCGAGGAACTCCCCGGTAGGGCATTTCGGATAGTTTGTGGGGATCCAACGGCTCATGTGCACAGTTTCTACGGGACGCCCGGGGATTCGCTCCCAAGCTTCCTCAGCAGTGAAGACCAAAATTGGAGCCAACATATGGCACATCCCAACCAAAATTTGCCACAAAACTGTCTGAGCAGCCCTCCGCTGAATTGCATTCGGGGCCAATGTGTAAAGCCTGTCTTTTATGATGTCGTGATAGATTGCAGACAGGTCCACCGCGACAAACTGGATCAAGCGTTGATAAACTTCGTGGAATTCGTATTCCTCATAGGCCTTTCGAATCTGCGCTTCCAAAGCTGAAAATCTTCCAAGGATCCAACGATCCAAACCGTTTAATTGTTCATACGGAACAGTGTGAATTGCAGGGTCAAAGTCATACAGGTTAGAAAGCTGGAAACGTAAGGCGTTCCTGATGACGCGGTACGACTCGGCCACTTTTGCGATTCGCTCCTCACTTACTACGATGTCGGCCCTAAAATCTTGTGATGCTACCCATAACCTTATTATGTCTGCACCCCATTTATTCACATAGGCCTCTGCAGTTTGCGGTTTATCGTACATACCTTGTGCTTGAGCGCTCTTTGAAATCTTCTCACGATCCGCATCGACCAAAAATCCGTGGGTTAACACTGTTTTAAATGGTGCGGCGCCCTCACCCGCCAGCGCCAATAACATCGAAGACTGAAACCAACCTCGGTGTTGATCACTTCCTTCGATGTACAAATCACTTTGGAAAGGTTTTGGATCTCCACGTAGTTCGGGTCGGCGAGCAACTACTGCGCGCCATGAAACCCCAGAATCAATCCATACATCCAGGGTATCGGACGACTTCTCAACTGGGTCAGCTCCAGCCCAAGCAGGCGGTTTTACTAACGCCCAGAGTTCATTTACACTCCTTTCAAACCATATGTCAGAACCGTGCGCTTCGATCAAATCTGCCACGCGCCGAATGATTTCTGCGTCAAGGATTGGATTGCGGTTCGAATCGTAGAACACCGGCAAAGGCACACCCCAACTGCGTTGTCGTGAAATACACCAATCTGGCCTGCTCCGCACAGCAGCCTCGATACGATTCTGTCCCCAAGCGGGTATCCAGTTCACCCTTCTTATTTCCTCCAAAGCAAGCTCTCGCAAAGTGACCATTCTTCCTTCCACGTTTATAGGATGATCAATTCTTATGAACCACTGGTGCATTGCTCGGAAAATGACGGGCGTCTTGCTCCGCCAACAATGAGGATAACTGTGGAGATATTCCTCAGCATGCAGCAGTAGTGCCCGGCGTCGAAGCTCATCAAGAACCACCTCATTTGCCTCGCTCTTACCATTGACTTCTAACACAGACTTTCCAATAAAAGATTCGGGCATTTGGGCATCCCGCGGCAAATCATCGGTATAAATAAACCGGCCATCGTCATCGATAGGCGAGTAAATCGGCAAACCTACCCTGCAACCCAGCTCATAGTCTTCCAACCCGTGTCCTGGAGCGATATGCACTAGTCCAGTACCAGTGCTTGACTCCACAAATTCATCTCCGGGATAAAGTCGTCCCGTTCGCTCACAAAATGGATGTTTGTACTCGATTTTTTCTAGCGTGTCCGTTTCCAATGGTTCCACTTTGTAACGTTTCCAACTGCATTTATTCGCCACGCTCTCCACTAATCCCGAATACATTATGTATGTTTCTATGCCCACAGTGACTTTGACGTATTGGAAGGTACTGTTATAGGCCACAGCCAAATTTGCGGGCAAAGTCCACGGAGTGGTAGTCCAGATGAGCACGTAAGTATCAGGCATTCCTATCACAGGAAATTTCACGTAGATGCTCGGGCTCACATGATCTTTATACTCAACCTCTGCTTCTGCTAAGGCAGTACGACAAGGGATGCTCCAGTAAACTGGTTTTTTACCACGGTAGACAAATCCCTTTTCAACCAGTCCAGCAAAAAAACGCAATTCTTCCGCCTCGTACTCAGGGGATAGCGTCAAATACGCATTTTCCCAATCACCCAACACACCTAAACGCTTAAATTGCTTACGTTGAATTTCAACATACTTTAGCGCGTACTCACGGCATGCACGTCTAATGGTTAGCGGGTCTGCCCGATGTGTGCCTTTCTGAGTCAACTCCTGTACCACTTTAAACTCGATCGGCAAACCGTGGCAATCCCATCCAGGAACATAAGGCGCATAATAACCAAACAACGTTTTTACACGCACGATGATATCTTTCAGAATCTTATTAAGGGCAGTCCCGATATGAACGTCGCCGTTTGCAAATGGGGGACCATCGTGCAACACAAATCTAGGACAACCATCCCTACCATTAAGGATGCGTTTATAAAGGCCGGTCTTTTCCCACATTGCAAACCGATCTGGTTCTCGCTTAACCAGATCGGCCTTCATCGGAAAATCCGTTTGCGGTAGATTTAATGTATCTTTGTAATTCATTTCACGTCCACATGCCTCAGGAATTTTGGACAGTACCAACCCAAACCTCTAAAGTCAACGCATCGAACGCACCACTTCCAGCAGGCAACTAAACAAAATAATTCCCGCACCAAACGCAAATCACGCCCTGAAAACATATTCCGGACGCAACAGCTGAATGTAATTGGCAATAATTGATAAAACAAGTTGACAGATTTAACGCACAAGGATAAGTTCTCTTGTCAAATGAATATCAGGGCGCTACAAGTTGCAACCATGGTCGTAGTAGCCGTAGTAGTACTTACCTACGGGGCGGCCGTGGTGGCTTGTTGCGCGTAAGCAGACTTTTAAGAAAGATTGGGGAAACCCACGGCCGCTGAAAGGTGGCCGTGGGTTTCTTGCTTAATTAGCAGCTAGAAGTAAAACTCGAAAAACACCAAAATTATGAAAACTCAGACGAAGCAAAAAACGAAAATGACCCCCACGCCGGGTGGCGAACGAGGCCCATTAATGCGAGGATGTGAGATTCTTGTTGCAGCGCTTGAGCGTGAAGGCGTAGATACCATCTTTGCCTATCCTGGTGGGGCAAGCATGGAGGTGCATCAGGTGCTGACCCGGTCCAAACAAATCCGTACCGTACTCCCGAGGCACGAACAAGGGGGTGCGTTTGCCGCAAGCGGTTACGCTCGAGCCACAGGAAAGGTTGGCGTGTGCATGGCAACTAGTGGACCCGGAGCCACTAATCTCATTACTGGAATTGCAGACGCGTACATGGATTCTGTGCCCTTAGTGGCAATTACGGGCCAGGTCCCAACCCATCTCATCGGCCGAAATGCGTTCCAGGAAACCGACATGTTTGGCCTCACACTGCCTATTGTCAAACACAACTACCTTGTGACAGATGTGAACGATCTAGCCCGTATTGTTAAAGAAGCATTTTACATAGCTAGTACGGGACGGCCGGGCCCTGTTGTGATTGACTTGCCCAAAGATATACAACAGGCCAAAACACAACCCATTTTCCCATATGAAGTGAGTTTACGCGGTTACGATCCCAACCCCAAAGCTACAGAACTCGAACTCAATGAAATAATTGGTCTGTTGGAAACCAGCGAGCGACCTTTGCTATTAGTCGGAGGCGGGATAATTGCAGCAAATGCCGCAAATGAACTACGGGAATTTGTGGAACTAACAGGTGTACCAGTTGTAACCACTATCAAAGGTATCGGTGCGTTCCCAGAGACACATCCGCTTTCCTTAAAATGGCTTGGAATGCATGGCACACCATATGCAAACTGGGCAGTAAATGGCGAACTGGTCAGAAAAGGCGACAAAATTGTCCAACTGGCGCCTGGTGCTGATCTCCTGTTAACTATAGGCATGCGCTTCAACGACCGTGTCACAGGCGACGTTAAAAAGTTCTGCGAGCACGGAACGATTGTCCATGTGGATGTTGACGTCTCCGAGCTTAATAAGAACAAACGTGTTCATCTCGCTATCCATAGCGACGCAAAATACTTCCTAAGCCGATTAAACGCTTTGCTTAAAAAACGCCCGCTCGGAAAGAAATATCATGCATGGCATCAACAGATCGCAGCATGGAAAGAAAAAGCCCCTCTCAAATACAGCGTTTCGCCCGACGCGCTAAAGTCAAAATACCTACATGCACTGGTTGGAGGCAATCTCAACGAGGTAATCCAACCGCAATACGTGATTGAGCAAATCTACAAAATGACCGAGGGTAAGGCGATTATTGCCACTGGGGTGGGACAACATCAGATGTGGACTGCGCAGTATTACAAATTCACTGAGCCACGCCAGTTCATATCAAGCTGTGGGCTGGGCGCAATGGGTTTTGGCCTCCCGGCCGCAATCGGCGCTAAAGTGGGTCGACCAGATAAAATAGTTATAGACATCGATGGCGACGGCTCATTCCTAATGAACATCCAAGAACTTGCCACTGCCCATATCGAGAAAATCCCAGTCAAAGTCGTTGTACTTAATAACCAACACTTGGGCATGGTAGTGCAATGGGAAGACAGATTTTACGGGGGCAATAGAGGACACACGTATATCGGAGATCCTAAACATCCTGAGAAGGTTTACCCCGACTTCTTGACATTAGCCGAAGGATTCGGGGTGAAAGCTGAACGGGTGGCGCGTAAAAGCGAGCTTGAAGCTGCATTAGAACGATTGCTCACTGCTGATGAACCGTATGTCCTGGATGTGGTTGTGCCATACACCGAACACGTGCTTCCGTTCATACCACCAGGCAAGACAGTAGCGGATATGATGTACGAAAAGTAATAGGCATCTGCCACCTTCGTGCTTTCCCGGCCGGATCATTTCAGGGTCCGGCCGGGAAAATCAGCCCCCGCCCAAAATTCATGCGCCGGCTACGGTGAATCCCACCACCAGACAAAGACGTGACGGATTTTGTTGTACGAAAAATAAGGGCCCTCTCCCCCCCCCGTCTTTCCCCGCCCGAATCTTTCCGGGGCCGGGCCGGGAAACTCAGCCACCGCCAAATATTGATGCGTCCGCTAAGGTGAATCACTTCATCCCAAACAAATGCATTTAGCACGATCCGCAACGGTTCATCTCTGGTTAATAAAGTGTGAGATCCAAGAAAGCGGATGGCTAA
>CAZZJO010000052.1:0-11278 GCA_964654645.1 uncultured Verrucomicrobiota bacterium | reverse complement strand
GGTTTAAAAGCGCGGCACCTGCAATTGGGTACTCTACCAGTTGGAAGTAGCAATCTCGAAGATGGGAGGGGACTTCTTTGGCGAGGTTTGTGGTGTTTTGGATTAGCCATTCACATTTTGCCAAGCGTTCCCGGAGTTCAGCCTCCGTGAAATGAATGCGATCTATGTGTTCGGGTTTACCTCGGCTGGCGAGCTGGTAATATGTGGATTTTAGGGGGGTGATGCGCGATGCTAGGACGGGGCCGAAGATCTCGGTGGCAAATTGAGAGATAAATGAATGTGCATTGGTTGGGTGCCATTGTTGTGGATTCCAGGCCAATGCCATAGCGAAGGTGGTTTCCCATTCAGCGGGTTTGATGTCACCGACGTTAAACATCCATAAATTTGTTGCGCGGGCGGAAATCGCGCGGTGTAGTTCGAAAGCAATCAATGACGGCGAGATGGTGCTTAACCAGAGGTAATCGGCTGGGGCACCCCAATAAGAAAAGTGGTAATAGACACCATGTCCACCTGGTCGGTTGAGCTCTTCGGGTTTAGCCATTGGCCGAAGGTATCCATGATTGTCATCAGACCAACAAATAATCACGTCTTGGGGCAGTTTTAGTCCGGCGCGGTAAATATCAAGCACCTCTTTATATGGGCAAAACATTTGTGGTATTTGGCTGGCGGGTCGGTGGTAAAACGATTCAAGTAAGTGTCTTTGGTCGGTGATGATTTTTTCCAGAAGGGCTACTTTTCCGGTTAAGCTAGGTGGACCAGGCATACCGCTATCGTGAATGCCGCGCATTCCAATAGTATAGATTACTTCCATGTTAGTGGTAGCTCGTACGCGGTCAGCCCAGTAAGTAAGGATTTGGGTTTCGTTAGATCTGTAGTCCCATGGGCCGGGTTTGACTCCGTACTCGTTTTCGAAATTTACGCTCCATTCGTATACGTTATTTCTGAGCATGGGTTCGCAATGGCTGGAGCCGATGACGATGCCATACTTTTTTGCTACTTCGGCGTTTTCAGGGATCGAGAAGAATGCTTTTGTACAGGAGTGCATGGCTGGCCAGATGAGGTTTGCGCGGAGTCTGAGCAGTAATTCGAAGACGCGAGCGTAGGTGTTTGGCCCAATGCATCCATGTTTGGGATCCATGTGTTTAGCGGCCCATGGATGCAATCCCCAATCTTCGTCGTTAATAAAGATGCCCCGGTACTTGATTGCTGGTGGTCCTTCGACGAGTTCAGTAATGTCCACTACCACATTAGTGTTTTTAGGGATAGGGACATCTGCCCACCAATACCATGGTGAGACTCCTATGCGGCGTGAGAGTTCAAACACGCCGTAAGCGGTACCGCGCCCATCGGATCCCGCAATTATTAGTGCCGATACAGAAGTCTGTCCATTTACACGCAAATTGATCTGTTTAATGAGAAATGTTTCCCATTGTCCATTAATTCGTTCAAAGATGTGGGGTGTGGTTTTCTCGACCGCTTTAAGCAGAGGATTATTTGAGATGCAGCCGATTACCACAATTGGGCCGTGATTAGGGAGGGTGTTTGTAATGACAACGTCTGGTTTTACGCCGCAAATTGCATGGAGGTCAGAGGCTAAGTGCTCTACAGCTGTCTGAACTACAGGCGGGTCATTAGGCGAAACCACAAGGGGTACAGGTTTTCCATCTTTAATGAGCGTAAAGCCAAGGACCGCATTAGCATTGCCTAGAATGATTAACCACAAGACACTCAAAAGGTGTTTTTTCATGGCGTTTCCTTTTTAAGAGTTTGCCGGTTCACGTTCACTTTAGCAAGGCCGTTCACAACAGTTTGAGCTTTGGCAGGTCTTGCGAGTCGATGATTCCTACTGGTTGGTTTTTGGAGTTGATCACGATTAGATCATCGATGTTTTTTTCGTTAAAGATGCGGACTGCTTCTGCTGCAAGCGCATCTTCGCGAACACAGATCGGATTGCGTGTCATAACGTCTTTCAGGGGCCTGTTAATGGCGTGTGGATCAGTTGACATTTGACGTCGGAAATCACCGTCGGTAAACACACCGACGAGTTTACCTCGGTTATTGACTACGCTGACGCATCCGGACTTGGCTCGAGTCATTACCAAAAGGGCTTCTTTGACTGTCATGTCTTGTGTGGCTACTGGGTTGCGGTCACCTGTTCGCATAATATCGCGCACCTTCAGAAGCATAGTGCGGCCAATTGCACCAGCTGGGTGGTACCGTGCATAGTCGTGTTTAGTAAATCCACGGGCTTTCAGGAGGGCCATAGCAAGGGCGTCACCCATAACTAACATTGCGGTAGTACTGCTTGTTGGTGCGAGGTTGAACGGGCAAGCCTCTCGTGGCACGCGGACATTTAAGATGATATCGCTGTATTTTGCTAAGGTTGATTTTGGATTTCCGGTGATTGCGATGATTTTTACGGGGAATCGCTTTAACGCAGGTAGCAGATTAAGCAATTCCTCAGATTCGCCGGAGTAGCTAAGTGCAAGCACTACGTCTCCATCGGTTACAATCCCTAAATCGCCGTGGAGGGCATTGACTGAGTCTAGTACTACTGCGGGTGCTCCTGTACTTGTTAGGGTGGCTGCAATTTTTTTGCCTACAAGTCCGGATTTGCCAACGCCTACGACGATGATTTTATTTTTATTGCTTACTGTGGAGTTAAGGAGCTCAACAGCACGATTGAAGGATTCGCTAAGTTGGCTCTGCACAGCCTTAAGACCAGCAATTTCGATTTCGAATACTTGCTGTGCTACTTCAAGATGACGCATAGCTGCAAAGGTGCCAATACAGATCAAATGGTTCAACAGCAAAACAAGGGCTGATGGGGGATTGCTAGCATAGTACTTATGCGGCTCGGTTAATGCACCGAAATTTACATATGGACGGTTGCTCCAACGGTAGTGGTGTTGTACTTTTGTAATCAACATGACTCAGGTGGATGTATTGCGTCACAGTTCTAAGCCTACAGTGCTTGTGTTGTGCACGGGAAATTCTTGTAGGAGCCAGATGGCTGAAGGTATGCTACGTCACTTAGCTGGTGACATAATCGAGGTAGTAAGTGCTGGATCTGAGCCAGCTGGTTACGTTCATCCATTGGCAATACGTGTGATGGGGGAGATCGGAATTGATATTTCGAATCATCGCTCTAAACATGTTTCAGAGTTTTTGGGCAAACCGATTGAGACAGTAATCTCGGTGTGCGGTGAGGGAGAGGCCCAATGCCCCTTTTTTCCAGGGACAGTTAATCGGTATCACTGGCCATTTAATGACCCAGCCAAAGTAGAGGGCACGGAAGAGCAAAAGATAAGTGTGTTCCGGGCTGTTCGAGACGAGATGTGGCGGGTATTTCAGGCATATGCAGCTGGTCGCCGGGATCAATTGGAATGGGATAGAAAGTTGATGGGGCTTAGGTAGAACTAGGAAGGACACCATCAGTCGTAGAGGCGTTAGCCATGAAATTTGCAAGTCAGTCGTGCGACTTGTTACAGCAGGGTGACAGAAGGGGACCTGGTAGTTGTCCGGTGGGCTTCTTGCTCAGTGTTCGCGGGCTAAAAGTTTATTTGACGCATAGTTCTGGGGTGTTTTGGGGCCGGCGATTCGTGATCCATGCTGTTGATGATGTGAGTTTTGATGTTGCTTGCGGCGAAGTGCTGGGCGTGATTGGTGAGAGTGGAAGTGGGAAAACAACCCTAGCCCGAGCAATTGTTCGGCTCATCCCAGCCATTAGTGGCCAAATAATAATCGATGGTGTTGATTGGAATGCGCCGGGCGTCCGCATCACGCGTCAAATGAGGAGGAATGTGCAGATGATTTTTCAGGATCCGTTTCTGTCGTTAAATCCCCGGATGACTGTTTCCGAGAGCATTGGGGAAGCGGTCGCTATTCATTTTCCTGAACTTGGCATGAAAGAGCAAAAGCGGAAAGTGGTTGAGGTATTGGACATGGTTGGTTTACCTGCGAGTATTATGGAGAAGTATCCGCATGAACTCAGTGGTGGGCAGTGCCAACGGGTTGCAATTGCTCGGGCGCTTGTGGTAGAACCGCGGTTATTGATCTGCGATGAACCAACAAGTGCGTTAGACGTTTCTGTCCAAGCACAGATCTTGAATTTGCTCAGCGAGCTTAAGCGTAGCCGGGGATTGACCTATTTGTTTATTTCGCATGATTTACCGGCAGTAGCGTACCTGGCCAATAGGCTAGCTGTTATGCATTCGGGACGTTTAGTGGAAATCGGTCCCACACGGCGCATATTGGATTCACCCGCACATCCTTATACCCAAGTTTTAATACAAACGCTTCGAAGTGGTGTGGTCCCTTGTGGGGTTTTGGAGGAAGTATCCATGCCGAGTAAGGAGAGGACATTGCTTGCGTGCCCGTACTATTTGCGGTGTTCGAGGCGAGTGGTTGGGTTGTGTAATTCTGAGCGAGCCACAGCACGCGAAATTGGCCCCGGTCATATAGTTGAATGTCACCTAGCGGGAGGATAAACACGGAAGTGCTGGGAAAAAATGGGCAAATTTCAGAGCAGATTAGCCAAGATTGGGTGTACTACTTTTTTAACCGAATGACTATAGCTTTTTTGTCCGTGCCTTCGACCTCGACGCTGTATGTTTCTATATCTGGCTCGTTTTTAAGGGTTTGGTGGACCACCCAACGATCGTAGGAGTTCAATGGGCCTAGTTCGATTGGTTCACCCCACCGCCGGACTTTTTCAGCGGCCTCACGTGCTTTTTGTGCAAGTGATTCTCTGGCTTTTTCTTTGTAGTGAGCTACGTCGACTGTAACTTTGGGAGCAGTGGGATCTATACTGTAGAGAATGCGGTTAACGATGAACTGCAAGCTGGAGAGGGTTTTGCCTTCGCGACCGATCAAACGGCCTGCGTCTTCAGATTCCACCTGAAGGAGAGGCGCACCGTCAACCGTGGTTTCTGTTACGGTTGCGTTGAATCCGAGGTGCTTGAGGATAGTTTCCAAGATTTCTTTAGCGGGGCTAGCCATAGTAAAGTTCGTAGGGTTTAAACTAACGGCGTTTTGAGATTGGTTTTGGTTGTTGGGTAGTCACTGGAACTGCTTGCGTTGCCTTTGTCAGCTTCATTTGTGCAATACTTAGCAAATTTTGGACTGTCCAGTAAAGTGTTAATCCAGCCGGGAAGTTGTAAAGAAGCACTAGGAAAATTAATGGCATCCAGCGTAGGATTGTTTGTTGAGTTCGGTCCGTGCCAGGAGTTGGGGGTGTTAGGTGTGACTGCCAGATCATGGTAGCTCCCATTAAGAGTGGCAGTAGGTTGAATGGAATGGAAGTGCCCGGAATGTAAAATAGCGTGTCTGGTTGTGAAAGGTCGCGGATCCATAAGAATGCCGCTCCACGAAGTTCAATTGCGCTTTGGATCATTATGAAGAACCCGATAAATACAGGCATCTGGACCAGGATCGGCAGACAGCCGCTCATGGGGTTAACCCGATGTTCCTTCATGAATTCCATCATTTTGCGGTTCAATTTTTCAGGGTCGTCTTTGTACTTTTCCCTAATTGCGTTCATTTGGGGCTGGAGTTCTTGTAGACGTTTCATTGACCGTGTGCTGGCTTGTGTGAGTGGCCAGAACAATAGTTTGATTAAGAAGGTGAAGATGATGATGATCCATCCATAACCGAGCTTTAACATGTCGTGGAGGCCGTTCATGCAAACCAATAGTAGTTTGGCGAAGAAGGCTGTAAAACGTCCCCCAAGTACATTTTCAAATCCCATCACACGCTGCAATTCGTTGTTGAACTCGGTTCCCAGGCGGGATAACCGCCGGTACTCTTTCGGCCCAGCATAGATTGTTAGTTTGATTTCGTTAGTTCGTCCAGGTGGGATGTTGGAAAGCTGGTACAGTACGGCGGCGGGGTACAAATGGCTAGTGTGGTTTGATATGGTTACGTTTTGGATTGTGCAGAATAACATTGTGGGGGGCGGGTTAGGCATAAGCGCAATTACGAAAAAGCGGTTATTACTGGCCAACCAGACTAAGTTTGTGCAGGGTTCAAGATATTGGGATCGTGGGGTGCCAGGGAAACATCCAAGGAACCTATTAGCGAACCAAGCTTCGTCGACAGTAAAAGTTTTTTTGCCGTCGTACCACATGATTTTAGGCCCTGTGGCTGTATCATCAGTTAATGGGCCAGTGATTCCAGTGCTTAACCATACGGGCAAGGCAGGGAGTGTGTTTGTACCTTCGTATTCAATCTCAATACCGGCTTGCAAGAGGTACGCGTCCTTGAGTTCGTATACTTTCCTGATTTTTATTCCGTTTTCTACGGAGGCCTCGGCTACAACTTTGTTACCAATTGACTTCAATTGATAGGGAATGTCGTAGGACTCGTTATTTCCGATCTTTGTAGCTAAGATGGGTAGGTGTTCTCCGTATCGGTTTAGCACTACCGGGTGGAATGTTTGGCCTTTCTTGACCACTGGTTTTTCAGGGTAGGCAAGGAGTTCAACCTTCTTAATACCGCCGCCATGTGAGGTAATGTGGTACCTAACCAAATGATTGCTGAGGACTATTACTTCTTCGGGGATTGTATTGGAGTAAGTTGTTGGGAATGCAACTGGGGCGCCTGGGGCTTGGGGGCCTTGGGGTGTAATTGTCGGGGTCTGTGCAGATTGTGCGTTGGTTGTTGTTTGGGTAGCCATTTGTTGGGCAGCGCGGAGTCTTTCCAAATGTCTTCTGTAAACTTTGGGCGCCATCACTGCCCATACGATGAAAAGGATCGCACAGATAATTAAAATAATTGTTGAGGTTCGATCCATAGGTCAGAACTAGATTTAAGTGGTTGCGTTGTGGTTGGAAGTTGGTTTAGGAGACTTGGACTGGGGGTGTGGCACGGGGTCATACCCACATCCTCCCCACGGGTGGCAACGGCATATTCGGCGCACCACCAGTAAGAATCCTCTGAAGGGTCCATGCAATGATAATGCTTGGATTGCGTATTCAGAACAGCTAGGGGTGAACCGGCAACCGTGCCCGGCTCCCATAACCACGGTTAGAAATGGTCGGACTAAAACTTGGTACCCCCGCAAAGCGCCGACCAAAAGGCCGATCACGGTTTTATTAATTGCTGATGTGATCGTTTGCATGTTGGTTTTGGCCATGAGCTAAACCAGCCCTTCTATGCTCTGTGGTTATGTTAGCGCTCGGCTTAAATAATCCAGCCGACGCGAGGGCATTTAGGTACTCTGATTCAATTTGCCGGAAATTTTTTTCTGCGATTGAAGGTTTTGCAATTAGCACGATGTCGACCGGCCTACACAGTTCATGCTGGTGCAGCCTAAAAACTTCCCGGAGGAGACGTTTAACCCGGTTTCTTTTGACAGCCCCGCCTATTTTGCGGCTGACCACCACTCCTACCCGCGATGTTTTGGCGCCGGGGGTCTCCAGCCAATTCAAAATTAGACTACCCACGCTTAGGCGTGAACCTAATTCACGTATCCTTTTGAAATCCCGCCCGTATTTAATCCGTTTATCTTTCCCGAGCGTCAGCTTTTTGCGTGGGGTTTCGTCCATTTCAAAATCATACTGGGGTTAGCCGTTTACGTCCTTTCCGGCGCCGACGGCGTAAGATCCGTGCAAGACTACCACGTTTTTTTCGCGCCAAGAAACCGTATTGGCGCTTTCGCCGAATCTTTGATGGTTGATATGTGCGCTTCATCGTTTTCGATGTTCAAAAATGACGTTTTACCCAGGTTTTGTATGTACGCCAATAAGTTCTATAGTTTGTCTTTGAAGGCTCAAGCTTATCAATGATGATATGCATGTCAAGCAACCCAGCCAAATTAGTTTTAGCACTGCATGTGTGTTCCAGATGCTGAGCCTAGTCTCAAGCCATTGTTTACTTTGTATCCGATCAAGTTTTTAAGGTGGAACCCTCCTATGGAGTGCTTGGATTACCATAGAAGATGTGGAAATTTGACGCGAGAAAATCTGCCTCAGGTGAGGTGTGGCAACTTTCTTCAGGAATTGGAGGATTTAAAGTAAAAGGTGCTAATTTGTTGGAAGAGGCCAAACTGATGTTGTTTAAAAGGCCTAGCTGGGAGTTCAATTGGAGATTTCTTGAGCAGATTTTCTCAATTCTCGCCTGAGTATTTTTCCGACCGCGGTTTTTGGTAATTCACTGACGAACTCAATTGATCGTGGCACTTTATAAATGGCTAGGTGTTGTCGGCAGAAAGCTATAATTTCATGGGGTTCAGGATGGGCTCCTTTACGGAGTACGATGTAAGCTTTGACTAACTCACCTCGTAATGGATGAAGTTCGCCAATTACTGCGCATTCTTCAACACAGGGATGCTTGGCTATTACTTCTTCCACTTCGCGTGGGTAAACATTGAATCCGCCGACAATGATCATGTCCTTTTTTCTGTCGACAATTCGGAAATATCCGTCTGGATCCATTGTTGCAATATCCCCGGTGTATAGCCAACCGTCACGAATTGTTTGGGTGGTTTCTTGTGGTCGATTCCAATAACCGGCCATTATTTGTGGTCCTCGGATTATCAATTCGCCTTCCTCGCCAGGAGCTAAATCCTTGGTACCTGTTTGTAGGTCCACTATTCTGCAATCTGTATTTGGAATTGGGAGGCCGATTGACCCAATCCTATTTTCGCTGTCCCAGATGGGATTGACATGAGTGACGGGTGAGGCTTCTGTTAAACCGTATCCCTCGACCAGTTTCGCACCAGTGACGGAGACGAATTTCTCATAGATTTCGCGGATTAGCGGCGCTCCTCCGGACACGCACACTTTTACTGAGGAAATGTCGATTTTATTTCGTTGGGCGGTTCGGGCAATGGCCATGTACATGCTTGGCACACCGGGTAAAAGTGTAACTCGGTATTTGTGTATGGCACGGACAGTTTCCAAAGGATCGAACTTGGGCAATAACACCATTGCAGCAGCCATGTCCACTGCTAGGTTCATGCCCACGGTCATTCCGTAAGAATGGAAGAACGGCAAGACACAGGCGACCACTTCCCGCGCGGGCTGTAGCGCGTATAACCAAGCCCGAATTTGGTCAACATTTGCTACCAAATTAAAGTGAGTCAATATGGCTGCTTTACAAATTCCTGTGGTGCCCCCAGTGTATAGCAACACTGCAGGATCATTGAGTTTGGCTGGATAAGGCTTGGTTTTTGGTGCGGTTCTAAGTTCGGCTTCAAGTTTGTAAACCGGTATATGAATCGCGACATTAGAGTGATGCCGACACTTAAGTGCGACGACGGGCCGCAAGTAGATAGGCACGTAGTGTGATATTGAGGATACTACAACTCGTTTCACGAGGGTACGTATAAGAATGGGTGCCACTTTTTCCACGAGGGCTTCAGCTACTATGAGTGTTTCCGCCCCGGAGTCAATTAGTTGGAACTCCAGCTCATTTGTACTCAATAAGGGGTTTAGTGGTACTACTGTTCCGCCCACAAAAATCGTTCCGTAAAATGCCATTATAAACGATGGAACGTTGGGCATTAGAATGGCCACGCGATCCGAGGGATTCACTCCCACTGCCTGTAGAAAACCGCCAGTTCGAGCAACCCCCTCAATTAGGTCCGAATACTTAAGTTTTGCTCCATAGAAAATTGTGGCTACTGATTCTTGGTATCGTTCTGCAGCGCTCTGCATTAATTCCCAGAGTGCGGCTTGCCGGATGGTAATTTGCCGTGGCACTGCTGAGGGGTATTTCGTCAACCAAGGTTTGTCGTGCATGGTTATGTGCCCCCAAATTTTTCCCTTAAGCGTTTTGGGCAATGTTGCCTGGAGTATTTAAAATGGCAACATTTTTTCCATTTGGACTCTGGTTTTGGTGCATTCGAGGTCTGAGACGATCGTGGTTGCTTTGGGAAACTTTCGGAACAAAATATTCCCATGAAAGTGCGCGCTTGCTTGGTAGGGATAGAAAAACTTCGCAGTATATTGGTAGTTGGGGTTACTTTAATTATTTGTCACCTGCCCAATGCAGCGGAGCAAATCGTAACGCCTCGGAGTAATAGTATCAACGAGTGGGTCTTTGTAAGTTTCCCGGACTTTTTCAATTTTGATGTGCCGGAGCCGTGGCCGAAATGGGAACCTGCAATTGAGTGGTTTTTTTGCCAGGTTAAAAAAGAAAATCCCGACTTTGTTGTTGTCGCAGGTGATTTAGTAGATGGACATTGGTGGGATAGCCCCGAATGCATCGAGCATATGGGTGCTGTTTACTATGAAGGGTGGAAGCGTCGTGTTGAAAGATATGGGCTCAAATATTATGTGGCGGTTGGAGACCACGAACTTGGTGACGATCCCTGGCCCTCTAACAAAGTTGTTCTTATACCACATTTTGAAAGGGTATTCGCTGAGCGCATGGGTATGCCTACCAATGGCCCTGCTTCCAAGAAGGGCTTGGCGTACTACGTAGTTCACAAAAACCTCTTGTTAATAGCCGTCGAGACGTTTGAGTTAGTGGATGGCAAAGTGCATGTGGACGTGGGACCCGAACAAATAACCTGGATGCGGCAGGTACTTGCGAAATATAGGAACGTCCCACACAAGGTTGTACAAGGACACGCTCCGGTACTTGGTCCTTTGCGGGGGCGTTCAACCAGTTATCTAATGGTGACAAATGGAGTCAACAGTGCTTTTTGGCAACTCATGCAAGAAGCAGGGGTTGACCTATACCTATGCGGAGAATTTCACGCGGTCAATTGCTTAGAGTCAAATGGGGTGTGGCAAATTGTCCACGGGTCCTCGTGGGGACGAGATGAGGTTGGAACAATGGATTACTTAGTTTGCCGTGTTACGCCTGATGCTTTGCATCTCGAGATGAAGAGTTTCCCTATACGATGTGAAGGCGGATTTATGTGGAATTTGAATAAACCTCGCGGACCGCGTGAAATAGTCACGATCCCTGAAACCGCCAAAGTCAGGGGGCCAGACGTCATCGGTACATTAACAATCCAGAAAACGTCTGTTGGGAAACAATTCTTGAACCGGACTGGGTGTTTTGCTCGGTGACTTTGGGTGTATCTGGGCCTGAATTGGTTAGTAATTCTATGGTAGAGTTGTGGGATTCCTGGGTAAGGGTTCCGCTACCTACTGAGGAACTTACAAAATTCGCTCTCGTAGTTTCTGGGCACAAAAGCGTTTTGGAAGAGGATTAGCCCTTTGACACGGGAAGGGGTAGGAAAGCCAGTTATTTTTAGTATCCCTGATTTCGCGGATCTGGGGGAATTGTTAGCATGATTGAACACGTAGTTCCACCGTGTTGG
>CAZZJO010000051.1:0-6535 GCA_964654645.1 uncultured Verrucomicrobiota bacterium | reverse complement strand
CGCGCCCGCCCGCCCCACCATACAGAGCGCGGCGCCCCGGCGCCCCCCCCCCCCCCCCCCCCCCTGAGGGGGGGGGGGCTCCCTCGCCGCGCAAAAAGATACTATATACCCCCCCCCGCCCATTAATATAAGAACATCTCTCAACTTCCCGGGGAAAGAAAGAAATCATCTCCAATCCAAGAAAGAAAAAAGAGAAGAAAAAGAAAGAGAAAAAAGGCCCCCTCGGAGTGCCCCTCGCCGAGCGTGAAAAATTTGCCTCGGGCGGCCCCTCGCCCGAGCGTCTGGAACCCCAAAGCCGAAAAACTCGCTCCGCAAATTCGCTTCGCTCCCTCGTGCCTCGCCCGCGCTGCGGACGCGAAAACTGCCTTCGGCAGATTTCGCTTGCCCTCGCACACTAGCGTCTCGGGCGTCCTCGCCCCTCGCTTCGCTCGGGGGGCAAGATTCGCTGCGCGAAACTTGCCCGCGGGCTTCGCTCCCGCTTCGGAGTCGCTGTCGCTCCCCCTCGGCACTCGGTCGCTCCGCGAAATTGCTCCGCTCTTTTTTCAATGGCTCGGGAACGCTAAAAAGATTGCTTTCGCAAACTTTTTCCCCTCGGCTCCGCCTCGGGTCGCTTTGCGGGGGGAAAAATCCCCCCGCAATCCCTCGCCATTCAAAAAGTTTTTCGCTTTTGGGACCCACGCTCGGGCTCGGGGCTCGCCCTCGGCAGAGAAACGCTCGGGCTCGGGGCATCTCCTCGGTGGAGCAACGCTCGGGCTCGGGGCACTCCTCCGGGGGGTTCAACGCTCGGGCTCGGGGCATCTCCTCGGGGGGTTCAACGCTCGGGCTCGGGGCACTCCTCCGGGGAGCAACGCTCGGGCTCGGGGCACTCCTCCGGGGGAATAATTTTATTCTCTTGTCAAGGGGCGGGGGTTATTTCCCCCTCCCCCGCTTCAAGTTAGAAAAAAAATTTGCTAGAATAAAAGAAAGGTCGCATTTAAAGAGAAAAAATCATGTCTCCTTGGTCCTATTTTCTGGCTGGAGCACTCGGGGCTCTCGCCAAGGATCTACTTGTTGATAACGAAGTAGAACTGCCTAAAAAACTTAATGGTAAACTCTTTTTAGGCAGTCTTGGCGGTATGCTTACCGGTGCCCTGGCTGGTCTTTTAGCCGATACAAGTTTTGAAACGGCTTTTCTGGCTGGCTTTGGGGGAACTGCTTTTTTTGAAAGTTTGCTATCTAGGGGGAAAAAACCATCTAATAGGAAAGAATTAATGGAGGCAATAATCAGATGGGTAGCAACCGAGGAAGGCGTAGATCCTGATTTAGCAGTAAGAGTAGCAAAGTGCGAAAATCCAGAATTGGACCCATACGCAGTCAATGTAAATAAAGACGGAAGCAGAGATCGGGGATTGTTTCAAATCAACGATAAATGGCACCCAAACGTCAACGATGCTACTGCTTTTGATCCAGTAGCTGCTACTCGCTTTTTCTGCAAAGCAGTAAAAAACGGCCATTTAGATTGGTGGAACGCAACGAGGAAGTGTTGGGAAAAATAGTCGAGGTGGGGCTCCCTGCCTTGTGGTGAGGCGACGTCGCCCCGCTTTTTTTTCAATCATAAAAGGGGCCTTAAAAAGCCCCTTTTAAGTTGGCCCACAAGGAAAGCCATTATGGAGCAGTAGTTGTCAAGTCGTTTTTTAAAGTTGTAACATCAGTAGCAGTCCATTCGGCAATATCTTTGGTGTACGGCGTTTTATCAAACAACTCAGGAAACTGCTTGTGAACATCAATGGCATATTTTGCCAACTCATAAAGCATCAACCCAGCGGCAAATGAAGAAGTAGTGCTCTTGTATGGCACATCAAAATCAGTAAGCCCAAGAGCAGCAGCGGCCTCATCAAAAGCGCTTTTAGCAGCATGTCCTTCGTATTCATCAACTTCTGCCTCAAAAGCGGTTGCATCAGTCATGTAAGTAGTCCTAATATACTGAACAAATCTTGAAATCCAAGATTGCTGAGCAGGTGCCGCTTGCTTTGCATTATAGACATAATACTTTGTTACATCGGCAGGCTTTGCTGCTCTTCCCAATCCTCCTAAAATCAATCTTACGTCTCCTTGCTTCCCAGTTTTTGGCTGAGCAGGTTTCAACCACATTCTCACAGTCTTCAATCCTTTCCAGCCAATAAATACCAAAGCCTTACCAATCTGATTCCTGGCGTCCATTGACAATAAGGGTGCTGATACTTTCGCCATTTTTCTTTTTTAAATTTTTTTGTTTATACCTGCTCGAACCTTTAATGAGATAGCAGGTATTCGCGGATAAATAAATTATATCCGCTCATTCTTTTTCCCTTCGCTAATTTATTATAATATTCTTTTTCCTCTGGTGTCAAGCTCTGCCAAGCAAAAACTGCTTGGGCAAAAACCGATCGCCAAGCCTGCTGAGTAGGAGTTCTCGGATTTCTGGGTATATAATAAGGCTCTCGGTAGAATGTCAAATATCCTTTTATATTATCGGTCCTGTAAATACCACTTAAAAGAATTTTTCCAAATTTCCCACAATCAAAATAAATATCCTCGTCGCCATAATGAGACCAGCCATACATTGAGGTTCCGTATTGATTAAATTGTCCGAATTTCTTTTTGGCAATTAAAGAAAATAGTCTTTCTAAACCCGTAATCTCTGGCATGTTTTTATCTTATTTTTTCTTTAACTCCTCTAACTCCTTCTCAATTTGTTTTATTTTCTCCAATGCCTTAGCAACTTCCATTAAATCAACCCCTTTTGGTTCTTCAGAAGGTGGGCTTTTAGGTAAGGGGGTGTTATCCTCAACAATTTCCATTTTTCCTTTTTTTACATCAAATTTTATTCCTTTCATAGTTTTAACTTTTTGGTCTGCAAAGGAGGAATTTTGAACCTGCTCCAATTCCTCCTGCAGATGCAGCAGCAATTCTAATTGATGTAATATTTGAAACTGAAGCTATTTTTATAACAGAACCTATAAATACCTCAAGAGCAGTTGGCTCCATTTTATTAGTTAAATTAACCATTCTAAAACGTCCAGCAGGGTCTCTGGTAATAAATGCATTAACAAACCCACAAGTTCCTGCATGTATCCATAAAAATTCATTATCATTCATACGACCTACTGGAATATTTGTTCCCTGACCAGCTAAATATTGAGTATAATAATTCGTTGGAGTATAATCCCCCTCAACAAAAATATAATATCGCAAATTTGAAGTAAGGGGATTTTTTACCGCTGCAAACAAGATATAGAATTTATCAGTATTTATATCTAACCCCGTAAAATCAACATAATCAACATTAGTTGTGACTTCTACATAAGCAATTACTTTCCAATCACCAGCTGGAAAAGGAGCAAATTCCAAACCAGTTTCTGCTGTGTTAACTCTAAGTGTCTTTCCTGCCTGCCCGGAATAACTATTAGGTGTATCTATTAATTCAATAAACTCATCTATCGCGGCTGGTGCTGGCTTATTCTTCCACTTTTGCGTTGCTTCCTCATAAGTTAAAACTTGACCATCAGCAGGATTTACAATTTCCACATCTAAAAGATCATTTAAGTAATCCTTAACTTTACTTAAAAGATGTTGTAAAAACTCCTTAACAGAGTTAAAAGGTCCTCGTGGATTAGTGCCCAATTCCTTCTCAATCGCCACAACTTCCTCATCAAGATCTTTTATATCTTTTGAAAAAATAACCGTCTTTTTTGTCGGGTCATAGACAACCCCTGCCCTATCCTCTTTCTCTCTTGGTTCAAAAATTTCGTTGGGATATTTAGCCATAGAGATTATTAAAAAATTCTTTAACCCTTCTTATGACCTTTTCATCTTCAATTATAACTGAAACTTCAAAATTCATCAAAAAAGCAGTTTCCGTGTAGTTATGCGATCCAATAACCAAAAATTGATCATCAATAATCATCAGTTTTGCGTGCACTAAATGTGGAGTAGTCAATTTTTTGGCTTTTGCTCCAATGCTGTTTAAAATAGAAACAATCTGGGGAGTATTAGCAATCGCTCTAACTACCACTCCTCTTTTTATTGCTCTTGCTATTGCCTGATTAAAAAGTTGAACAGGAGATCCCGGATTTTGCGGATACCATCTCCAATCAAAAACAACAACATCAATTGTTTTTTTTGCTCCATCAATTAAAGGAATAACCTTTTCTGGAAATTCTCTACCGATTATTGCTTCAGGCATAGAATTAGGCCTCTTGCCAAAAATCCCAATAGGAAACACAAATATATTTATTTTGATTTTCGCGGGTCTCAACCCTAATGAATAGTAAACGAGAGGCATTATCAACTCCTTCTGGTAAATTTTCGGTAATTTCTCCTTTTTTAACCCCATCAACGAAAAATTCACATTTAACGCCCGGCTCAAAACGGGCTTCTAAGTCAAAACCGCTGGCAGTAGTAAAGGTTAATAACAAAACAGAAGAACTACCCCCATAGATTTTTCCTGCTACCCCGTAAAGTTGATTATTATCGATTTTAAAACCAAAATGATTTTCTTCTTCATTTCCGATTATCACCCAATGCTCTTGCGCAGCGGCAGAATTAACATAAATTCTAGTTTTAAATCTCCTTTTCTTATCAAAAGTCAGTATAATTGGGGCGTAAAGAAGATCCCTAGCTAAAAACCAAAAACTACCTGAAACCGGCCCAGTATAAATCCGAACAGCCCCCCAAGGTTCAAGAACAGCCCCTCCATACTCCTCATATCCCTCTGATACATAGCCATCAATACTTTCAAAGATGGTCAGCCAGCTAAAATCAACCCTCTCAAAGCTTCCTCTTAATTTTACTGCTTCCCACTCTCTAATTTTATCAGCCACAATAGATCTCGCTAAATGATCAATAATCTCAGCCATCTTATGGGATTGTAAAGATCCCCCAGGGCACAAATGCGCCTCGGGGTCTTCGTTATGCTGTTTTATCATTCTCGCTATCGCTTCCTCAATCTTTTCAGGATCAGTTTGACTTTTGGCTAATTGTCCCCAAGTTATCATTTAATTTTCTTGTACTTTTCCCAACTTTTGCGCCATTCTCGCCGGCGCTCAGCGCGACTTTTAAAAATCCCTATAAATTGAGTCATACCACGCACCCTCTGGCAAAATAACCGGCGCCCAATGTTTAGGAATTTGGTAAAAAGCCCTTGTAAAAGTTTGTGCAACATTGTTGCAAAATGGATCCCTTGCCCAGTTCTGACCTGTGTGCTCTACTTTTATATTATCAAAGTAAAAATCACCTCTCAACCCTTTGAAATGAAAATATAAATCGTATCTAATGAAATAACCAATCACACCTTCTATTGTTAGTTCCGCACTCTTCCAGTCTGTCAAATAGTCGAGGGGAATAGAAAATTCAGAAATTTTATCTTCTCCTTGGTATGAATGCCAAAACCTAATGTAGAATTTCGCAAAGTTAGGAGAAGAAACAACTTCCATCTCTGATCTATAATTCAACCCAATTTTTACTGGAAAACTCACTGCCTCAGTAATCAAAACTGGCTCATACATTGCCTTTTTTCCTTTGACTTTTCTTGATACCCAATAAAATTTTGGGTGAATTTGGACCAGTTTTATTTCGTCTGCTGGCTCCTCAATATGAATGCACCCAACCCAAGATTGATGAAGCAAAGAGGGAGTGGCAACTCCCGGCAATCCTTGCTTTATCCTCGCCACTTGATCTTGAACAAAAAGTTTGAACCCAGAAAGACCCATCACTGCCCCTGCTTCATTCCAAGCTTGTTTTTCAGCATCAGAAAAAGAATTCCAAATTTCAGAGATCTGGGGAAGCAACGACCTTTGGGAAATTCCCTTTTTCCTTTTTATAGAAAGTAAAAGCGGTTTTCTCACCAACCGTGCATGGACGAACCGATCCGCAGAGCGAATCCCAAGGAAAAATTGTTTCTCAATTTCGGGTATTACATAGACATAAGAGGTTTTGGCCATACTATATTATAAAACAAAAAAAAGGCGAAACAAAATAAAAAAGAAAGAAAGAAAAAGCAAAAAATAAAAAAAGAAAAAGCAAAAAATAAAGAAAGAAAAAGCAAAAAATAAAGAAAGAAAAAAAAGAGGGCGGGCGTTAGCCCGCCCCCCGAGCAGGCAGGCAAGCCTACCTTAAATAGTTAGTTTCAAGCCACCTTTTTTATATAGTAAATACTCTACCTTTAAAATATAGAGCGTCTACCTTATAAATAAAGTTGCTTGCCTGCCTGCGAGGGGTAAACTCCGAGCGAGCCCCGAGCGAAGCGAGGGGCGAGCGAGGGCATTAAATAAAAACTCTTTTTAAAAGAAAAAAAATCATACTTTCAAGTAGTTAAAATCATACTTTTAAGTGGTAGAAATCATACTTTTAGGTAGTAGAAATCATACTTTTAAGTGGTAGAAATCATACTTTTAAGTGGTAGAAATCATACTTTTAAGTGGTAGAAATCATACTTTTAGGTAGTAGAAATCATACTTTTAAGTGGTAGAAATCATACTTTTAGGTAGTAGAAATCATACTTTTAAGTGGTAGAAAT
>CAZZJO010000050.1:0-4546 GCA_964654645.1 uncultured Verrucomicrobiota bacterium | reverse complement strand
GAATTTATAACAAAGAGGTATAGATTTCGCTCATGGATTGCGTGTGCTGAAATCGATTCGGTCGTCAATCGATCGATAATTCTCTGCATGCATCGAGTGCATTCCCCAGCGAAACCCTGTACTTGAACATATTCCCGAATCTTTCGAAGCCAGTCTTCTCTCGTGTGTGGAAGTTGGGATGGTAATTGTCGAGTTATGTGCGATAAATTAAACAAAACTCGAAGGTCCCCTATCGGACCCCTGCTCAGCCAGCGGCCGAGACCGGGGCTGTAGGCCCGATATTCATACAGCACCAGATCGGTAGTGGGATCAGTGCGCTTGGTGGAAAAACGGAAGGGGTTCAGAGCAGCGGCCGGGCCAGTGATACGAATGGCTTCTCCAAACGGGCCATATTCATACCGGGCGGTTTCGGTGCCAGTGGTGGCACTGACAAGAGCAACCACGTTTCCGTTTCCATCGTAGGCCGCAAAATGATGGCCAATCGGAGATTGGAAATTGGAAATCCATAACAGCCCACCTATGCCACCGGCACCAGTTAGGGTCCTATGACAGGCCCAGGTTCCAATGTAGCTCCAGAGTAGCGAATAAGTCTGTGTGTTCACGTCGGCAATGGGACGCCCCAAATCCATCGGCGCAATGATAGATCTCACATACACAGCCAACAGACCATTGCAATCACAAGTGTCTAAGGGTAAATACCTGTTCTCTGATCTCTCGACCAACTCCAATCGGGCTCTATCCGCTTCCATTGTTAAACATTATACATGCTACTTCTCTTGTTTCATTCCACCCCTTGTTTGTTATGGGCGTAACCACCCGGACCGCAAACAATCTCACCTATCCATGAAATGATTGGTTTACTAAATAAAGTCCTAGCAACCAAAAGAAAAACCAACCAACGTGTAAAACACCTAGCACCGCAATCCATACGTTTAGCCAGAACTCACTCACGATCTTCCGAGCTAGCGCTAATGCCCCAACAAAAAAAGTCGCAGCCGGGAGTAACCAAACAGCCCAATACGAAGACATCAAAAGATCTGTCATAAAGGGAGGACACTTTCCTCTAGGGCCCGCCACCCACAAAGAATAGTTAAACTCAGCGCGTGAAATAGCAAAAGTTACAAATGCCATTATCAGCGAACAAACAAACAGACCAACAAACAACGGCCAAGTTCTATTTCGATTCTCCATATGCTCTTACTACCGACACGGTACCTTCTGTGATTTACTCGGACACGGCGAAGTCATCCAGTCAAACCACGAACCTGCTACTTTTGTCCGTACGTAAATGTACCGACAGCAGGAGCAATCCGCTTTCTTACAAAGACTGTTTGCCAACTGGACCGCCGCCTTCCAAGTTTCCTCAAAATGCCAATGGCCATCCTCCTCACGGTCAAGCCCTTCATGCGGCGTCCAATACAACGGCCCATCTGCAGATGGCGCGCCAGGAATTCGATGCTTTTCAGGAATTCGCTCATTGGTGTACCTGCTGTAGCATCCTACGAAATGCCCAGCCGAACAATCATGCAAAAACTCAAAATTGTGAGGCTTACTCGCTGATCCGTGCCCACATAATACAATAACGTGACACTTCTTGACCCTTACATCGTAAAGACCCAACGCATCAACGCCTGCAAGCGGATCATTTAGACAAAAAACATAAAGAGGCTCGCTCGCAATAGACCGGTCTTTTAGTTTCACATCCCTAATCGGTTCACCCCTGTGACTTGCTACAGGATCCCGGCTCAGCCAACGGCCCAGCGTGGGGCTGTACGCCCGATATTCATACAGCACCAAGTCGCTGGTATTACAGGTCCGCTTGGTGCTGAAACGGAAGGGGTTCAGTGTAGCCGCGGGGCCGGTGAGGCGAATGGGCTCCGCGAAGGGACCATATTCGTAGCGGGCAATCTCGGTACCGGTGCTAGCACTGACTAGAGCAACCACATTTCCGTTACCGTCGTACGTGGCGAATTGAGTGCCCGCAGCAGGGCCTGAGGCCGTGTGCAGGGTAACCCACAGAAGGCCACCGACGCCGCCGGCGCCCTCGAGAGTCTCTGACAAGTCCAGGCCCCAGACGTAGCTGCGCATCAGCGTGTTATCTGTGGCATTCAGCTCGACAATGTGTCGACCAAACAACATCGGGTCACTGATGAACTTCAGGTCTTCAATCACTACCCATGCACTGTTCGTCCATACCAACGTCCTCTGCCTTATCCTACGACCAAAAGCATCATATGTCCACTCCACCCTCCGCCACAAACCCTGCGGCGTCTCCGAGCGGCTTTGCACCCGCAACAACCTGTTTCAACCTGACACCGCTCCTTCGAAAAGCTGGGGATATTGGTCAACAGATACGCCACATTCACCGCCCGCTTGAGCAGATCACGCGTGCAGAAACATCGTTTGAACGGATAATAACTTTCTATAACTCCCGGGACCACCCACGCTCTCTCGCATCGTATTGCCTATGCGACAGGTCTGCACTCACTTATCAATTTCGCCTTTTATGGACCTGATCGCATTCGTCGCCGCTCGCCTCACGACCTCCTCAGAATCAAACCGAGCTATTCGCTCAAGGTTTGAAAGAGCGATCGCGCCTTCACTACCAAATTGACCTATCGCCTTTATCGCAACTGACCTCACAACTAAATCCTCGTCTGTCTCGGCTAGTTTTATAAGCGCAGGAATTACCACCTCCGGCTGAGACCTAAACGATCCAAGCACACTCGCCGCAGCCGCTCTTACGGAACCCGATGTGTCCCCCAGATTCTTCAACAACAGGGGTAAAGCTTGATCCACTACAGCCGAATTCGTTCGGAAATACGATATAGCAGATATCGTAGCAAGCCGCACCCCAGGATCAACGTTCGTCAAACCTGGCACGATTGCCAACCCACCCTCGGTCGCACCAATCGCAACAATCCCCGCAAGTGCTGGCCCAACGCTTCTCCCAGACTGGTACTCTTCGATTAGCTCTGGTAACAACGGCGCCGCGTTAGAACCAAGCACCTGAAAAACAAACGCAAGCTGCGCATTCAATTCCAGCCCAGCGGATGGATTCCTCTCTGCAATCCGGCCAGCCTCTCTAACCTTTTCCATCAGTTGCGGCAGAATATTGGTTCCCAACTCTTGCAACCGTACAACAACCTCATCGCGAGTGTCTAACCACCTTTGAATTTCTTCTGCCTTGACCTTCTTCTGAAACCATACCTTCACGTCCAAATCACGCAGAATCGCTTCTAGCTCACCTCTTTCTTTACCGGTCCGTGGAAACGAGTAATTCCTCCCCACAAAGAATGAAAAAACTACAAATCCCACAACCGCCAGAACCATCACCGTAATAATGTAAGTCGTCTTGCGCATACACCCCGACTCTTTCTTATCCATCACACGGCGATTTGCCTCCCTTCCAGCTCCCGTCCCAAGGATATTTTGGCCGGCGATCTATAAGGGCCCTAATCGCTGCCTTCATGCCCTCAAGCTCATTATCATCCATGAGAACAGGCGCAGGGCCAAGAAGCTCAAGAATCCCATCGGCAATAAGTTGGCCGATAATTTCCCAAATGCTCTGCGGTACTGGGAATGGACTTTGCGGGAGTTTGGTCGGATCATACACGAGCCAGTTGCCATGTTCCTCGTCCTCTTGGATCCTGGTACCGTACCTTATCTCACAACCAGTAGGGCAAATGCACAATACCGCCACGGCAGCTTCCCATCTAATGTATATTTTGTGTACCATCTGGGCCTGAGCGCTGCCCAGCACGTCACCAAACCCAAGTTTCCCTCTCCAACCACCCTTTGGCGGCGAATACTCAAAAACGATCCTTGGTTTGCCCTTCTTACCTATCGCCTCCCTGCACTTTCCCGCCGACAAACCCAAACGGTCAAAGTTGTTCAATGGATTCCCAAAGACAAATTCATATAGGTTCCCACCACCCGTCTCTTCAACCGGATCTCGACTCATCCAGCGACCAAGGCAGGGGCTATAGGCACGGTATTCGTATAGGACCAGGTCCGTGGTGTTGCAGGTCCGCTTGGTAGAGAAGCGGAATGGGTTCAGGGTAGCAGCAAGACCTGAGACGCGAATGGGTTCGCCGAAGGGACCGTATTCATACCGGGCGGTCTCGGTGCCAGCAGTAGAGCTAACAAGGCCAACCACATTTCCGTTACCGTCGTACGCGGCAAAGTGCGTGCCCACGACGGAGCCGAAGGCGGTGTAGAGGGTGACCCACAACAACCCACCGACGCCGCCGGCGCCCTCGAGAGTCTCTGACAACTCCAGGCCCCACACGTAGGTGCGCATCAGCGTGTTATCTGTGGCATTCAGCTCGACCACGTGTCGGCCAAACAACAAAGGATCACTCACAAATTTCAAATCCTCAGTCACTTGCCATGTGCCGCTGCTGGTGTTCCACATCCAGGTGCGTACTTGTGACACATCTACTCCATTTGCACTACCGACGTGGCCTTCTTACGGTGTCTCCACTCAAAAAAATAATTGAGGAACAAATATCCATCTCCAGGAGGCTGATCCATCCACTCCACA
>CAZZJO010000049.1:0-12747 GCA_964654645.1 uncultured Verrucomicrobiota bacterium | reverse complement strand
AGCGCTGGCGGATGAACGTCCGCGCCTGCTCCAGGAAGTAGCGGCCGTCGGGGTTGCCGTCGTAGACCTCCCATTTCCCAAGGCAGCCAAAAAATTTTTCCTCCCCTTCTGAATCCCCGGTGGGAAAAGCGCCCAAACCCGCCCCCCGCAGGAGGGGCGGGGCCGCCGGGTTCGCCTCCGTGGCCCTCCCATTTACAGAGGTAGCCAATAAATTTTTCGTCCACTTGTGAATCCTCGGTGAGTAAAGCGCCTAATACAGCCGCCCGGGCCAGCACAAGGGGTCGGCGCGCCCACCATACGTGCAAAGTTGAGATGTGACCGTGGCGGATGGCCTTTTCGCGCTTGGCTTCAGCAGAGAGTTCCCGAAGCGGTAGCGGCATCTCGATTATGAATCGGTCTTGCATCAGGCGTAAATCGGTACCTGCTTTGTGTTAAGCCTCTGAATAATCATCTTTACCAATAGATTGTGACTAAACTCCCTTACTTGGCAAGAACAGCGTTTAGCACGGTATCGCATCGCGTATGACAATGGCATAAGCACCTGCCAAGAGTGCCCGCCGACGTGAGTCAGAGATCGATCCACGATGGACTCACGAGTGATCGTAGAATTAATCCACCGCATTACGACGGTGGCTATCGGATTTGGATGATTCCACCGCCTCAGAGGGCGGTGGCTACAAATTTGGGAAACTTATTGGTACCTGCCGTCGTAAGAGGGCGGATTATCCGCAATCCAAGTTGACCAATCGTCGGTGCTACTTTTGGTATAGGAAAATAAAAAGCAAAATTCACAGCGAGGTTTTGGTGAAGTTCATTTCCCGGCGCGGGCCCGCTCAAACTCCTCACAGACCTTGGCGTATCGGATGAAAGTACCAAACGCAGTTATCTGTGCCACAAGAAGCCCCTGCCAACCATCAAGAAATCCCAGTCTAAACAGGTAACTTCTCAGAAATCGCCATATTGGGCGCATAAACAGGTCAAACTGTGATGCTGGTTTGCGAGTCTGGACTCGCTGTTGGGCGAAGATTTCAGCGTACTTCAAATATTTAACGATTTGGTGGTTCAAATCCAAGGCGGTAAAATGTAGCAGGTCGCCGCGTAATCTACCAACTCGTCCGTTTACTACCAATTTGTCATGCGGGTCAATACCACCCCATTTTGCCATACCGCGCCTCCAAAGGCGTGTTTGTCGGTCCGGATACCAGTCTCCGTGTCGAATCCATCGGCCGCAAAACCATGTGCAACGCGGGAAACTAAATGCTGCAAATCTTTCTGACAACCGGGGATCTGATATCACCCGAATTATTTCATCACGGAGGTTTTCAGAAACTACTTCATCAGCATCCAAGCCCAAGATCCAAGGCTGGGTAGCTTTTTCTGCCGCTGAATTTTTTTGGGCCACGTATCCCTTCCACGGTTCACGAAATACCCTTGCCCCAAACTGCTCAGCCACCCGGTCCGTACCATCGTCAACATCCTCGTTAACGACCACGATAATTTCCGCAGTCCATCCAACGACACTTTCAAGCGCGCGGCCGATGCGATGGGCCTCTGCCCCGGCAATCATGCAGACTGAAATAGGCCAACGGCGTGCAGTTTCCATACGACTGTTCCATGCTACACCCAATTAAATTTTTGGGGCAACTCATATAAAACCTCACAGACAAGCTCCATTTCAAAATTTGCAAGCGCAAGTTGCAAATAGCGGTCCCGAAGAAATATCTTTCGTACCATCACGGGCTGAATTAAAATGGGATTGTGCCAAAGGTAAGTGCCGGCATTCTTCTTTACAGGGTCAAGGAAGGGCGATTTGAGGTTCTGCTTGTGCATCCTGGGGGGCCCTACTTTGCAAAAAAAGATCTTCAAGTTTGGAGTATCCCAAAAGGCGAGGTAAACCCTGGAGAAGACTTACTTGCAGCAGCCCGCCGGGAGATGCAAGAAGAAACTGGGATCCAAGTAAATGGTCCTTTCATACCACTTAGTCCAATCATCCAACGAAGTGGCAAGGTGGTTTATGCTTGGGCATGCGAAGGCGACTGTGACCCCAAAAACATAAAAAGCAACGTTTCCCGTGTTGAATGGCCACCTAGATCGGGCCAATACATCGAGGTACCCGAGGTTGATCGAGCTGAATGGATGACACTAGAGCAAGCCCGTCAAAGGATTAACCCTGCACAGGTATCATTACTGGAAGAGTTGCACGCTAAGCTAACCGCCGAAGGCCGGTTGCACAAAACGTAAAAATTTATTTCAACCAAGGTGCGATTGCTTCACCAGCCCATAACTCCTCAACACGTTGCCTTGCACGCACCAAAGCAACCCGTTGCCCATTAACCAACACTTCTGCTGGCAGTGGACGGGAGTTGTAATTGGAGGCCATTGCAAACCCATAGGCACCCGCGCTCATTATCGCAAGCAAGTCGCCTTCTACAAGGCGCGGCAATTTCCGGTCTCGACAAAATGTATCAGACGTTTCGCAGACTGGGCCAACTACATCCACCTTAATCATACGTGCCCGTTTCTTTCGAACGGGTACAATCTCGTGATATGCATCATACAAAGCTGGTCTAATAAGGTCTGACATCGCTGCGTCTACTACCACAAATGTTTTTGACGGTGTCCGTTTCACGTACTCGACTTTTGTCAAAAGCACCCCTGCATTCCCCACAATAAACCGACCGGGCTCCAAAATAATACGCATTTGGAGTGGTTTGAGCAAAGGTAGTAGCCTTTGGGCATAAGTTTGCGGAGTAAGAATCTTTTTTGCTTCTTCCCTCTCCCACCACTGAGGTTGTCCGCTGACAAGGGCTGGATCATAAACAATTCCAATTCCACCTCCCAAACTGAAAAAGTCGATCTGATATTCTTTTTTCAAATACGCCACCAAGGGAATCATTTTACGGACTGCTGCTTCGAAGGGATCGACACTGCAAATTTGAGAACCAATGTGCATATGCACACCGCGCAGCAAAATATTGGGCATGCGTGAGGCCCGCTTATAGATTTCTTCCGCTTGTTCAAACGGGATTCCAAATTTGTTCTCTGATGTGCCCGTGGTAATTTTTGCATGCGTGTGAGGATCTACGTTGGGATTAATTCTAATAGCGACAGGCGCCATCCGCCGCATTTTACGAGCCAGCTTGTTTATTCGTTCCAATTCTGGCTCACTCTCTACATTGAAACAATAAATGCCTCGTTTTAGCGCAAATAGGATTTCTTCACTGGATTTCCCTACCCCCGCAAAAACACACTTATTAGCATCACCGCCAGCCTCCAACACCCGGCACAACTCCCCCATACTTACCACATCGAATCCACTTCCTAAACTCGCCAATAAACGCAAAATGGACAGATTAGAGTTAGCTTTTACAGCGTAGCAGATCAAGTGATCAGTACCGTTAAACGCAGTCTGGAGCTTCTGAAAATGGTTAACTATGGTAGCTTGGGAATAAACATACAAGGGCGTGCTGAATCGGCGCGCTATTTGTGCAAGCGACACCCCTTCACAACAAAGTTGTCCGCCCACAAACCTAAAATAATGCATAATCACTACCCTAGTGCTTTGCGCTAAATTCTCCTGCCCACAGGAATCCCCTTTTTGACCAGCAGTTACTTAAAACCAAAGTCCCTCAGGATTTCATGGCTCGGATAAGATTCGCGCCCGCTCCCGGTGATATTCCTCGGGCGTGATCTTGTCTGCCATGTATTTCTCGAGTAACTCGTTAAGCTTCTTTTGTTTTTCTGGAGAGATAGGGGGCGGCGGGACTTCTAAACCAACAGTGGGTGCAATCTTGGTAGGTGCTGGAGGTTGAGCCTTCCCCGGAGGTTTCTGCGCCGCTTGGACACTTGCCGCTTTTTCTGCAGCTTGCCGTTTTTGCGCCTCTGTTTCTTTTGCCGGTGTAACCTTTGCCTTTTCAGCTGCTGGTTTTGCCGTTGGTTGTTTTGGCGGCTTGGTGACAGGCTTCGGCTGCTCCTTCACCTCGGATTTTATTGGTTCTGCAGGCACAGCGGGTTTAATCACAGGTGTGGTAACTTCTTTTGCAGGAGCAGCTCTTTGAGGAGAAACCACTCTTTCTGGAGTTTCCCTCTTTTCCTGTGGTGCGGCTGGCTGTTTCTTTTCGGCTGTCTTTGGAGCCGCTGGCGGCACCTGAGCTTTCAATTCTTTTTTAACACGCTCTTCAACACGCTTCTTCTCTTCACGTTTAATCTTTTCTGTGTCCTGAATCAGTGGTTTAGCAACAGGCTTTTGTGCACCTTCAAGCTTAATGACAGCCTGCTGGGTTTGTTGCCTTGCCTTCTGGATCTGCTCAGCAGAAGCACCCGAGACTGGTTTTGGAATGGTTGTGGTGACAAGTGGATCGATTTGCGCCACTCTTTCCAGAACAGCCTTCCTGGCTTCTTGGAGCAATCCAGGGTTAACTGTTGGAACGGGTTGCGGCCTGAAATCCAATTCTTCTACCCTTTGTTCCACAGCTCTTCGAGCTTGCTGTATTAATGCGGGGTTCACTGACAATACCGGTTGTGGTTTAAAGTCGATTTCTTCCAGCCTATTCAAAGTAGCCTTCCTCGCCCGCTCAATCGCGGCTGCGTCAGCCACATACTGTGGTTTAATAGGTTTCGGGAAATCAATTTGTGTAATTCTTTCCGCGCAGGCGGCTCTGGCTTTCTCCAGTGCTGCTCTATCCGCTATAAATTCAGGTCGAATAATCCGCCCTTGCCATTCTAGCTCTGCCACCCGTTTCGCAGTCAATTCTCTAGCTTTGTGCAGTGCTGCAGGGTCAACCGTCTGTAATCCAGCGGCAGGGACTTTTGTCTGGCTACCCTCTATTTCTGCGACACGCTTCGCCACAGCTTCTCGCACAAGTGCAAGTTTCTCAAGAGAAACCTTGCTAGGTTGAATTGGGGTCTGGCAGCCGCCCAAGGCCGCTGGAGAACCACTTTCTAGCTCAGCGACTCTATTCCCGGTGGCTTGCCGCGCCTTCTCGATCATGGCAGGATCGATTGCTTTTCCACCACTACCCCGCGGGGCAGTGGTCGCCGGTATGTTTTTAGTAGATGGCATCGCAGGGCTGCAACTTTCTGCAGGAACCAATTTCCCAGACTCAATCTCAGCAACCCGCCGCTGTGTTGCTTCTCGGGCTTTCTGAATGGCAGGATTGTCCGCGGCATTTACTACTACCGCGAATGCGACACCAATCAATCCGATCGTTTGCAGGCCATTCCAACTGAGGCGCATGAAATACCTCCTTTTGTCTATTACCACCCTGTCTGACTGCAAAACTCTATTAAAACTTTGTCCAAGTCAATCGCAAAGATTATCCAAAAACGCTCCCATCCACATGATTATTCGTAACCACCCTACACGAGGTGGGTTTGGACATCCGACTTGCCTATTGTTGGAAGGCCCAACCAATTTTCTAACGCCTCCATTTTGGAAAGGATCCGCCTAGATACTGCTTGCCGTTTTTTCATAAAAAGACAATCATTACGTTGTGACGGGCGACGTGCCTGAAAACTATATTTCGAATCCTTCCGGCAACGCTGGTGGCAAAGCGCCATTGCTTTTTGTGGTGGATGATGAACCGCTTTTGCTGGAGTTAGCCAGATTGATACTAGAGCCCTTGGGGTACGAAATCGTCACATTTCAAGATCCTGAGGAAGCTTTAATAGCAATCAAGAAAGCGGAGCGTAAACCGGATCTGATCATTACCGATTACTCGATGCGGAAGCTTTCCGGGGCGCGCTTGCTCCACGAATGCCGAAAACTCAATCCCTCCCAAAAGATATTGGTGGTAAGTGGTACGGTGAGCCAGGAGGTTTTCACGCATCTCCCCGACAAACCGGACAAATTCCTGTCCAAACCGTACAAGACCTACGAGCTGGAAACGCTAGTGAAAGAACTTGTCCCACCACCCTCTTCTAACCCGCAAAAGTAAACCTCGTAATATGTTTGGGTTTGCCTTAGCACCATTTTCGGAAGTAAAATTGATTTCGGAACCGAACTTACTTTATGGAAATAGGCGTTTGTTACCATCCGGAATTATGGGTCTATCCCTTCGGCGGAACGACTCAAGAACCTGAAGCCAGATGGATAGAAGATGCAAAACTTATGGCAGACGCAGGGGTAACCGTGGCGCGTATAGCCGAGAATTGTTGGGGCCTGTGCGAACCCGCCGATGGCAAGTTTAACTTTGCGTGGCTCAAACGGGTAATGGACATCCTTGCCGATCACGGAATTAAAACGGTATTAGCAACTCCAACCTCCAGCCCTCCATTGTGGCTGTTGGAGAAACACCCTGAAATCTTACCGGTGGACCAAAATGGACTTAGGTGTTATCCCGGCGGATACAAAACCGCTTGTCTGAACAGCGACATTTACTGGGAATATTGCAGGAGGCTAGTCAGAGAAATGGCAATGGCCTTGGGAAATCATCCCAACCTGCTCGCATGGCAAATCGATAATAATCCAGGTGAACACTGCTCTAACATGTCGTTTAACGAGGACACAAAACGAGACTGGGCTTTCTGGCTGGAAGCGAAATACGAGACGCTCGAAAAGCTGAACAACCTGTTAGGACTTAGATGGTGGGGTCAAATCGTCCAAGAATGGAAACAAGTCCCACCCCCCATGCGAACTGTAGCATGTCACAACACAGCTTTGGAACTTGAGTGGACACGATTCTGTAGCGACACCGTCGTACAATTCGTAAAAATGCTCATTGAAACAATCCGCCAAATTACCCCTAACGTCCCCACAACTGTAAACCTAGGCCACCTATCCACGCGGATAGACCATTTCGATCTGGCGGAAACCGTCGAATTTATTTCTGGATGTGTAACCTTGGACAATTCCATACCAAGCCCTGAAATTGCGCTTCAACTAGATCGACTCCGCTCGCTAAAGCAGGAAACGGGCAAATGCCCCGATGGCTCACCCGGTTTTTGGATCATGGGCCAACCCGTCTCTATTCCAACTACCTCCGCCATTCATAACCTTCCAAAACCAGGCCTTTTACGATGTTTAGCCTACCAATGCGTTGCGCGCGGTGCTAACGCAGTAGTCTTTATACCTTGGCGACAACCCCGAATAGGTCCTGAAAAGTTTGCAGGTGGTATACTGCCACACCATGTGCGCCGCGAAAACCGCCTTTATCGAGAACTTGCCCAGTTGGGCGAAGAATTCAAGTTAATCTCTGCCGCCATAAAGGACACCGTTGTTAGAGCCCCCGTTGCCATTCTTTACACGTACGACAATCAATGGGCTACTGAATTAGCCATGCGACGTCACTTGCCCCCAGTTGCTCTCCACCCCCATATAAGGCTGTTCTACGACGCTCTGTACGAGAAAAACATCACAGCAGATTTCATCCGTCCTTTAGATAACTTAAGTAAGTATCGATTAATCATAGCGCCTTCTCTGCATTTACTTTCTGGTGCCGAAGCCGACGCCATAAAACTTTACGTACAAAACGGCGGGGTAGTTATAGGCACTTGCAATACCGGTTTGGTAAATGAACACCATATCGCCCCTGACCAAGGATATCCCCTTGAATTAACTGATCTATTCGGTTTAGAGGTACTTGAATTCGATGTGCTTAGCCCCGAGGAAGAAAACCACCTCATCTTCAAAGGAGGTTTCCCCGCCTCCCAAATGCACCCGGCAAAATATTGGTGTGACATCATCGAACCAAAAGATTGTGAAATAATAGCCACCTTTGCATCATCTTTTTACGCGGGTCGCCCGGCTATAACAATTAACTCTTTCGGCATGGGGAAAGCTATCTATATTGGCACTGTCTCACACAGACCATTCTACGTAGACTTGGTCCGATGGCTGAGAGAACTCTGCGACCTCCAGCCACCAATCAAAGTACCCAATCAAGTCGAGGTTACCCTCCGCGAATCAGGCGAAAAAAGAGTTTACGTGCTCATCAACAAAAGTGATTCACCCGCAAAAATTCACTTCCTGAAACGCATGGAAGATTTAATCACAGGTGCTGTAATTGCAGGACAGTATGACCTTTCAGCACGTGGCATATTGGTAGTCAAAGAAACCGCGTAATTCCACAAGCGCCAGACCCCAATCAGATGGATAATCAACACCGGCAAAATAATCATCCGGAGAGCCTTAGAAAACACGAGCCCATCCTCGATAGTTGGTACGGTCCGGGATTTACAGAAAACGAGCTTGCCCATTCACAAGCATACAAACCGATTAGTGAGATTGTTGAGGAGGTCAAACGTACCCTGAATATCGAACAAAAAACCACTGCAATTAAGGTGATCAAAGTCTGGAACACGGTGCTAGAACCCAACATAATTACCCATGCCCAACCAACCTCACTCAAAAACGGTATCTTGTATGTAAGAGTAGACAGCAGCGTTTGGTTGAGCGAACTGGCCACCTATAGGTACCATGAAGTGCTTGAAACTCTTCAGAACGCCTTGGGTCCAGAACTAATCAAAAAAATCCGGTTTTTCGTAGGATGAAGATAGGAAGTTTTACTCCACTACCGGAACCACACGGTTAACAACACCCAACCATAATATGGGGGGCTGATCCGAGGTCCCCTCTATACAGCGCCCGAAAACCTTGGTAAAATAGAGAGCGGTTATGGACATCGACGAAATCCTATTACAAACCGAGGAAAAAATGCAAAAAACTGAGCATTTTGTCCAACATGAGTTCGCCAATGTGCGAACAGGGAAAGCATCACCAGTGCTCGTTGAAAACATTATGGTGGAGGCTTATGGGGCTCAGATGCGCTTACGAGAAATAGCTGGGGTCACGACTCCCGAACCTCGAGTACTCGCAATTCAACCCTGGGACGTATCTCTCTTGCAACCCATCGAAAAAGCGATTTTAAAAGCCAACCTTGGGTTAACTCCCACAGTGCACGGCAAAATTATAAAAATCTTTTTCCCCGAATTAAGCCAAGAACGGAGAGCCGAGCTTGTAAAACAGGTGAGAAAACTCGCAGAAGACGGACGTATTGCAATTCGTAATATCCGCCGAGAAGCCATAGAAGCAATCAAGAAAGAACAAAAAGCCGGCAATATTTCAGAAGACGACGCTTTGCATGCTGAAAAAGAGGTCCAGAAGCTACATGACCAATATATCGCGAAGATCGACCAGCATTTGGCACACAAAGAAAAGGAAATAATGACCGTGTAAATTACTGTTAAAAGGGCCCCTATTTAATCAGTGCCGGATTAGTATTAGTTTGAGGTGAAACAAATTTAACTACAGTTTCTCCAGGGCGCGAATAACCTAGTCGTTCACGGGCAAGTCGTTCTACTGCAAAGGGGTTCTGGGTCAAAGTGCGGAGTGTGGATTCCAACGCCCTTTTTTCCTCCATCGCCTGAGACAATTCCGTGTTAAGTTGGTCCAGGCGTTTCTGCATACGCAAGTTAGTCTCCACCGCAGGCAACCATTGAAAAACGACAAATCCAACAACAAACACTACAAAAAGCAAAATCCATATCCATCGCCTTAGCTGGTGTTTAAGCCCATGTACGCCCATTAATGCCGAGCATAAACAGGCTAGCCCCAGAAAGCAAATGGTAAACGCACTTAACAGACCGGGGTAAATACAAGCCCTGCTACTGTGAAATATAAAAGCGGGTTTGCAAATTAAGGTCCATTTTGCAACAAATGGAGTGAGTATGTCTAGACACCTCTTAACATGGATTTATTGGTTGGTAATGATACCTGCAAGCGTGGGTATGTGCCAGGAGACTAAACACGCAATCCAACCAGCCAATACAGCTAGTCAGCCGTTGTCTATTATTTCGGTTGCTTGGCAAAACCCTTCCGAGCTAAACACATTAACAACCAATTCCCCAGTCGGAAAAATTTTCAATTTCCCCGAGACCTGGAACTTGGTCACCTATATATTGTGCAAGATAATATCGGCATCAGACTTAGAACCAAATACCCATGGGTTTCTTACGCTATCGAACCAACTATCCCAAGCCCTAAACATTGTATCTCGGTCCACTGGCTATGCCCAACTGGGTTTTCAAAAGCATCGCCTGGCTAGCGTGGCGCTTGGAGTGCAAACAAAGACAAACCTAGAGCAAAGCCAGTTAGACAACCTCCTTCAAGTGTGCCAAACAATAGCAAACAAGGTTAAACCCTACTCAGAAAAGGCCCACGCCACTGTTGCCTATTCGACTTTTTCCAATGGCTGGGTGATATTTGCAATTGCACAAGATCCCCAGAAACTTATTCAATCCCACACAACCCAGATCCAACAAGGGCGATCCTTCTTAACCCGTGCTTTGCCGGGGAAAACGAATTGGGTGACTACAGAAATTACAGGGTCAATAGCCCAACAATTAATTGGCTATTTATTGCCGCACACAATCAGTTCAAATCCAACCAACATTTTGGTTCGAATTACTCTTGAAAAAGACTTCGTAAGAACGCTTTGCCAAATTGATTACGCAAACTCATTACCGAGCGACCGATCCGCGTGGAAAACACCCACCAATTTAGTAGAAGAACCCTTGGCAGGGTTTTTTGCAGCTAAGGGAATCAAACCCCTTCTAACCAACCTATCCAGTGTTATAGGGCTACCCCAAAGCCAGATACCTGATCAATTGTTTTATTGGACAACGGACGGTTTGCTCTGCCAAGGATACCTGGCTTGGCCCAGCCCAAATCCCAAAGAGGATCTCCAAACTCTCCACACCCAAACTTTTGAAAAGTATCGAGCTAAGCTATGGAACTCTCTAGAAACTGAAGTTATTTTTACAAACGACATTCTATTTTGGGATGGGTTACCGTTTCTGCGGCCGTTTGCGCGGTATGCTACAAATAGCCCTGGCAACTTTGTCGTCGTAGGCCTTGCATATGTAGAAGGCAAAAGTAAAAAAGCGCCTCCCGCTCTATTTGCACAGTTTACAAGTAACCCTCGTATTTTTATCTACTCGTGGGAGTACACGCCGGCAGTATTGTTCCAAGCACGGAATATAACACAACTTGCAAGGTTGCTGATGGGCATCGAACAGATACCAGCTGAATCACCTTGGTGGAAATGGGTTGATACTGCGATGCCCTACCTAGGCGAAACAGTAACGAGTGCGCAATACACGGCTTCGTGTACTATAACCATTCTTCGGAGGAGCAATTGCCTGTTATCCGGGTGGGAAATAGTTGCACTTGCCAATTTGTCAGAGGGGTGGAAACCTGAACAACGGGCCAAAAGCCGCACCATAAGCAGACCAAATTACACGCCAGACTCCAACAAATAATAACCAAAGCAAATTACTATGCTAAAGCTGGGTGTAAATGTAGACCACGTAGCTACGCTGAGAGAAGCTCGGTACCGCGGTCGCAACTTTGGTGAGCCTGACCCAGTAGACGCCGCTTTGCTTTGTGAACGTGCAGGCGCACACGGGATCACAGTCCATCTACGCGAAGACCGCCGGCATATCCAGGACCGCGATGTTTGGAAACTTAAACAATCAATCCGCACGCGGTTAAACCTCGAGATGGCAGCCTCCAAAGAGATTCTTGCGATAGCCCTACAGTTAAAGCCCCACAGCGTCTGTATTGTGCCGGAGCGCCGTCTAGAAATCACCACTGAAGGCGGACTAAACGTGAGGGCAAATTTGGACGTAATAAAAGAGTTCCGCGAACAACTTAACGAAGCAGGTATTACCGTGAGCTTATTTATAGATCCTGAACCACATCAGATAGAAGCCAGTGCATTCGTAGGTGCTCAGTGCGTGGAACTTCACACAGGTCAATACTGTGAAAACTTCAACAACATTGCAAGGCGGGAACAAGAGCTTCAGAAACTTGAAACGGCTGCAAGGCTGGCCCATGAAGCTGGGCTTCAAGTAAATGCAGGGCACGGATTGAATTATATCAACCTTCCTCTCCTTCTGCAAAGGGTGCCTTTTCTGGAAGAACTAAATATTGGTCACAGCATAATCAGCAGAGCCGTCTTCGTGGGCATAGAAACAGCCGTTAAAGAAATGCTAAATTTAATGGCAGGTTATAACCCGATAAAGCCCGGCAGTACTCAACCTTGAACCGCCAATAATGATAGTGGGGATCGGAATAGATTTAGTGGAAACCAGGCGGATACAAAAAATCTTAGAACGCCGAGGGGTACGGTTCCTCTACCGTATTTGTCGCCCCAGTGAAATTCGCCAAGCCATTACCGCGCCCCGTGCTCATGCACAACATGTCGCTGGAAGAGTAGCAGCAAAAGAAGCCGTAGCGAAGGCACTTGGAACGGGAATAATCGGGGCACCGGTCAAATGGCAGGATATTGAAGTAACCTCCTTAGCAACCGGGCAACCAAAAGTAACCTTACATGGACAAGCAGCTAAAATCGCCCAAGAAAATGAAATTACAAAAATCCACATTTCAATATCCCATCTCAAAGACTACACAATCGCCGTAGCAATCGCGGAAAAAATCTGAGGATCCTAGGAGGTTTATTCCTAATCGCCTGCAGCTTTGTCTTGCCTTGATTACGCTTCCAGATCTTGCACGAACACTTTCCACTCCCTAAAAGTGCTCCTTACTTCGACTTGTCATGGCCCGCGTTTAAAGTATTTTTCCAAATATAAATTCGGAGGTGTGCCGTGAACCTGGATAAAGCCATCACACTTATTAAGCGGTGCGCAGAAAGAATGACTCAGTTGTATGGACGCGATGTCTTCGATGAATGGGCTATAGTGGCTATTGAAAAAAACATACCGCGCGTCCTCTTCTATATGGGACCG
>CAZZJO010000048.1:0-67756 GCA_964654645.1 uncultured Verrucomicrobiota bacterium | reverse complement strand
TTGATTGGGCTGGGAATATGGTGCGTATTTGCGGCGCCACTGCCATCCAGGCTGCCGGGTGATCAACTACTATTTTGCTACTTCTCCAACGAAGTGGAAATGGTCGCTGATCTTACTAAGGAGAAGATATCGCAGTTGCTGGAAAATCCTGACTCGTCGAAAAAGCTCCGGCAGCAATTAATAGAAATGCTAGGCTTACCACTTGATTTAGAACGCACGCCGCTACATGCATGCGTTACGGGGACAAATTTTTGCAACGGGGTCTTGGTAGAAAAGGTGCATTTTCAACCTATTCCGCGTGTTTATTACACTGCCAATCTATACTTACCGTTGGAACAGCAGGGTCGGTTGCCTGCAATCTTGTATTTGTGTGGACATTGGTCTTTTGTCTCAAACGGAATCAGCTACGGTAATAAAGTACGTTACCAGCGTGACGGTATAACGTTTGCTAAGAATGGTTACGCGTGTTTAGTGTTGGACACTGTGCAATGGGGTGAGATCCCAACCGACCATCGAGGTACCAGCCGACAAGCTGCGTGGTGGTGGAATAGTATAGGATTCAGCCCTGCTGGGATAGAGACATGGGCTGCTATCCGCGCATTGGATTACCTTTGCACACGAGCCGAAATAAACACCAATCGCATCGGTGTAACCGGCCATTCTGGAGGCGGAGCATATGCCTGGATGTTAGCAGCTGTGGATGATCGAGTTAAGGCAGTAGCACCGATGGCCGGGATTGCCGACTTGGAAACGCACGTGATCGACGGTTTGATTGATAGTCATTGCGATTGCAATTTTCCGATCAATTTGTACCGATGGGACTTTACGTTGGTACCCGCGTTAGTGGCACCAAAACCATTATTAATGGGAGGGACCGACGCCGATCGCATATTTCCCCTTGAAACTACTTTGCGGATTTATCGCCAAACAAAGTTTCTTTACCGCAACTTTGGCGCGGAAACGAACTTGTCTTTGGTTATCACTCCTGGGCCACATGACGAAACGCTGGACATGCGAATGGCCGTGATTTTGTGGTTTGAAAGGCATTTAAAAGGCGAGTACAGGAGCACGCCGGTACTCCAGCAGCATGACATTTTTACGCCAGAACAATTAAAGGTTTTTAGTACAATCCCTGCGGATGCGCTAAACTATAATGTGGCGGGGGAATTCAGCGCATTCCACAAACGGCAGCCACCCCAAACCCTAGCTGAGCTGCAAGAAGTTCTTCTTAAAAACGTATTTGGGGGTTGGCCTAAAATATGCCCAATGAAGTTTTGCAAGCTCAGGACCTGGACAAATGCCCTGGCAGGGTTAGAGCTGTTTGAGCTGGAGTCCGAAAGTCAACCATTTGTGCCATTGTATCTGTACCTTTTGCAGCCGAGCACTGTCTCCGGGCCTGGGAAAGTACGGCTCTATGTGCTTACACATGAGGAATGGTGCCGCTTGATCCAACAACTTCGTAGGTGCTTCCCTGAGTTTGGTGTAGAGGCTGCCCAGCCACCAGAGCCGAAGTCGCTGATGGATAATTTTGTTGATTCTAACCAGGTTGTGGCATATGTGGTGGTACGCGGAGTGGGCCCGGGGAAATGGACGGATGATGAGCAGGTGGTGACCCGGGTCCGTAGACGGTTCATGGCATTGGGCCAAACTTTAGATGGAATGCGTATTTGGGATATCCGGTCTGCTATTAGGATACTCGAGGTAGTTAAACCTGAGTTGTTGCGCGAAGTCCATCTTTGTGGTTCGGATGTAATGGGTGTTAACGCGTTGTACGCAGCAGTGTTTGAACCTACTGTTAGCACTGTAATTCTTCAAGATCCGCCGGCCTCGCATAGGGAGGGACCTGATTATTTGAACGTGCTAAGGTTTGTGGATATCCCTGACACAATTCGAATAATGAGGGCATCTGGTAAGATTGTGGAGATCCGCAGCACTCAAAAGTAATCGTTGTAGTTGCCTATCGGAGCGCCATGGGACAATTCATAAGGTTGTAGCTGCGGTAGAGTGTGGTAGACCACGGTGAATTTTGTGAAAATTGACGTATTGATTTCTGTGTGCGCTGTCTTATAGTGCGCAACTAGTGAAGATTAGAACGAGCGATGAGCAACGTTACTGACGGCCCAGAACCGTGGGACATAGAAGCTGCGCGTAGGCTCTACAACATTCGGCGGTGGGGCGCGCAGTACTTCGATATTAACGAAGCTGGTCATGTCGTAGCACGCCCGTTATTGGATGCGGGTGTGGCGGTAGACTTGACCGATGTTGTCGAAGAGGCGAAGGCGCGTGGGTTAAAGCTTCCTTTGTTAATCCGTTTCCAAGACATTCTCCGGCACCGCGTCGAAGCGATCAATCGCGCCTTCCAGAAGTCGATCGATGAGTTTGGATACAAAGGTCGATATCGAGGGGTCTTCCCAGTAAAAGTCAACCAACTACGTGAGGTTGTTGAGGAAATCCTTGATGCTGGTCGACCATACCAGTTTGGGCTTGAGGTGGGTAGCAAACCTGAATTGCTAGTTGGTCTGGCCCTGCAGGGGCATGTGGGCGACCTCATTATTTGTAATGGATACAAGGACGCGGATTTTATTCGGATGGCCCTACTCGGTGTTAAACTCGGGAAGAAGGTGATATTGGTGGTAGAAAAGCTCGAAGAGTTGTTCCGGATAATTGCTTTGGCTCGTCAAATGAATGTCGAGCCATATATTGGGATACGGGCGAAGTTATTCTCTCGAGGTGCTGGCAAATGGGCAGATAGCTCTGGTGAAAATGCCAAATTTGGCCTCACAACCGCTGAGATCTTGGTGGCAGTTGAAACGCTTAAAAATGAAGGTGTTCCACACTGGTTAAAATTGATCCATTTTCATATTGGCTCGCAAGTGCCAGACATACTTATCATAAAGAAAGCTGTCCAGGAGGCCACCCGGCTTTATGCGAGGTTATGGAAAATGGGCTTTAACCTCGAGTATTTGGACGTTGGAGGCGGCCTAGGCGTGGACTACAACGGAACCCGCTCGTCGTACGATAGCTCAACCAATTACACACTCCAAGAATACACCAATGACGTGGTGTATTACATTGGCAGTATTTGTAGCGCTGAGGACGTACCCCATCCCGACATAATCAGCGAAAGTGGACGAGCAATAGTCGCCCATCATAGTGTGTTGATTGTAGAAGTGTTCGGGTCGATTGAAAAACCCCGGCTTTCACACCAGTTTACCTATGGTGAAAACGAACACCCACTGGTAAGAGAACTTCTCCAGATCAAACGCGAGTTACCACATCTAAATCGGCTTGAGGCATATCACGACGCCTTGGAACGGAAAGAAGATGCGCAGCAAATGTTCACCCTCGGCCTAATTGGATTAGAAGAAAAAGCGAAGGTGGAAACTTTGTACTGGGAGATTTGCCACGCCATAGCTGAAAGCTACAAAGGTGAAGTGTTTATCCCCGAAGAGATCGAGCGGTTGCGAGACGAGCTGTGCGACCAGTACCTGTGTAACTTTTCGGTTTTCCAATCGTTGCTCGATCATTGGGCTTTGGGACAACTCTTCCCAATCATGCCAATTAGCAGGCTTAACGAACCGCCAACCCGGGAGGCTATATTGGTGGACATTACTTGCGATTCGGACGGACAGGTAAACAAATTTATCGATATCAGGGGCATGCGCCAAACCTTGCCAGTGCATCCTCTCATCAGAAATGGCGCAGGGAAAATAGAACCCTATTACCTAGGCATCTTCCTCATGGGTGCTTACCAAGATATCATGGGCGACCTTCATAACTTGTTCGGGCGAGTCAATGAAGTCCACGTATTTCTAGATCCAGACGAGCCCGCAGGATATTACATCGAAGACGTCATCGAGGGGTCCACGATTATTCAAACCTTATCGGCTGTTCAGTATGATGAAAACGAACTTAAGCGACAGATGAAGGCACAGGTGGACGAAGCTATAAAGACTGATAGAATGAAACCCTCCGAAGCAATGCGATTGCTCGACGATTACGAGCGTGAGTTGCGAGACTATACCTACCTCAACATCTCAAACGGCTAAAGGTTTGTCGATCATAGGGATTCTACACTCGTGGGCTGTCTACTGCCTTCCTTGTAAAAAGGTTGGGATCGGAGTCAGTGATTAGCTGGGTGGATTCTTTCTGTGTGAATGCTCTAGGGTGAATAACATAAGTTCAATTGATGGCTGTCCAGAGGATTTAACCGAACAGCCAGTTTGGTAGGGAGCTTAATTGCTGTGGTTAGGTGTTTGATGTTAGAGGGAGTCCGCCTGAAGCGCGGTATAGGGCGTCCCAAAAACCGGGTATAGGGTAACCTGCTATCGTGCGCAAAATTATGGAGCGGACGTGTGAGCGTGGAATCTTTATGGCTGTAGATGGGTCGAGGGGATTAGAGGCTTCTAGTAACGCCAAAGTTTTTAGCCCAATAAGGATTGGCCATGCACAGGCGAGTCGAACCCTGAATTGGTTTTGTGGGATGGCCCGCGTGTAAAGCCAAGCGTCTTTGAAATATTTTCGGGCAAGGCGCGTGTAGGTTAGATACAGAGGTTTGAATTTGGGCCAGTTGCCAGGGGCCAACAAATCTACGGGGTTAAGGTCGTATTTAGCGAGTTGATCGGCTGGGATGTAGCATCTATTCCGGCGTAGGTCCTGAGCAAGATCGCGAAGTATGTTGACCAATTGAAGGGCTTTCCCAAATCGTACGGCGCGTTGAAGGGCCAGTGCCATGTCGATTCGGGCATTCGGGAACAAGTGTCGGTGACACAACTCGGTCCATAATTCGCCTACACACCCGGCTACAGAGTACGTGTAGTTTTCCAACTCAGCCTCATCACGTAGGGGGATTGGTTTGGGTTGAGTAAGTTCTTGGCCGAAGGTAACAAGGTCAAACCGTTGTCCCTGTACAATGATTTTTAGGGTGCGTTGGAGTACGGCTTTATCAAATTCCGGAAGTGAGTGGAGCAGGACTACACCCCGTTGGGCAATTTCAAGAAGTTCCTTGTCGATGGGTTTAGCTTGGTGTTGGATGAATATGAGAAGGTCCGGGAACTTGTGCGGACCTTCAAGTACAGCTGTGAGAAATTGGTCGAGGACCTCCAGCCGTTTTGTTGGTAGGATTGCTTCGGTATCGCAAATGGTGTCCGAGATTCGCGCTAGCAGGTATCCGATGCTAAGTTGTGGACGGATAGGGCGTGGTAGGATTTTCAGGGTTAGATAAAAGGATCTGGCTGAGCGACGAAGTAACGAGTTAATGTCTTGGCCGATTACGATAGCCATTTGAGATATGGGCCAGGAGGTAGTTTAATCTTTTTTTCGTGGATGCGTTTTTGCCATTGACGAAGTGCAGCTCGGACGTATGCTGGCGAGGGTGCGCCTTGCACACGTCGTTTCTTCATAGCTGATAGGAGATCAAACACTTTTAAACAGTCAGGTTCAAGTAACGGATCGATTTGCTGCAATTCCTCATGGGTGAGTTTTGAAATCGGTTTCCCAAGCTTTTCTGCTTGAGCAACTAAGGCGCCCACTAAGTGATGAGCGCGGCGGAATGGCACGCCTTTCAGGACCAGGTGATCAACTAGGTCGGTGGCAAGTAATGCTGGGTCTGAAGCGGCTTTTTGGCAAGCGGCGTGGTTAACCGATGTGTGAGCTAGCATCGCTGCCATAATCTGAAGACAAGCACGCACCGTATCTACTGTGTCAAACAGGGGCGGTTTATCTTCTTGCATGTCCCTGTTGTAGGTCATTGGCAAGCCCTTCATGAGGGTTAACAAGGCAGTGAGATTACCAATTAGGCGGCCCGTTTTGCCTCGGATTAGTTCCGCTGCGTCCGGGTTTCTTTTTTGTGGCATTAGGGACGAGCCCGTAGTGTAGGCGTCGTCAATTGTGATAAACCCGAACTCATTTGAACTCCAAAGGATGAGGTCTTCTGAAAGCCTGGAAAGATGAATGCCTAGGATTGCTGCCGCAGCACAAAATTCCATTGCAAAGTCTCTATCGCTCACGGCGTCCATTGAATTGGAAGCTATGCGTGGGCGACCCCGTTGATCCACAAATCCTAGTTGCGTGGCTACGTACTTTCGGTCAAGTGGCAATGTGGATCCGGCTAGTGCGCCACTGCCGAGCGGGCATATGTTTGTGCGATTGAAACAGCATGCCATGCGTTCCCGGTCTCGGTGAAACATCTCGACATATGCAATCAAATGGTGAGCTAGATACACCGGCTGAGCACGTTGCAAATGGGTGTAACCGGGGATTAAGACGTGGATGTGCCGCTTGCCCAGATCAAGCAGTGCCTGTTGAAGATTTGCAAGCAACTGGTCTATCTCCACGAGTTGTTCCCTAAGCCACATTCGGGTGTCTAGAGCCACTTGATCGTTCCGGGATCGACCAGTGTGAAGTTTGGCGCCGGCCGGGGTTAAATTCACAAGTGCCGATTCAATATTCATATGGACATCTTCGAGATTGATGTCCCATTGGAAGTCGCCCGATTGTATCCGTTGTGCAATCTTTGTTAGCCCTGAAACAATTTCGTCCAGCTCATTTTGTGTGAGCAGGCCGATTTTCCGAAGCATCTTGGCATGGGCAATAGAGCCCAGAATATCATGTTTCCATAAACGATAATCGAACGACACCGATTCGGAGAATTTAGTCATCTCCGGGGCGGGCCCAGTCAGGAACCGTCCGCTTCGTGAAATTGGTCTAGATGAATTCATGCGCACCCTACGTATTGAGCCGGAATTTGGCCTGGAATGCAATCCAAGTCAGGTAAAAAATGTATATTGTCTAGTGGTCCTAAGGGTACTGATGATAGGCTTTATAATCCCGCGCAAATGCGTGTTTTTGGTTTTTTCAGGCCGTGTTTTGGTGTATTTTAAAATTTGCGGGGCACAATAGAGCGGGATTCCGAATCAAATGAGAGAGTTTACTTTTGCATGTCCTGTATGTGGGCAGCATTTGGCTGCCGACGAAACCCAGGCTGGTGCCCATGTAAACTGCCCTGGTTGTTTTCATGTTTTGATTATTCCAAACCCACCAGCTAGCGGAGATCAAAAGTTCATTTTAACCGCAAGTGAGTTTAAACAACGTCCTGTCGGTAGCGAAAGAGTTCCCGAAAACCAACCTCAGGTTTTTGCAGGGAGACCTTTATTGAGAAGGGTTACCATTGCAATAGGCTTTTTCATTTTGGTGGGGTTGATTGTTGGTTTGGCAATTAATTTTTTATTCCGCGCTACAAAGCCAAGTACGAATAGGGACTCGGGAAATATAAAGGAGGGTTGTGGCTCAGAGAAAGACCAATACCCGGGTTGGACTTTGGATTTGGGCAAGATGGAAATACCGGATCAGCGCGTTTCAGGGGTGCTTGCGGGACGACAGTTTGTTTGCGACCGTGCGATTTTACAAAGCAACATTTTGCACTTGCGGCATGGCGGGGCCTCGTCACCAGAACTAGGGCTGACAGTGGAATTTAGGTCGGTTATGCCTGCTGAGTTGATTGGTAAAAAGTTTGTGTTCGGTCCAGGTGCCAGCAACGCGCCTAAACTCATAATACGTGGGCGCGAAGCCGTACAAGGCAGGCGGCAGACTATTACTGCTCCATTTGCGTTAGTTATGGAGTTTGGTCCACTGAGCAATAATACAGTTGCAGCTGGGATTTACTGTTGTATCGATGATGACGGTAAAAGTTGGTTGGCTGGTAAGTTTGCAGCGGAAGTGCGGTTTGTAAGCCGTAGCAAAGCGCGATAAGAATACTTAGAGTGTTACTATGGACATAGCAATTGTAAGGTTGAGTCAGTGGTGGAATCCATACGATCTCGGATTTTCTCTTGTCGACCGAGTATCTGCTGTTTGTTCAGAGCTTGGGTATAAAGTTAGTTTACATGAAGTCTCAGCACTGGAAGAGGAATCGAAATTAGTACCTTTGTTTCAGGACCTTGCGGAAACAGCTAGGTCGGTGATCATTTTTATCCCGCCGGGATACAATAGATTGGTAAATGCCATTGAGATGATGGGGCAAGGCGGCTTATTAGTTCCGGGTGCATGCCAACGATTGTGTGAGCTCCAATTTAAGGTGTCGGCTGATACAGCAACAGGTGGAGTGGCACTCCATGAACTTGAGGATGGAGTAGTACTTGTTTGCGATTTGCAAAATGTGCCAGTGGGAGTGAAGATCCCCATGAATGCCCAAGGACAGCCAGGGGAAAATGGAAAATGGGTGTTTATCGGCATTGAGATACCTTACTATGTGGAGTTGTTGATTGAGTTGATAAAGGAGTGGTTGGGAAATAGGCTAACCTCGGACTCGGGTTTAGGGGTGAGAATTATTGCGTTTGGCACTCCGGTGACAGAGGAGCAAGCGGATGTGATTCACAAAGTCTGTGAAGCTTTTAAGGCACGAGGTCTGAGATTACAAATTTCTACGGGCTTAACAGGTGATAGGTTAGTTTTGTTCGGCAAACCAGCAAGTGTTGTAGTGGAGATGCTCGATGAAGTTTACCACGCCCTTGCTGATTATGGGGTGTCTTTATTGCCTCTTGGAGTGATATCCGTAGAAGAGGCAATCGTCCGAACCTTAGCTGAACGGAACCAGACACTTGCTATTGCGGAGTCCTGTAGTGGAGGAGTTATAGCCCATCGAATCACGAATGTACCTGGCGCCTCACAAATATTTGTGGGGGGAGTGATTGCATATTCGAACCAACTCAAAATGCAGTTACTAGGAGTTTCCCGAGAGATCCTCAGTCAGTTTGGGGCGGTTAGTGCAAAGACCGCTGAACAAATGGCTTACGGAGTTAAACAAATCACGAGTTCGGATTTTGGGGTTTCAGTAACTGGGATAGCAGGTCCTGGTGGAGGTAGGGAAGATAAACCGGTTGGGACCGTGTTTGTCGGGATAGCGACACCGGGTTTTGGACACGTCCAGAAATTGTATAGTCCCCTGGAACGTAGGCTATTTAAGCAATGGGTGAGCCAACGTACACTGGAGCTTTTATGGTCAGTACTCTGCAAATGCTCATAAACAGAGGGCAATGTTGCAAACCGGGTGTTAAGACGCCAGACGGATTCTTCGGAGAAAATTCCTAGACATATTACGACAACTCGCTTATTTATGGATACGTAAAATTACGTACTTTGCTTCCGTAATAAAAGGAGGTGGAATGGGTAGTGCTTTAATTGTAAGCGATTGAAGACATGTGCTAAATGCTGTTTAGGTTTGCGGCAAATGCCGTATCAATGGGTCGGGAAAAGACGTATGAATGGTAAGACATATTGCCATAGTGTCATGAATACCATAGAGAAAGTTATAGCGGCTACGGTCGGTTTATTTAGTCTTGTCTTTGTCGTTGGTTGGGTATGTGTGGGGGTAGCCCAAGTGAGCTCAGGGGAGCAGGGCCAAGCGAGGCCTATAACAGCTATCCGAGAGTTAAGGCCCCAGGATGCTACATCACCCACTTGGGTACGTGTCCGGGGTCAGATAATACAGCAGGAAGTTGGCATATTTTCAGTTCTCAAAGACGAGAGTGGATCGGTTCGAGTTGAACCAGGGTTAAATCGATTAGCAAAGCCGGGGGAAATTTACGAAGTCACAGGACGATTAGTCTGGGATGGTGCCAAAATAGTGATTCGAGATGCCAGTTATGTTCCTGTGTCATCTGAAGGGGAAAAGACTGCTCAAATAGATCAATCCAAACCGAAAGAACTTCCAGTTTTGACCAAGGCTTGGCAAGTCCGTGATTTAACGCCTGAGAAAGCAGCTTGGGGCTACCCAGTGCACCTGACAGGGGTGGTGATTTACTATGAACCCAAGCGACGGTTGGTGATCCATGATGACATTTCAGGGATTTTTGTTTTTCCCCCTGAACCAGAACCTACCTTAAATGTAGGCGATAAGGTTGAGGTGATTGGGGTAAGTGATCCAGGTACTTATGCGCCAGTGATTAGGGCTACGGATATTAAGGTTTTAGGAAAGGCGCCATTACCTGAACCAAAGAAGACAACAATAAACCAGCTACTTGCAGCTCAAGAAGGCAGTCAGTGGGTGGAAATCACCGGCGTCGTTCAATCTGCAACTCACACCAAAGATGGAACTGTAATATGGTTAGCAGATATGAGTGGCCGGATTCGCTGTCTGATTAAGACTGAGACCCCCATGACAAACCTATTGGATGCTGTTGTGCAGGTTCAGGGTGTGACTGCTTCCAGGGGGAGAGATCGACGATTCCTTGAATTGCGGGTCAACGTTTCCTCGCCTGAATTTGTTAAAGTGTTAGAACCTTCTCCGGGCGACCCACTTTCTTTGCCTGTTCAACCCATAGCCCGGCTTCATGAGTTTAGGTCTCAACAAGGATTACAACGCCGTGTGTGTTTCGAGGGAGTAATCACGTGTATTAGATCCAATTCGTGGTTTATACTTCAAGACGATACCAGTGGGGTACAGGTTTACACAGACTCTACGGATGGGTTAGCGGTAGGCCAGCGGGTCAAGGTTGCGGGATATCCCACTTCGCTTACTTGGACCTTGGGTAGGGGCATTCGTGAGCCGGTGTTTAAGGTTTTGGGGGAGGGGAAGTTGCCCGTTCCAATGCAAATTGATACAAGCCAGACTAACCTTTTGGTACCGGAGTGGAATTTTCGGTTGGTTAAGCTTTCAGCAACAGCATTAGGTCAAACCTTTAGAGCTGACGCACCCGAACTTCAATTGCAGGTGGGGAATTTGCCGATCGTTGCTACTGTGCATGTTCTCAACCCCCAGGTGCGATGGAAGACCCCCTCCCAAGTAGAAGTTACCGGGGTATATATCCTGACAACTGATGAAGACCGTTCTCCGATATCGTTTGCCCTTCATGTACCGGACACTCGTCACGTCCGGGTGATATCAGCAGGGCCCTTACTGACTACGCGCCGTGTGCTTACTGTGTTAGCAGTTATTGCTATTGGTGCGTGTGTTTCTGCGTTGTGGGGTGTGACTTTACAGCGACGTGTTAACATTCGTACCCGGGAACTGGCTGAGACGCGCCAAATGCTTCAGACGATCCTCAACACCATCCCCCAGAGAGTGTTTTGGAAGGACTTAAACGGTCGATACTTGGGATGTAACCTTGCTTTTGCAAAGGATGCAGGACTTTCTTCGCCTGAGGAAGTTGTGGGCAAGACCGACTATGACTTGGAATGGAGAAAAGATGCGGACAGATATGTGGCGGATGATAGGGAGGTTATTGAGACTGGGCGTGCAAAGTTGGAATATGAGGAGGAACAGACTAGGCCAGATGGCACGCGCGCTTATTTGCTTACAAGCAAGGTGCCACTCCGGAATCAGGATGGGCGTGTAATTGGTATTTTGGGTACTTACACCGACATCACTGAACACAAGAAACGCGAGCAAAAAATGGAGGAAATGGGGAGCCTATTACAGACAATGTTGGAGCATATGCCTGACGCAATTTATTTCAAAGACCGAGAATCGCGATTTGTGTACTACAGCAAAGCATTTTTGAAGCACTTTAACGTTAAACATCCTGATGAATTGAGGGGAAAAACTGACTTTGACTTTTTCACAGAGGAACATGCAAGGCAGGCTTACGAAGATGAGCAGCGTATAATCCAGACTGGACAGCCAATTATTGGCAAACTTGAAAAAGAAACGCACAAGGACGGACGAGTTACTTGGTGTTTGACGTCGAAGCTGCCTTGGTATGACAAGAACGGCAATATTGTAGGGACGTTTGGGATTTCGCGTGATTGCACTGAGTTGGTATTACTGCAACAACGGCTTGCCTACGAAGAACAGCTTCTGCGAACGTTGTTGGATAACGTGCCAGATAGCATTTACTTTAAGGATCGGGAGTCAAGATTCGTCCGCGTTTCGCGGTCGAAAGAAGAGAAGGAAATCAGAAGATGTCCTAAAGTGCGAGCACTGGCAGCCCAGCGTACGAATACACCACCAGACCAAGAACCACCTTACGTGCCGGGTATTTTAGTTGGTTTGACTGATTTCGATCTCATAGATGAGGAATCAGCTCGCGCCGCTTACGAGGATGAGCAAAGGATTATTGCTACAGGAGAACCAATAATTGGAAAGGTTGAGAAGCAAGAGCATCCCGATGGTTCGGTGACCTGGAGTATAACTACGAAGGTTCCATGGCGAGATGCAGATGGGAATATTATCGGTATTGTTGGAATTTCGAAGGATATCACTAGGCTTAAGGAGGCCGAACAAGAGTTGGAAAAGGTCCATAAGCAACTAGTTGAGGCTTCGAGATGGGCGGGAATGGCCGAAGTAGCGACCGACGTGTTGCACAATGTCGGCAATGTTTTAACCAGTGTAAACATTTCGTGTGCATTAGTGGCCGAACGTGTTCAGCAAATGGATTTATCTAACCTGGCGCGAATACCAGAACTGATATCTCAAAACATGGGTCGATTGGATGAGTTTTTTGCATCTGATCCGAAAGGCAGACGTATCCCCGAGTACCTTGTGGCTGTGGCTCGGACATTTGCTGAACAAAAGGAATTTATCCAGAAGGAACTCGCAAGGTTGCGCCAATATATCGATCATATAAAGGAGATTGTGGCTATGCAGCAAAATTACGCCAAAGTGGCAGGCGTAATCGAAAAGATCGACGTCACGCAATTAATAGACGATGCGTTGCGGGTCAATGAAGCCGCGTTACAACGGCACGATGTGAAGGTAGTTCGAGAGATTGAACCTGGTATCCCAGAGATATTGGTGGATAAACACAAGGTGTTACAGATACTAGTCAACTTGATTAGGAATGCGAAATACGCGTTGTCGGAATCTGGGAAGTCAGAACGGTTATTAACAATTAGGGTTCGTCGTGTCGAAGGTGACAATGTCCAGATTCAAGTGATCGACAACGGGATTGGTATTCCGCCGGAGAACTTGACCAAGATATTCTCGCATGGGTTTACGACCAAGAAAGACGGTCACGGATTTGGGTTGCACAGCAGTGCTTTGGCTGCCCGTGATATGGGTGGGACACTCGTCGCTTGGAGCGACGGCCCAGGTAAAGGTGCAACCTTCACACTCACTTTACCAATGCAACCGCCTAAACGATGATGAACGAGCAGCCTTTCCAACCGAGGATTCTCATAGTCGACGATAATCCTGCAATTCACGAGGATTTTAGGAAAATATTATCTGGGCAAGGAAGCGGGGCCGCTATATTGGGAGCTTTGGAACGGGAACTGTTCGGTGAATCGGCCCCAAGTTCCAGTAGAGCAACCTTCAGGATAGACTCGGCGTTCCAGGGAAAAGAGGCGTTAGATTTGGTTCAAAAGGCGCGTGAGGAAAATGATCCATATGTGTTGGCATTTGTAGACGTGCGGATGCCACCTGGATGGGATGGTGTCGAGACACTTGAACGGATTTGGCAGTGTTGCCCCGAGATGCAGGCAGTTATTTGCACAGCCTATGCGGATTATTCTTGGGATGATTTGATGGCTCGATTGGGACAAACGGATAACCTGCTGATATTGAAGAAGCCGTTTGAAACGATTGAAGTTTTGCAAATGGCCCATGCGCTCACCCAAAAGTGGTTGCTCGCACGTCAGGCTAAACTACGGTTGGAAGACCTTGACCGAATGGTCCAGGAGAGGACGCGTGAATTAGCAGCTGCTAATGCCCAGCTGAGGCGCGAAATTGAGGAGCGTAGGAAGGCCGAAGAACAATTAAAGGCTTCCGAAGAGCGGTTCTCAAAGGCATTTATGGGCAATCCTATGCCCATGGCAATTCAGACCTGTTCGGATGGCCGCTTTGTGGCCATGAACCCAAGCTTCCTTGAACTGGTAGGATATAGTGCTGAGGAACTGCTTAACCGTACCGCTACAGATTTAAAGATAACTAACGAACAATGGACCTCCTTCAGCGAATTCCAAAAAGTGCGGGGACGCCTGTATGAAATTCAACGCAAAGACGGGTCAAAACGAATTTGCAAGATTTGGGTCGAACCCGTGACACTTGCTACGGGACCGTGCGTATTGCTGATCATAGAAGACGTCACTGAACAGAAGAAACTAGAAGATCAGCTCCGTCAAGCTACCAAGATGGAAGCCATCGGACGATTGGCCGCAGGGATAGCCCACGAGTTTAACAACCTGCTGACGGTGATTCAGGGGCATGCAGGGTTGTTATGCTCTGGGTTAAACGATCCCAAAATAATTCATGAATCAGCCACACGCATTGCCCAAGCAAGCCAGCGGGCAGCTAACCTCACCAAACAATTGCTTGCTTTTGGCAGGAAACAGCCCTTGCAATTTAAACCGGTTGACCTGAACGCGGTGATTAGAAATTCCGTGCAGAATTTGTGTAGGGCCATTGGTGAACGTTACGTGTTGGATGTAAGTTTTGCTGAAGATATACCTTGTGCTAGAGCGGATGAGGCTAGTATTGAGCAGATTCTTCTGAATCTTGTTTTGAATGCTCGTGATGCAATGCCCGATGGCGGCCCTATAAGCATTCGTACCGGGGTTTTGGAGGCAGATGAGTCGGTCGTCTCACGCAATCGTGATGCTAAACCCGGCAAATACGTTTGGTTTAGCGTTACAGACAAGGGAGTAGGTATTAAGCCCGAGTTGCTTGATAAAATCTTTGATCCATTCTTTACTACGAAGGATAGCGGGAAAGGCACAGGTTTAGGGCTTGCGGCCATTTATGGAATCGTCCAGCAGCATCGCGGATGGATTGAGGTTACAAGCGAGGTAGGCAAAGGGTCCACATTCAGAGTCGTACTACCTTTGTGGGAGGGAAAATCGCAGGTAACGATTACCGCTACCCCCCAGCTGGATAAACAAGCTTCCGCGCTTCCGTCAGGAAGCGGCGAAACGATTTTAGTGGTTGAGGACGAGGAAGAGGTCAGAAACCTTGCGTGCACGGCCTTAAAATATGCAGGATACAAAGTTTTAGAGGCTGCTGATGGGCATCAAGCTTTGGAAATTTGGGCTCAGTATCCCGGTCAGATCAAAGTACTCGTTACCGACGTGGTTCTACCTAACGGGGTTCACGGAGGCGAGCTGGCGAGATTGTTAACTGATAAAGACCCCAACCTAAAAGTGCTTTACATTAGCGGGTATAGCCAAAGAGTAGTTGCTAGCGAAGTGCCTACTTTGAATGAAACTAATTTTCTCCCAAAACCATTCGATTCGCAAAAGCTTGTAGAAATGGTGGGTAAGATACTCACAAGTGATTCCGCCTCCAAACCAGCAGAGGAAGTTAACAAGTAATTTCCCCGCCATTCGAAGACAAGAAGGTAGTCGACACACCGGTCAACCCAGAGATAGCAGGCTTTTAATCTTCCGTTGGGAAAACATATCCTAAGCTAGCGATTCTGGGTGATCTCCTTATTCATTGGTGGGGTTCCTGAACTCCTAGAGGAAGTACCTTTCTATTATCCAACTTCGGAGGAACTGGAGTGTCCTATGCTTTGTTGGTTCGGTTCATGAGAAGCTTTGCGGAATTAAACCTTTGGGGCAAGCAAGAATGTGTGGGGGGAGCTTGACTGGGCTTAATAGTGGGGATAGGTTAGGTATGGTTTTGGGGTGCTGCCCAGACTCGCACTTAAACAAGCGAGCGAAGGCTGAGATCCCTGTGCGGGGGCACAGGGAAACCCGTTGAACCTGATCCAGGTAATACTGGCGGAGGGATCCTAAGATCTGAGAAACCCTCAACAACGCTGGTAGCTGCAAGGCTAGTGTTGTAGCACTGTGCCAAATGGCCTGGTTATAGGCGTAGTTTAGACAAAATGCGTGATCGACATCCATACTGTACCTTACTGGCAGGGGAACGTGTTTACCTGCCGGGGAGGCTCTACCCGGATGTACGGGTTCCTTTCCGTAAAGTCATGATTTCCTGTGGACAGAAAGGCGAGGCGCTGCCGGTTTTTTTGTATGACACCACGGGATTATGGGGCGATGCCGAGTGGAGTGGCAAATTGGGTGAAGGATTATTGCCGGTCCGACTAAGCTGGGTATTGCGTCGAAGTGGGATTGAATGTTACAAAAAAGTCCCATTGCCAGAAGGTCATTTCCCCACTAGTGGTAAAGTGGGTCTCATGCCCAAGGGATGGGAGGACGGGTTGCGCCCTGTTTTTAGGGCAAAGGCTGGGAATAGGATCACACAATTGGCTGCGGCACGTTCAGGGGAAATTACCCCGGAAATGGAGTTTGTGGCGATAAGGGAAAATATGGGATTGGAATTGATGCGTGAGCAATGGGGTAAGCTTGGATTAAAAGCGCGGCCGTTAGCTGAAACAATCCCGTTTACGCTGCGACGATACGGTTATCAAATTCCAGAGGTGGTTACCCCCGAGTTTGTGAGGGATGAGGTGGCCCGGGGCCGTGCAATCATACCGGCAAATGTAAATCATCCAGAAGCCGAACCAATGATTATTGGGCGGAACTTCCTGGTGAAGGTGAACGCGAACATTGGAAGTTCCGCTATTGCCTCCGGTCCAGAAAAGGAGTTGGAAAAAATGTTCTGGGCGGTGATTTGGGGAGCTGACACGGTGATGGATTTGTCCACCGGCCCTAATATAACTCAGACTCGGGAGTTGATAATTCGGAACTCGCCGGTGCCTGTTGGGACAGTGCCCATCTATGAAGCCTTGGAAAAAGTAGGAGGTATTCCAGAGGAACTAACATGGGAGATTTTCCGTGACACATTGATCGAACATGCGGAGCAAGGTGTCGACTATGTAACTATCCATGCTGCACTTTTACGTGAGGCGTTGCCAGCTGCGGTAAACCGAGTTACAGGTATTGTATCGCGGGGCGGGGCAATCATTGCTCAATGGTGCGCCAAACATAAATGTGAAAACTTTCTCTATACGCACTGGGATGAGATTTGTGAGATTTTGGCAGCGTACGATATGGCGGTGAGCATTGGTGACGGGTTACGCCCTGGGTCCATTGCGGATGCAAATGATGAAGCGCAATTTAGCGAGTTAAAAGTGCAAGGGGAACTTACGCGGCGGGCATGGGATCACGGGGTGCAAGTAATGAACGAGGGCCCTGGTCATATACCCATACATTTAATTGAGGAAAACGTATTGAAGCAAATGGAGTGGTGTTGCGAGGCGCCTTTCTATACGCTCGGTCCTGTGGTCACTGATATCGCTCCAGGATATGACCATATAACAAGTGCCATTGGGGCTGCGCAGATCGCATGGTATGGGGCCGCGATGATTTGTTACGTGACGCCGAGGGAACATTTAGGATTGCCAGAGCCCGAAGACGTTCGACAGGGTGTGATTGCTTACAAGATCGCCGCACATGCGGCGGATATAGCAAAAGGGCATCCCGCTGCATTTTACAGGGATTACGTAATGGGCCTCGCACGGGCTGGATTTAACTGGGATGATCAGTTCAAGCTAAGTTTGGATGGAGAAACTGCCCGGAGACTGCACGGTGATCATCCTGCTTGTGGCGGACAAGGCTCCCAAAGAGCTTACTGCTCCATGTGTGGACCACGTTACTGTGCGATGCGGATAACTCAGGAGACTAGGAAAGAAATTGAAACCGAAAATAGGCATGCTTTTGGATAAGCCGAGGTGCTTTACTATTTAATCGTGATGGGGAATGACGAGCTCAAAATAGCCACGTTTAACAATTTGGGGCTATCAACATTTGTGTATAATGGTACGAGGTTCCTAAGCCAGCATGTTTCGATTTTAGGAGTGGATTATGTGTGGCTAAAGACACCAGATGGTGGGGACTTGTATTTGACGCGTTACGGTTTACCACTGTGGAGAAGCCTTTTGCCCGAAAACTGGTATGCGCGGGAATGGCTTGAGACCCAGGGCGAACGACTGAAAGGCACAAGCACTATTTACAAGTTGCCTACCCGCCCGGTTGACGGTCGAGTGTACACATTGGTGGTAAAGTGGTCGCGTGTGGGTGAAGAAGTTCCGCTTGATACGCTTACCGTAACTAAGTTTGTCAATGCTGAGTTCAATAGTCCATTTGAAGAATTTGCATTGTTGATGGAGCTCAGACGTGGAGATTTTGGCCCGCCAGGGATTCGTGTGCGAACCCAATACCCGTTAGCGATTTATGTGCCTGGTCAACGCCTTCAACTTTGGCAAACAGGTCGGTGTGAAGAAAAAATCCGAGCCAAGATTGCGAAACACCCAGGGGTGGAAATTGATATTCTCAGACAATACGTCTTGCTTTTTGGTTGGATCAAGGGGATTGATGCGGCAAAAGCTGCTGAGTTGATGGGATTGAAAGATGAGGAAAGGGTGAACTTTTTTGGGTGGTTAACCGGTGTGGCTTCACACGAGCTGGCACTAAAGGGTTATCAGATGATTGATATGAAACCCGAGCACATAATTTTGCGTTTGCGTGACGGGAAACCCGTTCGCGATCGCAATGGCCAAGTTATATACGCAGTGGTGGACTATGAACTTCTTCAGCGAACCTCTGCACACGAAGATGCTGTCCGAGCCGCTCACCGCAAGGTATATCTCATCCATATGGCGAAACGCTTCGAGTCCCCCATTGCCCAGACTCCACCGCCTCACCTTAAACGGGCCCGTGTATTAGGAGTGGATTACATTGTGGGTCGGGCAGTTAGCACAGGCGGAGTTTTATGGGTAGTGGGTCGCGACCCTGACCTTTTAAATTTTTTCTTGCCAGAACGTTGGCGCCGCACGCCTAAACGTAGTTTGTCACCCCGCAACAACGTCTTTCACACTAAAACCAAGGACAACGTAAACTTGGTTTGGCGCGTCTCTAGAATGGGTGAAAGGGTCACTGGCGACAGGCCTCTTTCGGAGAGAGCTGCTGAATGGGGTTATAATTCGCCCTTTGAAGAGTTTGCAATTGCTTTGGAGTTGTCTCGAAGGGGACTGCCCACCACGTATCCGCGTGCCATTTACGTGACGGGTCGTAAACTGAAAGATTTCGAGATATTCGATTTTAGCAGGTATAAGCGGTTTTCACAAATGCACGGGCCTTTTGAGGAGCCGCTATTGGCTCCCGGATACGATTACATAACAATTTGGGGATATTGGAATGGTCCGGATGAGTTTTTGGCTGAGCACGACGGGTTGTTTTATACTGGCGTGAATGCAGAGGAAGCTTTAAACCAGGGATTAATCACCCGAAGCCAATTAGAAGAGATCATGGCAAGGTACCTCGCCCAAATTACCAAGCTTGGATTTGAAGACCTTAATCCCAAGCCTGACCACTTGCTGTTGACGTTGGATCCCGCTCAGAAACTTGTTTGTATGCCAGATGGCTTACCCGAGATACGACTTTGCAATTTCGAATTGATTCGCCCAATAGATCTTACCTGGTGGGATCGCCTGTTCACTGAATCAACTATGCTTTAAGGAAAGACAATTGGGCTAATGAAAGTATTGGTCGGTAATGAGTGAAAAGGGATTAAAAATCCGCCGCTAGGTGGTAACTGGTGGAACTCCGGTGGTTTTTATTCGAGGAGTTGAAATATGTTCGCTTCTTCCTCGGTGGTAAAGTGGTTACCAATATGACGACATTATGCCGCAGTACCTAAGTTCAAGAGAATCGGTTTCCGCTTGGCAAGTGGAGGTGATATACAGGGTAGAGCTTATAGGGCGGAGACTCTAACCGGGTGAAAAATGCACCTTGGTTAATCTTGACAGTTTATTAGTGCCGCTTGGAAAGCGGATAAGAAATCTGGTGCTCTTTGCATATACACAGCCGAGAACTAAACCTAACTATGTGAGTTTTGGGAGTGCACGCGCATGACGCTTATAGGAGTTATTGGGGTCACCTAGCTTGCAGGAAGTGGGCAAAAAGGTTAGTCGTGTAGGTTTTTTGGAGGTTGGAGCCCAAGACGTTTTTTTGAGTGCCGGCTATTAGTAGATTCTGCGTTAGCTTCAAAATCGGGTGTTTGGGTAACGCGTATAGATTCGATCGCTAGCAACTTTGCGAGCCTAAGAAGTGGAAGGTCGGTGATAAGGTTTCCAAACTCAAATTTGGGGATGCCGCTTTGCTCGTATCCGAGCATATCTCCTGGCCCACGGATGCGCATATCGGCTTCGGCTATTTCGAAGCCGTTCGTGGTTTTTTCAAGTATTTGCAATCTTTCCATAGCTTCTGATGTTGGGTTGCCACAAATAAGGATACAGTAGGATTCGTGAGCACCCCGGCCTACCCGACCGCGCAATTGATGCAACTGAGCAAGCCCAAATTTTTCAGCGTTTTCAATTACCATTATTGTGGCATTTGGCACGTCGAGTCCCACTTCGATCACTGCCGTGGTGACTAATACGCATATTTTATTATCCCTGAATGCCTGCATTACCGATTCTTTTTCCTCTGGGTTAAGCTGTCCGTGAATAAGGCCTACTGGGTATGGGGCGAAAATTTCTTTTAGGCGTTTGTACTCTTTAAGTACCGCTTTTACGTTTTCGGATGTTTCTTCGATTCGTGGGTAAACTACATAAGCTTGTCGGCCCACTTGCAGTTGTTTTGCTACAAATTCCCACACCCGTGGTAGTGCGTCTGGGGTTCGTAGAAATGTGCGGACTCGACCCCGGCCTGGGGGTAACTCGTCTATTATTGAGACGTCTAAGTCCCCGTAGATGGTCAGAGCAAGTGTCCGGGGTATTGGCGTCGCTGTCATCACAAGCACATGCGGGTAATAGGCTTTTTTGACTAATTTTTCGCGCTGGGCTACACCGAACTTGTGTTGTTCGTCAATGATGACTAGGCCTACGCGTTTCATTTTGAATGTGTCGGACAGAAGCGCATGGGTTCCTATGTACAACGTTGGCAGCCCAGTGTCGGGCAGGTTACCCCAAAGCGGAGCGTCAATGTGGGGGCCCAGTTCAGTTTTCCTAGCGCTAGTGCGTAAGACAACTTTTATCCCGAGTAGGGTGAACCACTTGCTGAAGGTTTGGAAGTGCTGTTGGGCGAGGATCTCAGTAGGAGCCATGAGAGCTACGTTGTACCCGGATTCCAATGCCATGAGAGCGGCGCATGCTGCTACCACGGTTTTACCACTGCCTACGTCTCCTTGGAGTAACCGTCGCATTGGATGAGCCCCGGCCATGTCCTGTCTGATTTCTCTCAGGACGCGTTTTTGGGCCTCCGTAAGTTGAAACGGCAGTGAATTGAGAAAAGGTTTAATGAACCGGTTATCCCCTCCACAAGGATGGGCCCGAGCAAGGGTTAGGAACCGGAGGCGTTTTTGCTGAAGGGCTAGTTGGAACTGGTAAAATTCGTCGAGGGCCAACCGTGCCCGGGCAATTTCAATTTCTTGTTCGGAGTTAGGGTTGTGAAGCATGCGCACGGAATCACACCGGGTTACGAGACGGTGAGTTGAAGGAATCAGTATTCCGGTTGCTGCTAAGGTGTTTGCAAGGTCTGGTGGCAAATTTTTTATGGCACGTTCTTCTACGATTTTAGGCCAGAGCTCAGGGATCTTGGTCAGATATAGGTTTAAAGCACGCCAAATTAGCGCCCTCAACCACCGCTGGCTAAGACCTTCAGTCAACGGATAAATCGGCACGATACGGTTTACATGTATGAATTCTTCTTCCGAGTTTTCCACAGGTTCGGTTTCTGGGTGATCCATTAGTGGTGGGTGTGTGCCTTCCGGTTTCCCGAACACAAATAGCTCTTGGCCACATTCAAAATATCGTTCCATGAACGGCATATTCCACCACCTGCAAACAAGGCGACCGGACTCGTCTGAAAGATGAAGTTCAAACAGGGTTTTTCTACTGCGGGGGAATTGTTTGGTGCCTTTTGTTATGATTTTACCTCGGACAACAGTGGGCACGCCTGGTTTGAGGTCTTTTATTTGCAGGATTCGGCGTCTGTCTTCGTACCGTCGGGGGCGGAGAAGAAGCAGATCAAGCACAGTCCGTATTCCAAGCTTGGCCAGTAGAGCAGAACGCTCGGCGCCCACACCAAACAATGACATGACTGGGAGCCGGTCTATGGCAATTGGGATAGGTTTGGCGCTTTGTCTGGCCATTGTTTACGGGAGATTACCCTTGGTGCATATGGTAATCAACCTTGAGGTTGTTGGGCAGTTAAATGGAACTGGCTTGTAGCGGAGGGATCAATTTCCACAAAAGGAAACATCATGGGTGGTTCTTATTCAGCACTTTCAATAATTGGCAGCAAGACCCGGAGGGATCTCTATTCCGCACGTGAGGGGTAATATTAGGTTTGTCCTGGAATCCTAGGGTGCAATTGCAAAAGCATATTTGCGCAGTATGTGCGGACTGTTGTAAAGCGGGAAATTGTACGGTTGCCGTGTCCTGATAGGACGGATAGGATCAGCCCTAACAGTCAATGGAGAAGATTACTTCTTACACGTGTAATTTGAGCCCGGAACGCGCTGACCGGTTAAAATCCTATTTATTGGAACACGGATATCGGTTTAAGGAAGCGCCGTACACGGTTTTTTTTGCGGAGGGGCCGGGAGTTACAATAGCGTATTATACCAGTGGAAAACTTGTGGTACAGGGGCGCGCTACAGCCGATTTTGTGTTGTATGTTTTGGAACCTTACGTGCTTGGGGAAGCCCGTTTCGGATATGAGGAGGTTTTAAATCCAGAGCTACTTTTGCCACGGATTGGCATCGATGAAAGCGGGAAAGGTGACTATTTCGGCCCGCTATGCACTGCCGGGGTTTATGTAAATGAGCAGATTATTCGGGCGTGGCGTGGATCAGGGATTCGCGATTCGAAAAATATTTCCAGTGACGCTCGAATATCTGAATTGGCTAAGATGATCCGAAAGACACCCGGGGTCGTTTATGAAGTGGTTGAAATTGGGAATCGAGCATACAATCGGCTCTACGAAAGGATGCGGAGTGTGAATAAGATCCTTGCTTGGGCACATGCGCGGGTACTGGAAAACCTGATGGAGAAAGCGGAAGCGATGCAGCCCCCTCCAGTGCGTGCTATTAGTGATCAGTTCGCTAGCAGTAAGTCAGTGCTTGAACGCGCCATAATGCATGGAAGTCGGCAATTGGAACTAATTCAACGCCATAAAGCAGAGGAAGATGTCGCAGTAGCCGCAGCGTCTATATTAGCGCGTGATAAGTTCATTAGCGCCTTACGTAAAATGTCAGAAAAGTACAGTCTTGTTTTTCCGTGCGGTGCCAATGAGCGGGTTGTGGATGTAGGACGCGAATTTGTGGCAAAATATGGTGCAGCAGCATTAAGAGATGTTGCGAAGCTTCATTTTCGTACCACACAAAAGATATTGGGGACCCAGGTGGAAATTCAAGGTTCCCCGATAAATGAAGCGGAGCAGCGCCCAGATGCCTCTGCTAATCCGCAGGATAAAGAATAACCCGATCGTGAACGAGTAAGAGTAGGTCGTCTTTTTTATCCCCTGTGACGTCAATTACCAATGCTTCCCGGGGCTCACGCGAACCTAAATAACTGCGGCTCCGCACTGTAGCGTCTTCAAATACTTTCCACCGTGTCCCTGGGACTAATTTATAAGCCGGGGTCACTTCTACAATATCCACATGCTTTTCTTCGGTTTCTAAAAACACTAGGTCTTTCAATCCATCGTGGTTCAGGTCACCAGCGATCACATCCAGCAGCCGGGCGTTCTTGATCGGTGTTTCGTACGTGTCAGTTTCAGTCAAGTTGATTACTTTGCCTGCGAGTTTCATGAACCCAACGCAGTTATCACCTACAAAGCAGAGGGCAGTGGAATGGTCAGTGCCCATAGTGAGTGTAAACACACGTGTGAAATTTAGCACGGGGAGTTCGATGCTTTTTACAGGCTGCCAAGCACTCTGGGGATCCCGCTCGTAAAAAGTAAGGCATTTTTGACCGAGATCGAGGGCACACAACACGGGTGTAGAGTTTGTCGTGGGGATAGAGGTGATAGCCCGCAAGTTAGATGTTCCTGCGATACCGTTAATTTGATCTTTAATTTTGAACGTCCATGTAATGTTGGTGGATGTTGGAGATGGTTTTTCTTGGAGCACTACAGCACGAAGAAAGTTTTTTTGTGGTAGGATGAGTTCGGGTTTATCATCTGCATCTACATCCAAGCTCACACCCCAGATGGTGCCTGTAGCCCCGCCGGGAGGGTCAACGTCAATCTCTTCAAATTCTCCGTTTTTTAATTGGCGCAGAATCTTGATTTTTTCGTACGGGGTGAAGATGACGATGTCATTTAGACCGTCTTGGTCAGCGTCGTGTGCTAAGATTGACAGCGGGTTGGCTTTATATGTTTCAGAAAGTTTGACTGTTTTGGTAGGGCCCTCGGGTGTGAGGATTGTAATGCGACGTATATCATCTTTCTCACTCATGACGATTACTCGTGGGGGGGCGTTTGATGAAAGTATGCCGGTGGTCATTGCCAATGGTTTGCCTTCTATAGGTAGAAAAGTTGGGAACGGTAAGCGCCCGTTTGGATCTGGGGAGGTCACACCAATCAAGCGTTCCGCTGGGCTGAGAAGGAAAAGTTCATGATTTTCGTCCTTGTTCCAATCAGCAGATTCAATTGCGGTGACACCTGCAAGTGAAGGGAACCGTTTGTAATAGGTGAGTTCACCAAGTGTGTTTTGTAAGTAGATGGTTATTTCGCCGGATTCTGGTTCGGCCACGATTAGATCAAGAAGTCCGTCCTTGTTGAAATCGGTCCAGCAAGTGCCACGTGATTCCTTAGTTTGGGATAACGGGAAGGTACTGAATTGACCTTCAAAAAGGTTAGCAGTGAGGTGTTCTGCTGTGTTTGTAGTAACCTGCCATACAGCGGCCCGGCCAGAATTTGCCATAATGGTAACTAGGAGTGGTTCGTTATTGGTACCGAAGGTGTCGACAATAAATGCTCGGATCTGAGGGATTTTAAAGAAGATTTCTTGTCCGAGGGTGCCATCAGGATTTTGATACCTGACTCGTACTGGGGTTTCACTATCCCAATCGATGAGCAGTAAGTCTAGTCGGCTGTCCTTGTTCAGGTCAGCTAAATTAATTGCTTTTGTTGAGGTAGTAAATGGTATGCGTTCGGGTTCGCTAAAAGTCCCATCCTTCTTTTGATAGAGCACATATATTGTTTGTTCGCCCAGTAACACCAGATCGGTTAAGCCATCCCCGTTTATATCGCCGGCTTCAAGTGCGTTAGGATTTAAAAGGCCATCAGTGATCTTAAATCGTTTGGTAGTCCAAGAATTAGTGCCTCGATTGTAGCAGACGATTAATTCCTTTGGATCGCCATAATAAGCTATGTCTGGTTTGCCGTCGGAATTAAGGTCTTTCACTACCATTGCAGCTATTCGTTTTTCCGAGGCGATTGACTCGATTTTGAACCGGGCGTCTGGTGGAAGCTCATTGAGTTTTAATCGGTGCATTGTTTGGAGTGATGCGGGGTTTGTTTTGCCCGTCATGTTGAAAAGGATATTGATTTTGGACTTGGAGTTGTTAGCTATGACTAAGTCCACCAGCCCGTCACCGTCGATATCGGCCGCCCGTAAAATCGCAATCTGGTCGTCGATAGGGAAAAGTTCTTTCCCGCGGAACCAGAAACCACTAGTTGAAGCTGTGTGATTAGTATCGCTGGCGACTGAGTGTGCAGTCAAAATCGCCGTTGCAACGAACGGTTTTGTGAGATGCTCAAAAAAACGTTTTAGGCGCATGGGTGTTTCTATTGGTTTTATGGTGTTTATGGCTGTGCCCTTGCTTCAAAGTACGAGTTTGAGTTTAAAGTCCAGGTTTGGGCAAAAAGCCAAATTTTCCCGGCTTTCTGTCTTTTTAGCCTGGGAAACAGTTGAAGCACAATATAAAAATCAATTAAACACTTCTCCGCATTACCTGTGTTTATGAAGGTGGATGCCTTGATCATTCACCGATGTAATGCAAAGCCACATATCGCGCGTTAGGTTCGGTTCTATGTTCCCACACATATATTCCCTGCCAAGTGCCCAAGACTAACCTGCCGTCGCGCACGGGGATTGAGAGGTTAACTGATGTAAGTGCAGTTCGAATATGGGCTGGCATATCGTCTGGGCCTTCAAGTCGATGGACAAAACGCTTGTCGCCATCCTGAACCAGGTCTGACATAAAAGTTTCGAGGTCCCGTCGCACGTCTGGGTCAGCGTTTTCCTGTATAAGGAGCGAAGCAGATGTGTGTAGTATTTGTATAGTTAGCAAACCTGATAGGCATTGATTTTGTGCAATCCACGAACGTAACTCACGGGTTATTTCGTAAAACCCACGCCCATTAGTTTGTACGGATAACGTAGAATGGATTTGGCGCATAAGGATGGTAGAGGTGGAACGGGGAGGTTAACAGCCTTAGGTCTCTTTGTTTACACCTTTGTCATTCCTAGGAAGGAGGAAAAAGAGAGTGGTTATTAGTTTGTCCGGTTGAATCTCGCATTTACCCAATCCGGTAAATTATACGAGCTTTAGTAAGGTCGTACGGCGACATTTCCATACTAACCTTGTCGCCCACGTTAATCTTGATGAAGTTTTTGCGCATTTTACCTGAAATGTGGGCTAAAACCTCATGACCGTTTGGCAGGGCCACCCTAAACATTGTTCCAGGTAACACCTGTGTGACGGTCCCAACCACTCTTACGGGTTCTTCCTTCCCAGGGTTTTTTGGTGCGCTGTTGTATTGCGCCGCCATAATTAGTTCACATCATAAATTGCAGTTTCTGGACCGAAAATCAACCCGTTAAAAGAGGTTCTTAGGGGGGCACGGTTTATAATAAGGCATCTATTGTTGCCTATCTTGAGGGGGTAAATGAATTATAAGCAATTTTCGTACAGGGGGCCATAGGTTTGCAAATCTCCTAGGGTAGTTGTAGATTGGCGCAAAGATGAGCACAAAACTCCATTGGCGTTTGGCTGTGTTGTTAGCGACAGCGGTACATGTCATTGCTTGGGATTACGAAGCCCATCGTGTTATTAATTTGGCTGCCTTAGATGTGTTGCCGGATGATTTTCCTTGCTTTGTGTTTCAAAAATCAGCTAGGGAACGGATTGCTTTTTTGGGGGGTGAACCAGATCGATGGTACAATTCGAAGGATCGGCCCCTCCGCCATGTAAATGCTCCGGAGCACTATATCGACTTGGAGGATTTGTGGGCTTTAGGTTTTAAACCGGATAATTTGCCTGCATTTCGGTATATTTTCTTGCGCGAGCTGGTGGTGCGTCAGCCAATAAATGTGCAGTTTGATCGCGATCCAGATTTTACGAAGGGTTTTCCAGGGTTTCTTCCCTGGGCAATAACTGAGCAGGCGTGTAGGTTGAAGTCGTGTTTTTCATACCTAAAAGCGTATGAGCAATTTGGCACCCGGGAAGAGGTGGAAAATGCTAGGCAAAACGTCATATATGTGATGGGTGTTTTGGGACATTTAGTGGGTGATGCCACACAACCGCTCCATACTACGATCCATTACAATGGATGGGTGGGCCCAAATACAAATGGTTATACCACTAATAAAAATTTCCATCGGTGGATTGATGGAGAGTACTTTGCGAGTGTGGGCGGAATTCAATACACAAGTGTAGTGGTTGGCCTCAGACCAGCACGCGTGCTGACCAATGCACCAGATGGTGAGTCACTTTTTCGAGTAGTGTTGCAATTCATTTTGGTTCAACACAAACAAGTTGAACCATTATACCAGCTTGAGAAAGCTGGGAAATTAACAGGACAACCGCCGCATGGAACTGAGGGTAAAACCTTTTTGGAAGCACAGGTTCGGGCAGGTGCTCAGTTCCTTTCCGATCTGTGGTATACTGCCTATGCCCACGCTCCTGAAGACACGTACTTAATTGAAAAACTAAAACAGCGCGTTGCTTCACCCAATGCGGTGGTGCCTGTTCAGTAGTGTGGGGATTTCATTCATTTAGAGCTATGGTGCATCAAAAATTCGATAAGCTACCATTTCAGTTAGAAGATCATGCTAGAAAGGAGCCACGGTGGTTGACACTTGCACGGAGGTCTGCCTTCCATAAGTATTTGGCATTAGCCGAATTAGTGCCTAACACTCAAGCTGGTGGATCGCAAAGCAACACTTCACCTCTATCTAAGGGGTGTGTCCAGGAACCGTTGTTTGGAGAGAGTTTTTTGACCTTTGAAGGGTCAATAGGTTCTATTCACGATGCGCGCGATTCTGGGTCATCTGTGGTAGTGATGCCGATAATCCAAGCTGCTGATAGATTTGAGGGTTACCTGCGCTGGATGTTAGCTGGTGAGCCGTTGGATGTGTCTGAGCCGATTTTGGCTTTGAACTCGGCGTTTTTTGAAAAAGGCGCATTCGTTTTGATACAGGATAAGGTGGGGACAAAACTCCCTGTTTACCTCTTTCACAACGAAAAACCCAGAGTTGAGGGTGGTTGGGATTTTGGGCGATCGGTTATAGTGACGCAGGAATGTTCTTCTGGTTTAGTTGTTGAACATTTCCCCGTAAAATTCGCAGGTCCGTCTGTTTCGCAGACTCAGTTGGTCGTGGGTAAAGGCGCCGAACTGACATTTGTGCTGGTAAGGGATTGTCGTCGGGACTTCGATTTTCACGCAATAGTGGTCGATCTGGAAGATGGAGGAAAATTTACAATGTTAAATATTGAGGTGGAGCCGAAAGCCTCACGCTCCTTAGTTGTTATCCGGTCTGTGGGAATGGGATCCCAGGTGAACTTAGGATGGGCAACGTTGGTTGGCAGTTCAGGGAGTTCGTCCAATAGGATACAGGTCCAACATTTGGGGGACAATACCACGAGCAGGGCGATGCTTACTTCAGTGGTGGGTGGCGCAGCCAGTGTAGAGTTTTATGGGCACGTTTTTGTCGCCCCAGGGACGAAGAAGGTCAACGCCTATTTAGCAAACAGGAACTTATTACTAACGCGGTCGGCACGAATAAAAACCGAGCCGCGGCTGGAAATACATTCTGACGATGTTAAGTGCTCGCATGGATCAGCTACGGGTTACGTTGACCAACTTGCGCTATTTTATATGCGGACTCGTGGTATTTCGGAGGCTATGGCGCGACGGCTTTTTGTTCAGGGGTTTATTGCCAAGCAGCTAGAAATTATTGCCTACGAGCCAGTGCGGGAGGGGCTCCGTGCCTTGTTAGATCGCAGGATAACGGATATATTGGAAGGTCAAATGATGGTAAGTGGCGAGGCATAATTATGTTCGACGAGGTACAAGAGTTATATCAGGAAACGATCTTGGATCACTGCAAGAATCCACGCCATTTCATGGAAATGAAGGACGCCACTTGCAGTGCCCATGGGCATAATCCGCTTTGTGGGGATCAATTAAAACTTTTTTTGCGAGTAGATGAAGGCATCATCCGCGAGGTAAGCTTCGTCGGATCAGGTTGCTGCATAAGCAAGGCGTCGGCTTCGCTCTTAACGGAGACAGTGGTTGGGAAAACCACAGAAGAGGCTTTGCGCATATTCGACGCGGTTCATCGCATGATAACTACAGGAAAGCCGGATCCTTCCTTGGGCAAGTTGGTGGTTTTGGCGGGTGTATCGAAGTATCCTACCCGGGTAAAATGTGCAATGCTAGCTTGGCATGCATTAGCGGCAGCAATAAAGGGGCAGACAACCCAGGTTACCACTGAGCTGGATGAGAGATAAATATTTTATTTGGGCAGCTATGAACAAACCGCAACAAGTCACTTTGGTTCGCGACGTAGAAGCTGCTCTGGTACCAGTGGGGCAAAAGGTCACCCTTAAAAAAGGTCAGACAGTGACCATAGTCCAGGCCCATGCAGGGACCTGCACTGTGGCAGTCGACGGTAACCTTTTTTGGATTGATTGCAAGGATGCTGATGCACTTGGTTTATCGCCGGCTGAAAACCCTTGTGCGCAAATACACCACAAATTGACGCAGGAGGAGGTTGAACAGCTAGTCTGGAAACAGCTAAAAAACTGTTACGATCCGGAGATTCCAATCAATATCGTCGATCTGGGATTGGTTTACGAGTGCAAACTTACTCCGGGTGAGTGTCCCGATACCTATAACGTCCATATTAAAATGACGCTTACGGCTCCTGGATGTGGGATGGGACCGTGGATTGCAAATGATGTAAGAGAAAAAGTTTTACAGGTCCCCCAGGTGCATGACGTTACTGTGGATTTGGTGTGGGATCCCCCATGGTCACAAGACAGACTTTCCGATGCAGCTAAACTACAATTGGGGTTACTATAACGAGACGTATTATGAGTTCTTCGGTGTTCGATCCTGAGTTTATCCGAAAAGATTTTCCTATCCTTACCCAAAGGGTTCATGGAAAACCGCTAGTATATTTTGACAACGCAGCTACTACCCAGAAACCCCGAAAGGTGATCGACGCGGTGCGGACGTTTTATGAAACTTGTAACGCAAATGTACATCGGGGCATACACGAATTAAGCGCAAGGGCAACAGAAGCATACGAGAAAGCACGTGTCAAAGTAGCCCAGTTTATAAATGCGCGCCAACCCGAAGAGATAATTTTTACACGGGGTGCTACCGAGGCGATAAACTTAGTTGCGTATGCTTGGGGACTCGCGAATCTAAAACCTGGTGATGTGATCCTCCTTACCGAGATGGAGCACCATAGTAATATTGTGCCTTGGCAGATAGTTGCGAAGCGCACCGGAGCAAAACTTGCATATGTGCCAGTGGTTGTGCCTGAAGGTCAGCTGGACATGCAAAAGCTTTGGGAATTGTTGGGTGCTAATGTGCGGTTTTTGGGGGTTGTACACGTGTCGAATTCCCTGGGGACTATAAACCCCGTCGCGGAAATTTGTGAAAAAGCTCGTAAAAAGGGAATCGTGACGTTAGTTGATGGAGCCCAGAGTGCTGGTCATATGCCGGTGGATGTGCAAGAGATCGGATGCGACTTTTTCGTGTTTTCTGGGCATAAGCTTTGCGGGCCTACCGGAATTGGCGTGTTATATGGTCGAATGGAGTTGCTCGAGAAAATGCCGCCGTTCCAAGCAGGGGGGGAGATGATTTTAACCGTAGACTTGTATCACACGGAGTACAAAATACCACCCCATAGGTTTGAGGCGGGGACCCCTCACGTGTCAGGCGCTGTAGGATTACACGCTGCATTAGACTACCTGGAGACGATCGGCAGAGAAAATATTGCAGCACACGATCGTGCTCTTGCTGAATATGCCTTGGAAAAACTATCAACAGTGAGAGGAATTAAGATTTTTGGGCCCAAACATGGCCGGGCAGGTATAGTTAGCTTCACAATGGAAGGTATTCATCCACATGACGTCGTAGCGTTGGCGGACCATGCCGGGATAGCATTGCGAGGTGGACACCATTGCACTCAGCCTTTGATGCGAAAGTTAGGCGTGGAGGGAACATCCCGCGCAAGCTTTTATTTCTACAACACGTTTGCCGAGGTAGAATACCTAGCCAATACTTTACAGGAAATCCGACGGTTTTTTGGGTAACACCATCGGGGGGTGATTCTTGAGGTGTCTGTGATGCTGTAAGCCATTTGGGATTTAGGAATTGCGACCAGGGTGATACTTGCAAGCAGAGAATATGAGTAGTGATTAGCAATGGATCCTACTGGGCAAACAGTGGTTAGGCCTCGGTTGGTCGTAAGTAGGTGCTTGAAAGGCGAGCCCTGCAGGTATAATGGGGTACCCATCCCGGGCCCGCCATTCACTGAAGCCATACCGTGGATTGAGATAGTGGAAGTATGCCCTGAGTTGGAATTGGAGTTAGGGGTGCCTCGACCAGAGATAAGGGTGATTTTAGTAGGTGGGCAACGCTACTTGGTGCAGGCAAAAACCGGAAGGGATTTAACCCAGGCAATGATTCAATTTGCAAATCGGTTTTTGGAGAAGCTGGGGGTAGTGGATGGTTTTATTTTAAAAGCCCGATCACCCTCGTGTGGTGTTTGGGATACCAAAATTATGGACGGGCCTTTGTCAAACAACGTAGTGGCATTGGGCCCAGGAATGTTTGCAAAAATGGTGCTTTCGCGCTTTCCAGATTTACCCTTTGTGGATGAGATCAAGCTTCGTGACCCGATATCTAGGTGGCACTTTTTCAGCGCAGTATTTGCATTAGCTAAATTACGCGAAGTCAGCGCAACGCCTTCCATGGAACGTTTGCAGTTATTCCACGCCCAACACAAATACCTTTTTATGGGGTTGGACCAAGAGGGATTATTAATGCTTGGTAAACTGTTGGCCAACCATGATAGACGATCCGAATCGGAAATTTTGGGACAGTACATTTTGACGGTGAGACGGTTATTGAAACAGCTGCCCCGCAAGGCAAAGTTGATAAATGCGTTTATGCACGTGTTTGGGTATGTATCTGATCAAATCTCTGCTTTTGAGCGCTCGGACTTTTTGCGTAGGCTGGATGGGTTTAGGGAAGGGCAGCTTACCATAAAAGAGTTGACTTTAGGTTTGCGCGTGTTGGTTGAGCGGTGTGGCATTCCGTACCTAAAAGGTCAAGCGTTGCTTTACCCTTTCCCGGACGCGTTGTGGGGATAATTGGCGATTGGTGTGAATCGATAAATAGGTTTTATTTGGTTAGAGGTTGGCTTGATCGGATCCGAATCTTAGCTCGAGTTAAGTTTTCAGATTCCGCATGGAGTTCTATCGTGCCAGGTTTGTTTTTTTCCGCACGCACTATTACAAGGCAAAGTCCATTGAAGAGTTCGCGCTCGCGCGATTGGAAGGAAACATGGCTTGTGGGGTCCCCGTTATCGGTTGCAATAATTTGACCGGGACCTTTAATTGAAAATCTTATGCGGTGATTTGCCCGGGGTACTATATCGCCTCGGGAGTCTACGACGGCCACTGTCACAAAACAAAGGTCTTTTTCATCTGCCCAAATCGCGTCGCGATCGGCCTCCATTATTATTTTGACTGGAGTTCCAGTTGTGCGCCGTCGTGATACAGCCCAGGGTTTCCCCTGTTTGTAAGCGATTGCTAAAATTTCTCCCGGTTCGTAAGCAACATTTTCCCAAACCAATCGATATGTGTATGGTGATTTCCTTTTCTTGCCCAGGGAACGACCGTTGAGAATCAATTCAACTTCGTCACCAGAAGTGTAAACGTGTATGGGGATAGGTTGACCAATGTGTTCAGGCCAGTTCCAGTGGGGCAAAATATGCAAAGTAGGCACTTCCGGCCGCCATACGGACCGGTACAGATAGTACCTGTCTTTGGGAAAACCACACGTGTCCATAATGCCAAAATACGAGCTTCGTGAAGGAACAAGGATTCTTCCGATGGCTGACCGCTCTGCGAGTTTCCATCCCATTACTTGTGGATCTGTAAAGTGCAAGAGATTAGTGGTGTCACGATCGTATGGTGTGGGCTCGCCTAAATAATCAAATCCAGTCCACACAAACTCACCAGCCACAAATGGGTTTTTTTCCTGGGCTTCGAATTCTACATCTGGTGGGTAAGCCCAGCGAGGTGCGTAGAGATCGTAAGAACTCACATGGAAGTTAGCTCTGCCCTCACGTTTATTAGTTGAGACCGGGAAAAAGTATTCGCCGCGAGAGCTAACACAGGATGCGGTTTCTGTAGCCAGCATAGGGGTACCTGGGTTTGCGTTCCTGAACTCTGCATATTTATGAGGTGAGTAATTGAACCCATAAACATCCAGAGCATGTTGGAACCCATTAGTGAGGGCTTCGTCGGTATGCAGGGCAGCTGTAACACGACGGGTATGATCCTCCTGGTGACAGATGTCAACAAGGCGAAGTGCTAGTTTCCAGCCATCTGGATCCCGTTGTTCCAGGATTTCGTTTCCTATACTCCAGAGGATTACAGAGGGATGGTTTCGGTCGCGCCTCACCATTGCGCGCAAATCTTTCTCATACCAGTCTGTCCAAAAGATGTGGTAATCATTAGTGTTTTTTCCTTTGGCCCAGCAGTCAAATGCTTCCACTAATACAAGCATGCCCAAGCGATCGCACAGCTCTAGTAATTCTGGGGTGGGTGGGTTATGGCTTGTCCGAATTGCATTAGCGCCCATGGATTTTAGAAGCTCGAGTTGTCTTTCCATGGCACGGATGTTGACCGCGGCGCCTAAGGCCCCTAGATCATGGTGGAGACACACGCCTTTTATCTTAAGTGGTTCGCCGTTTAGTTTGAAGCCGTCGGTGGTAAATTGGGCATTCCGTAACCCAAATAATGTTTTATACACATCCACAATGCAGTGGTTATGCTCAACTGTTATAATAAGGCGATATAGGTTTGGTTGTGTCACTGACCAAAGAAGGGGTTGGTGAATGGTAATACTCAAATTCGTTTTAACCGAGCTTTTGGCATCTACTTGGAGTTTGACTGAATCGGCTTGGATAACACGGAGGGGAACGCCGAATGGATTGGAGACAGGCCAACGTATGTCGTTGGTGATTCCGAGTTGCTTTATCCATAAAAATTTTTTGGGTTGTGTATTTGGGATAGGCTTAGTTAGTGGGCCAAGAGTTCCTAGTTCTTGGATTTCCGCTACCAGGCGCAGTTCCACCTTTTGAGGTGACTGATTGACTACCTTCACCTCAGTTCTGAGCTCAGCGTAGTTAGTGCATAAATGCGTGTGATAAACGTGTACGCCCCAAGGCGCTATGTGGATCGGGTTACATTTTATTAGCCAAACATTGCGGTATATCCCACCACCTGGATACCACCGAGATGAATTTGGAGGGTTGTTTAATCGAATGGCGATGACATTAGTTGTACCGAATTGGATGTGCGGCGTTAGATCAACGCGAAATGATGTATAACCATATGGCCAGCCACCCACAAACTGACCGTTTATCCACACTAACGCTTGTGACATAGCCCCATCAATTTCCAGATAGATAAGCTTTCCAGCGTCCTCTTTGGGGATGTAAAAATGTTTCCTGTACCACCCAATTCCCCACCAGGGTAATTTGCCTGTAGCGGCAGGATATTCTTGCCGGAATGGGCCTTCGATTCCCCAATCATGAGGAAGATCAACTGAGCGCCATGTGGTGTCATCGAACGCTGGATCTATAAAAGGGTGGCCAATCCCTGGCATTGGAGTTGAGGGCTGGTTCAGGATTTGTTTATTGTATGGCAAAAGCTCGTTCCCAATTGCAAGCAGCCAAGGACGGACTGTCTCATAGTCAAGTGCAGGTGAGTTAGTGGGTTCGCCGCGCATGAATTTCCACCCACAATTAAACTCGATCCTTTCAGCCCCTTTCGTGAAATTCCCAAAAAACCCGAGGTAAAAAATGGATATTAGTGCGGTGGGTATGGAGGGCAGCAAGCGTAAAGTTATTTTGCTATTAATAGCTTGAACCATATCAGCGTAGGAGTTTGCATTTAGGGAACGTGGTGGTCAACATAAAGGCGTCGTAGGCCAAAGCGATTTTAGTCAACCGCCTGTTTTAAGCCGTAAAAGTGCTAAGTTTAAACCATTTTGCGGGGATGGTTTTTCAATTAAAAAAACATGTTATGTCCGCGCGGTTTTTTAAAAATGTGCCTATTTTGTAAGTGGAGCATGTGTCTTTACCTTGGCTTAATGATCCAATATACAGCGGGTACAGATTCTGGGTTTAGCATGAGTACGTTGTTTGTCGGGAAGGCGGGATGATCGGTTGTTATTTGGCCGGTTGTAATGTTTAGCCGCCGAACACGGAAGGTTGTGTTGTTTGATGACCCCACTGGCAGGGTGATTGGCCCAGATTGTGAACAATAAATTAGCCATTCGTCATTTGTGTTTTTGAGCGCGAACGTCCGAGGGGGTAGAGCTACATGTTTCGCGGGTGCACACGTGGGCACAAATTTCAAAAGAGACTCGTCGGTTTGTTTAGGGAGGCGGGGGATAGATCCGCCTGCACATAGCCAGGCCCAGCCAGCGCTATTGAAGGCACAAATTAGGGCTTTTTCCGGATACCGTGCTTTGAATTCGGCTGCCATTTGAGCGAGGTCGATGTCTGTAGGTCGACTACCCCGCCATTGTCGCTCGAATTGGCGTGGGGCAAGGTTTTTGCCGCCAGGCGGGGCAAATTCGCCCTTCTCTGTACGCCACCAGTACCTGAAATCAACCACGTCGATGTATTTTGAGCGAAGCGGGTCTTCAAGTATTGCCTCTTGCACGTCTTTTGTGCAGCTTAATGCGACAATCGGATCAATACCAGTTGTGTTTTGCCACGACTTGATTACGTCGATCCAAAACTGCACGAAGTGTAGAGGGCCTGTGTATTCTGCGGCAATGAAGTGTATAACATTTTTGTTTGTGGCTAACGCGTTTAGACATTGATTGATATAGGCGACGTGGAGCGGATGGCGGGTTGGGTGATTTGTGTTGTAAAATTGCTCCGCCATAAAGATACGTTTCCCGCCAGCATAGTACGGGGGTTCGGGGAAGCCGGTATTATTGATGTTATTTGCAGATCGCCATGGGAAATCCGCCCAATGGGCCCCGGCTTCTAGAATGTTGTGTTGAAAGTAGTGGTGGTGGAATAGGATTAGCCCTCGCTGATCGCAGATAGTAGCAAACTGAGCCAGTCTAGCCCAATAGAATGGATTATACCGGGTCAAATCATATTTGCTTAGTCCGTCCCAAGCGGTTCCAACCCCGCTCCGTGCAAACGGTTGTTCGAAAAAAGGGGGTAATACATCCGAAGTGGCACGACGGACACGTTCGTGGTCATCGCGCCGGCGGTCGTACCATAGACCGTGGTTGTGTTCCAAGCCTACGGCTCCTTCTTGTTCGAGATAGTCGGCTACTTCGTTTAGGTCGTCAGTGAAGCCGCGCCCAATCCGCCCAGGCATGAAACGAGTTAACGCCACGCCGTGAGTGGGGGCGATTTCAGGATTTACCGTTCCGCGCCACCATGCAACCGAGATAATTGTCCCTATTGCAAGTCGATCCTCGATAACCAACCATCCATTTGTTATTATTAGGTTGTGCTGCTTGGTTGAGGTGGATTGAGTTGTGGTATTTCCGATATGGTCTATGCTTGGAGCACCGTTGGGGTTCAAGGGAAGAGGTTCTTTCGAGGTTAATTCTAGAATAAACGCCTTAAGGCTTTGACTGGGGTGAATCGACTCTTGTGTTAGCTGTTGGGCTCGCTCGAGTGTGGGGTTGCTTTCTCCACCCCGCGGTTTCGGTGGAAGTATAATCTGACCGGCATTTTCTTTCCCCAGTCGCTCTGATAGCTGGGCTATGTACAAACTTTCGGGCTCTACACTTTCGTTTGAGGCTCGCCAGTAGCCATCGCCGTCGAACTCACCCCAGCATCCAAAAGCCCAGTTAAATGCTCCGGGTGGTTGGTCGCAACGGACAATCGATGCACTACATTGCCAAAGCACCGAGTTGACTGCACCCCAACCAAACCTTCCACCGGTCCCACCTAGGTTAGCTAAGAATATTCCATTTCCATCGACGGTGACATTATCGAAAAGTATTCCACACGCAAGGCTTTCAATCCCACCACTGGGACGGGTTGACAATGTAGCTTCGCAACAGACGAATGCATTAGGACCAGCGGCGCAGTAACCGGCGGCAAAGTCGTGTCGACCATACTCGGCGTAACAACGTAAGAAGAGGGTTTGTTGCCCCATCGTAAAGTACGTGTTTCGGCGATAGCCGCCATCTTCAGACACGGGGGCTTCTGAAATGCAATCTTGGACGGTAATTCTGGATGCGGTTTCGTAAACAGCCACTGCTGACCCGGCCAAATGTGTGAAGCATAGGCGTCGAACCCAGCAGTCTGCCGCATTTTCGAATGTCACACCGTGCCAAATATGATCCTCGTCCTTTGGATTTGTGTGGTCGTAGCTCGATTGGATGACAAAATTTTCGACTCCACAATTGGTTAGGCGGCCAGGCCAAAGGTACCGTTTTATTGTTGCTTGGCCAAACTGCTGTTCTATGGCGAGAGTCAAAGGTGCGTCAATCCACACCTGGTTATTTGAAATGGCTACAATAGCTCGGTCCCACGTCACGTTGCGACTGCCTGGATTCCATCCCCCTAGGCCACCTCCTAGTTCGTGCATTTTAAGGAATCTAATCCAATTAGAAGTGGAAGGGCGGGTAATGAAGATTCGATCTCCAGGGTGGAGTCCTGTTGTATCGAGAACGCAAAACGTCATGGTTCCCACCGGAACGTAGTCATTTGTGACCCTCCAATTAACATTTGTCTCTATTGCAGCTGGGCGCGCCCCGTACAGACGAATCGCTGGTCCTCTATCGGATCCAGCAAATAATAAAACGGTCCCATTCGTTTTCATTCCAGAACCCCGAAGCACAACTCCTGAGTTTGTAATAGTAAGGCGGCCTTTGAGTAAAAATCGGCCTGGGGTTAGCAGTATGCATCCACGAAATCCATTACTGTCTACGGGCAAGCTCCCCACATAATTGATGGCCTGTTGTAACCGTGGGGTGTTATCGCCATCTACTGGGGTAACAACCACTTTGATTGGTATAGTGTTTGGGATTTGTTTGTTTCCTCCAAAATAGCCGCAGTAGGAGAAATCGGGAATGCGATCGCCTCGAGCGCTAAGTGTATACACCAGTTGGCCATCTAGCGCAACTTCTACAGTGGGGTATGGGCTATTCGTTTGACTTTCTAGTGGTGTGGCGAGCAATGTGGCTGAAAGGGTGGCTAAAATAATAAGAGAGCTGGATCTGCGTTGTAATACAGGGAAACTTCTGGGTTTTACGCGCATATATTCCACAAGCATGTCGGTTAATTTATACACATTAACTGCGTCCTCCACCAAGTGGGATTTGTTAGGCTGAGCCTACAAAATGGTCCCTCTTTTCACACTTTGGTTTTAAAAACAGTGACTGCTGGGGCTGAGCAAGAGGAATGAGCACCCATGTTTGCCTTACAATAAAGCCGCCAAGGGGAAGTTTTTGGGTTTAAACTGTATTTTAACCGTGCTATTATATTTTTTGTAAATGCATCGCATTGCTGACATACGGGTACGCGAAGTTTGCAGGTTAAAACCTCCTCGGGTTTTGCGGGAGGAATTACCTGTGACTGAGAAACATGCAGAGATTGTGTACCGAAGCCGGGAACGGATCAAAGGAATAATCCACCAAAAAGATCCACGGCTTTTGGTAGTGGTGGGACCGTGCTCAATTCATGATGTTGAAGGTGCACTTGATTACGCTCGCCGATTAAGCCGATTGAGAGAAAAGGTGTTTGATCGGATGGAAGTGGTGATGCGGGTGTATTTTGAGAAACCTCGTACTTCGGTGGGATGGAAGGGGCTAATAAACGATCCTCATTTGGATGGCACGCATGACATTGAGACAGGGTTGCGACTGGCTCGGCAGTTGTTGCTTGACATCATCGCTATGGAGTTACCTACCGCGACTGAGTTTTTGGACTCCATCACCCCGCAATACATAGCGGATCTGATCTGTTGGGCTGCGATCGGAGCAAGAACCATTGAATCCCAAACACACCGTGAAATGGCGAGTGGTCTTTCAATGCCTGTGGGATTTAAGAACAGTACTGATGGCAGCATGGATGCCGCCATCAACGCAATGGTAGCTTCGCGTCAACCACATAGTTTTCTGGGAATAGATGCTGACGGTGTAACCAGTGTAATTAGAACTTCCGGGAACGAAGACACACATATCATTTTACGTGGTGGTAAGGATCGGCCTAACTACGACCCACTTAGCTTAGAGGAGGCGGAAACTAAGATGAAAAAGGCAGGTTTACCACCCGTCTTAATGGTTGATTGTAGTCATGCTAACTCGGGTAAACAACCAGCGGGGCAGGAAATCGTTTGGAATAGTACCATCCAGGAAAGAATCAAAGGGAGACGGTCGGTGATCGGATTGATGCTGGAAAGCTACATAAAGGAAGGTAATCAGCAATTCCCTCAGCCCAAGGAAAACCTCGTCTATGGGTTGTCTATCACCGATCCGTGCATTAGTTGGGAAACCACAGAAAAACTTTTATTGACGGGATACGAGGCATTGTCGAAAGCGGAAGGATTTTTACCTCCCTACAGGTCGTAAAAGAAAGGCTACTCTGGGGTTATTAAACATCTGGTTACCACGTGGAGTAAACAGTCACTCGTCACATATTTTATGGCTGGCATTCATCCAAAGACCCAAGGTGCACCGTCAACTGGCCGCAAGGGGATTGCTGTTTCGTAGGAGGCGTAAATTGGACGTAAGATATTGTCGAAAAGCCCGACTCGTAAAAGGCCCTAGGTTTAAAACGCGATTACGGTTCGTACTGGGTAATCGCGCAATTTTTCCCTGCCTCCCAAGTATGTGAGTTCAATAAGGAAAGCAATTTCGAGTATTTGGGCACCCAATTGTTTTACCAGTTCTGCTGCTGCTGCGGCTGTCCCCCCCGTTGCCAGTAAATCATCCACTAATAACACTCGTGCTCCCGGTTTAAGTGCGTCCACGTGAATGGCAATAGTATTTGTGCCGTATTCTAAGTTGTAGGTTAATTCATGTGTTTTGTAAGGGAGTTTGCCCTTTTTACGGATAGGGACAAAACCGGCATAAAGTTTGAGAGCAGCACCAGCAGCAAATATGAAACCACGAGCGTCAATGCCCACAACCGCGTCGACCATTCCCGGTTTTAAATCTCCAATCAGTAGCTCAATGGAGCTTGCGAATAATCGAGGATCTTGCAAGACCGGGGTGATATCTTTGAATTGAATCCCCGGTTGGGGGAAATCTGGGATGTTCCGAATGGCTGCCTTTATTTCTTCTGGTGTCGCCGGTGTAATCTTCGCACTGTTCATAAAAGAATTATGATTTCTCGGCTTCGAGTTTTTCAATCATCCGACGCAACTTTTTCAAAGCTGCATTCTGGATTTGCCGGATTCGTTCGCGTGTAACGCCAAATTTGCGACCAACTTCTTCCAAAGTTTGGGGCGGGTTACCGTCCAATCCAAAACGTGCTGTCAAGATCGTTGCCTCGCGTGAGTCTAATTTTTTAAGCAATTCTTGTAACATCGATTTCGTTGTGGTGTCTTCTAAAAACGTAGCAGGGTCAGTGGCACGTTCATCTTTGACAATCTCTGCAAATGTATTTGAGTCTTCGTCTCCGATTGGGGCATCAAGAGACGCAGGCCGGATAGCCGCTTGCCGCATGAACGCTACTTTGGCAGGAGTCGTACCCAACTCAAAGGCCAGTTCTTCGTCTGTGGGTTCTCGCCCAAGTTCCTCTTCAAGCTTATGGGCAAGCTTACGAAGCTTACTGATTTTGTCGACCATGTGAACTGGGAGTCGAATAGTCTTTGATTGGTTGGCAAGCGCACGTTTAATAGCTTGCTTGATCCACCACGCACTGTAAGTAGAAAGTTTCCCTCCTTTCTTAGGATCGAATCGTTCCACCGCTTTCATTAATCCGATATTACCCTCGCTAATTAGGTCGAGTAATGGCAAGCCCAACCCTTCGTAATCCCTTGCTATTTTTACTACTAGGCGAAGATTGGCTTTAATCATTTGTTCGCGAGCCTTTTCGTCGCCTTTTTTGATTCGTTCAGCCAGTTCCACTTCTTGTTCAGGTGTCAATAAAGGTATTTGCCCAATCTCGCGGAGGTATAACCTAATTGCTGTATCCGCGTCATACGGGATTTCGTCCTGTTCTTCTACTTCAGGTCTACTGAGGTTATTCTCCTGCTCAAGTGTTTCTTCCGCTTGGGGAAGTGTCTCATGTGTAGTGGAACTTTGTCCTGATGCTTCCGAAGTCTGAAAGGAGATCTCAGAAATGGGTGCAGCTTCACTAAACGCTTTCGGTTGTGATTCCTCAGTTACTGCCGTTTTTTTAAATTTTGTTTTCCGAGCTTTAGCTGAGAGTTTCCTCTTTTTAGCCTTTTTGGCAGTACGCCGTTGCCTATTTACTTTCTTTGTTGCAAGTTTCTTTTTTTTCGGCCGGTTTTGCATTCTCTAAAAGGGTAAATGCGGGCTGGCTACTGACAAGTTTTTTAAATCCGATCGGCGGCCCAGAATTTTGGGACCTGATTATCCCTTTTGAAACGGGAACCTCCACAAACCAGTTCCGGTTTGAGTCGTCAATTCTAATATCCCCGAACCTTGAAAAGCAGCCGGGTATTCCTAAAGGCTGGGGGATAAAGGTGGCCTTCCTGCATGGCACATATACTTTTAGGGTAAGCAAAAACTAGGTGGACTTTTGGAGACCGCTTTTGAATGACGGCTTTTACGCGAATCTCGTCGAGGTGGGTACTTCTAACTTTGCCGGTAATCAAACGAATTACGCACAGGTTGTTGGGTTTTTTCCAACCCCGTAAGCCGTGCCTTAATTTTACCTCAATTCTGAACGAATTTACAGCATTTATCAGGGGATCTTTAGGGTGAGATTTTATAGGTTGTTACTTCCTTTTGGCTTTCTAACTAAGTTGTGGGAAAAAAGATAGGGGCGATCCTATTCATGAGGTAGGATCGCCCCCTCATCCCAAGGGGAGTATACAGGTTTTATGACAATTACGATCTCTTCCGCTGCCAGTGCAGCGCTGCTGCAGCACAAATTGCAAATAAAGCAAGCGTGGTAGGTTCGGGGACAGCAATTATGATTTCGTCAATGTCTGCTGATCCATAACCAACGGTGGTGTTATAATTACCTGCAAAAAGTCGGATTGTATCGAACCAGTAATCTCGTTCCCCAGATCCCGCAAAGCTAATAGCTAAGGCGTTTTCAGTTGGGAGATTGAAAATGTTTTCGGGATTAATCCAAATGTAAGCGGTGTCGGGTGCGTTAATTCTATCGTCTCCAGCCTGGTGATCAATCCGCACAATGATCAGGTTTGCAGTGGAATTTGGAGGGACATTTGTCAATGGGACTGGTGTTGGGCTTGTATAAGCGGGGCTCCCTCTATTAATCAACGCCCATGTGTCTTTAGGTGTAGTATTTGTTGGCTCGCCATTTTGGCTTGCCCGGCCAATTGTGAGTCGTTCACTATTGGCACCTTGGAACAATTGCACGGAGGTAGCGCGACCGTAATAGATTTCATTACCAGCCCCGTCGGTATACAAATAAGGGAGTCCAGTTCTAACCGCCAAGAATGCTACCCAAGTACTATCATTCTCATTCCCCCGCTGGAAGCTTAATGCCCTTCTAGGTTGAGCATTCGCTCGAGCGCCTCCCGTATTGTCCCCTGCCTCGGTGCCATCTCCTGTGATATGAACCTTATTGCCAATACCCATAACTGTATTGCCGTATGCGTCCGTGTAATACAGACTACCCGCAGTAATCAATTGGTTACTGAGGCTCCCCCCGCTGGGAAGGTTTGGGACCCAAGCCTCTGAAAAGCCATACCCTCCATTACAGTTCCCGTCGAGTCCAACTCCTGCTTCGTAATCGAATGGTTCGTATGCCAAAGGATTGAGCCCCCAAGCCCTGATTAATTGTTCCATTGTGACTGTTGCTGCTAAGGTGGGATAAGCTCCCGTGATTATTGCTAAGCCTAGTACTAGCTGGATGGATGTTTTTTTCATAGTGTTTTGAACCTGATTTGTGGTCAACTTTAAATAAGGGTAGCCGGCCTATCTTCTAAAATCTGTAAATATATTGTGGAATAACTCCCAATTTTGTCAACAGTTTTTTTCGCTGCTCTTAAAGCATTAAACTCAGCCTCTAATGAAATACAATCGTGGGTTACTTTAATTGCAAGGATGCCTTTGATCTCTGGGAGGGTAGTAAGTTGCTCCCATCATCCAATCTCAAATCATTGCATCCAAATACTGGTCCCACCGTGTAATCAGTTGTTTTGGAAATGAAGCTGGTACCCTCTAAGCATATGCCTGTGAGTAAACAAACTCGTCCTTCGCGAAGCCGGCTCACGTTTTAGCGGTTTTAATTTTTCGGGAGTAAGATTGAGACGGTAAAATTCCCACTGTGTAAAGAGTGGGGGGCAAAACGCGGAGCATTATTTGAGGGGGGGAATGGGAGGTTCCAGTATTTAAAGCAGTAGAGCTAAAAATTAACTTAAATGTAACATTGCCAAGTTTTTTGACCAGAGGTTGTGAGGTACGTTTGTGGTCAATACAAGTAAAGCGGTTTTTATGTAAGCATGGGATGAATTCCAAGCGCTAGCAGGGTACATTGGCAAGCTTGACAAATTTTATAACTCGATGCAAACCTAGCAAAAAGATTTAGTTATTATGGCACGGCTATCGAATTTGTTGGGCGTTGTTGTTGGAGCTGCGATTGCGGCCAATCTACTGGCAAATGGTTTAGAGCCCGTTAAACTTCCGGCGCCCCGATCTGATGGAGGCAAGCCGTTAATGCAAGCCTTGAAAGAACGTAAATCGACAAGGGCATTCAGTTCTAAAGAGTTATCCTTGCAACAGGTAAGTGATTTATTGTGGGCAGCCAATGGTATAAACAGACCTGCGACTGGGCACCGCACGGCACCATCGGCGCGGAATAGTCAGGAGATCGATATTTATGTTGTAATGGCGAAAGGAGCGTATATTTACAACGCAAAGAGTAACATTTTGGAACCGGTGGTTGAAGGGGATCTCCGGGCAAAGATGGGGCGGCAGCCGTTTGTTAGTGAAGCGCCAGTGGTCTTGGTATTTGTGGCAAATTACGACCGGTTTGGGAACATGGCCGAAAGTGATAAAGCTTTTTATGCTGCTACGGATACAGGGTATGTTTCACAGAATGTTTACCTCTATTGCGCGTCGGAGGGTTTGGCAACGGTGGTATTGGGTAATATTGACAGGAACGGGATTGCGGAAGCTTTGAAATTGGGGGCAAACCAAAAGGTTGTCTTAACGCAACCTGTGGGATACCCTAAATAATTACAGAAAGTGACTCAACCTGGGAATTCGCTTTGAACGGCTTGGAAATAAATTTGTGAGCTGGAACTAGGGAAGCAATTGTCGAGTTGGAGACACTTTATGGCTTCGAAAACCCCCGAGAAAAACACAACAAGTAAACCAGCTGAGGCACGGATTAATAGGCAGAAAGAGTTAGAGGCAGCGATTGCAACTATTACCAAAACTTATGGCGAGGGGAGCATAATGCGGATGGGGGATGCCCGTGCGCAAATGAAGATAGACGTCATACCCACTGGCGCGCTTTCCCTAGATTTAGCACTTGGGATAGGTGGTATTCCGCGAGGTAGAATTGTAGAAGTATTCGGACCTGAGTCCTCGGGTAAGACTACTTTAGTGTTACACGTAATTGCAAACGCACAAAGGGCAGGAGGGCTAGCTGCATTTATTGATGCAGAACATGCATTGGATCCTGCATATGCGAAGAGGCTGGGGGTAAACCTTGACGACCTGTTGGTTTCGCAGCCCGATAGCGGTGAAGAGGCGTTGACTATATGTGAGACGCTTGCGCGGTCAAATGCCTTAGATGTGATCGTAATTGATTCGGTAGCTGCTCTGGTACCCCGCGCTGAATTGGAAGGGGAGATGGGTATGGCCCCCATGGGAATGCAAGCTCGATTAATGAGTCAGGCATTGCGAAAATTAACCGCAGTACTTGCGAAAGCAAAGACAGCTTGTATTTTCACGAACCAAATTCGGGAAAAAGTGGGTGTGATGTTTGGAAACCCGGAAACGACTCCGGGTGGAAAAGCATTAAAATTCTATGCTAGTGTTAGGCTTGATATTCGGCGTAAAGATGTGATAAAGGATGCTGCTGGAAATACAATTGGCAATCGCGTGAAAGTTAAGGTAGTTAAAAACAAATTGGCTCCACCGTTTGCTGAGGCGGAGTTCGACATTCTCTTTAATCAAGGTATCAATAAAGAGGGCAGTGTGATCGACGTAGCCCTGGATGTGGGTGTACTGGAGAAGAAAGGCGCTTGGATTGCATTCGGTGGCCAGATGCTTGGGCAAGGTCGGGAAGCGGCCCAAAAGGTGTTGGCTGAAAACCCGGAATTAATGCAAAAGATTATCGATGCTGTACTTGCCAAACGAAATCTCCAACCTGCGTAACGTTGTATAATTGAAGCAATATGCTGAGTATTTCCCCTCGACAAGAAAATTGGCATGGAACTCACGAAAACTCCTAGGGTTACGAGAACATCGGTTTGCCTTATGGTTTTTTTAGAATATCCGGTAAAGATAGCCGTGATGTTATTCGAAACTGCTAATCATCAACAACACACAAACTTTTGCAAAGCCAACCAATAAAAAGACGCATGGCGCAAGCTGGTACTGAACCTCGCGTAAACAACAGAATCAAGGCACCGCAGGTGCGCGTCATAGATCCTAACGGCAAACACTTAGGTGTTATGCCGATTGCACAGGCTCTGGCAACTGCCAGGTCTTACGGTCTGGATTTAGTGGAGGTTTCCCCAAATGCTGACCCCCCTGTATGTAAAATTCTGGATTATGGCAAATACATGTACGAGCAGGCCAAACGTGAGAAAGAAGCCCGTAAACATCAAGCTGCTCAAAGGGTGAAGGAAATCCAACTTAGCGTAAATATTGGAAACCATGACTTCGCTACAAAGTTGCGTCATGCAATTGAGTTCCTCTGTGATGATATGAAGGTTAAACTCACGCTGAGGTTTCATGGGCGGGAAATGGAACACACCGAATTTGGTTTCGATGTGATGCGGCGGTTCTTAAAAGAATTGGCTCCTTTTGGACAAGCTGATTTCGAGCCCAAACTCAACGGCCGTGTAATTCATACCGTCGTCACTCCGTTGCCTCGCCAAAAGCGGGCAAAAAATCCTTTCGCAACCGAATCAGCCCCTTCCAATGCCCAAAATTCTAATAAGATTTCCAACACAACCGCACCAAATCCAGCAGTTAACCCTAAAAATCCTACAGCGCTTAATAATCCCTTCGCAGATTTATCTATGAGTGGGCAAGCTTGACCCAACAAGGTCAATTTACTGTCCATGGGAGTTTGCTCAGGTGAGCACTGTTTGAGTGTCGCGTACCGAAGGAATGTTATGAGTTCCCTATATTTCAGGACTGGGTGACAACTAAGTTACCCCGGCATTGGGTGTCAGAACGCACAAATCAACCTAAATGAGGTTTTCGTCTGCGGAACGATAGGGTTAAGGAGCGACAGACTAACGCTAAGGTTAGCCAGATTTCCTGGGTAAATGAAGCATTTGTATTTTAAGGTGGTTTATGCGATGGATTTATTGACTGGTGTACCGCTAAATATCGGAAGGCTTTTGTCCTTTGCCAGCGAGCTGTAAGAAAAACAATTAAACGAAGCGGTAATTTGAATTTGGTAATAGGGGCTAGAAGCCGAGTAGGTCTGTGGATCACCTTATCCCATGGGAAAGGGCAGGATCAATTAGCTTTGGGCTTATTATGCAGTGTTAGGAAACAGACTCAGGATCCAGTTTTTGATAGCGACTTGAAATAGCATGAAATAGTGGGGACCGTAACAAAAAGATGTTTAAATGGGCGGAATACGGAATTGGTTCCAGCCAAATCCATGATAGTCTAATGCTGTAGGTGAGATTCAGAAGTCTTGTGGCTTGATTGTGGTTTTCGCATTGTTTGACATCGTTCCCACAGTTTTATAGCTTGGAAAGGTGGGAGGATCGTGGGTGGTCTCTTCGGCCAAATGCTTCCCCTTTGTTTTTTGGAATGTGAAGGCGAATCAACCCAACAACAGCCGTAGCGACAGAACTTGGGCGTTATGTAAAAGGGGTCAATGTGAATTGAGGTTACGGCCGTTTTAGATAGGTAGATGCTTTACCTGCAGATTAGTTGTTAGCTGTGACTTGTTGTGGTTTGCGGTTAACCTTGCAATTGATCAGTTGGACATCTGCATATTGGATGGTATCAGGTTTGGTAACGCCGTTAAACTCGGAGTTAATTATCCATACATTTGATATTATTGCACCGGGGAACCCCACCACATCCAATACGCGCTTACAATTTTGGACTTTCATATTTTCAACAATGAAGTTGCGGAGAGTTGGGGGGAATTGGCCCTTTGCTCCTTCTTCGTAAACAAAATCGATTTGGATTGCGGCATCTGCAACTTGGCCCACGGTTATGCTTCTGACAAAGATATTTTCGATAATGCCCCCTCGTACGGCGTTGGATTTAAATCGTAGTGCGCGGTCTAAATTGGGACTATCCATAATACAATTCTCCACGAAAACGTTTTTACATCCCCCCGAGATTTCGCTGCCGATCGTCACACCACCATGGCCGTCTTTCATTACACAGTTCCGAATGACGATGTTTTGTGAGGGGATCCCGAGTCGGCGGCCATCATTGTTGCGGCCGGATTTAATTGCAATACAGTCATCTCCGGTGTCAAAAAATACGCGTTCGATAAGCACGTCTGAACACGATTCCGGGTTGCAGCCATCATTATTTGGTCCGTGAGAGGTTATTTTTACATCCCTGACAATGACATTGGTGCAAAGCACAGGGTGAATCTCCCACATTGGAGATCTCACGATGTGCACACCTTCGATCAACACGTTTTGGCATTTGTAAAATTGTATGAAGTTAGGTCGCAGGTAAGCACCTTCACCAAACCTGCGTTGTTCTACTGGCACATTTTGTTCGACCATTTTTATAAGTTGATTCCGAGCCGGTGTTTGGTTGGGCATGCCATTAGTCCAGCCGTACTCTTTTTTGCCTTTCCATGGCCACCAGTGGTGATTGTCTGCTTGTCCGTCTAGAACACCCTCACCGGTAATTGCTATGTCGTGTTGGCCGTAGGCATATATCAGCGGTGAATAATTGTAGCAATCCATACCTTCCCACCTTGTGAGTACCAATGGCAAATAGGCTGCAGGATCTGTCTTAAACAATAGGGTTGCGCCTCCCTCAAAATGAAGATTAACTCGCGATTTGAGGTGGATGGGGCCTGTTAGGTATCGGCCTGCGGGGAAAACGATTCTGCCCCCACCTGCATTGTGACAAGTTGTGATTGCCCTTTCAATTGCTGTGCTGCAATCTGTACGACCGTCAGCAACAACGCCGAAGTCCATTATGTTGAATTCCCTTTCCGGGATGGTAGGAGGTCGGATTCTAGCGAGGGTTTTGTCGACGTGGCTCCAATAACTTAGGTTTGTACTGTCGAGAGTTGTTTTTGAGGGTGTTTGCTGTGTGAGTGAAGTGACAGTTAGGTTACCCACAGGACCGAGAAGTTTTTGAAACTCTATGCCAGCCAGTATAAATGGCCCAACTGCTTTCAGGTCGTTGTCAACTATCGGTTCTCGCAGATAGTATTCGTATGATCCATCGCGCCCATACCCCAAACCTGCTACAGCACAGCATCGTATGATGGAGATTTTCCCATCGGGTTCTTCCCGAATGAAGTTACTTAGGATTCCGTAATAGCCCCGAATGGCTGGCCCTAGGTAATTTGTTGGCAAATAGCCTTTGTTGACCGATTTAAGAAGAAAGTAAACAAACATAGCCGACGCACTCGACTCTTGATAATTGCCTGGGTGCCCCGGTCGGTCTAAAACCTGCCACCATACATGGTTTGTTGGGTCTTGCCAGCGGACGATGCCCTCAGCCACTTTCTTGACCTGGTTGAGCAACACTGCTCGGCACGAAGATAAGTTAGTCGGGATAAAATCTAAAGTGTCTACGCATGCCATTGCATACCACCCCACAGCCCGTCCCCAAAAATTGGAGGAGCGACCAGTGACTTTATCTGCCCATTCCTGTTCGCGCTTTTCATCCCAGCCATGATAATAAAGCCCTTTTTCCGGATCATATAAATGCTTATCTATAAGCTCGAATTGGCGGACAACATCGCGGAAATCTTCTTCCGATCCTCCGAACATTGCGGTGTATTGGGCATAAAACGGCGCGCCCATGTATAAGCCATCCAACCACATTTGCCAAGGGTACCGTTTCTTATGCCAAAAACCACCTTCAGAAGTACGGGGATGTTTTCTAAGTTGTTCCCGAAGGAGGTCGGCAGCCTTCCGATATTTTTCTTTCCGGGTCCGTTCGTATAGTGCCAAAATCGTCTTGCCACAATTTATGTTGTCTAGATTGTAGTCCTCGAGTTTATAAGTGAAAATCTGACCGTCATGTTGAATGAACGAGCCGATTACCCGTTCTGCGTATTCGGCGTACGAGGGATTAGTAGTAGCCTCTGAAAGTTTGATTAAGCTTAGCGTAAACAGGCCTACTGTGTAATCCCATTTAGCTCGGCTTCCAGGAGCGTATGCTATTGTATCACCCCGACGCGCAATTTCTGATTCGGCCATTCGTATCGACCAATAAATCGGAGGGTGGTTGGTTTGTCCTATTGCTCCAGAAAGAATGGTAAAGAGGAAGACGCCGGTTGAGGCGGTGGCTGTAGTTAGTAGGCTGCGCGTGGCTTTTTTAGGGCCCAATGTTTGCACCACAATCATAAGATTTAGTATCAAAGCCGTTAAATCCGGCGTCTACTTTATTTGCTTTAAAAAATGTGTCGAGTAGTGTGAAAAAAGTGCACTTTAGGACGTGTGGGTCACGTAAGGCTTTGGTTTTTTGACAGTCTGGCGTGGGAGGGATATTTTGAAGAAAATATTTGAGATCAAAGGAGAGCGTTGATGAATGATGATAGGGACACATTCCAAGGATTGATACGGCGGCAGTACCGTTACGGCTTTTACACCGACATTGAGACCGAATCGGTTCCGCCAGGCCTAAACGAGGATATCATTCGTTATATCTCTACTCGGAAGGGCGAACCGGAATGGTTAACCGAATGGAGATTACGTGCATACCGGTATTGGTTGACATTGCGTGAGCCGCATTGGGCAAATGTCAAGTATCCCCCGATTGATTACCAAGCGATCACGTATTACGTAGCCCCGCGTTCAGTAGCCCAGGGGCCGCGCAGCCTAGACGAAGTTGATCCTCGATTGCTCGAGACATATGAAAAGCTGGGCATTCCACTACACGAGCGGCAAATATTAGCAGGTGTAGCCGTAGACGCTATCTTCGATAGCGTGTCCGTAGGGACTACACTAAAAGAGCAATTGGAAAAGTTGGGCATTATTTTTTGCCCTATAAGTGAAGCGATAAGAGAACACCCTGATTTAGTGCGCAAGTATCTTGGTACCGTTGTCCCGTACACAGACAACTTTTTCGCAGCGTTGAATTCAGCAGTGTTTACCGACGGTTCATTTTGTTACATTCCACCCGGGGTCCGATGCCCGGTGGAGCTCTCGACTTACTTTCGAATCAACGCGGCTCGCTCAGGACAGTTCGAACGTACACTGATTGTTGTTGATGAGGGAGGTTACGTGAGTTACTTGGAAGGTTGCACTGCACCCATGCGTGATGAAAATCAGTTGCACGCGGCTGTGGTAGAGTTGGTTGCCTTGGACAACGCACAGATTAAGTATAGCACCGTACAAAATTGGTACCCTGGGGATGAGCAAGGACGTGGTGGGATTTACAACTTTGTAACCAAACGGGGGATTTGCCTGGGGCGGAATTCAAAGATCTCCTGGACGCAAGTCGAGGTGGGTTCCGCTATAACGTGGAAATACCCGAGCTGCATTCTAAAAGGGGATAATTCGGTGGGCGAGTTTTACTCCGTCGCGGTAGCTACCCATTACCAGCAAGCTGACACGGGCACAAAGATGATCCATTTAGGGGAAAACACCCGGAGCACAATTATTTCGAAGGGTATTTCCGCTGGCTTTGCACACAATACATATAGAGGGCTTGTCCGGATAGGACCAAACGCCGAAGGCGCCCGCAATTATACACGATGCGATTCACTGTTGATAGGTGATAAATGTGGTGCTCACACATTCCCTGTCATAGAATCAGCGAATGAAACAGCCATTATTGAGCACGAGGCTACAACGTCAAAGATCTCGGATGACCAGATTTTCTATTGCCTGCAACGGGGACTTTCTGTGCAAGACGCTGTAAATTTGATCGTGAATGGTTTTTGTAAAGAAATTATCCAGGAATTGCCACTTGAGTTTGCAGTAGAAGCCAAAAAGCTTTTGGAAGTCTCGCTTGAAGGCTCAGTAGGATAAGTGAATTTATGGAATCACGTCAAACCAGATACCCAATTTTGGAGATCCGCCAGTTGCACGCAGAAGTAGAAGGTAAAACCATCCTCCATGGCATCAACCTAACTGTCTATCCGGGGGAAGTACACGCTATCATGGGCCCGAATGGTAGTGGGAAGAGTACGCTCGCAGGCGTTTTAGTAGGACACCCCGCTTACAGGGTGCTCAAAGGTGAAGTAATATTTTGCGGGCGCAATTTGCTAGAGCTTAAGCCCGAAGAACGCGCTCGCGAAGGACTGTTTCTTGCCTTTCAATACCCGGTGGAATTACCTGGCGTAAGCACAATGAGTTTCTTGCGTGCGGCACTCAACCAAATCCGCCACCATCGCGGATTGGACGAATTAGATCCCACGGAATTTATTTCCTTGCTTAGAGAGAAAGCAGCGAAGCTAGACCTAGATGAGAACATATTGAAGCGTTCAGTGAACGAGGGATTTTCGGGTGGCGAGAGAAAGCGCAATGAGATTTTGCAAATGGCTGTGTTGGAACCTAAATTGGCTATACTGGATGAACCCGATTCGGGTTTGGATATCGACGCTTTGAAACTGGTGGCTTCGAATCTTGCCAGCCTCCGCCGACCCGACTCAGCACAACTTATTATTACGCATTACCAGCGGTTGCTTAGTTATATCGAGCCCGATTACGTTCATGTGCTTGTTGACGGACGGATAGTGATTTCAGGCGACAAGTCTTTGGCTCACGAACTGGAGCAGAAGGGGTATGGATGGGTTACTGGTACCCCCTCAATTTGACTAACGTTGAGGGATTGGAGGGATTGCGCCTTGTTGGGGTTTTGCCAAGATTTTTTCCAGCTCTTCAGGAGGAGTTAATTCGGTCGGTGGCAGCGGGGGCAGTTCACCCCGCTCCACTTGTTCTTTAGTTCTAATACGCTCAATCTCAGTAAGAATAATCTGTTCCTCGTACGAAAGTGGTCTCTCTTCTGTCCGGATTTGTCTTTGGATTGTGGGAGGCCGAATTGGCGTAGCGCTAGCAATGGGTTGTCCGGGGTTAATAGCAGTGGAAGGCGTTGTTGGTTGTGTAGTTCCAGGCGGGATACTTCGCATCTGTTGTGGTACGGGAACCGGTGAAGGGGCATGGACGGCCGGTGCCTGCGTTGATAGGATTGGATTGGGCCGGGAAGGAATATTTGCAATAGTTGGAGTGGGCAATGAAATGTTTCCGGGCGCTAAGCCAGGACCAGTTGATTGCTTTTCAAATGTAATTGTGGAAACAACTCCCGCATTTTTTATTTTCACTTCCCCAGCCTCGTCGTTGATGGAGATGACTTCGATATCTTGGTCGCGTTCTCCCTCACCAAGAATTAACACTGGTTCTTGTCCGGGAGGGACCCCCTGTTTTGAAACTCGTAAAATTGCCTGGCGCTTGCCCATCAAGTTCATTACGCCTTCCAGTTTCACTTTGGCAGGTGGTGTACGAATTTCTTCTTGTTTTGGAGCCGTTTGTTCTGGTTTTAATCCGAAGGCATTTCGGTTGGTTATAACAAGGTATGGGTTGGCAGTAGCGTTTATTACTATCGCTGCCACCAAACTGGTGAAACAAACGGTTTTAATGCGGAATGTTACCACGCGTAAATTATATGTCACACATCGTTTAACACCAACGGAATCTTTTTGTTGCGCGATACTACCGGTTTTTGATACATTTATGCAAAGACGTTCAATTTTTGGAATACGCCCGGTTATGGAAGCACAAACTTCTACTCAGCTGACGAGGGGTATGGATAAATCAGAGAAGAAGATCAAAGTCTTACTTGCGGATGATCATCCAGTGGTCCGCAAAGGAATTGAAGGCTGTTTAGCTCGGTTTCCTACAATGGAAGTCGTGGGGGAAGCCACCACGGGTGAACAAACATTGGAGCTGGCGAAGGAATTAAATCCTGATGTGGTGTTACTTGATCTTAATATGCCAGGGCCGGATGGGGTATTGGTGGTTGAACAACTAAAAGCTCAGTCACCGAACACCAAGGTGATAATCCTGTCGATGCACGTTGACCACGTGACCTTACATAAACTTATACAGGTTGGTATTCGAGGATATATTTTGAAGACGGCCTCCCCAGAAGAAATCATTGAGGGTATACAAGCAGTGGTAAACGGCGAAATTTATTTCAGTAAGGATGTGGCCCGCCTAGCCCTTAGCCAATATATTGAATACACCACTGGGAAGCCTCAGTCGCCACTCTCGAAATTAACTGCGCGAGAAATACAAATTCTCAGTCTAATTGCAGAAGGTTTTTCTAACAAAGAAGTAGCCCAAAAACTTAATCTGAGCATAAGAACAATCGAGACACACCGCGAGCGAATAATGCGAAAGTTAAATATCCACTCAGCGGCTGGTTTAACGCGGTTCGCTATCTCAGCTGGATTAGTAAAGTTGTACCCGCCCGCAGATCCTTTTCGAGCAGCAGACACAATAAGACCGTAATCTGGGCGATTGCACGCGCCCTGCTAAACCGAAAAGAGGGTTTATATCGGAGCAGGTCCCCATCCCGCTGATGAGTTAGTCGGGTACCAATGGTCCATAATTCTGCACCAATCGGAATAACCGTCGCATCCGGTAAACATAAAAACGTTACTCGACTAAAGCAAAAAGGGCACTACCTGTCTATTCATGATGTCTGATTTATTCTCCTTTCGGCACCTGATTAGCCAAATAAGAAATTAGCGGCCATGGAGCTGATTGAAATCACCGATCTGAATCGGATTATATGGGTGGCTAAAAGGACCTTGTTTGGCCGGCGGAGGCTTTGAAGAACTGAATGGGAAAAGCCAGGCATAACAATTTGTTAAGGAGGCTTTTAAAAAGAACGTGGTTAAAATCTGATCCCACCCCCAAAATGCGGATAGCAATAGTTCTGTCTTCCCCAGGGATTCGGTCATAGGTACTACTTTTGGTCAACCCTATACCCATGGGCTTCGCCTAATCTGTGAAAATTCCCGCACAATCCCACTTCACTCCTTTCAGCTATAATTTTTAAAAGATCCCCCGGCAAATGAGTAAATTGGATGGAAAGCTTAGCTATGCGCCGTACGTATAAATACGGATGGTTTTTCCGAAATGATACGACTGGAACCTCTCGATTCTTTACATCCGTGCTTTAGTAAAGTGCGTTAGATTTATCCTAAGAAAGGTTATGTGCCTAAGAAGGTGGGTACACAGCCAAATTGTCGGGACGGCTTCTCAGATGATGAGGAAGGTGAGCCGCGCCTGGAAATTTTGGCTGTTGGTTTGTGCATTGGCATTTGCTTTTAACCTAAGGGCTGCCATCGTTTCACCAGTACCCAGAAGGGAATTTGTTTTCTCTCCCCATTTGTCTCCTCAAGTAGCCACTAGCTTAATATTTTTTGCTGGTGAGGACGATTGCGTAGGATTTCCCAGTAGATTGGGAGGGTTGCACAAGATTCGGAACGGGTGGGTAACTTACAGAAGTGTTGTGGGAAAAGACTTTGCGGGGTTCAGTATGGTGATTGACAGTGGCAAGGTGATTATGAGCGTGCTTCCCCTGGGTAGAAGAAGCCAGGAATTCATACTCGGACTTATAGATCGTGGAATTTTCGAAGTTAATTTTGCTCTGGACAATCTCCGTGTTTACCATGCATGCGAAGCAGTAGGGATAGGTAACCATGATCTCGCCAATACAAATCAGAGTGGATTAACGCCAACTGAGTTTGAGGTATTTGCTCGAGAGATTTTGAGACAACCCCAGGTTGTTAATAGAATCTCCACCGAACCACAGCATGCACACAAACGGGTGTTCGTTCAAACAAGGCAGGAAGTGTCGTCGTTGTTCCTCGGAATTATAACTACAATCCGTCCGTTGCTCGCGGGGATGATAATTGTTTGTGGGTTATATTTACTGAATTTATTACGGGTTAGCTTTAGGTTTAGCGCCCAAAGTCGAGCGCCAAGCAAGGAGCTTTTGCTGATTCTACTTTTGTTTTCACACGTTGGCAATGTTACAGGGGCAATAGCTACTTTTACATGGGAAGGTTCAGTAGAGTTTGGGCAACGGACCTGGGTTGCGGTACCGTTGCAAGTAGCCTCGCCAGGAGAAGGGGAATTTAGTCAAATCCAAAGCATAAGCGTTTCTTTAATGATCACTGGTGGACGAAACTCTGATATTGCGGTGCGCCTTCAAGCACCGACTGGACAATACATTTATTTGATTAATCGGCCAGGAGTCGGCTATGGTAGGCCTCCAAACGATCCAGGTTTCGTTGTTACGATCACTGATTCGGCTACTTATGATATCCATCTCTACCATCAATATTCATATTCCACGGACCAATATGGGCGCGTTCTCGGGAGTTGGCAACCTGATGGACGCCACGTAGATCCCGCAACAGGCAAGGGTGATGATTACAAGTTTGCTACTAGAACCGCCTTAAATGATATTTTCCGCGGAGCTAATCCGATAGGAACATGGTATTTGTATATTGGAGATTGGAATCCTGCTGGGGGATTGCCGCGGCTTGAAAGATGGGTTATGGAAATTGAGCTTGTCCCTGAGCCAACCACAACAACTATTTTTTTGGTGGGTGCTTTATTTACCTGCGTACTCATTAGGCTGAGAACGACGAAAAGGCCATAGACCCCATCAGCGGCATCCGCTGCCTGTTTTTTGGAACACACCCGTGCGCAGAAAGCGGTGCCTACTTATAGGTTATCCAAAGGTTTACGGATGGCATTACGACTTTAACCCTATGCATGGGAGAAAAGATATTTCTTGGCGAGGGCGGGTTAGTACATGTAATAGCAGAGAAGAAATATGACAGGAGGACGCCTTCAACCAGATTTTGGTTTTGGACGACGCGCTGTAAGGAACTTTGTTTTACTTAAGCTTTGTGCAGGATTTATTGCAAGCGTGGTCCCTTTTGCATCTGGAGCAATTGCCACTTTTTCTTATGATGGTCCGCCTGTGACCTTTGGAGTCCAGCAATGGGTGAAAATACCTCTGCAAGTATCGGCGCCTTCTCAAGGGGGGTTCGATTTACTGGTTGGATTACGGGTACAGCTTCAGATTACCGGTGGCAATAACTATGACACCGTGGTCAAGCTTCAGGCTCCTGGCGAAAACGGCCCTTCCATCTACTTAATAAATCGCCCAGGGCGTGCTGACCCGTATTTCGGGTGGATCACTAGATTTGACAATGGATTTGTTGTGACACTAGCGGATAATGCAACTGCGGACATCCATAAGTATTACTTGTATCCACGTCGGATGGATCGAAGAGACCGACTTACAGGCACTTGGCAACCAGATGGTCGTAATGTAAACCCTGGAGCTCCTTGGTACGAATATGCTGCTGCACAACGCTTGGCACTCACCGAAGTGTTTAAAAACATAAACCCTGTTGGTACATGGTATTTATGGGTGATGGATTGGTCGGTGTTAGGGGGCACACCGGTTTTGCAGAAATGGGCATTGGAAATAGAAGCCGTACCCGAACCAACAACAATGGTATTGGTGGGAATGCTTTGTATCGTTGCTGCGATTCAGGTATTAAAACGTAAGCACGTTTCACCCCAATGACATACCCGCACGGGTTGTTTGTCTTATCCTGATGGCGTTTAGGTGAGTTTCTCGCCATGACCATCCGCGGTTTTTAGAGCTGTGTCTTGATTCCGAGGCTCTTAAAGTCCCAACTAGCAGACCGGCTGCGATGATGGGCAGTAGGAGTGTATTCCTGTTGTAACGACCCAACCCGTGGGTATAAGTGCAGTCCAGGGGAAGTAAATTTATTTTGCCAGCCACAATTAAGAGTAAGGGGTTCAAACTTATCGGGTTGGTGCTTATTCCGAACTGCCTAAATGGCTTCAGTTAAAAACCATTTTTCTCTGAAGGCAATAGAGTCAAAAGTAAGGGGAGTGCCCAACATCAATGAGGCTTTCCGTTTGTAACGCATTAAAGTAAGCGGCCGGGTGTATGTAAGATGACCCTGTAGTTATAATTGCCGCCATAGATGTTCCTTTGACAATTGCAGCTGGGAGACGGAAAAGTTGTCATGTAAGGCAGCCGCGCTCGTAACAACGCGGATAGGCCGGAAAGTTCATACTGTGTACGGAACACCAGGTTTAAGTGTGGTTAGCTGTTGGCTTTTCAGCGGTGATGTGGCAAGTAATCGACAACCCTTTAAATCCACCGCCTCACGGCGGTGGCTACTGGGAAAAAAGTGGAAACTGGTAGCCGCCGAGGTAAGTCGCCGCATAAACCCGCTATCAGCCCCCGAGTCACCGTGGAATTAATCCACCGTCTTACGACGGCAGCTACAAGAAAACTTGATTTTTCTCACGTAGCCGCGTTTGTGAGGGCGCGGATAGTTGAATGCAGACTTAGGCGTGGTATTAGTATGATCAATGTTTGGTGGGAGTGTGATGACGTTCGTGGTAGGAGGGCGTTGGGAAGGTGAGATGGAGAGGGTAGATTTCACACCAGGGCTTGAGCTAGGGACGTGGGTTAATTCAGGTGCTTTGATGTGGAGTGCAGAGATATGTCTCAAACTCCAATATCCGCTGGGTTATAGCGGCAGCGATGTGGGAGTTGGTTTGATCCGATGGTTCGCCCATTTATGGATGCGGCTACCTCTGACACATAAGCATGGGTGTAGACCAAAATTTAGGGTTGCCACAATTGGGAGAGGCATGTTTTAAAGGGATCAATATGACTGACCTAGCTGAGCTTGAAAAGTTGTTGGCAGCACACTTTACGAGAACACCGCGCCTTGGGAAGGACGTTTATGTTGCGCCTACAGCGGTGTTAATCGGTGATGTGGAGATCGGGGACAAATCTAGTGTTTGGCCTGGGGCAGTGCTGCGGGCTGACATAAATAGGATTGTGGTTGGCCGGTGCACTAGTGTCCAAGACAATGTAGTTTTTCATGTTTTGGATACAAAGGGATGTATGGTGGGTGATTATGTAACAATCGGACATGGAGCGATATTGCATGGTTGTACAGTGGGTAACGAGGTGCTTATTGGGATGGGAGCGATCATTTTAGACGGTGCTGTTATTGAAGACCAGACCATTATCGGTGCTGGAGCGGTTGTGACACCAGGTACTAGGATCCCATCTGGGTCTTTAGTGGTAGGAACCCCTGCCCGTGTTATTCGGACTCTTACCGAGGAAGAAAAGAACCAGCTCAGACAGCGTGCCATGGAGTATGTGTTGATGGCCGCGGCTTACCTTAAGAAAGTCAACTCAACCTCTAAGGACTAGATCGTCTCGAATGGTTCCCAAGCAAAGGGCCAGTGTGAACGAAAATGCAGTAGTGCAAATGTTCGGGAGGATAGCTCACAGGTACGACTTAGCTAATGATCTAATAAGTTTTGGCCTACACCGATGGTGGAAAAACAAGTTAGTTGAGTTGGCGGGGGTACGGGTTGGTTCGAAGGCGCTCGACCTTTGTTGTGGTACAGGAGATGTGGCCTACCGATTAAAAAATGCTGGTGCAACAGTGATAGGTGTAGATCTTAGTTTACCGATGCTGGAGCTAGCACGGGCGCGCCAGAGGCAGAGAGGGGATAGAACCAGTAACGACAACCTATTATTCATTGTGGGTGATGCTATGGCATTACCGTTCCCTGATAATAGTTTCGAAATAGCCACTTGTGCGTATGGACTTCGAAACACTTTGGACTGGAAGGCAGTGCTTTCGGAGGTCCACCGGGTTTTAAAAAACGGGGGGTGTTTTGTTTTGTTAGATTTTGGGCGCCCTCGATGGAAAGGGGTACAATGGGTGTATTTTGCTTACATGCGGTGGATTGTACCTTTGATAGGTGGGTCGGTAACAGGTTGCCCTCGGGCCTACAGGTACCTACTGGAGTCAATCCATAATTTCCCTACTCAAAAAACGATCGCAAATGAGTTGGTCAAAGTTGGGTACCGTGTGGAGACTCAGATTGAGATCTTCGGGGGTATAATGTGGATAATAAAAGCTGTTGCCATTAAGGAGGAGAATGCTCGGTCAAACTTTTAAGGCCCCGATTGGTGTGCTCACCCAAATTTCCCGATTTTTGCCCCATGATTCTTTAAGCACCTTACTTAGAGAATCGTAGCAAGTTTCAATCATGTGAGCTTCCACGATACATGTTAAGGTTGGCATAATGGTACCCATCAATACTCCTGCACCCAGTATTCCAGAAATCCTTGAAATAGAGTCGAGGAGTTGTGTTAAGTAGGGTGCAAACTTCGGAGCTGTACTGCTTAGTTCTTGGGTTCGGGTCGTAAACAGACGGCCCACTGTGAAAGCGGTCTCAGGTTGGTCAGCAAGCCGACAAAGTGCTGCAATACGGCGAATCTCAAAAAGCGTGTGGAGGCACAGGGCGTAATCCATTTGGTCAAGGTAGGCTTTATACTGTGCCAGCTGGTGTGGTTCGCTTTTGCGTAGTAATGAATGACCAGTGAGACGTGCCACATTTAGATATGCATGATTGAAGAGGTCAAGATCAGGAAAAAACCCTAGCCCGCTGCTTTCGCTCCACGCTAATAAAAGCAAAACTCCCGGTATTTGGATGTATTCAATTGCTTGGTCAATGGTATCTAGAACCACGAGAGTGGATGGTTTGGCATAAAGTAATGGTTTGACAGTAGCAAGCGGGTGGCATGTTAATCCGCCATGTTTAATTGCCTCTCCGGCCAATTCGGAGATGTTTATGCGTTCTTCGGAGGTGAGCGGGAGTGCTCGGTTGAGGTCATCAAGGATGGGTTTTGCTTTCAGGCAAGGTGTAAGAGCGAGTCTGCGTAACCGTCTAACCATGAGTGAGGTGGCAACTATGAGAGCGCCGTCTCGGGCTTGTTTAATTGGATGTGGGATTTCCTCTGCCACAGCTGCTTTAAAGCCTGTGAAGTGTATTCCGCGTTTTTGTAGTGTTATCAGTGTTTCGCGGAGTGGGATCAAACCAGCTGGCCAGGGTTCACTATAAAGAGCGTCAACGTAGGCAGTAAAAGGTTCGTCCGAGTACGAAAATGCGATTCTTACCTTGCCATCTGGGGTGGGATCTGCAGCAATTGCCACGTAATAATTAACGACTGCACATGCCACTAAACCGCCAGCAGGAAGGGTTTCAATCCCAAACAATGGAATTGAAACTGGAGCGGCGACTGTGTGTGGCGGGGCATACTTGAAATGTCTTTGGAATAAAGAGGTAGCTTGTTTGATTATTTCAGTTTCTGAAGTTTTCCCGGGGAACATCGGTTTTTGCTTTTGTGCTTGCCCCTTTCTGGTTCAAGAGTGAAATGACCACTCGGTTTTTGTATCTCATTTGCCTAGAACCATTCTCGGCGGTGTTGGATATATTTGTGGACAAATTCATCATCGGACATTGTAAGGTATAACACCCCTTCCACAAAACCTATTAACCACATTATCCAGCCTGCCAAGAAGCACGTGAGAATGCTCGAAAGTAGCATTATTAGTCCCGCTCGCGTGTATCCCAAAATAAATTTGTGGAGGCCTGACCAACCCAAAAAGATCCCACAAATCCCTGCGATAATCTTGAGTTCCGCCCCGCGCAGCTGGCTTGTTCTATCAGGATAGGGCGGGCTGACTTGCGCTTCTAATACAGAGAGCAATTCAGGGTAGAGATACAACGGTTTCCATTCAGTGGTGCCTTCCTTTTGGACAAGCGTGAAGGCGTTCAGTCGGTTTTCAGCAGCCCAGCGACTGATGACGTCAATTCCCACTGGTCCGTAAACTTTCCCGTCCGATCCTATTACTCGATACATGACATGAGAAGAGGTTGATTGTGGTATTTATGCTACACTTTGGCCTATTCTTTTACAACTATTTAGGTATGTGGAATCTGCCCATTGAACCCGGTGCCTCAGGCACATAAGGGTGGAGGAAGCTGAAAAATTCCCCGTTATGGCCTGGATCTTATGCACTCAGGAGGACAAGCAAAGCTGAGCGATGGATGTATCCGAATGTGGTGCATACTCCTTCGCATGAGGTGGCTCATCTTTGTATCACCGTGTGTAGCCTGGAAAATTAATGTATTTCCCCCGATTGAGCTGTTGTTAGGTATCGTAAACAATGATTGGAGGGAAGGTGGAGGTATGCAGAAGTCAATTTCCACGTGTAATAGATGCCCAAATCAAAAAACCTGGAGAGGTTTCCTTTTCCCGGGTTATTCGAGATTGACCCGAGTACTTTGGCGGTATATGGTAGTTTTTACATATGGCTACGAGAATTGCGATAAATGGTTTTGGCCGAATCGGCCGTCTAGTATTTCGTGCCCTGGTTGAACAAGGGGCTCTTGGAAAGGATGTCGAAGTTGTAGCGGTGGGCGATATTGTCCCTGCAGATAATCTTGCATACCTACTCAAGTATGACTCGGTTTATGGACGGTTCAAGGGTACGGTGGGTTCTAAAAAGTCATCCCCTGACAAGGCTGAGGATGACATTCTTATAGTCAACGGGATGGAGATGAAAGTAGTCAGTGCTAAGGAACCATCCCAGCTGCCTTGGAAAGATTTGGGGGTGGAAGTGGTAATAGAAGCTACTGGTTTGTTCACAGATGTTAGCAAGGCTGAAGGCCACCGTGCTGCAGGTGCGAAGAAAGTCATCATAACTGCTCCTGCTAAAGGTGACTGTTTAACAGTGGTGATGGGTGTAAACCATGAGATGTATGACCCAGCTAAACACCATATTGTTTCAAATGCCTCATGCACAACAAACTGTTTGGCTCCCGTAGTGTACGTATTGCTAAAGGAAGGGTTTGGTGTTGAAGAAGGTTTGATGACCACGGTACACGCGTATACTGCCACGCAGAGGTTAGTCGATGGACCTAGCAAGAAAGATTGGAAAGGTGGTCGTCACGCCGCAATTAACGTCATACCTTCCACCACTGGTGCTGCAAAAGCTGTGGGTCTTGTTTTACCGGAGGTTAAAGGGAAGCTAACTGGTATGGCGTTCAGAATCCCTGTGCCTACTGTCTCAGTGGTTGACCTTACCGTGCGGACTGTAAAGGAAACTAGTTACGCTGAGATTTGTGAGGCTATGAAGCGTGCTAGCCAAACCTATCTGAAAGGTATTTTGGATTACACTGATGAGGAGGTGGTTAGCACTGATTTTATTGGGTGTTCTGCCTCGTCCATCTTTGATGCTGGCTCTGGTATTGAGTTGAACAAACGGTTCTTCAAGCTAGTGGCTTGGTACGACAACGAGTGGGGTTATAGTTGTCGTGTGGTCGACCTTCTGAGGCATATAATCAGCAAGGGGCTATAATTGAGTACTAATTAAGAATGTGCTTTGCCGCTGCCCCACCCAATTGGGTGGGGTGGCGGATTTTTTGTAAGTGCTGTTAGATAAGCTCTGAACCCCAAAAATTAGTTGTTTGCCCATGAGAGCCTTGCCGCTTCTGCCAGATAGAGTGGGGAACGGGAAAACGTCCTGATTTCGTTGTGAAATTACTACAGGGGGCAACATTTAAATGGGAATTATCGCCCCAGTTGCAAATTTTTCGTAATCTTAGCTTTATTTAGGAGATTCTACTACCCAAATGCATGGAGTAAATGCTAGTTGAAGCGGTAAGACTAGGGTTGCCTACTACATGGTGGCTCAGGCACGGTCTAAATCATTTTTCTACCCTAACTGTTGTGATTCATCTTCTCGGAGGTTTGGGTGAGCGTTTGTTCCGTTTATTTTTGCCGACTACAAGTTAAGTAATTGGCTATTGAGATAGGAAATATGGGTGTGAGGTTAGACGAAGAATGTGTGCTGGCTGAGCGAGGTTTTTTGTGGGCCAGGCCTGGAGTCTATGGGGTATTCAGCTTGTTTTATTTTCAAAACTAGCTTTTTTGCAGGACGAATGTTATCTGGAGGACGTAAAAGGCGGTAGGAACCATTGTCTTCGGGATAGGTGTTTGGCTACAGCTTCGGTGCGTGACCGAACGTGAAGTTTTTCATAAATCTTTCGGATATGTGCATGTACGGTGTCATAACTTATGCCCAAGGCTTCGGCGATTTCTTTGTACAGGTATCCTTTTGCTAACAGGTCCAGAATTTGTTCTTCACGTGGTGTGAGTTTTACCTCTTCGGTGTTTTGAGTGGCTGGGAAATTTTGTTGAAAAGCGGCTACGACTTTTCGTGCGATATGGCTGCTCATTGGTGAGCCCCCTTTGTAGACATCCCGGATTGCGTTGAGTAATTCATCTGGTGGGGTCTGTTTCAAAAGATACCCAGTAGCGCCAGCGGCAAGAGCACTAAATATTAACTCGGTATTTTCGTATACGGTTAGCATTACAATCTGAGTTTCAGGAACAAGCAATTTTAGTTGTCGGACGCATTCCACCCCGTTCATCCCGGGAAGGTTTATATCCATGAGCACCACATCGGGTTTGACAGACGGTATTTCTTTCAAGGCGGATTCTCCGTCTCGGTGTTGGCTGACGCATTTGAAGCCATCGGACAGGCTAATTAGTCGTGCTAGGCTTTCTCTGACTTGGTCGTTATCTTCTACGATTGAAACGCGGATTTTCATGTTTATGGTTTGATGCTGCGGTTATTCGTGATAGGTGTTTAGCTTTTCTTTCAATGGGATACAAAGCGTCACTGTGGTTCCTTCGTGAGGTTTGTTTTCGATAGAGAAGATGCCACCGCACTCTCTAAGTCTGTTTTCCATGCTTTTGATTCCGTGGCCGGAAAGAATTCGCCCTTCGGCGTGCTGTGATTGGTTTCTAAGCCATTGACCATTATCTTTGATGGTGATTGTGAGCGAGTGTGGGGTGATGCCAAAGGAGATTTGTACCTCGGTTGCATGTGCGTGTTTGATGACGTTAGTTAAGGCTTCCTTGACGGCGAGAAAGAGGTTATGTCTGGTTTCGGCGTCTAAGGCATATGGCTGTACATGAATGGGTGCATCAATGCGGCATCTAATACCCGCACTTTTTAGAAAATCCATCGCAAATTTTGTTAGATACGAAAGGAGGCTTTCTAGGGTATCATTTTGAGGGCTGACAGCCCAAACGATCTCGTCCATTGCGGATGTGAGTTCACGCGCCTTTTGTGAGATCTGGACTAGATAATCACTTGCTGTTTCTGGTGGCGATCTTCGTGCCAGCTCACACAATAGAGTCATGTGCGTGAGGCCAGCCCCAAGTTCGTCGTGGATGTCATTTGCAATTCTGCGTCGATCGCGTTCAAGCTCGCGTTGTCGTTCAAGAAGATCCAAGGTCTTTCGCATTTTGCGGATGGACAGGTGTCTTGCAATACCTGCGATGCTTCCAACCAATACCAGCACGGTAGCGCCGATAAACCAACTAGTTTGATAAAACCGAGGTTGTACATGCACTAGCAATGATGTAGGTGTTAAGCTCCAGACACCGTGATTGTTGCATGCCATTACTTCGAACCTATATTTGCCTGGCCGCACGTAGCTGTACTGGGCAAACCGTCTGTTGCCTGCATCAACCCATTGCTGGTCAAGCCCTATTAACCTGTATTTGAATCGGACCCGATCGGGCGAAACCAAGGACAAGCCATTGTATTGGAATTCAATCTGTCGGGTGCCGGGCGGTACTTTTACACGATATTCGCTTTCGCATGTAGGGTTTGAATATGAGGACTCACTACTAGTCATTTTCAGGCATGTTATGTCCAGATCGACCCCGTCGGCTTTAACGCTTTCGATGACAACCGGTGGTGGTGTTCTGTTTTGAGACAATCGCCGTGGATCAATGCATACGATTCCGTTTCGGGTTGTAAACATGAGCAGTCCTGTACTGGTTTTACAAGCTGCTGGTTGGTAACCACTTGAACACTCAAGAGAAGGTAGACCGTCATACTTGCCATAAGTAATGCACTCGATCCAATTAGTGAGTCCGTCGGCTACTGCCAATAATTGCGCCTTTGGTGCAAAAAATATGCCTTGGTGGGAACCAAACCACATGTTGCCATTATCGTCTTCCAATATTTGAGCGATCACATCGTTGGGCAGGCCGTGGGCTTTGGTGATGCGAGTGAAATGACCCTTCCTATAAACGAGGAGGCCTCCTCTAAATGTACCTGCCCATACTGTGTTTTCGTCTACGTACAACGACCAAATTGGTGTTAGGATCTGATCGGGGGGAGTGAACGTTTCCACGGAGTTTGGGCCGAGTTTGTACAGGGTGCCATCACCTGTTCCCGCCCAGATACTTCCCAGGCGATCCTCTGCTAGTGCGCGGAAATCCACACGTCTTACACCTTCTTCTGTCCTATACGATTTAAATGTGCCATTTGACCAGCAGATCAACTCGTTTTTTGTGCCGATCCAGACGCGACCGTCCCGCGCTGCTAGGATTGCTTTAACCCCGTGGGGCCAGTTCGGAGCTGTTAGCGCTCGATTGTTGGTTAAGATTATTAAATCTTCTTCGCCAGCGCTAACCCATATTCTGCCAGAACTGTCTGGGCAAACACTGAATACAAAACCTCCGCGTTCACCCCAGGGCAGTGGAATGCGTTGCCACCTAGAGTCTGACCATTTGTATAATCCTGCACCGTAGGTACCCACCCAGAGGTTGCCATGGAAATCCTCTGCGATTGATACCACTGACCGGGCTGCAGGAGTGGTTCCTGGAGCCAAAACCTCGAACACACGCTCTCGAATCCGCACCAATCCTCCGCGGTCTACCCCTGCCCACAAATTCCCTTCCCGGTCGCAAAAGAAGCTGTCGACACGTTCGCCTGGGAATTCCTCTTCTAGCTCGAGTTTGCGACACAAACCATCGGCCCGGATATGAAAAAGGCCTTTGCCATAATGGTAAACCCACGTTCCGTTGCGGTGGTCTTGTACGATTCCTAACCGGTCTACAGCTCCGGTGAAGACGTCTCTGCATGGGAGTGCTTCGTAAACCCACTGTTTATCTTGCGCCTTTCGGAGTCGGCCATTTGCTAGAACCCAAACCCCGTCTTCAGTAGGTTTTAAATACAGCACATTCACTTCATTTTCCCCATTCGTGGGGGTCATGTCCCGGTACTCGCCATTCTGCCAAACACCAAGTTCACGCTCCGTCCCGAGCCAAATTTGGTTTTTTTGCCCACGGACTAGCACGTTAATGCGGTTCCCTTTCAACGGCAAAGGCGGTGCCGGTTTAATTTGTGTGCCCTCGATCCACAATAGCGCTTGATTAGTATTCCTGTACCAAATTCGGCCATCTGGTCCTTCAAGAGCAATAACCCGGCTGCCTGCACCGGGTGGCTTGATAACTTGCCAGTTGCTTGGTCCCAACCACCGGATCAGCTCACCAGAATAGAGCAAGAACACAGGTTTATTGTTAGTGCCGATTAAGGTAGCAGTGGAATCTGCCCCGCCGCTACCTTCGAATTCTAGAGTGAATTGGCGATCCCGGTACGCCGTCAATGAACCATCGTAGGTGTTAATCCAAAGTGTACCTGTTCCGTCTAAATACAATCGCCTTACTCGGGCATGCCGTAGCGCAGGTGTATTTGCAGGATCGAACGTCACAAACCGAACGCCATCGAACCGTACCAAACCATTGTAGGTGCCAATCCACAAGTACCCATCCCGTGTCTGTGCAATCGTAGTCACAGAACTGCTTGGTAGTCCGTCTTCTAGGGTCCACACATCGATTAAATAATCGGTTTTTTCATCACCCAAGCCAGCGCATTCCAACATTAGTATCATCCAGACAAATATTACGGAATTGACTTTTCGCGGTGTGTAACATGCATTTTTTGGTCCGGGTGCCATTTGCCAGCCAAGATGTGTTTTACCTCTGGAAATCCTAACCTGCAGCTGAACAGAACGCAACCTTCTGGGTAATTTGGTCCCCCTGCATGAACAATCAGTTTATGTGTAATGGCCGATCCACCCTGTGACTAAAGGTCAAT
>CAZZJO010000047.1:0-60466 GCA_964654645.1 uncultured Verrucomicrobiota bacterium | reverse complement strand
TAGGCAGGAGACGCCCGAATGGACGCCGGTTGTGTGAACGCCACCAGGCCTCCGCAGCTTCCACCTATGGAGTCAACCTTTGTACCGCTCGCTGTATCGTTACCGTCCAGGGAACCCACCGGCGCCTCTGCCTCGCGGGTGGTTACTCCACCCCTGGCCAGGCCGCCGTTTGAAAGCCGGTGACGATCCCAAAAGCGTAGAACTGGCCATGTGCTGCCTGTGAGGTCCACCGCTGTCTGTGCATACGAGTCAGAGTTATTTGTGTAACTAAACCCAGGTGAATCGCTTAGGCAGAAGACGCCCGAATGGACGTCGTTTGTCTGAACGCCCCAAGCGCCGGTCAGGTTCCAGTTTTGGAGTGAACCTTCGAACCCGTCGCTGAATGGTAACGGATTGTTGAGCGTGCGCGCACTGCTTTCTGTAGGACTGTCGGGCGAGAATGTACCATATGCGTTCACTACATAGACGCGGTAGTAGTAAACCGTATCGAGCGCAAGGTTGGTGTCGGTAAACGAGGTGGTCGCAGGGTTGGTGATCCACGCTGCGAGTGTCGAGTTGATGCCCACGCCCGGCACGGTCGAGCGGAACACAGCGTAAGCGGCAAATGTCGGGTCAGTAGTTGCTGGCCAGCTAACGCGAATGCTGTGCGAAGTGATTTGGTCTAGTACCGGTGCAGGAACGACTGCTGGCGACTCGGCTACTGAAATATCATCGATATGCCAACCGTCTGCGTTACCAGATGCGTCGGTAGTGATCCGGAATCGAATTAGGACTGCGTAGTTGGTGAAAGCAGCGAGGCTAATTCTTGCTCGTACCCACTTGCTCGTTGAAATGCCGGTGAAGCTGGCCAGTGTTTGCCAGCTCGCACCGAAATTAGTGGAGATTTCCACATTAGCCGAGTCACCCGCGGCAAAAGCGTACTTATGGTTAAACGATAGGGTTGGCGAAAAAGCTTTGCCAGCGAGGTACATAGGTGCTGCCAATGTAAGCGATTGTGATGCGATACCATTGGCGTAGTTTGTTCCAGGCGAATCGCTCCAGGCACGTGTAGGGGAGGCTGCGTCTTCGTCACTCAACGTCCACGGTGCGTCTGCGATCCATGTATTTGGGCCGCCTTCGCCATTGTCCACAAACGGATAGTCCATGCCCGGGTGCGTTGTGACTACGATTTCGTTACCCAAGGTCAACAGCCCATTCGTGTTAACCACTGCCAGTCGGTAGTAGTATTTCGTCTTGGGACAGGCGGTTATATCGGTGAAGTTTGTAGTAGCGGCATTATTGATTTCAGCCACAAGCGTAGCTGTGCGCCAGTCAACACCCGGTGAAAGCGAACGGTAAAGTCGATATGCGGCAAAACTTGGCTCGGTTGATTGAGTCCAAGCCAGTGCCACTGAATTGCGGTTTGTCTGTGTGGCGGCGAGTGTGACGGGTGCGGGCGCCTCAGCAATTAACACGTCGTCCACATACCAGCCGTCCATTACAACAGAATCGTCTGTCACGAGCCTGAATCTGATACGGACATTGGCCGAGCCGGCGAATGGTGCCAGGTCAAGCTGCTCGCGTGTCATGGCACTCAGGTTGCCGGTGTATGATGCAAGGGGTGGATTGATCCAGGTAACACCGTCGTTGGTCGAGACCTCGACCAAGGCAAAATCGTATCCAGGCTCGATTGCGTGTTTGTGGTAGAATTGGAGTGCTGGCCGCACAGCGCCTGATAAGTTTATTGACCTGGCAAGCATTAACGCAGCATCGGTGTTGTTTGTGTAAAATGTGCCGGGGCTGTCTGTGGCAGCATAGGTAGGTGAAGCGTATTGGGCCGTTGTCAGGCCCCACCCCCCGTTTGCGATCCAGTTCCCTAACCCTGCTTCGAAGTTATCCAAGAAAGGATATGCTTGGTTGTTGACTGTGATCATAAGGCCTAGGCAACAACTTGCCGCAAGAACCATTACACCTTTGGGCGTGGGAATACGTAAGTTGGGAGAGTTATTCATGTGGGGTAATTTAGTTTCTGGTTAAAGCCTAACCCTTTTTATCAATTTTGGCAAGTGAACGCTCACCATTTTTGCAAAAGACCGTGATGAGAGTTTATGGGAGTAGTTTCCTTGTGTGGGGTTTCAATCAGTTAAGGGGAGGCGTACAGTCTAATAGATACGCGGGTCTTAGTTTGTCTTAAAATTTGCAACAGGCTTTTGTAATGTATTGTGGGGTAATCGCACCACAGTCATCTAATAGATGTGGCAGCTTCGACTGTTAAGCCCGTGCATATGATTGAACTGGGTGTGAATTCACGTTCCAGATAACTTTGCCATATGTCATGGTTTGCAAGGGCAATTGCATCCTAGTAACTAATTAGGTGATTGTGGGTTCTTTGCACATAAGGTTTGGAATTTTGATTATTGAGACTATGTAGAGGTGTCAGCCCAAGGGTGACATTCAAACAGCCCCGAAACTTTAGGCGTAATAAATGGCTTACTGCATTCCGACCAAAAACACGGAGCATTTTATTTCGGGATAGTGGCAGCTTTGGTTCCAAGGGAGTGGTTTGGATTGGTTCTCTGGTATAGCTGAGACCAGGTTTTGTATGCGTTCGATATTTGAGCGATCAGCAATAAGTAACCTCCCAAGCAAAAGACGTAGTGGCAATTAACCCACATCGATAATAGAGCCAGAAACGCTATTTGGGGCGTCAGGGGTCCGACTTAAAATGTGTATTTTATGTCCATCGTAATGTGTTGGTTTGTGGCGGGGGAAAAATTGGTACATAGGGGCAAAGGCAACTTACAATTATCCTCCTCGCGTTGAGGAAATTTAAAGGGCTGAATTGGGTTTATTCAGTTTCCTGGATGATATTTGTCAAAGTGCGTTTTGCAAGACACACGGAAGCCGAAAAATCTCCGCTAAAACATTAGAAGACTTTCACAGCGGCATACAGGATGATTTTATTTGACAAGGCTGTAATTAATGTAAATGATTAATTCAAGTGAAGTGGCGCAAAAAAATGAGGAGGGCGGTAGCCTTGTTGTTTTTGCAAGGAGTGTTTATAGTTCAGCAGGGATTTGGGGCAACGAATTCCTTAGAATTTTCTTCCCTTCAGTCGGAAGGTAGGGGGCTATGCGATCAACCGGCTGTATCTAGTTTAAACGGTAAGATTAGCTACACAGGTGGGGATATGGATTCAAACGAAGGTCACAATTTAGAGGGTAGTTTTTCTTTGCCGGTATCTCTACGATATGGGGTTCAGGTTGACGGATTGTACAGCAGGGTAGGTGGATTAGATTTTTATGGTGCCGCGTGCCATTTATTCTGGCGCAATCCTACCGTGGGGTTAATAGGGTTTGCGGGAGGTTATTTGCATAGAACCGGTGTGGATGCGTTTCAGGTTGGTAGTGAGGGAGAGTTTTACTTGGGTAACTTCACATTTGGAGCTTTTGTTGGCGTAGGCAATATTGCCTATGACATGTGGGTCCCGTTTATAGATACTGACGTAACCAAGCTTATAGGCCAGCTAAGCATAAATTGGTATCCGCTGAATGACTTGCGACTTGGTGGTATTTACAATCGAAGTTTCGATAACGACCTCTTTAAGGCAAACGTGGAATATCAAATCGTGGTGCCAGGTTTGGTTATCACAGCTGAGTTTGCCATAGGCGACCATAATTACGGGCACTGGCTGGTTGGAGTTCGGTATTACTTCGGAGCGAAGAAAGCCCTCCGGTTACGTCACCGGGAAGATGATCCTCAAAGCCTGATGCCGCAAATTCTCCATAGTTTGGGAGTATACGGGGCGGAGTACAATCGTAAAGGGAACGCCTACGTCAAAACTGTTCTCGGTAGCCTGGCTGGGGAACCCTATCAAAGTTATGGATTGGTAAGTATTCATTGGGCGAGAGATACCTATGAAAATTTGCATGGTGAAGTGAACCGTCACATTTTTGGGCAAATATTTGGACTACAAGAATTGCACATGGATAACATAGCCGAAAGGGTACCCTATAAAGTTTTTTATCGTGAATCGGCTCGAGAAATGGGTTTACGAAAGGCACGTGTGGATCGCACGCAACAACTGAATTTTTCGTGGGGCGACCTGCCACCCGGGTTTAGTTTGGATGATGAATTCATGGCGCCTTAATTTCAGGAGTGTTTCGGTGGCTTGTCGACCTGGAATAGGAGGACGGTAACCAATTAGAATATTTTGGTAGTCTGACCAAATGCCGGTGTTGAAATGCTATTTGTGATTTGATTCTATTAGGGAGTTTTAAAGAAAGGTCGGGTTAGATCTTGGTGTGATGCGTGGAAAGAGCTTGTTTATATAAACAATTTTCCCGCTGGTGCTCGTTCTATATTCGGAAGCTTACTCGGATTTGCTGGATGCTTATAACGCATGTACAGAAACTGTGAATGGGTTGCCAGCCAGGTTAGTCTAAGCCGTGTTTGATTTTATAGTGACGGATTTGAACGGGAACGTCACGAACTTCCACAATAAAGACGTATCTTTGGCAGTTGTGGAGGTACCATCTGTGCTAAATTAATTGTCTACCATTCAAGGGATTTTCCCCATATGCTATTAGTGGCTCTATCGCTTTTTATCCAAGTATCATAACTCGGAATGGTTTTGAAAGTGGCTGAAGTAGTGTCTGAATAGAAGCATTTTGGCGGATCTTTCTAGTTGAGGAATCAGAGACAATTAATTCTGCGTTCGTTTTTGAACGGAGAATGGTGGGCGCAGGAAACTGTGTTTATAATTAGGGGAGTGATATTTATTACGGATTCAACTTTCGAGGCGTTGGGTAGTGGTTTGTGAAAACACACCCACTAAATCAACATGATCGTTCACCTTTAGCAGTGACGGTTGGGATTTGAGACTGAGTTATTGGGAAGAAAAGGCCTATTGACAACTGGTATCTTTTTGGTGAAATTATGGTGCTTTTTAAATAGGGTATGTACGCAATAATCGAAGCAAGTGGCAGACAACTTAAGGTGACCCCGGGTGAGAAGATCGAGGTTAACCGTTTGGCGGTTGAACCGGGGCAAACGGTAATTTTTGATCGTGTATTGTTAGTTCATGATGGTAGCAATGTGAAGGTGGGACAACCGACAGTGCCAAATGCTGTGGTTGTTGCAGATGTGCTTGAGAATAAACGCGGACCGAAGGTTATTGCTTTTAAATTTCGGCGGCGTGAGGGTTATCATCGCAAAGTAGGACATCGACAAGGGTTGACAGTATTGCAGATAAAGGAAATTAGGTTTTAAGTATGGCGCACAAAAAAGGTCAAGGTAGTACTCGGAATGGTCGGGATAGCAACAGTAAACGCCTTGGAGTCAAGGCGTTTGGAGGGGAGTTTGTCCGGGCTGGGAGCATTTTAGTCCGCCAGCGCGGGACAGTATTCATCCCTGGTCGAAATGTGGGAGTCGGACGGGATTGGACATTGTTCGCTCTCACGGACGGGATTGTGCGGTTTGATAAGGAGGGGCGAAGGGTAAATATTGATCCGGTACCCCAGCCAGTACCAGCAAATGGTTAAAACTGTCTAAGGCTTTTTAGATTTTTTGCGGGGCGGGAGGGTTTTAATCCTCTCGCCCATTTTATTTTCGAAGAAAGCGAGGATATGTACTGGATGAATGTTTGCTGAGTTGTGGGAAATTAGTAAAATTCAGGTTGGGAATTTTGGTGTATGATTAACACATGTTTGTCGACGAGGTTAAAATTTATGCAAAGGCAGGTGATGGAGGAAACGGTTGTGTAGCGTTCCTTCGTGAAAAAGGACGTCCGAAAGGAGGGCCTTGCGGAGGTAACGGAGGACGTGGCGGACACGTAATTTTAGAGGCTGACCATGATATTAACAATTTGATCGCCCAGTTTTATCAGCCGCGGTTGATTGCTGAGGATGGTGAACATGGTAAGGGCAAAGGGATGGATGGTCGGTCAGGACGTGATCTAATTGTTAAAGTGCCATGCGGAACATTAGTTTGGCGGTTATGGAGCACTCGCAGAGGAGGTATCAAAGCAAAAGCTGAGCAAGCACCAACCGAAGTCCAGGAAGAGGATGCGGTGCAGCCAGCAAAACCCACACAATCGCTATTGGATAAGTACCCAAACCGGGAGTTGATAGCAGACTTGGTGCATCATGGGCAACGATTCATCTTATGCAGGGGAGGACGTGGCGGTCTAGGGAATAAAAACTTTGCGAATCCTATTAGGCAGGCGCCACGGTTTGCATTACCAGGTGAACCTGGGGAGGAAGGGGAATTCATTTTGGAACTCCGGATCATAGCGGATATTGGACTAGTTGGATACCCAAACGCTGGTAAATCCACGCTTTTGGCAGCGATTTCCAGGGCAAGGCCTAAAATCGCACCATACCCGTTTACGACTTTGCATCCTAATATTGGGATTGTCGAATACCCGGACTTTAAGCGGGTAACTGTATGTGACGTTCCAGGATTAATTGAAGGAGCCCACATGAATGTGGGGTTGGGCCACTCGTTTTTGCGGCATATCCAGCGTTGTAAAGGGTTAGTTTTACTTATTGATATGGCAGGTACGGACGGCCGGAATCCTTGGGATGATTACTATCAATTGCTACGTGAGCTGGAATTGTATGATCCCACATTATTGGAACGACCGCGGTTAGTAGTAGCAAATAAAATGGATGAGCCTGTAGCAAAAGAGCTCTTGAAGAAATTTAAAAGGCGCGTGCCTAAAACAAAGGTGTTGGAAATTTCAGCAGCGTTCGGTATCAACATCGATAAATTTAAAGAAGAAATTCGGAAGTTAACAGAGCAGGTGGCTGAGCCGATCAAGGTTTTCGGGCCGTTACCCTCACACCCACTACCAGAACAGGAAGAAAGAACCTCTCAGTTTAGTTCTTGACCGATTGGGTGTGCGTTTAGTCCGTGTTTTGGCTTTATCTGGTGGGAATAGCTCGACCGCAATGGTTGATTGGCCTTCTGATGCACGATGGGAAGGTGGATGTTTTTCAAATTCCAGTACCAACAGAGGAAGGTTGACAGTGGGTGCAAGGCGATTATGTGACTTGTTGGGTTGGGTTTAGAACTTGGGTGGGAGAAGCTTCAAGTGAGATAGATAGGGAACAAAAGAGTTAGTGTTTGAGTATCGAAGGCAAATTTGGTACAGGACCAAGGAGCAATGAGCATAAAGTTTTCAAAGTATCATGGACTTGGAAACGATTATCTTGTGATAGAGCCTCCGGCTCTAGGAGAGAATCCTTCGCCTGGAGAGATACTCCTTATATGTCATCGGAATTTTGGAGTTGGTGCAGATGGGATTTTGTACGGACCTTTAGAAGTTCAAGGTTGGAAATTTGGTGTTCGTATTTTTAATCCCGATGGCAGCGAAGCGGAGAAGAGTGGTAATGGAATTCGCATTTTTGCGAGGTACCTTTTTGATCGTGGGCTTGTCCAAGGCGAAAAAGAATTTGCGATCGGTACACTAGGTGGATTAGTGACAGCAATAGTGCAAGATAAAGGACGGATGATTACTGTGGAGATGGGGCAATTGAGTTTTTGGAGCGATGCGATTCCGATGCGGGGGAGCCGACGGGAAGTGATCCAGGAGGAGATTGAGGTGGGAGGGGAGCGTTTGATTTTTTGCGCCGCAACGATAGGTAATCCACATTGTGTAATAGTGTCTGTTCCGGATCCGACCCCAGAAATAGCCAAGCGATTAGGACCGTTGATTGAGAATCATTGCCTTTTTCCTAAACGTACTAACGTGCAGTTCCTTAAAGTGTTGGATCGGCATAACATACAGATTGAAATTTGGGAACGGGGTGCTGGATATACTTTGGCAAGTGGCAGTAGTAGCTGTGCTGCCGCTGGAGTTGCTTACCGTTTAGGGCTTTGTGATAGTCCCGTGACAGTTCATATGCCTGGTGGGACATTACTTATTGAGATTGACGAGGGGTTTAGGGTTAGAATGACGGGTTCGGTAATTCATGTTTGTGATGGAATAATTTCCGATGAAATGCTTGAGCAACAGATAGACATTAGGCTAAAGTAGGAGTGTACACTTTAGCTACTGGGATTTTTGTTCGTTATTCGTTTGCACAAAGCGTTTTAATAGCTCTCAGGCTTATGTTTAGGGGAACTTATACAGCAATTGTAACCCCGTTTAAAGACGGGAAGATTGATGAAGATGCATACCGACAGTTGATTGAAATGCAGGTAAGGGCTGGTGTTGACGGGATTGTGCCCGTTGGAACCACCGGCGAGGCTTCCACATTAAGCTATGAGGAACATCTTCATGTGATTGAGCTGACGGTTAAATTTGTCCGCAAACGTGTGAAGGTCATTGCCGGTACTGGGGCAAATTCTACAAGCGAAGCGATCTATTTAACAAAAGAGGCTGAAAAACTCGGGGTGGACGGATCGTTGCAAGTGGCACCGTATTACAACAAACCCACTCAAGAAGGATTATTCCAACATTTCCGTGAAATAGCATCCAATACTAAACTGCCAATTATGCTTTATAGCATTCCTAGTCGTTGTGGGGTTGAAATAGCAGTGGACACAGTTTGTCGATTAGCGCGGGAATGTAAAAATATAGTTTCGATAAAGGAAGCTGGTGGGAATGCTGATCGTGTGAGTTTAATGCGGACTTTGCTTGATCGTCGGTTCACAATCCTTAGTGGGGATGATTCTCTGACTTTACCATTTATGGCGGTTGGTGCAGAAGGTGTCGTAAGTGTGGCTTCAAACATAATACCTAAAGAGGTGGTGAAAATGGTTCGGGCTTTCCTTAAAAACGACGCAGCGGGAGCACGAAAGATCCACCTCAAGTATTATCCATTGTTTAAGGACTTGTTCATTGAGACCAACCCAATCCCAGTCAAGGCAGCCTTGGCAATGATGGGGCTGATCAAGGAAGAATATAGGTTGCCACTTGTACCAATGCAGCCTGCGAACCGCGAAAAGCTCCAGAGGACATTGGTCGCATGTGGTGTCTTGAAATCTTAATTGTGTAACGGTTGGTATGGTGCGGATAGTAATCGTAGGTGCGAAGGGGCGAATGGGCCAAGCTGTGCGTGCAGCTGCAGCTTCCTATTCGGATGTTGAGGTGGTGGGGTTGGTTGATCAAGGCGACGATCCCGCCACCGTAATCGACAAGTGTGATGTAGTAGTGGATTTCAGTGTCCATACAATTACACGTCAGCTTGTAGAGCTTTGTGCTAGCTGCGGGAAGGCAATGGTGATTGGTACAACGGGGCATTCAGAAGCCGAGCGCCAGGAAATATTACAGGTAATTAAGCCAATCCCTGTGGTTTGGTCGTCAAATTTCTCTACCGGTGTAAATGTGCTTTTTTGGCTGGTTCGAAGGACTACGGAGATCTTAGGGCCTGAGTATGACGTAGAGATAGTGGAATTGCATCATCGGATGAAAAAAGATGCACCTAGTGGTACAGCGAAGACGTTAGCTGAGGTGGTTGCACAGGCAAAGGGATTGGATTCCGCCAAAGCTGTGGTACACGGTAGGGTAGGAATTGTGGGCGAACGACCCCCAGACCAAATTGGGGTTCACGCCGTTCGGGCTGGTGATATTGTGGGTGAGCATATCGTTTTGTTTGGTACCATGGGGGAACGGCTTGAACTTAGGCATGCGGCCTCTAGTCGCGAAACATTTGCTCGAGGAGCACTTCGCGCGGCGCGATGGGTTGTTTCTAAGCCACCAGGGGTTTATACAATGCTTGATGTTTTAGGTCTTAAGTAAATGATCAGCAAGCCGGTGATTTCGCTGGTTAATCCCACCGTTGCTATTATCGGTATTGGTTCAAATCTCGGCGATCCAAAACGCAACGTTGAACTTGCATTTGAAGCGATTCGAAGACTTACTACAGGCCCGTTGATTGTCTCGAGCCTGTGGCGAACGCCTCCAGAGGGATGTGCACCTGGGACCCCCGATTTCATAAACGCAGTAGTAGCTTTAGTACCTTTGCCAGAGGAAACTCCATTATCTCTGATGCGAAAATTGCGTCTAATTGAATTGGAGTTTGGCCGGCCTTTGTTTCGGAAGAAAAACCAACCCCGAACCTTAGATTTGGATTTGATTGCATATGGGAACGAGGTGATGGTGAGTGATGAACTGATTTTGCCTCACCCTGCGGCGCATAAAAGACGGTTTGTTCTAGGGCCACTAAGTGAGATCGGACCAGAGCTGGTACTCCCTGGTCAAACCAAAACGGTATTAGAGCTCTGGAATCAGCTTTAACTAACACTGGAGGCAGTTACAGTAAGTTTGCTGAATATGGCCAAAGATTTCGTAAAGGATGATTTTGAGCCGAAACAGGCTAACACCACGGTTAAGAAGCATGTGCCTCGAGTTATTTTGGCTTCAGGTTCACCTCGTCGGTTAGAATTGTTGAAGCAGGTCATCCCGAATTTTGAAGTGGTAAGCCCCGATGTAGTTGAGCTTGAGGAACCAGAAATTCCGCCTGATCGGTTGGCGATGGCTAACGCATTAAACAAGGCCATGGCAGTAGCAACTAAAATCCCAGATGCTTTAGTAATCGGGGCTGACACTGTTGTGGAGTTGAATGGGCGGATATACGGAAAGCCCAAAAACATCTACCATGCAAAAACTATGCTAATGGAGTTACGAGGTAAGACACACCGCGTTATAACAGGAGTTGCTTTAGTTTGGATAGAAGTAGGTGTTACAAGGACTTTTGCAGAGGTTAGTCACGTGACGTTTAAGCAGTTTAGTAATGCAGACTTGGAGCAATATCTTGCCAGGGTTAATGTTTTAGACAAAGCAGGCGCGTACGCGATCCAGGAAACTCCCGAGTTGATTATCCAGTCGTACACAGGGTCATGGTCCAACATTGTTGGGTTGCCCATTGAAAGAGTCGCGGAGGAGTTAGGTAAAATTCCCAGTTTCGCACAATTTTTCCCGAAACCCAAGGAAGTATAAATACGTGATTTAAGCTTTGCCCAAAAATTTAATGGGGTGGGAGAAGGAGTTACACTCGCCACATGGTTGAAGGGTTAAATAGCCGCCAAGACTTCACTTTTACACGCTTTGCAATTCCCATAAAGATTTTTCTACTGCCTTAGCTGTAATGTGAGAAGCGTAACTAAAGTTAAATCTCTGGTTTTAGAAGACAACTAAATGTGGGGGAAAGGAATACGGCAAACAAGGATAAACGCACCCGGTTTGTTGAGGTGGTATTAGTGTTGCTTTGCAATGCTTAGGCCCAAAAGATTTTCCGGCATTGTCTATTGAGAAGGCGGGTTGGTGGGGCTAATTTTTGCTGTGCCTGTTGCAATGGATAGGATTTCAGAAAGCAAGTTTAAGGCTGATTTTCAGCGTAACGGTTTGGCCTAACAGCGACCAGTTTTTGGTTAATGGATATGCGCGGGTCCTTTTACTCAATTCTGAACCAGTCGAAATCGGCATACCCGATCCTTTTACCCTGCGGGTGTGTTCCTAAAGCAAAAATCCCTATTTTGCTACCGGTCCACCGGCCCTTTTGGGCCACGAATTCCATTGGGATCGTAACGAAATTTGTGTTGTCGAAGGAATAGCTGAATTTACAGGTTGCATCGGGTGAGATTTCTGCCCGGAGGTAGACTGAATTAGTGTTGAGTGGGCGAATAGGCGTTGTGGTATTAGGAGAACCTAGGTGGGCATTTCTGCATGTTATAAAGACTAGTTGTTGATCTGAGGCGGTTTTTTGTATGGCGAGAGCTGCGTAGTCGAGTCCGAAAATGATTAGTCCTGCAACTTCGCCATTCTGCAACAATTCAGTGGTAACTAATGTGGTAGCAGTGAATTTGGGAGCTGGGAATTTTTGAAGCAACAGATTTGGGATATCTAAGAAATTTGTCCATTTCTCTGGGGGTGGTACGCAATAGAGTCTGAGGAAACCCATAGAAGTGGGGAAGGCCCAATTAGGTTGAGGATTGGCCTGCCACTGCCATTGCAGGCCGAGGCGTGGTTCGTTGAACTCATCCGAGTCGCTCGGTGTGTAAGGTTTCGCTTGCAGAGCAAGTATAGGTTTTTGGTGACTCAATACTGGTTCGCCAACCCCGTCTCCGTCAAGGTCGACCCCAATGATTGGCCAATGGTTTTCCCAACGCACAGGTTGCAAATGGACTACCCTGCCGAAGGCGTCTTTATCTTGGAAGTGTACAAACCAATCACGGCCATCAGGGGTATTGACGAGTGCTCCTTGGTGGGGACCGTTGATTTGAGTTGGTCCTTGATGCAGGACACGTTTTACTTCGTAAGGTCCGTAAATGTTTGTTGAGCGTAGGACAACTTGCCAGCCGTGGGAAACTCCCCCCGCAGGTGCAAAAATGTAATAATATGGTGGTCTTTTGTATAGTTTGGGACCCTCAATGGTAGGGTTATCTTGTTTGCCATCATACACGATTACGCCATCGTCGAGCAGTTCCAAACCGTCTTGTGACATCTTGCTAATTACAAGGACGCTTTTAATTCCTGAACGACTGGCAGCCAGGGCATTAATCAGGTACGCTTGCCCGTCTTCATCCCAGAATGGGCAAGGATCAATCCACCCTCGAGCTTTTTTAATTAGCGTTGGTTTTGACCAGGGGCCTGTGATGTTGGTGGCGGTGACAACAAAAATGCCGAAATCAGGATCGCCATAGAAGATGTAGAATTTGTTGTTGTGATACCTGATAGCTGGGGCCCAAATTCCACATCCGGGTCGTGGCCGGTTGTAGTACTCTTCCGGAACGAGTTTTTGAACTGCATGGCCGATGAGTTCCCAATTTACTAAATCGTAGGAACGGAGTATGGGGAGGCCTGGCACGCATTCGAAACTGGAACTTACTAGATAAAACTCATTTCCTACTCGTATGACGTCTGGGTCGGAGTAATCTGCGTGTAAAACCGGGTTTTTGTACGTTCCATCCCCATTGTCTGCAACCCAGACGTGCGAACAAAAGTCTGAGCCGTTGACCAAACAACACAGCAAACATAGGGCCAACGCAATTTCGGCTACGGTATGTTTCATGGACACCAGAATGTTATAAGTGATCACGTTCGTGGGCAACTTCTAGTAGTTTAACTCGTGCATGAGTTGCCCAGCAAAATTTTGAGGGGTTGCCATGTCGCCTGAGGTTTATGTTACCAGGAATCGAGAGCGAGGAATGCGATGCTTTTGGGGTTTTCCTGGAGACTCATATTAGGATGCGGCTTGGGTGCTTAGGTTGAACGGATGATCAATATAATTCATTTCCCAGTATTTCTGAGTTGTGATTATGGTCAGGTAAGGGTTGCAAAAATAGAAGAGCTTGTAATTAGCCTAATATAGGAGGTTGATTCACTTTTAGAATGTGATACGATTTCGACGGTTATGAGCGGAACGATCGCAGATCCTATTGCGTTTATTCTTGGGCGGCGCAGCATAAGATCATTTTTGCCTGGTGAGGTTGATGCAACAGTTGTGCGGAAAATTTTAGAGGCTGCCATGGCTGCGCCGTCGGCAATGGCTAAGGACCCTTGGCGGTTCGTGGTGGTACGTGATCGGCGTGCACTATTAGCTTTATCAGAGATATTGTCAAATGGTGGAATACTAGTCACGGCGGCCCTTGGTATTGTGGTCTGTGGGGATATTGAAGTAGCCCATGACCGGCAGTTGAGTTATTTATTGCAGGATTGTTCGGCTGCAATAGAGAATATGTTACTGGCGATTCATGGCTTAGGGTTAGGGGGGTGTTGGCTTGGAATTCATCCCCGGGTAAACCGAATTACTCATGTTAGGTCCGTTCTGGGTTTACCGGACAATATTATACCGGTTGCATGCATCGCTATTGGTCACCCTGCTGAGAAAAAAGAACCACGGACCAGGTATAACGAAACATATGTGCACTACGACAGATGGTGAAGAGCGGCCTTGGTTATTAGCCAGTTTTCTTTTGTTGAGTTTTTGGAAGGTTTGCCTGGATTTCTTGTAAGATTAAAAATGAGAGATTTCGGTCACCGAATGTACCTACTCGAATTTTGATTTCCGTTGTGGAAGAGGTTGAGCGTCTGAGGGTGATTGTTACACGTCGATTATCTCCTGTTTGAGCTACGAGTTGTCCGAAGGTGGCATCCTTTTTCTCTGCTAGTTTTTGGTATTGGAGATTTGTGATTGCTTTCTGGGAGGCTTCCCAGGTTTCTTCTAATGGAGCCTCCTGTGTGGTTTTGAGTTCTCCAGTGAGATATGCATAAGTTGTCAAACCGGCAGCCGCGCCAGCTGTACCTGCAACGACAATAGCGCATCCCGTTGAAAGAAGGGATGTGGGTAAGATAACCCAGGTAAACAGCCGTCGGCTCCATTCCTTTCGCCCATGTTTTTTGAGGTTTTTCATAGCTCCCACACAAAATGATGTCATCAAACAACGGTCACCACAACGTAATTTTTTTTGCCCTTTCGTAGGAGCAAATGTTTGCCAAACAAAAGGTCATTTCTTGTAATGTTTCTTTGCCATCCGGCTTGACGCATGTTATTGACGTAGATTCCGCCACTATCGATATCTTTCCTTGCTTGGGATTTGGATGGGCAGAGCCCGGTTAATACGAGCAACTCTATGAGAGGTAATCCTTGACCATCGAACCGTTCTCCAGGCACTTGGTATGTCGGGACTTCACCAATTACCTCTGCAAACACAGATTCAGTAACACCATCCACATCGCCTCCGAACAAGATTTCACTTGCTCGAATCGCTTCGCCCGTTGCAGATGAGCCATGCACTAGTTCAGTTACCGCTTTGGCTAGTGCACGGTGTGCCTCACGTTTCGAGGGATCTTGAGTATGCTTGGATTCTAATTCAGCTATTTCGTCCCGACTATAAAAGGTAAAGTATTTTAGGTAGCGGATGACATCCCGGTCATCCGTATTAATCCAAAACTGGTAGAATTTATACACGCTAGTTTTGGCAGGATCCAACCATACAGCACCAGCCTCAGTTTTTCCGAACTTTGTGCCAGAAGCAGTGGTAATAAGGGGCATTGTCAAGCCAAATACTGTTCTTCCAAGTTTCTTGCGGATCAAGTCAATGCCAGCCGTTATATTCCCCCATTGATCGCTGCCCCCAATCTGTAACTCACAATTATAATCGCGGCATAAGACGTAAAAGTCGTATGCTTGAAGTAGCATGTAGCTGAATTCGGTGTAGCTGATTCCGGTGTCGCGAGATTCCATTCTTAGGCGGACGCTTTCTTTCGCAAGCATTTGATTGACGGAGAAGTGCTTGCCGATGTCCCGGAGAAAATCCAGAACTGAGAGGTTTTCAGTCCAGCTAGCATTGTCTAATAATCGTGCTGGGTTGCTTGTGGAATCAAAATCTAATAGTTTTCGTAGTTGTCGTTTTACACCATCGATGTTTTTTGCGATGGTTTCTTTGCTCAGAAGTTGACGTTCTTCTGATTTGCCGCTTGGATCGCCAATGGCGCCCGTGGCGCCTCCTGCAACAGCAATGGGGTGATGTCCTGCCAGTTGGAATCGCCGAAGGACCAGTAATGGTACAAGATGTCCTACGTGAAGGCTATCTGCGGTTGGGTCAAAACCGCAGTATAGTACAATCGGACCTTGGTTCAGCCGTTGTTTTAATCCTTCAAGGTCCGTGCAATCGTGGATTAATCCACGCCATTGAAGTTCTTCCAATATCTGCACGAAGGAAAAACTAAACAGTAATGCCAATAATTCAACAAAGATTGCGAGGAGCAGAACTCTTAGGGTAACAGCCAATGGGTAAAACAGTTAAAACGAGCTAAGGAGCATTACTGGGTTACGGATGGCAGAGAACGAGCCATTTGATCATTATTAATTTTGCGTGTATTTTTTGCCTTAAAGGATAAAGGAGGTAACCATGTCAAACGACGTCAAGTTTAGAGCAACGGTTGAATGGACAGGTGCGTTTCCTATCCAGGCACGTGCTAGAAATCATTATATGTTCATTGACGAGCCTGCTCAGGCGGGCGGTAGTGATAAAGGACCCACCCCAGTAGAGTACGTTTTGATGGGTTTGGGTGGATGCATCTTGTTTGTTGGTCGATTAGTCGCCAACGAAATGGGATTAGACTTAAAGTCGGTTAAAGTAACCCTGAGTGGAACATTGAACCCTGCCAAATTCCGGGGGCAACCCACAAACGATCGCGCAGGATTTAAACAGATTGAAGTTGAAATAGAGGCAGATCCGAATGTGCCACGCGAGAAAATTGAGGAATGGATTAAAAAGGTTGAATCGAGATGTCCCGTAGGCGATAACCTTCAAAACCCTACACCGATAACATTTAAGATAAGATGAAGGACTCCGGGATCGAAGGTAACTCCGGTTTGAGTTAGCAAATTTTGAAGTGTGCAATAAAGTTATGCAGGGCCAGTATTCCAGCGGAATACTGGCCCTGTAGTTTTGTAAGGGTTGAGCCGTTGGCAAAAGACAGGCGTGATTTAGCAGTAAACTTGAGTAAAGTATTATAAGTTGTTGGATTGGGTCAGTTGGGTTGGGAAGCGTGGCGAGCGTGAAGAAAAAACTATATGCAGACAACATAACCCATCTTTTGGACCAGATTGTCCAAGTATGGGAGAAGGGAGGGTTTCCGTTATGTAGCGAGATTTGTTCTAGTGCAGTGGCATATTTTGCAGTGGTTTTATTTTCGCGGTTTAGGGTACCGGTGTTATTGGTCACAGGGACCACAACTGAGGCTGAGTCGATAGCACGCGAGATCGATGAATGGATCTCGGCTGAGATGGGCAAAGAGCTAGCGTCAGAAGGAAGTAGTGTGTTGGTTTTCCCTTCTTGGGACGTAGTGCCTGGTGAAGGGCAATTGCCTGACAGCGAAACGGTTGGTCGTCGTTTGGCTACACTTTTAAGTTTAAGTGAGGGGCAAGTTCCTTCAAACGCAGAGGGTCAGCTCAGGAAGGAGACACAACCCAAAGTTCGGTTTATATGTAGCCCAGTATCTGCATTAGTGCAAAAGACATATTCACTTGGTGCCCTGGTACCACGGAGTAAAATGATTCGGGTAGGCGATGAATTAGACCCGGTAGGTTTCTTGGATTGGGCGGTTGCGTATGGCTACGAGGTGGTGGGTAAGGTGACTCAACGGGGTGAAATAGCGCGTAAAGGTGGAGTTCTTGATGTTTGGCCTTTAAGTAGTGCGCAACCTATTCGGATTGAGTTTTTTGGTAACATCATCGAGTCGATAAGGGCTTTTGATTCGTTGACCCAGCTTTCGACTGGAAAACTCGGAAGTATTTGGGTTCCTCCAGCGGGGGAGCTTGCTTTCCTCCGGGAATGTGCTCAAGAGATAGAAAAGAAAGACGGATCAGACCGTGCAGTTAGTTTTATCGAGAATTTGCCTTCTGAGACGGTGGTTTTGTTTGTAGAACCACATCGTTTAAAAGAGCACTTAGATGGGTATGTTCGGGGTGTTTCCCCAGGGGACATAGCTCACTTCTCACCTGAGGCGCTTTTTAGTCATTTTCGGGTGGGGACTCATAAAGTAGGATTCGTATCCGAGCTACCAGGACATTTGGGAGTCGATGGGCTTCACAGTTGGATTAAGAGTGAGGTGAATTTGGAAATTGAGGTTGTCAGGTTTGGGATCGACTCGCTCGAAGCATATCGGCCTATTCGATCAGGTGGAATTCCACCTGAGGTAGAGACTGCACAGAGACGCGAGTTTTTCCATCAGCTTGCACGCTGGCAGAGACAGGGTTATACGGTGCGAGTATTTTGCAGCAGCGAGGTGGAGGCTAGACGCTTTGAAGAGTTGTGGGATGAGTACATTCCTTTAGGATTTTCAGTGGAGAATGGAGCATTGGTAGGAGTCAAACCAGAGCCGGAACGAGGAACCCTATCAGGTGGGTTTGTGTGGCACGATTTAAAGTTGGTTGTGGTTACTGATAACGAGATTTTCGGTCGACGTCGGCCAATCACACGGCGCGAAACTTGCAGGCATGTTTTGGAGACTTCCGCCACTTTTGCGGACTTAGATTTATCGGAGCTAGAAGTAGGGGATTTAGTTGTACATGCAACCTATGGTATAGGTAAGTTTGTGGGGTTAGAAACGGTATGTCGCGGTTCCAAACCCCAAGATGTTACGCCTACTGGTGAAACTGAGTATATTGTGATCGAATACGCTCCTCGGCGCCCGGGAGATTCCCCACCTAAACTTTATGTTCCCCTTAGTCAGGCGCATCTTGTTAGTCGTTATGTGGGATTTCGGGGTAGCCGGGTGAAACTTAACACGCTTGGTAGCAAAAGATGGGCTAAGACCCGGGCGCAGGTGGAACGTGCGGTTATGGATTTGGCCTCGGAGTTGCTTATGATCCAGGCTGCACGTATGGCCCACCAGGGGTACGCGTTCGGCCCCGATACACCTTGGCAAAGAGAGTTAGAGGGAATGTTCCCATACGAGGAGACTCCTGATCAACTAAAGGCGATATTGGAGACCAAAGCTGACATGGAAAAACCACGGCCTATGGACAGATTAATCTGTGGGGATGTGGGGTTTGGAAAAACAGAGGTGGCGATTCGGGCGGCATTTAAAGCCGTGATGGATGGCAAACAGGTGGCAGTATTGGCTCCCACGACGGTGCTTGCTCAACAACACTACAATACATTTCGAGAACGGATGGCGCCGTTCCCCGTAAGTATAGAATTGTTGTCGCGATTTAGATCAAAGAAGGAGCAATTAGAGGTGATAGAACGGTTGGGCAGGGGCGCAGTCGACATTGTAATTGGTACTCATCGTCTACTCCAGGACGACGTCATATTTAAAGATTTGGGATTGGTAATCATCGACGAGGAACAACGATTTGGTGTTGTACATAAGGAGAAGCTGAAAAAGCTCCGTTTTACAGTGGATGTGCTTACCATGACAGCCACCCCGATCCCCCGAACGATGTACCTGGCATTATGCGGACTACGAGATATTAGCGTAATTCAAACGCCGCCCCAGAATAGACTCCCGGTTGAAACTTTTGTGATTGAGCAAGACGACGAGCTTATTCGGAAGGCTATATTGCGGGAATTAATGCGGGGGGGTCAGGTTTTCTATTTACATAACCGGGTTAATTCTATCTATCAGAAAGCAGAATATTTAAAAAAGCTAGTGCCTGAAGCTAGGCTCGTAGTAGCACACGGACAAATGCCGTCGGCTCAACTGGAACGGAATATGGCCCTATTTGTAGATGGCAAAGCCGATGTGCTCCTTTGTACCACTATAATTGAGAATGGCATTGATATTCCTCGTGCAAACACAATAATTATTGATGGGGCACATAAGTTTGGACTCAGCCAATTATATCAGCTCCGCGGTCGGGTGGGGCGTTATACTCATCAGGCTTATGCTTACCTTGTATTGCCTCGTCATGCTATGTTGCTCCGTAATGTGCGCCAGCGGATTAGTACAATAAGACAGTTTTCATCGCTTGGATCTGGGTTTAAGGTTGCATTGCGTGACCTGGAAATACGTGGTGCGGGGAATATTTTGGGTCGGGAGCAAAGCGGACATATTGCAGCAGTTGGGTTTGATTTGTATTGCAAGTTACTTAAGCAGGCGGTCGAAACTCTACGTGGCAAACCTGTAGTTACGCAACCACAAGTTGAGGTTCGGTTCGATTTCCTTGCTTTAGGCCCACTTCCGGAAGGTGACACACGTGTTCCTGCGTTCTTGCCACCTGCTTATATCCCGGATATCCAGCAGCGAATTGAGATTTATCGTAAGCTTGGCCAAGTGGATTCGCTTGAAACACTTGATGCATTAAAACGCGAGCTTGAGGACAGGTTTGGTCCGATGCCTGAACCTGTAAAATTGCTGTTCCTTGTGGAGGAATTGAAAGTTTTGGCAGGGGACCGACAAGTGAATGTTTTAAAAGTGGAGTCTAACAAACTGATGATTTCTCGACGTGGGGAAATGATAATGAGTAACGGGCGCTTCCCAAGGCTTAGATCGAATACCGTTTTGGGTAAGCTGCGAGAAATCAAAAGGTTTCTCCTCCGGATTCCAACTCAACAACCTGCAGGTGTTGAGAGTATGCCCAGCCACATGCCTATCAGAGAATGGAGTTCGACAGATGTAACATCGGATGATCACGCGCAAAGCTTTTCGCCGTAATTGGAAAAATCGTGTAGGTCCCAGTGCTTGTTATAAAGTGGCGGTGGAAATTCTACGATAAATACTTTTAGAACACGTGTGAGCCTTTGACGAAGGCAGTTGGATGCTGTTGGCAAGTATACGTTTTTGGTTTAATGCTGCCTTGGAATTAAGCTGCTGTCCAACGTCCAAGCGTGAAGCTTCGTCTCTGCAGAAAAAGTTAAAGTCTGACCCCTGTTGCCTGCGCGTTGCTTTAGAGCGGATTATCTTTGGTGTATCAAGGAGGTACCATTGTGCGGACGATTACAGCGGAGATGACTGAAGTTTTTTCGGCCGGTTAAAAGAGGCTCGATAGGTATCAGCTAACTGAAGTAACTGGTATCCAGCCGAGAAAATGTTTTGTAAAAATTGATTGAAACAGGGGTTTATCTACAAGTTTTGCGTTTTTAGGGGTAAGACCGGTCTTTAATCGCAGATTTTTAAAGGGTGGAAATGGTTTTTGGATGGGGGTGTCCCTTTAAACAAAAGTGGGGTGGCTGACGGGACTCGAACCCGCGACAACCAGATCCACAGTCTGGGGCTCTACCACCTGAGCTACAGCCACCATGCAATTTTCACACTATTCAACAACCGTTAATACGTCAAGCCAGGTAATTTAGCCATTTTGTACCTTGCTTCAACATTGAAAAATTGCACGTGTGAGCATGCCGAAAGTGTGGTTAACCCCTAATAACAATGTGCACTCATTTTGAAGTAGACCCACTCGCTCTATTATGCATAGGAGCTTTCAGCGTCGTAAACAATAGCAGTGGGTCCTATTGGCACTTAAAAATGGTACTCCCAGCTTGAGTGAATCCTTACAAGCCAAATCCTAATCGGGAATGATGACCCTGGGTCGATTAGAGTACCATCATAGGCCTCACCGGTTTGGTTAAATGACTATTCCTTTTGAGAGGGGGCCATTAGTGCACGAAAACATCTTTTACCAAAAGGTGATTGAGTACCAGTAGCAGCATGAGCAAATTGAGGGATTCAGACTCTTATATGCAGAGAAGATACAAAACGGTGTACAAATCCACCTTCCTAAAGCTGTGGGATGAGGTTATTTAAGCACAGCATCGGGGTCGAGATGAAGGCTTTTGAGCCAATTGCGTACTTCTGCAGGGTCAATCCGGCTCCATGAATTTGCCACCGTTAAGATTGCATTTTGTTTGAGAGTTTCCTCAGAAATCATGTTGATCCACTGGCTGGCAAATTGTGGGTTTTCCACCGCAATTTGGTTTATGTAAGCCACTATGGCGACATCGCGAATTGGATTTGTGGGGAGAGACCGTAACCAGTCACCCGCTTTTATGGGTTCGAGACTTGCCCAGTGAATAATTACTTCTTGAATGGCTGGAATTTTGGTTTGGGGATCGGTGAGGGATATCACCCAGTTTGCGGCAGCGGCTGGGTCTTGCATTGCCCATTCTGTTGCAACAAACATAACGGTGGATGGTTGGATTTCAAGAGGTGTAAACCGGTTAAGTATTTCGGCGGCCTGTGCAGGCGAATTATCGACCAATGCGTTTACTATACCCGAAAGGATAGCTGCTCGTTCAGTTGCTGACGGCGCTTTTTCCAACGCACTCAAGGCGCTTTCAAGGTCTTGTCTAGCCCAGATACGGGCGATTTCTGTCAGGAGGCCACGTTGTTCCTGTACAGAAACGAATTTGTTGACCAGCTCGAGCGCACGTAAGGGATCTGTATAAGCGAGTTCGCGAGCGACTGCACCGGCAATGTTAGCGCGGAGTTCCGGTTGGACGGCGTGTTCAAGCCAAGCCAAGGCTGAGGCAGAATCTTGTCGAACCCATTTCATAATGGTGGACTCAATAACCCGAGTTCGACCATCTTGTTCAGGGAGTGTTAAGGCCCATTGGATTGCTGAGGCTGGATCTGTTTCCGCCAACATTTCCCCAATAGTCTCTAGTGTTCGGCGCTTAGCTAGTCCTGGAGGCAGATTAATAGCCCATTGCTTAGCAAATTCTGGATCAGATTCTAACAGACCAATGGCGATTGTGGGTAAAATAGTTAGATGTTCTCGGCTGGGAGGGATCTCACTGATGATATGAGCTGCCAGTTGTGGGTTGTCGAGGGCTAGTGTAAGGGCGATCTCCCGCAACGCCTGAGTGCGCTCGGCGGGTGACTGCAGTGAGCGTGCACGAAGTATTGCGTTGGTGGGGTCAAACGCTGCCAAGTGTGATAACGATGCGTGGATTGCCTCTGTGCGGATTTGACCCTGCGGTAGGGATAAGGCAGCATTAAGAGCGTTTGTAGGGTTTTCTATTGCCCATAACATTATAATATTGGCCAATAGCTCAGATTTGGCTGGGCATTGGGGAAGGGACTGCACGAAATCGAAGGCTTTTTGGGGATCAGCATTCGCCCATGTAGGTATTAGGAATCGTAACGCGTTTTCTCTTGCGGTTCCTCCCGGAAGTGCATCCGTGAGTTTTACAGCCGTTTCAATGGCTGAATCTGGCCAGTGCTCGATAAGTGCAATGATTGCGTGATTACGCTCAGTCCCAACAGGTAATTTGAGGGCATATTGCGCCGCAGTTTCTGGGTCTACTGAGGCCCAACCAGCCATGACATTTCGTATAGCAGCTAACCGTATTAACCCACTAGGTAATGAAGCTGAGTACTCCATAGCTATCCTCGGGTTGAGCATACCTAAGGTTTGGAACAGCCCTTCAAGGGCCGCTAGCTTGTGTTGGAGTGATAAACCTCCGGCTTGGATTTGCGTTAAAGCCTCATGTGGATCAATTGTCGCCCACGCGGCGAAGATCACGCGAAAACTTGATGACCTAATTGAAGGAGGCAAATGTTTGACCAATTCAAGGGCCTCGGTTGGGTTAATTCCAGCAACGGTTTCTATTGCGTAGTTTAGAAGCTCATTTTTGAGTGGTGATGCCGGGAGTGATTTTATCCATCCCACTGCCTTGGCAGGCTCAAATGCAAGCCATTCTTTCACCACGTTTGCTATGAGTCGATCCCTACAAAGCGAGGCGGGCCAATCTACCAGCATGGATAGAGCACCCACAGGATCGATCAAACTCCACTGTCGTATGAAGGTTTGTCGCAATTCATTTTGGGGTGGGGCTAGCAAAGATTGTTTAATGCCCTCGGCTACAACTTTAAAGTCTTGAGCACTCAAAGTGCTGAAGATTAGGTTCCATTCAGGGGTACGGCGCCATACACGCTCGCGGCATTCCTCGTTGATCCGGCAGATGATTTGAGCGAGTGACAATGAAGGGGTCTCCTTACTTTTTGATATCCATTGTCTCGGGGAGGGTGACCGAGCTGCAGTGAGTTTTTGGGTGACTTCAGGGGAAAGGTTCCCATGCATGACGACGAATTTGGATGTCCATCGACCGACGAGTCCACCTAAGGCAAAGGCAAGTATGAACCCCGCGAACAGTAAACCACGTTTCATGGCGTGTTTCGGTAACGATTAATCCGTTTTTTCAGCCATAAATTATTAGCGGGACGCCGTTTTTGGGCGACGTCCCGCCAGCTTGTTGGACTTTTGCATTCCTTCGGCCTAGCGGCACGATTTATTTACAGGTAACGGTCACCGAATTACCTGACCCGCCTGTTATGGCATAACAACCACCCGCACAGTTTTCCACCGTTCCTGCCTTGACTTTTGTGTTGTAAGAATCTTGGATCCAAATTCCAATACCACTGCAATTGCGAATATAGCAGTTGTTTATCGTTGCGTCGCGACTTCCGGTAAGACTGAAAATTCCGCGACCACAACGATCGGCGCTTACATAGTTTACTATTCCCACCTGGTTGGTGTTTGCTACACGAAATCCTGCATAACCACCACCGTAACAGCAATTGTAGGCGTAAATGGAACTGCCTGACCAATTTTTGGTATTATTAAGGAGTAGCCCACACCCAGTGGAGTTGTTGGCGGTAATTGTACTCCAGTAAAAACCGTCTACTGAATATGTTTCAAGACCGTGCGCTGTGGCGCCGTTGGCAGTTATGCTATTTACGTTGATGTTCCGTGTGCCAGCACTTTTGCCATCGTCGAACCGGAAAATCAACCCGCCTGTTACATCGCAGCTACATCCGCTTAGGGTAATTCCGCTGCTACTTCGTGACCAGATACCGTATCGTGGTGAGCCGGTGATCTTCAGATTTTTGATCGTGACGTTATTTTTCCGGTCAAGTTGGATTACTGAGACTGTACCGCTTTGGCCATATGCTTGTGTGCCACAGTAGTCGAGTGTTAGGCCGTCTTTTGGGACAATACCGTAAGTGGTGGCAGCAGTGCCGCTATTTTTTATGTAAATTGTACCAGAGCTCATATTGTCTATGCACGTTTGGATGGCTGTGTTGTAATCTGGACCGGTGTAAACCACCGTCCCGTCCACTTTTGCGGTCCAGGTGCTACCCGACCGAGTAACATAGCCGGTTGCACAAAATGCAACCGTAGCAATTGTCAGTATGGGCATGGCAAGTATGGCAGAGTTTTTCATAGATTCAGCGTAGGTGTTTTTAAGGTTTTGTGTTTGCGGTGAACTTCATTTGCTCACTCGGTATAAAATTAAAATTTGGCTGCTGTAATCCGTCCATAGCCAGTTCTGGCTATCCTACGTAAGTTGCTAAGGCAAGTTTTTAAGCTTATTACCTAAATTGGTTATGGATGGTTGTGATGCGGGTACCTAAAATAAACGCATGAAAGTGTGGTCGGGTTACATTGCAAGTTTTGTCGTCATTTTTTGTGTGTGTTTTTCATTTCGACAGGCTTTAGGAGAGCCGCTGAGAGTGGTTATCGTTCCTCAGAAAGGTACCCCGTTTACGAATTATAATTTAGGTACCTGCGCTGCAACAGATGGTTCTACTTTGAGGGTTGACTCACAAAGTTTGTTTTTGAACGGGCGGAGGTGGTTTCCAATAATGGGCGAGTTTCATTTTGCTAGGTATCCCAGCAACGAGTGGCGTGTTGAATTACTCAAGATGAAGGCGGGTGGAGTAGACATAGTTTCTACGTACGTGTTTTGGATTTTTCATGAGGAAATTGAGGGTCAGTATGATTGGGCTGGGAGTCGGGATTTGCGACAGTTTGTCAAACTTTGCGGGGAATTGGGTTTAAAGGTAGTAGTTCGTGTTGGCCCCTGGTGCCACGGTGAGGTGCGTAATGGGGGATTCCCTGACTGGCTAATGAAGAAGGGGTGGAGGTTAAGGTCTGGCGATACTAATTACCTCGCAAAAGTGAGGGAATTTTACGGCCAAATAGCAAGGCAGTTGGATGGGTTGCTTTGGAAAGATGGAGGGCCTGTAATTGGGATCCAGCTTGAAAATGAATACCGCGGATCTGGAGAGCATTTGATCATGCTTAAACACATTGCACGTGAGGTAGGTTTGGACGTGCCCTTGTATACTCGAACCGGTTGGCCAACACTCGCCAGGCCTGTACCCCCCGGAGAAATCTTTCCAATGTACGGTGTCTATGCCGAAGGTTTTTGGGATCGCGAGCTGGTACCAATGCCTGGTCGTTATTGGGCGGGGTTTCATTTCTCGCACTTGAGGATGGATGAAAATATAGCGAATGAGATGCTTGGACGTCGCCAGGTAAAGGATGAAGAAGACGTTCAAGTTTACCCCTACCTAACGTGTGAGATTGGAGGTGGCATGATGAATAGTTACCACAGACGACTTAAAATCGATCCGGAAGACGTTGAGGCAATTACTTTAGTGAAATTGGGTTCTGGCAGTGTGCTGTTGGGTTATTACATGTACCACGGAGGGGTGAATCCCGATGGGAAACTGACCACTTTAAATGAGTCACAAGCAAACAACGAGTGGAATGATTTGCCAGTGAAAAACTACGATTTTCAGGCGCCTTTAGGACAGTATGGGCAAGTTCGGCCTCATTATCATTTGCTAAGACGCATGCATTTGTTTTTACATGATTGGGGTGAAGTACTGGCGGGAATGAGATCATACCTGCCCGAGTCCCGGCCTATAGGCAAAAGTGACGTTACCAATTTACGTTGGGCAGTACGTGCTAATGAGCAAGGAGGGATTATCTTTGTGAATAATTACCAGCGTTTGCAGCCCATGCCGGCAAAATCCAACGTCCAATTCAAAGTCGAGCTGGGAGAGCAACAGTTTATTTTGCCAAACGAGCCTATAACTATCCCCGGGGATGTCTGTTTCTTCTGGCCATTTAATTTTGATTGTGGTGGCGGCATAATTCTGGGCTGGGCTACAGCACAGCCTGTCTGTAAATCTGATGATGCGGAGCCCATTATATATTTCCGGTCGATTCCTGGAATATTGCCTGTGTTTGCGTTCAAGATCGGACCGAAACTACCCATTTTAAAGCTGAATAAGGGTATGGGGAATATGGTTACCAACAATGGAATGGTAGTAGTGACTGTCACGAATACGGGCCCATGGGTCGCATTTACAGCGGTTGGTTCTTTGGGTCAAAGGATGAGGTTCTGTGTTTTGACTGATAAGCAAAGTTTGCGGATCTGGAAAATTAAAATCAATGGACGCAAATTAGTAGTTTACAGCGAAGGTAACCTATATGCAGAAGGAAACACGATTATAGTAACTTCAACCAATGCCAGCGATTTCATGTTAGGGTTGCCTGTGGATGTTAGAGTGAGAAAACCGTGGCGGCGAATACCTGGATGGAACAGAAACGTGCACGTTGACGCACATGTGTTTAATTGGTGGGTTACCGAGGTCGAACCTATCCCCGAGAGCAATCTTTTATGTAAAGTGCAGTTAGTGCGTGAACCTGGGCTTGCACCCAAGGTAAGACTTGGGCAAATTTCACAACCGGTTGCAACCCAGCCGCGCGAGGAAGATTTTCAATTTGCAGGCCAATGGCGAATTACGGTGCCTCCACATATTCCTTGGCCTGCGGTCGATATGCTTTTGAACATTTCCTATGTTGGCGATGTCGCACGGGTTTCCCACCATGGGAATCTTTTCATTGACGATTTTTATAATGGTTTGCCTTTGGAAATGGGACTTGCCCGATATTTGAACTCCATAAAGGAGGGTGTATTGGATTTGTTAATTCTCCCGTTGCGGGTAGATGCACCAATTTTTATAGACCCCCGTACCAAACCACAGTTCAGTCCGGGGATACCACAGCTATGCGAGTTAAAAGAGATTAGGTTATCACCGGTTTACCAGGTGAAAGCTATTGTGCAACAGTCACGTGAGTGAAGCTACAAACTGGTGTCTTTCTAGAAAGGTTGGTGCGGCGCCTAGGGATAAAAAGCTAGGCTATTTGCAGGAAGTGTATTTATCGAGTAGGTTTAAACCTGACATGAAAGTGCTGTTGGTATATCCGAAGACCCCCGATACGTTTTGGAATATGCGGCATGCGCTTAAGTTCATATGTAAGCGCGCGTCGATGCCCCCCTTAGGACTTTTGACGGTGGCAGCTCTATTACCTAAACATTGGGATCTCCGGTTAGTAGACATGAACGTGGGGAAGTTGACCGAGGCAGACTTGAAATGGGCAGACTATGTTTTTCTTAGTGCAATGTTAATTCAGAAAGAAAGTGCTGAGGAAGTGATAGGTTGGGCAAACAAGTTTGGCAAGCCAGTTGTAGCTGGTGGCCCATTATTCACTACAAGTCCAAATTTGGTAAATGGGCGCTTTTGCTTAGTTAGAGGGGAAGCGGAGGAAATAATCTCCGAATTAGTCTTAGATATGGAACAGGGACAACTAAAACCGGAGTATCGAGCTGCGGGATTCCCCGACTTGAAGACTTCACCTGTACCTCGTTGGGACTTAGTCAAATTTAAACATTACGCAGCAATGCCAGTACAGTTTTCTCGAGGATGCCCGTTTAACTGTGAGTTTTGTGACATTGTCGTGATGTTTGGACGGGTACCCCGCGTAAAAACACCTCAGCAGGTAATCACGGAGTTAGAGGCACTCCGAGGATATGGATGGGATGGGGGGATATTTCTTGTGGACGACAACTTTATTGGTAACAAGCGGTCTACACGACAACTCTTGCTAGAGCTTATCGAATGGAGGCGACGAAATAACAGTAAGATGACTTTTATGACAGAGGCTTCGATAAACCTTGCTGATGACCCAGAGTTATGCCGATTAATGGTAGAAGCCGGATTTAGAAAGGTGTTCGTCGGTATCGAAACGCCTGCCCCAGAATCACTCGAAGAATGCGGCAAGTTCCAAAACAAAAGTAAAGACCTTGAAGAAGCTGTCCACGCCTTGCAGCGGTATGGATTAGAAGTTATGGGGGGGTTCATCGTGGGATTTGACAGCGACCCAAAAGATATTTTCAGACGCCAATTTCAGTTTATCCAGAAAACGGGGATAGCCACCGCAATGGTCGGGCTGCTAACTGCTTTGCCAGGTACGAGGTTGTGGAATCGACTTATGGCGGAGGGACGAATCATAGCTGAAAGCACGGGTAATAATACCGCCACTGTGCTGAACTTCATTCCAAAACTCGGGCGTGAATTTTTGGTCCAAGGATATGCTTCGTTAATGAACGCGTTGTATGAGCCGAAGTTGTATTACCAGCGGGTGAAGGTGTTTTTAGAAAATTATCATCCGCCGCGGTTGAATTTGACTATTTCGTGGATAGATGCTTGGGCCTTCCTTAAGTCTATTTGGGTGCTTGGTATCCGCGACAAGGGGAGATTTCATTACTGGAAGCTTTTATTCACAACGCTTTTGCGACGCCCCAGAATCTTTCCTACTGTTGTTGAACTGGCAATTATGGGATATCACTTCAGACAGATCGCCCGCGGTTTGCGAGTAGCTGCAACGGCATAGATTAACTGAGTGGTAATCTCTTAAGACTTTGGAATTCAAAGGTCACTCTGCACCTTTGCCACCATAGGGATTATTTCGATGCGCATGGGTTGCTCCAGATAGAGAGGGGGCCGCCCGGTACTACCACCAGCTCATAACAAAGCCATATAACGTGGCATCGTTTAAGAGTCGAAACGTTAGGACGATGACTGGTGGCAAGTTATTGAAACCTAGCGGCCCCTGGAGAGACCAGAGAATTTCTAGCGTCTTGGAACCTCACGCCACCAAATAAATGGTGGAGTGGCGTTGGTGATCGCAGCTTTTTTCATAGAACCTGTGTGAAGATCTACAAACAGCATATTGACCTTCAGAAGGTGGCGATCGCGGATGCTTTCGGCTGTGTCTTTGGTTACCATATGGCTATTGGCATCACAAAACCACATCACCTCTGCTGGTTTTGTAATCGCGTCTTTTTTGGGTGGAGGCTCTAACCCCGCAATTGACCCAATCCAAACTAGTCCTGCAACATGTCCGTTAATTGCATACGAAACGTAAGCATCAGCGGATCCCATAGCCATTCTAGATCGCTCACCTTTTTGCTCAGGGCATTCAAAGACATTTATGTATTTGAATACCGTTGTTCCTGATTCGTTAGTGCTTCTCTGGTATGGATTTACGATTAGATAAGGTTGGATTTGTACCTGCCATCCGTATGAGCCTATTCGCCACGCTCCTCTGTTGGTGTCTGGATAACTCCATACAACCATTCGTTGATCAAAGTCGGCAGAGTACATTTCACATGCTAGCCCAATTTGCCTTAGGTTGGAAGTGCATTGGATGGATTTGGCAATGGATTTGGAGCGGCTGAGACACGGAATCATGAGCCCTGCAAGAATAGCTATTATGCCAATTACAACTAACAACTCTATGAGTGTGAAAGCATTGTTGCGATTGTAAGCAGGGTAAAAACTGCGAAAGATTGGTGCATTACACCAGCGTTTAGTCATGGCTCCTCCTAAAGGGGAAGGGTTAGTTATTGATGTAGTGTACCGAGCTTATTTGTTTGTGGGGTTGGGTTATCCCTGTGCCTGGGTTCCCAAACAGGGCCGTGCACTTCAAGATTCGTTTCTCGCTTTGTTACAGGCTTGATATCTAAGACGGGCGTCTCTGGCCAGGCGTCAATTTTATCTATGTAAATGTAAGGAGGGTCGACTTTTTCCACCTTGCAAATAGTCAGACCAATTAGGTTAGGTCTGACGGGAGATCTACATGCAAATACACCAGTTAGAGGATTGTTTGTATTGCCCATCGGGTGGACCTGAAGGCGACTCCGTCGTTCCGGTGTGTCGTTGGCATCGAACCACCAAATTACATAAATGTGAGACCAGTTTTCCAAACCAAGTAATCCGTCCTTATATGTATCATAGATTCGTATTCGTGGGGTAGTGTTGGTTGTAATTTCAACTTTGCCGATGGGAAACAGGTAATACACTGGCTCGCTTGCTGAATGTCTGTTTGTTAGCGACGTTGGATCCATTGGTGGATGAGCTACCGCGGTAGTAGGCATAAAGAAGAAAGGTAGAGTGAACATCGGGCATTTGAAGAGCAGTTTTTTGAATTGTATGTGGTTTTTTTTCATTTTGACAACCTCCTGTTAGTATTACTAACGCCTAAAATCGTAATACTAATAAAAGGTGTGTCAATATTTTTTGTGACTGAAGGTAAGTTTTTGCCGCTGTTTACTTCTGTAGTAATGTTCGACTCAAACAGGCAAAATAGAAACCCAGGCAGTTGTGAATGCTTTATTTGTGTGAAGGTAATGTCTGTATCTTTGGCCTACGTACGTTCTGGCGAAATTATGGATAAATATTCTTGGATGACGTGGGCAGCTACTTCTGCTGGAGTACGATAAAGCGTGCTAATCAGTACATCCGCTTGTTTGTAAACGGGTTCGCGGATTGCAAGAAGCTCTTTGATTTTGGCTTGTGGATCAGGGCATTGGAGCAGGGGACGATTTTGCTGACCTTGAATCCTTTGCCAAATAACTTCCGGTGGAGCCCAAAGGTAAAAAGTCAGCGCATGCGTTTTGAGGCTCGCCAATAATTCTGGGTTCGCTCCAATGCCACCACCAGTGGATATTACTGTGTGAGAGAGGTTTTTTAGTTCCTCGACAATCTGGCGTTCCAGCGCGCGAAATGCATCCTCTCCCTCTTGAGCAAAGATGGCAGGGATAGGTTTGCCAGCACGTGTCTCAATAAGGTGGTCGGTGTCGATAAATTGGAATTGTAATTTATTTGCTACTAAACGTCCCACGCATGTTTTGCCGGCACCCATGAAACCTAATAATGCTATGTTTCTATACTCACGCCCGCTGCTCATATGTCCTAGCGCGAAGTTTAGAACAGAGACATCAATTGGCTTTTGATACCAAGCCTTTGATATACGCCAAAATTAGATTTGGCAAATCCAGACTATAGCCCCCTTCAAGGATACTAAATGTTGGAATTCTGAAAGATTGAATTTGATTCCCAAGCCAGTAAAAATCTTCCAACTCTAATGGTAATTGGGTTAGCGGGTCGTATCGGTAAGGGTCGAAGCCAGCCGAGACGGCGATGAGCTCGGGTGCGTAATCATGCACTACATCTAAAGCATTGGAGAGCGTTTGGAGGTACTCCTCTCTTGTGCAGCCGGGGGGCATGGGAAAATTGTAACAGTTCGGTTCTCTGTTCTTAATACCTGTACCAGGGTAACATGGTGATTGGTGAACCGACACATAGATAATATATGGGTGATTGTGTACGATTTCTTCTGTGCCGTTGCCGTGGTGTGCATCAAAGTCAAAAATAGCAATTCGTTTAATTCCGCGAGCAGCAGCTTCTAATGTAGCAATTGCAATGGAGTTCAAGTAGCAGAATCCCATACAACGATTTCGTGTTGCATGGTGGCCAGGAGGGCGCATCAAGCTAAATGCAGGTTTACCTTGAAGGGCGTAGTTCATTGCTACCAGTGCGCCACCGACTGATCGCCGTGCGTATATGTGTATTCCAGGGTAATATGGTGTATCAGTGTCGAAATCGTACGGCTCTTCTAATCGCTTTAGAAGTGTTGTAGAATGAGCACGAAGAATTATTTCATCTGGTACGTCTATGGGTTCATCCCACAAAATGTGTACGTCGTTTTGGCTTTGGAGTTTTTCAATGGTTCGTGCTATGCGGTCGGGGCGTTCCGCGTGGCCGCGCTGACTGTAGCCTAAACATCTAGTTTCAGTGATTACGTGGATTGGAGTCATCGCTTTTATGCTATCGTGGGGTTGGGGAGTAGATCAATTTTTCAATGCTAGGATGTAAAGGGGGGTGCGTACTTGTAGTAGTTTGCGGCTGGACAATATTTTGGTGGTTAAATTTCTTGCGTGGCGGTATGAGAAACCAGAGTTCTGAATTGGTAATGAGGGTGAGAAAGCACTTTTGTGCTGAGAAAGCAATGGTATATCTATATTTGTTTTGCTGCAATTGAGTTCGAATTGATGATTTGTTGGGGGCAAATGCCGCTTTTTCCCGTAGAGTATTCGGGCATATACAACAATAAGGGTTTTTCAGAAAGGATATTTTGATTGAAGGCGGATGTTGAAATTGGTTTAAAACCTGATTAGAGTCCAATTGGGTTTTGGAAGAAGTTGGCAGGTCAGTCTGCCCTTGTTGAGGTAGCGGAGGTGGCAGGCGACCTGGTGGCGCTCCTGGTCTTCAAAACCAGGGTGGGGCCTTACGGCTCCAGGTGGGTTCGATTCCCATACACCTCCGCCACTTACTTTTGTGCGTGTATATGAGAAGGGGTCGAGAAAAAAGTGAATTTAACTTGCTTGGTTGGTTTTTGGTGGCTGTTGGTGTTGTATGCATTGCAATTGGTGTAATTATTCAAACCCCGTTGCCTGACCAGGAAGACCAATTAGTAGGGCAACTGACCATCAACCTAGCAATCACTCATGGGGGAATTCAAGCTCAACCAATAGCAATAAACGGGAAAGAAGGAGGTATTGTTTCAGGCCCTGTGATTGCTCATCCTGTCTATGGGAGAATTAAGCTGTTTATTGACAGGTCTGTTACAAGTGCATGTCCTACCTGAGTACGTTGATGTTACGGGCTGCTAGGTGGCAGTCCACTTAGTGTTAGATGCTTAGTATGAATGACGGAAGGAAAGGATGGGGGAACCCTGCTCAGATAGATCGCCTTCGGTTGAAGGTTCAATTAGCTTTTCTGTTTGTTTGGTTGCTCCCAGTGGGATCCCGGTTGCATGCATTTCCTGCGTGTGTGTTTCACTGTTACGCGTGTCCAGCATCTTCGTTTGCTTGTCCAATTGGTTTGTTGGCAAATTATGCTGCGTTGTTCCCTGCAATCTTGAGTGTTACAATTATGCCTTGGCTTGTATTGGGAGTGTTGGTATTTGCAGGAGCATTGGTGGGAACACGCATCTGTGGGTGGGTATGTCCTTTCGGGCTTATTCAAGATGTCATAGCAAAACTTGGGCCCAAACGGAAAATCGGGTTGCCTTCATGGGTGGGTTTGGGTCGATATGCTGTGTTGCTAGGGCTTGTGATAATTCTGCCGATGTATTTTGGTGCTAAAGGTTTGTTTTATGAAGAGCAGCCTATAACAGTATGCAAGATTTGCCCAGCTGGCGCACTGGAAGCGGGATTGCCCTATTCGTTGTACGGGTTGGTCAAAGGAGGGGAATGGCAAATGGGTGTTTTTAAGTCGACACTACTAGCGGTGTTTTTGCTGGTGGCTATGTGGGTTTATCGACCATGGTGTAGAGTGCTTTGTCCTCTTGGTGGATTTTTGGCATTAATGAACAAAGTTAGTTTAGGGCGGTTGCACGTGGAGTCTGAAAAATGTCTGCAATGCAACGTGTGTCTTAGGCTTTGTCCAGTAGGGATTGCACCAGTGGAGAATCCAAACTCAGTTAGGTGCATACGCTGTTTACGATGTGTAAGTTGCGGGGTGATTTCGTGGAAATCAATATTAGGTACATCTAGCAAGGAACGTGGGGGGGAGACCCCGCCGAGTAAATAACTCAGGAATTTGAGCGAGATTAGGTTAGCAGGTGCCAGAACTTGAGTTAAAGGCAGTAAAGTGTATTTTGCCTGTTATGCAGGCAGTCGATGTATCACTAGGTGTAAGAAGCTATCGTATTTGGATAGGTCGCGGGCTTTTAGAAAGAATTGGGCAGGAATGTGCTGGAATCGGGTTGGGGCGGAAATGCGCGGTGATTACCGATACCAATGTAGGACGGTTATATGCGGAGTCAGTTTGTGGTTCGCTTCGGAACGCGGGGTTTGATCCAGTAGTAGTGGAGATTAGGGCAGGGGAGGCAAGTAAGAGTTTGCGAACCGCCGAAGATTGTTATGAAAAGTTGGTAAAAGCAGGGTTAGATCGAAAATCATTCATTGTGGCGTTGGGTGGGGGTGTTGTAGGCGATCTAGGAGGATTTGTGGCGGCTACTTATATGCGGGGGATCAAATACGTTCAGGTTCCGACGAGCTTGCTAGCACAGGTAGATAGTTCTGTTGGCGGCAAAGTGGCCGTCAATTTAAAGCAAGGGAAAAACCTAGTAGGCGCGTTTTATCAGCCCGTACTTGTGATATGTGATGTGGGAACGTTGGTGACATTACCTGAGCGTGAATATATTTCTGGGCTCGCAGAGGTGATAAAATATGGAGTGATTGCGGACTCGAGGTTCTTTACCGAGTTGGAGTTGCATTTTAGTGAGCTGAGTTCAAGACACCTGGGGGTATTAGAGGAGGTAATCACAAGATGTTGCCAAATCAAAGCCGACGTAGTTAGCAGGGATGAGACCGAGTCTGGACTGCGCCAGATTCTAAACTTTGGTCACACAATTGGACATGCGATAGAAGCTGTGTATGGATATGGTCGATTTCTCCACGGCGAAGCAGTTGCAATAGGAATGGTGGGGGCTACGTATCTGTCGACAAAAATTTGTGGGTTACCGGAGAGTGAAAGGGAGCGCATAGTTAACTTACTTAAATCGGTAGATTTACCGGTTTCGATTCGAATTACGCAACGTCGACGAGAAAAAATACTGCAGGCGATGAAGGTGGACAAGAAAGCGCAGGGTGGTGAAATTAAATTTGTGCTAGCAAAGCGCATAGGGGAAGTGGTTTGGGGGCAAACGGTTCGCGATCAAGAGATCAACATGGCGTTGGACGCGATTTCCGCATAAAATATGGGTTAAAAATGGCATCAATTAGCGAAACATTGGTCCGTGAATTTTTTGAGTTTAGGGGTTTTTTAGTTAGGCAACTCCGCAAATATGTAGGGCGAGAGAGAGGCGAAGAGCGACAGGTAGATTTGTTAGTTTATAATCCGCACCCAGAACTAGGGGCTGATCCCTTGCCGATGGAGCTGAAAGCTTCGGATGTAAATCGTATTGCACAGGGTGAGGTTGTAGTAAAGGGATGGCATTCAGAAACCATGAGCCCTTCTTTGTTAGCAGGCCTGGATGATTTGGATAAGGCATTGGGTCTAGAGGTATTCCGCTCGGTCTCTCAAGGATTAAATGTTGCTCACGGCCCTGTAACACGCATTCTCGTGGTGCCCGACTTGCCAACCTCAGCAGCTGCGCGTGCTGGGGTGTTTGATGCCCTAAAAAAACGGGGGGTTGACTGTGTTTTGACCTTCAGGACGGTGCTCTCTGATCTAATTTCGCACATAGAGTGCAATCGTAACTATCAGAGAGCAGACGTGATCCAAGTCATACGGATTTTGAAGGTCTATGGTTATTTGAAGGAAGACGCTCAGTTGGAGTTTTTTCAGAAACGACCTCGTAGGGGGAGGTCACAAGCGGTGGAACGTATAGGGATGCCGCCGCCGGATGATAAAGGTGAGTCATGATTGTAGGGAAAACGATTTGAGACATTCGTAGATCGGACCCTTGGGGGTCAGTGTGCTTTTCATTAAATCAATCTGGGTCACGTGCCATTCTCCTAATTGTTCCAGCTTAATGTGTTGGATTGTTGTACCAATAGTGCGCAAGTCGCTGGGATCGGAAGACTTTACCCTTCCTAGGGTTATGTGTGGGTGGAACTCGCGTTCTTCAATTTGACCAATGTTACTTGTCGCATCGGCAATCGCTTTAGCTAAGCAGAATAGTTGACGAGTTTCGCCTGAGATTCCTACCCAGATAACCCGCGGTCGTTTTATATCGGGGAACACCCCTATGCCAGAAATGTTTAAAGAGAAGCTGTTAAACTTGGGTGTGATTTCACCGAGTATGGTTTCTAAGGCAGATACTTGTGACTGGAGTATCTCGCCTAAAAACCGGAGGGTAATGTGTAATTGGTTTGGCTCAGTCCACTTAATGCAGTCTAGGGACAATTTCTTCTTTAATTGGCTTTGGTTAATCGCAATTGCCGCTCGGAGGTTAGCCGGAAGATTTATTGCAATGAATGTTCTAACTAAAGGTTCGTTCATTTTCGTGAAGCGCTTCCAATAGATTTAAATAGAGTTAGGCTGATTTGCTTGTGGTGGAGTGGGGGGAAGTTCAGGTGGTGGTGAAGGGGGACTCAGCTTGGTCGGATCTAATCCGATGCTATTAAGCGCTCTAAGTTGGGCGTCAAATATTTGTGACAAACCCTGCTTTCCCAACGCCATCATCTGTACAAACTCGTCTTCGGTGAAACAAGCTTGTTCACCAATCGCGTGTATTTCCACAAATTGTCCATCCCGGGTCATTATAAGGGTCATATCTACATCGGCTACTGTGTCTTCCGCGAAGTTTAGGTCTAACAATGGTCGACGGTCGATCAACCCCACGCTTACGGCAGCAACTTGATGGCGGAGGGGATTTTGTGTGAGTTTGCCTTGTTTTAGTAATCGGTCAATAGCCATTACAAGTGCCACGTATGCGCCTGTAATAGAAGCGGTTCTGGTCCCCCCATCGGCTTGGACAACATCGCAATCGATCCAAAGTGTCATCTCACCTAGCGCTTCTAAGTCTACTGCAGCACGGAGTGCTCTTCCTATAATGCGTTGGATTTCCTGCGTACGGCCTTCGGGTCGTCCTTTGGTTATTTCGCGGGGTTTCCGTTCAGGGGTTGAATAAGGAAGCATGGAATATTCGGCAGTAATCCATCCACCCACCACATTCTGGTCCCGCATCCATTTGGGGACAGAGGCTTCCATAGTGACTGCGCAGATGACGTGAGTATTGCCCCATTGAATTAAGACTGATCCGAGCGCAGCCGGTGCGAAGTCTAAATGGAACTTAATATCGCGAAGTTGATGTGGCGCACGGCCGTCTTGTCTGTTTGTACTGTGTGCAATTTGGATGTTTTCTTGGTTTTGCGTTGTCATGGCAAAAATAAGCTATTTACTCTTGGGCGGTTTTCAGTTTAGGAAGGCTGGAAAGCGCTGCGTTTAAAGGGTTGATGGCCCGTTCTGTGTTTGCGTTTAGGATTCGTTGCATGAATGCGATGGCTTCTTGAATAGTTTTTATGTGTTTTGGTAGTTGTGCACCTGAGGCATTGGGGTGACCACCGCCATTTAGTTTGCGTGCTATGTTGATTGCTTCCCCGTTCTTACTTCGAATGCTTGCCGATAATGATCCATCTCCTTGGCGTGTTATAGTGATCAACACTTGATAGGGCAAGGATTCGGTAGAGAGTAGTTCGTTCACGATCACATTTGTATTACCTATCACTGTGTCCACGTAAGCGATGCCCGGGGCTAGTTCAACCATGTTTTCCAAGGCCCACGCTTTGCCGATGGGATCTTCTATACGGCGTTTGGTTGCGATGACTTCTAGCAGTGGGTGATCAAGGAGTTTTTCGATTTCCCAGTCGATCAAAAGTATGAGGTTCCAAAAACGGTATGTTTTCACCAGTGCAGCATAATCGCAGGCTGTAACAAAATCAGGGTCATCTTCCAGGAACAAATCAGCGACGTTACTCAAATGCACTAGCCTGTCCAGTTTTTGTGACCGAATCCCGTATTTATTGCACAGTTCATAGGCAAGTAGGCTTGCAGATTTTTGTGAGGAGTGAATTAAGACCGCATGTTTTGGGTTATATTCTAAAGTGTGATGATCGATAATGAGCCAGCCCGGTTTATCCATTTTGGGGCTCACCCCCAGGTCTGCCACCCAGCCAGTTGCCTCGGAGAACTTTCGTGATAACCATTCGCCCGTATGATACGCGATTAATGGGACGTCTTCTTTAAATAAATGATTAGCAAGGCGTTTTAACAATACCCCAGCTACTAAACCATCTAAATCGCTTTCATGGGTCAGTATAACTTCTGGTTTTACAAGCCAGTCTGGCATACTTGTAAATAAATACAGCCCAGCGGCATTTGTCATGCCCGAATTTTAGTTTTATGTGCGGGCTAGACTGATATGCTTTAGGTTTTGAGGCTTACAGGGTGGGAAACGAGTTGCATTTTTAAGGTTTTGAGTGTACTTAAGAGCTAAAATAAGCTGTTGCCGTTGGGCAACGGGCACAACGTTAGGAAGTATCCAGCCATCGGTCCCTCACCAAGATGTTGTGCTCGAAGTTAAGGTTGCCCCTACAAGTGGTAGTATGCTACAGTAGAATTCAAGATTTCGGTTTCAAAATCAAAAACAATGTACCTAAAGAGCATAATACTGCTTGGGTTTAAGTCATTTTGCGATAAAACCACGCTGGAGTTTCAGCGGGGGATAACAGCAATTGTGGGGCCTAACGGTAGTGGTAAATCAAACATATGCGATGCGATACGATGGGTTCTTGGAGAACAGTCGGCAAAGGCTCTTCGGGGAGAGACAATGGCTGACGTTATCTTTAATGGAACTGAAGAGCGGAAACCGTTGTCGATGGCAGAGGTATCCCTCGTTTTGGGTGATGTGGATAAGGCGCAGTTGAAGGCGGCAGGATTGCCTTTGGATTTCAATGAGCTTACGATTACTCGTCGAGTGTATCGGGATGGTATCGGGGAGTATTTGATTAATGGCACCCAATGCCGTTTAAAGGATATTCAACAGTTATTCATGGGTACTGGAATTGGCCGAACTAGTTATAGCATATTAGCACAGGGGCAGATTACGCAGTTACTATCTACCAGACCAGAAGATCGGCGGATGGTTTTTGAAGAGGCAGCGGGAATAAGTAAATATAAAGCCCGGCGCAAAGAAGCACTTCGCAAACTTGAGTATACCGAACAAAACTTAGTTAGGCTTGCTGACCTAATTCGTGAAGTAAAACGGCAGATAGGGTCATTGCAACGGCAGGCAGCAAAGGCACGACGTTATAAAGAATTTACAAAGCAGCTTGAATTTTTGGAGACTCAGTTTGCAAGGCATCAATACGATTGTTTGTTGCATGAATTGCATTGTGTGCAGCAGAAAGTAGCTGAATTGCAAGCCCAGCTCAACAAGGTTGAGGTGGAAGGTTTGGCTTTAGAGAACGAGGTATCCATGGCTCGGGAGGAACTGAGGCGTATTCAGGAGGAGTTGACTAGTGCCCAGGAGGTAAAATCAGGGGTTAATGCTCAGATTCAACAGCACCGTGATCGGATTAATTTTAATTTGCAGAGGTTGGCGGATGTGCAAGCGCGGGAGAAGCAAGCCCGCGGAGAGATTACTCTGGCAGAGGAAAGGATTGCCAGTGTAAGGGTGGAGCTACATGAGTTGGTCCATCAACGAGATCTTTTGGTCGAAGAAATAAAGGAGAAAGAGCGTTCGTTTGCTGCGCGGCAAGCCTCCTTGACAGAAGTAGAGGCAAAAATAAGGAGTTGCCAACAGCAAGTTGCAGAGTTGCAGACAAAATTGTTCGAAAATGCGCAATTGCTAGCGCAATTGCGGAACAAGATAAGCAATGCAGAGCACCAAGTCCGAATAGATGGTGTACGGTTGCAAAAGCTGCAGGAAGAGCGGGATAGGTTGTTGGCTCAAAGGCAGGAGTTGGAAGCACGGTTGAGTGACCGGATGGCGTCTATCGAGACTCATGAGGCTGAGCTTTCATCAGTGCGTGAACAAGCCGCGAAAATTAGGGCTGAGATTAGAGAGTTAGAAGGACAGCTACGAGATGTAATTGACCGAATAAATAACATTAGCCGGCAGTTTGCCGAGGCGAATTCGCGATTAGACGTGTTGAAACAGCTAGAAGCGTCTTACGAAGGTTTTGCTAAGGGTACCGTTGCAGCTCTCAAAGTCAGAGAATTTGCTGAAGGTGTTTTGGCAGACAAAATTCAGGTGCCAAATCAATATGTTTGCGCAATTGAATCTGCCTTGGGACATCATCTAGAGTTGGTGTTGGCAGAGCACGCCGAAGGTGCCCGGGCAATTCTAGATCAGTTGCGGAATAACAACCTGGGGAGGGCTCACATTGCTGTATTGCAACTGTGCCGCGAGATAGCAGGCTTCGAAAGGCAAGAAACGGTTTCCTCGGATGCTGCTTGCTCTACCGATGGATATATTCCTGCGCTTTCAGTGATTTCTTCTGAGGAAATGGTCAGGCCCTTGGTGGAAGCATTGCTAGGGAAGACTTTGATCGTTGAGAATTTGGAAAAAGCATTGGCAGGGTTGAAAAATGGACTGGCGGGCCATGATTTTGTTACGCTGTCTGGAGAAGTCCTTACACGACATGGTGTGTTAATAGGGGGGTCTCTTAATGGTGAAGGCCACAATCCGGTTTCAATCCTTGCAAGGAAAAATGAGATAGCGGCTTTGGAGAGAAAAATTCAAGAACTGAGAGTGATACGGGGAAGCTTAGAGCAGGAGCGAGATACAGTTCGCGCCAAATTGGATGAGCTTCAGAGCTCATTGGAGGGAATTGAGAAGCATCTTCGCCAATGCGAACTAAAGGGAGCCACTAGTCGAGCAGAACTCAATACATTGAAATCGGATTTGGACGCAGTAACTCAAAGGCTAGCCGCGATAGATTTTGAAATAGAGAGTTTACGTGCCGAGATTGAGGAGTTAACCCAGGAGCGTAAACATGCTGTGGATGAATTAACCGCGCTCGAAACTCAGGGAGAGAGTTTGCGTAGCGCTTTTGATGAGGCCCGGTTTAACCTGGAGCGCTTACAGCAAGAACGTGAGTCCGTTCTAAATAGCGCCTCCGAAGCGCGTGTGCAACTGGCTACCTCCAAACAGCAATTGGATGGATTAGAGAAACAGATCCGTGCGCTTACGCAGAGGCTAAAGGAGTTAGAAGAAACGACGCGAATCCGGCTAGAGGAAATTGAGGCAGGAAGGGTTTTGATTGATCGGGCTCAAGCAGAGGTCCAAGAGTCGGAGCGGTCGGTTGAAGATTTGCAACGGCAATTGACAAAAGTGGAGAAAACGATAGCCGACTGGTCAAATAAGCGGCTAGAGGCCGAAGGTCGAATTTCTGGATTGGAAAAACGGATCAGTGAGCTCCGGAAAGAGTGCAATCGCCTGCGCGAAGAGTTGACGAGCGCTGAGATTGAGGTGGCTCAAAAGCGACTTAGTGCTGACCATGTGAAGGAGCAAATTAAGCAAAAGTACCAGGTGGACCTCGAACAGGTTAGAGGAGAATGTATAAAAATTATTTTCGCTGATGAAGGTCCGGCAAAAGTACAAGTTGTCTCACCAGAAGAAATGGCTGCGCACGGCTTGGCTACCGACTGGAGTGCTGTAGCCCAGCAGATAGATTGGTTGAGGAAGAAATTGGAAGAAATGGGACCGGTGAACCTGGTTGCGTTAGAGGAATTCGAAGCTGTCCAAGAACGTTATCAATTCTTGACTAAACAATATCAAGATCTGGTGGATGCTAAAGCTCAGCTGGTGGAGTTAATAAACCGTATAAATGCTCAGTCCCGCCAAATGTTTCTTGAGACATTCGAACAAATCCGTCGGAATTTCCGTGAGTTGTTTGTAGAAGTGTTTGGTGGTGGCAAGGCAGATTTGTATTTAGTAGATGAGAACGATGTTTTGGAGTCAGGAATTGAGATCGAAGCTCGACCGCCAGGAAAACAGAACCAGAACATTAGCCTGCTTTCAGGTGGTGAACAGACAATGACAGCAGTAGCGTTGCTTTTTGCAATATACCAGGTGAAACCTAGTCCGTTTTGCGTGCTAGATGAGCTGGATGCAACTCTGGATGAGGCTAACATTAACAGGTTTGTGAGATTGGTACAGAGGTTCACGGATACCACTCAGTTCATAATTATAACCCATAACAAACGTACTATTAGCTTGGCTGACGTCGTTTATGGGGTAACAATGGAAGAAAAGGGTGTCAGTAAAGTTGTGAGTGTTACCCTGAGGAAGCCTGAGAATGATACGAACGACACCGCATTTGAGCAGAACCAAGCTGCCGAACAATTGGCTGCACAGCAGCCTGGTTAGATTTGCCGACTTACAGCGGTATTTTGTGGGTTGACACGATCTGTTAATCAGAAACCCTAAGTGAAACTCGGGTAATATCAGTTGCTCGTCCTGTCTCAGGTTGGATTTCGATTAAGGCGCCTTGAACACGCACGTCGCCTGTGGCTACTTCAAACCGTTGAGGTAAACCTGTAAGAAAGCGTTTTATTACCGGTTCGATTTTGCGCCCTATAACACTTTCGTGGGGACCAGTGAAACCAACGTCGCATAAAAATGCGGTTCCGCCAGGTAATATTTGTTCATCAGCAGTCTGCACGTGGGTATGGGTCCCAAGTACAGCACTCACACGCCCATCGAGCATGCGAGCCATAGCAATTTTTTCCGAAGTGGCTTCGGCGTGGAAATCAACAACAATGATTGGTGTGCATCCATTAAGTCGTTCTAGTTCTGCATTCACTGCTACAAAAGGGTTTTCCATTTCACCCATAAAAACGCGCCCTTGAAGGTTAATTACCGCTACTTCGTAGTGGTCAGGGGTTTTCCATAAGATGCTTCCGCTACCTGGTACCCCAGGTGGATAGTTTAATGGCCTTAATACTCGAGGTTCTTCTGCGACTAGGTCGAGTGCTTCTTTGTGATCCCAAATATGATCCCCAGTAGTGATGACATCTACGCCTGCTTCAAAAAGCTCTTTTGCAGTAGTGCGTGTGATGCCTGCGCCTCCCGCGGCATTCTCGCCGTTCGCAATTACCAGAGAGACTCCTTTCTCCTCACGAAAGCGCGGTAGCACTTTCCTAAGTGCTTTCCGCCCGGGTTCACCTACAATATCACCTATAAACAGAATTTTCACAGGAATGAACGGTACTTGGATTTCCCGAATAGGCAAGCCAGACTGAGGCATCAACTTGCGGAGACCGACATAAAAGGAACTCCGGTGTATGACTCTTAATTCGGCTTCGTTGGAATTTGCTGAAGCGCTGATTTTAATCAGGATGAAGGGGAAATCACACGGCTTAGAAAATCCAGGTGTAGTGTAATTATTCGGAAATAAAGTGGCTTGCAAGGAGTTGTGACTCTAGCAAAACTGCGTCCTGCATGAACCGGATTGAACACAAGTTTTGCCAACTGCGGCAATCTGGTAAGAAAGCGCTAATTGTTTACATTGGTGCTGGTGATCCTGATCTGGATGCAACTCGTGAACTTGCTTGGGCTTTTGATGAAGCGGGTGTGGACATACTTGAACTAGGCGTGCCATTTAGTGATCCATTAGCAGATGGGCCTATCAACCAGATGGCCGCCCAACGTGGGTTATTATCCGGGACAACGCCTCTTGGGGTGTTTGAAACCGTGTTGCGGATCCGAGCGAGATCGGAAATGCCGATCGTGCTTTACGTTTATTACAACTTAGTTCATCGGATGGGGTTGGAAAAGTTCATAAGTGAAGCAGCGCGTGCTGGTGTGGATGGCTTGTTAGTATTAGATTTGCCACCCGAAGAAGCCTCGGATTATGATTTCGTAATGAAGCAGACTGGACTGTGTCCGATTTATCTGGTAGCTCCGACAACTCCAGAAGAAAGAATAGCGAAGATTGTCCAGCGCGCCAGAGGATTTATATATTATGTTTCGCGAGAAGGTGTAACAGGTATGCCCACCAGTTTTTCCGAGGCGTTGCGAGACCGAGTGAGTTTGATGCGGCGGTATACGGACCTGCCGATAGTAATAGGATTTGGCGTTGCTACTCCTGAACAGGCTCGTTTCGTAGCCCAGTTTGCAGACGGTGTGGTGGTCGGTAGTGCAGTTGTAAAAATGATCGGAGAGCTTGGCAAGACGCCAATGCTGGTCCCCAAGGTTAAGGAGTTTGTGAGCCGTTTAGTTTTGGCCGTGAAAACTCCCTGAGGGGAATGAATTGGCTTACTCCTAGTTGTGTAGTATGAAAGGATCGAATAGGTATGTAATAATAATGGCAGGTGGCCGAGGTGAACGATTTTGGCCATTGAGCCGCGAAACTACCCCAAAACAACTATTGAAGCTGTTTGGGAATCGTTCACTTTTGCAGCAGGCAGTGGACAGGATTAAACCGTTAGTCCCCGTGGAGAATGTTTTTGTAATCACTACTCGTAACCAGTTAGCTGAAGTTCGAAATCAGTTGCCACAGTTGCCGCGGGAGAATTTAGTAGCCGAACCGATTGGTCGCGACACATGTGCCGCAGTGACCCTTGGTGCTGCCCTGGTAGGTTACCGTTGTACATCAGGGGTAATGGCTGTTCTGCCTGCGGATCATTTGATCCCTGAGGAAAAAAAATTTCAGCAAATATTAAATGACGCGTTTGAGGTTGCTTCCCGAGACCGAGTGTTTGTCACAATTGGGATTAAGCCTGTAGAACCTACGACAGGGTATGGGTACATCCGCTTGGGCGAACCTGTGTGTCTAAGTGCCTTAGGGATCCGGAAGCTTAGTACACAATTTTTCCATGTGGCCCAATTTGTTGAAAAACCTGATTACCCAACCGCTGTTGAATACGTAAGGTCTGGCCAATATAGATGGAACGCAGGAATGTTTATCTGGTCGTTTGAAGCAATCGTAGAAGGGTTACGCCTACATGTACCAGAAATGTATCAGGCTTGCGAACGGTGGTTAAAAGTAGCAGGTTCGCCACGAAAACTGGCGCGTATGTTAGCCAACGATTACCCCAACATAACCAAGATATCAATCGACTACGCACTCATGGAGAAAGCGCAAAATGCTCTTGTTGCTGAAGGGGATATGGCGTGGGATGATTTAGGCTCATGGCCAGCGGCAGCCCGGTATTTACCTACAGATTCTGATGGCAATGCACTGCGGGGTGAATTCGTATGCGTGGATTCTAACAATAATCTAATTTACGACGCACGGAGTAAGAGTCGGCGCACAGTGATTACAGCCGTTGGAGTAAGTGAAATGATTGTGGTGTTAACCGATGACGCTGTACTTGTGACAAATCGTGCAAACGCGCAAAAGGTCAAGTTGCTTGTGCAGAAGCTTTCTCAATTACCGCAATATAAAAAGCTAGTCTGACTTATAGGGGTGGTAGACCACAATGCCTGTAAGAGTTTTTGATCTGAGTTTTGGAGTAGTACCGGGCAAATCGCCAAACATGGGGTTACGATGATCAACATTGAGCAGAAAAGATTATTTTTAGGGCGGCAATTAGTACCAGGCTTGCCCGAAGTTAGCTTAATTCTGGGGGGGCGGACTTTTAATGGTTGTTGATTGTGCTTAAATCCTGCTGCGACAAGATGTAATCCAATAGTAAAATCCTTATATTAAAAAAAGATGGTTGAAAAATTGCAAAAGTAATGAATTTGAAACTTAGTTTGGCGGCTCTTTTCTGGATAACTGTATGGTAGTGTGGTTAGCGGGTGTAATTGGGTTTTTATGCTGTTCCATTAAGTGGCAATGCTTTTTGAGGATTCCCCAATTGGGCTTTGACGAGGGGCAGTCAACTGGGTATTGTGTTATATGTATGAAGCTGTGGTGCAGCATTTGCGTATGGCTGACCTTCGTTTTGGTGGGATGTAGAGGGCTTGCGCAGGGATTTTTTACCAAGACGGTCCCGATAACGTTTTCGCCACCGAAGGGCCGGCTTACGCTGACCAATGTACCTAGCCAAAGGGAGGAGTTATCGCAACTCGATCGTGATTTGCGCGGGCGAATAGGTGGCGGGTTAGATTCCCCTGCAGCCAATCTTTCGGCCCCCGCCCCAGCTCCAACGGTACGCGCTGTTGTTCGGAAAACCGATCCTGTGTTGAATGTTCTTCAAGGGACGTTTGACTCAGGCAATGTATCTAAGAGTGGTAATGACCAGTTTATTCGGGAGTTAGAGTTTCAAATCGTGGCTGGCTCGAGCCGCCCCATGACACCTCAGCAACGGCAAATATTTGAGTTATTGGATCGGGAGCTTCGGGGTGTATCCCAGCAATCCGTCCGCGAGGAGGGGAAACAGCTTTCATCGGTCGAAAGTGCCTTGCGAGAATTTACCTCGGTGCAGAGTCCAATTGATTTTGTTTATCAGGACTCGTTGGGCAATAGTTCACGCCTCGTGGATACCATGCGGGTTCAAGAAAGGAGTGCTTTTGGCTCCAGTTCAGCTAACCTGACACCAAGTGTAACAGCTGGGTATTTCCCGCAACCTACCTCACGTTCGCAGATGAGTTGGGGATCGCAAGAGTGGTCTTCGAGTGTGTATAATGGTGGGTCGACTGGATCGGGCAAATTAGGTAATTGGGAAAGGGGGAGCGGTATGGGCTCGGATTGGGAGGCACAAGCTTTAGGAACCATTGGAACTGGAGTTAAAGGGTCCCCGTACGGATATCCATCAGTAAGTGGCCCAGCTGGGGCAACTGGTAATTGGGGCACTAACTTTGGTATGAATTTGGGAAGTGCTCGGTCTGCTTCATCATTAGGTCAAGAACCTAAATTGCCTGAACAGCGCCGAGCACCTAATGGTCTACTTGTTCTTCCCAAACCACAATTTTAGTTAATCTGGTTTCAATTGTTTCTGGGCTCCGGTAAATTTAGTGGGCAGCGGTCACAATTAGTGCTTGTTCAAGTGTGGTGACGCCTTCTTTGACACGGTCGAGAGCCGCCATGCGGAGAGTTTTCATCCCCTGAGCAATAGCTGTATTTGTTATTTCTACTGCACTTGCACGGGCGATAATAAGTTTACGGATTTCATCGGTGATAGGCATGGCTTCCATAATTGGCAGACGCCCATAGTATCCCGTGCCTTTGCACCGTTCACAACCACGACCTCGATAAAGGGTTAGGCCTTCAAATTCTTCGGGATGGATTTTTAGATCGTGAAACATCTTCGGGGGGTATGTAACGGGCTCTTTGCAATGTGAGCAAATGCGGCGCATGAGCCGTTGCGCGGTGGACAGAATCAAGGATGAACTAATCAGGAACGGGGCGATTCCCATGTCGTCGAGTCGTGTTATAGCACCCGCAGCATCATTACAGTGCAACGTGCTTAGAACCTGGTGACCCGTGAGTGCCGCTTCAATCGCTATTTCGGCAGTTTCAGTGTCTCGAATCTCTCCAATTAGGATGATGTCTGGGTCCTGACGCAGAATTGAACGTAGTGCAGAGGCAAAGGTAAGACCAATTTCTTTTTTCACATTGATTTGGTTAATGCCGTGGATTTGGAATTCGACCGGGTCTTCTACGGTGACTATGTTCCATTCGGGCGAGTTGAGTTCTTGTAATGCTGAGTAAAGGGTGGTGGTCTTTCCTGAGCCTGTTGGACCTGTTACAAGTATTATTCCATGTGGAGCATTCAAAGCTGCCCGGAAACGCTCCAATGTTTCTTGATCCAGCCCAATTTTGTCTAAGCTAGGCGCTAGGTTTCCTTTGTCCAGCACTCGAATTACTACTTTTTCTCCGAATACCGTAGGAATAATGGACACACGTAGGTCATAGTCTTTCCCCCCGAACTTGATTCGCGCACGCCCATCTTGAGGAAGGCGTCTTTCCGCAATGTCTAGGTTTGACATCACTTTTATACGTGAGACGATGGCCATGTGCATTGACTTCGGAGGGGCAGGCACTTCCATTAAGGCGCCATCGATCCGGTACCTTATTCGCATGACTTTTTCAAAAGGTTCGATGTGGATATCGCTTGCGCGATCTTTAATGGCTTGAACAAGGATTAGATTTGTGAGTTTGATAACTGGCGCGTCTTCAGCCGAGGCGGTAATTTGGTCGATACTCACCTCTTCGTTGGATTCAGTTGCGACTTGAACGGTTTCGGTTTCTGCAGCTTCTGCTTCGGCCTGTTTTTGAGCTTGCTGGACGATCTCCTCGAGAGAAGCGCTTTTTGCGGAATCGAGATTGCTTAGTTTGTCCATTATAGCTTTTTCGGGTGCTATTAAGGGGATTACATCCATCCGTGTAAGTCGCCGCACATCGTCCAAAGCCAAAACGTTTAAAGGGTCGGCCATTGCAAGAAATAATTGGTTCTCCAGCCTAGCCACGGGGATAATCTTGTGGTTTATGGCTAAATCGCGCGGGATAAGCTCAACCACCTCGCTAGGTATACTTAGACGAGGCAGATTGATAGGCGGGGTGTTTAAAACACGCCCAATTGATACTGTCATGTCCTCTTCACTGACGTAACCCTTTTGCACAGCAAGCTTTATGAGGCGCGTCCCCGTCTTGCGCTGCAGTTCGATCAGTTCAGTAACTTGCTCGCGAGTAAGCAATCCGTCCTCGACGAGCGCGTCAGCAATTCTTTCTCCAAATGTCCGTGGTTGAGGGGGCATAGGAATTACCTATCAGATTCTAAAAGCTTTCTTGATTGACTTAGTGAGCTCTATTGGCGCAGCTAGGTAGTAAATTAGTCTGTTATTGGTCGCTTCACCGAGCTCTTGCAAAGCGGTTTTATTAAACGGGTTAGCAGTTGCTACAAATATCGTCTTCCCCATGCGGTCGAATGGTAAAACACACCATTTCAGACAGACTTGAGCTGGGAACCGCCGAGCAAGTTCGTAGTCTATGTCGTATCGTTCCAGTGGAATGAATGGGATGCGGGTTTTCTCGACAAGTAATTTAAGGCTAGTTTCAATTGGGACAATCCTCTGATCCGCTATTATTTGGATGAACGGTTCTATTATTTTGTCAGTCACTACGGGGGGTGTTGGCCAGTATTGTTCAAAGTCCCCGGGCGCAACTAGCTTGCTCTCCACAAAGATTCTATACATTTCATCCCGCCCGTCGTTGATTATGACTTGAGGTGTAGGCACAACTCTTGGAATGGCAGACGATTCCTTAACCGCCGCACCTGGGGTAGATGCTTTAGGTGGTTGTGTTAGGGTTAGTTTAGGCGCCAAAATTTCCGTCCCCGGAGGAGGTGATGAAACAGCCTCTACTGTTCTTTCCCCATGTTTGGGGATAGATTCTACTGTTTTTGGTCGGGGTGGGGATGGGGGTGCTACAGCAGTGGGTGGTTCTTCTATTCCCGGCTTGGAATAACCTTTATGTTCCGCAGCCTTCTGAATAGGAGGTTCACCAGGTATAACTCGCGCATCTATTTGTGCCAGTGCTTCAAGAGCTTCTTGATCGTTTGGATTTGTATGTAGAACAGCCTCGTATTCAAGGATTGCGGAGGAGACCTGGCCTAACTGTAAGTAGCTCTTAGCCAGGCGCTTCGATGTACGTATCACATCGGCGTACCGTCCCAGTTTTGCATATGCCTCTTTTAAAATCTCCAGTGATTGGCAATCATAAGGTTGTGATTCAACGATTGCCTCAAACATTTCCACAGTCTGCTCCAGTTGCTGTCGCTCAGCTTCTGACAACCCAGTATCCATAGTACCTATATTTCCTTTCCTCATTTTTCTAGCTGTAACGGTCAGACTAGCAGGTTTTTGGCCATCATTTATTATGGCGACCGCTCGATCTTTTCTCTACCTGTAGCATGTTTGAAACAGTTTAAGGTGGGCACCTATTGTGATCAACCCTTCCCGACTTAATATTCGGACTTCTGCTGGGAAACTTCATGGCCGGGAAATTGACTAATCCCAAACTACCATGTCTATATTAGAGACAGCCTTTTTAGAGAGCCGAGCCTGTAACCTCTTTTTTTGTTGCGCTTACATGGTCTGGTTATTTCGGGATAGGCCTGGGTTCTGAGCGCATCGGTTTTTCAACCATTCTGGCTTTGTAGCACTTGCCTCTTTTAAAAGCGATAGTTGTTCATTTAATAGTTCTCACTTCCAGGGGGGTTAACCTGCATCCTCCTTGCCTCTATCCACAAAAAGATTCATGGCAGATCGTGGCATGGACTTTATCCTTCTGTCAGCTTTCCATATAGAGATTTCGAGTGGCATTTGGGCCGTTGGGGCTTTTGACGTGCTTTTTGAATAGCAGGGATGTTTTTATGGTTTGCTAGCAATCCGGCTAGAAATTTTGAAATAAAAAAGGTGAGGATGGCTGTTTCCCCTGTTTCGGAAGTGTGAGGTTGGGGAACTGGAGACAAGGAGTGGAAACCCATCACATAGAAACGGGATCTTGCTTTAAGAGGACAGGTGTATACTTTTGAAACCGATGCGTATTCTTTCTGGGATACAACCGACAGGAAACCTGCATTTAGGTAATTATTTTGGAATGATGAAACAGGCCATTGAGTTGCAGGATAAAGGCGAGGCTTTTTATTTTATCGCGGACCTGCACTCAATGACATCGTTATTTGATCCGAAGCTGCGCCGTGAATATACCCTAGAGGTGGCTTACACCTTTCTGGCATGTGGACTAGATCCAAAAAAGGCAGTGTTATTTGTGCAATCAGACGTGCCGGAAGTCACTGAATTGACTTGGCTTTTGGGGACGGTTACCCCAATGGGTTTGTTAGAGCGGTGCCACTCGTATAAAGACAAGATTGCTAAGGGAATTGCTCCAAGCTTCGGGTTGTTCGCCTATCCGGTGTTAATGGCAGCAGATATTTTAATCTACGATTCCGACATTGTACCCGTGGGGCAGGATCAAAAGCAGCACGTGGAGGTGACTAGAGATATTGCGATTAAGTTTAACGAGCGATACGGTACGACGTTCAAGCTCCCGGAAGCGCTCATTAGATCTGAGACTGCCAAAGTGCCCGGAATTGACGGCGAAAAGATGAGTAAATCTTACGGTAACACCATCGAAATCTTTGCCGATGAGGAAACTGCTCGTCGGAAGATTATGTCGATTAAAACCGATAGCCGGCGACCTGAAGAACCGAAACCAGACGCTGACAAAAATATTGCGATCCAGTTGATGAAGCTGCTTGCCCCACCCGAGGTTGCGCAGGAATACGAGGATCGCCTAAGAGGCGGTGGATTAGGATACGCGGAGTTAAAACGCAAATTGTTCGAGTGTTACTGGGAATACTTTGCCCCCGCACGTAAACGGTATGCCGAATTAAAAGCTAACCCATCTATCGTGCATGATGTTTTAGTTGAGGGAGCGCGAAAAGCCCGAGCCACGGCTCAAGTCGTACTTGCAAGGGCGCGGGCTGCAGCAGGAGTGGGTTGGGTGTAACCCAGGGCCTTTACAATAGTATGACATTTTTCAGTGCGTTGGTTTGTGCTAAGGCGGGTGTGGTTTTGAAGGGGAACCCCTATGAATGTGAACAACAAACGGCATATTGCCCTTATGTTGGGCCACGTGTTGGGGGTGGCTGTTCCATAAAGAATGCTTTTGTCAACGTCTGCGCTAAGTTCAAAGTCCGGGTGGCACAAGGCAAGGGGTCTAAAATAGGTTTCTCTAATGGGATTCGTCCTGTAAAGTGAGTTTATGCTCACCAGCTGTAGCTAAGAAAGAACGTGTTTTGACCCCACGCCAAAATTGGATGCATCCATGGTCGCTTTTCCCTGCACAGAAAAAAGTTTTAATGGTTTGCGGTGTGTTTGTAAGGCACTTTTCCCAGAATAAATTCAGTATGATCACAGGGGTAATCTTAGAGCTGAGGTGCTATTTTTAGGAATTCTGCGCAGTGCGTTAGTAAGTTGTGTTCACAGGTTAGGCCGCAGGCTGCTCGCCGCAGATGTCTTACTTTTTTCCTAAACCCCCGCTTCTCCATCATCATCGCCAAAGATTACAGACCATTGCCTAAAATTTCGCTGGTATCGCATTGAGGTAGGTCTTGGAGTGTTTAACCCCATATTTGTCTATCCAATGTGCGGTATTGAATGGCTTCAGCTACATGCTCCACCTTGATCTCTTCAGAGCCATCTAAGTCAGCAATTGTCCTTGCTACCTTAAGAATTTTGTCGTATGCGCGTGCACTTAAATTTAGCTCGGTAATTGCACATTTCAGGAGTTCTTTTGTTTGTTGGTCTATAGTACAGAATTGTTTGATTTCTTTCGGGCCCATTCTTGCATTGCATTTGACACGCGGATTATTAGCGAATCGTTGAAGTTGACGTTCTCGGGCTGCAATAACTCGTGCCCGGATTTGGGCTGATGTTTCTCCGGTGCGATCCCCTAGGATGACTGTGAATTTTACTTGTGGAACCTCAATGTGTATGTCAATTCGGTCCAGCAATGGGCCGGAGATTCTATTCAGATAATTTTGGATTTCCCGAGGTGAACACCGGGACTCTCCTGGCATCTTACCATCAGGGGTGGGGTTCATTGCCGCCACAAGCATAAATTGGGCGGGGAAAGTCACCGTCCCGGCAGCCCGGGAGATTGTGACTTTGCCTTCTTCCAGGGGTTGGCGTAGCGTTTCAAGTACAGAACGTTTGAATTCTGGTAGCTCGTCCAAAAAGAGTACTCCATTGTGCGCTAATGATACTTCCCCAGGCGAAGGATTTACATTGCCCCCTAATAGGCCAGCGTCGCTTGCAGTGTGATGAGGAGCCCGAAAAGGACGCCGAGTCACAAGCGCCTGTCCGGGTCCTAAAAGCCCCATAATACTGTGAATGCGGGTGGTTTCAAGTGCCTCTTGCAAGGTTAATGGAGGCAAAATTGTGGGTAGCCGTTTTGCCAACATTGACTTGCCTGTGCCAGGAGGGCCAATCATTAACACGTTATGTCCACCTGCAGCAGCAATTTCTAACGCGCGCTTGACGGATTCTTGACCTTTTACCTCCGCAAAATCGACTTCCTCTTCATATGTCTGATTGAAAAGCGCATTGATGTCTACTCGTACTGGTTCTATTTTGATCCGCCCTTCCAAAAACGCTGCTGCTTCACGTAGGTTTCGGACTGGGATTACATCAAGCTTGTCGACAACAGCCGCTTCTGCAGCATTTTCTACCGGCACTATGAGTCCCTTCTTGCGATTTGCTTTCGCAGCCATTGCGATTGAAAGTACGCCTCGTACCGGCCGCACCGATCCGTTTAATGCTAGCTCACCCACGATGTGGTAATCTTCGACTCGATTAGTTGAAATTTGCTCGCTTGCTAAGAGGATCCCAAGCGCAATCGGAAGATCGAAACTCGGCCCCTCTTTGCGGATGTCAGCTGGGGCGAGGTTAATCGTGGTCCTTCCCATTGGCCATTTAAATCCGCTCGTGACAATGGCTGTCCTGACACGGTCCCTGGCTTCTTTAACGGCTGCGTCAGGAAGTCCAACAATTACAGTTGCAGTGTCGCCCCAACCGACATTTACCTCTACTTCGACTGGTAGGGCATCGATCCCCTGCAACGTTGCTGAAAGCACCCTCGCTAACATCCACCCATATTTTGCGGAGGCCTCTGCCGAAAAAGCAAATAGATTTTGTTAGGATAGAAGGAACCCTACAGCCTAAGACAAGCTGGCCAATGTTAATGGGAGTTGTTTGGCGTGGGCGACTTACTAAGTCCACTAAAAAGGATTCCTACAAGCATCAGAACAAGTGTCCCAACTACTATCCCCATGAACGTGTGAAATGGACTCTTCAATGCTATTAACGGACCCTTCCAAGAGATCTTCTCGGATAATGTAATCCACGCAATTGTTAGAATGCTTGTTAAGGTCCCAGCTAAAGCTGCACTGTTAGTGTTGGTTCGACTAATTAGACCTAGTAAAAACAATCCTAGCATGCCACCACTAAACAGCGAGGCCAGTTCCCACCACACGTCTAAGGCACCTTTGATGTTGATCATCCCCAGGGCAAATAGAGTTCCACCAATACCAACGCTTGCACTAGCGATCCGAAGCACCCTCATCATTTGGGTTTGGTTTGCATTAGGGGTAATTAAGCGCTTGTAAATATCCCACGCAATGAGAGTCGCCGAAGAGTTGATGCTTCCTGAGATTGTGGATTGGGCAGCTGCAAAAATAGCGGCAATCACTAACCCGCTTATCCCCGCTGGTAAACATGACAGTATGAAATGTGGAAATGCCGCGTCCGGTGTGGGAAACCCACCTGCGGGAACCTTTTCCGGATGGTGAAGGTAGAACACATACAAGCAGGTCCCCAAAAGCAAAAACACGCCAGAGATGGGTATATACATCAAGGCACCTAACCACACGCTTTTTACTGCGCTCTTTTCTGTCGCAGCGGTTTGGTATCGTTGTACGTAGCTTTGATCAATTCCAAAATTTTGGAGATTAATGAACAGCCCATACAGAAACACCACCCAGACCGTCGGCTGCGAGAAATCCCACTCCCATGACCCAAGGGCAAGTTTGTTGGTGGCCATGCCTGTTTTTATTACGGTGGGCAAACCACCGGGCACTTGGAAAATCATAAGTGCGAGACATATCAGTGCCCCACCAATGAGAACGACGCTCTGCAATACGTCTGTCCAGATGACCGCTTTTATTCCCCCTAGATAGGTATATGCGATCACGATTGCACCTGATAGAATGATCAAGATTTTAATGTCACCGCCCGTGATAGGTGCAATCGCTATAGCTGTGAGGTAGAGGATCGTTCCAATGCGTGCTTGTTGGGTGAGCAGATAACAGCTCACGGCATAAAATCTAGCCCAAGAACCAAATCTATGCTCCAGGTGTTCATATGATGAGATAGCCCCAAGCCGTCTGTAAAATGGGACGAAGTATTTAGCAGCCACCCACGTTGCAAGAGGAATCGCAAGGCTGAATACGAACACATTCCAATTAGAAGCAAATGCCTTTCCTGGCAAGGCTAGAAAACTGATGCTGCTAACATAGGTGCCGAAAATTGAAAGGCCAACAGCCCACGTGGGGATTCGGTGCCCCGCAACTACATACTCCTCGGGTTGATTCGAAGCCCGCCCCATATACAACCCCACACCTAGCGTAAACGCCGTGTAAACAAAAAGTACAATCCAGTCTAGTGTTGTCGCTAAGTGACCCATCTGCCACGCAAATCCCCTGTTCTAATCAGAAACGTCTCGGATTAAGCACCACATGTTTAATGCGAAGTCGCTTCCAGGTGTAAGTGATGTGTACCATGCCATCGCTTGATTGAATGACCGCTGGGTATGAAAACTGCGCGCTAGGCTCGTCCTCAAGTGTCAACATCTGTATCCAATTTTTTCCATCGGTGGATATGGCCACGTTGAGCGGCGTACGGACTTTATTTTGAGAGGAATGATTGTACACGAGTAAATGCCGACCATCTGCCAAGGTGATGGCGTCGATGCCAGAATTTGGATTAGGTAGTGCCGTAAACCGCAAAGGTGACCAGCTATGGCCGCCGTTGTATGACCACGACTCGGCTATTTTGCCTTGCCTAGTACGGCATAGGGTTTGAAGAATTCCTTCTGGATGAATCAAAATCGTAGGCTGTATAGCCTCTATTTTACCCTGTCCCCGTAAATCATCCCCTCGCCACCACCCCTCTAGGAAGGATTCTGTAATCTCAAAATGCACGCGCCAGCCCCCCTTGCCCTCAGTACTTGAACCACATATCAGACGCCCTGGGCCAAGCTCAATAGGCTTGTTTTTAATCGGCCCAAATATTCCATCGGGGAGTTTACCTGGCTCAGACCACGTGCGCCCACCATCATGCGAAATTTTGTACATTGTCCACCACGTGCTTGGGCTAGGGCCTACTCGGTAAAAAAGTACCAGCGGGCCTGTTCGAGGTTGAAACAATACTGGATTCCAACATGGGTAGCGCTCACCTCCCGGCATTACACCATTTGCTACTTCAGTAGGAAATGTCCATTTATTTGATTCCCATCGCGAGACCCATATGCCGACATCAGGGTGCCGCTCATGTGTTCCTCCAAACCAAGCGGCCAGCAACCCGAACGGCGTTTCAACTATTGTCGATGCATGGCAAGAAGGAAACGGGGCTTCCTCAAAGATGAATTCTGATTTCACAAGCGCCGGATGCGTTGGCTGGAATTCGGCTTTCGACTCTAGAATGCAACAGAAAAACAAGATGCCTAGCAGCGGGGAAATAGTTATGGTGGTTGTCCCGGCTTCAGTGATTAAATTCTGCCTCCGCTTCATGAAATTAATCCTAGTTCTTTCAGCACTTCGCGCACAAGGTTCTTAAGCTGTTCGTCTGGATGGGCTAGAGGCGGCATTACGTTGCTTGAACAGATCCCTAAGATTTCAAGCGCAGCTTTAATGCTTTTTACGACTCCTGCTGGCTCAGGGGGTTCACCATAAATCTTCTGAAGCTTTTGGATTTTTAAGTTGAGCTCACGAACTAGCTGTTTATTGCCAGCTCGGAATGCGTTGTAAAAGGTTCCAAAAATCTCGGGTAAAATTTGGGCGCCACCGTTTACACCTCCGTCTGCGCCTAGTTCTAACCCATGGTGCAATAAATCCTCAGGCCCAATCAAAATCGACCAGTCCGGTCTGAGCTTCTTAACCTCCAGTACCTCAGTGAGGTATTTTATATCCCCTGAGCTATCCTTGAGTCCGCAAATCTTTGGGTTTGTAGCAAGTATTCGAACTGTTTTTGGCTTAATCGTTATCTTTGTAAGTGGCGGCATGTTGTAAAGGTACAAAGGGAGCTCAACTTTTGAAACGAGGTTAAGGTAGTAGGCGATCAACTCATCTTGGGTTATTTGATAATAAAACGGGGGGGCTGCCACGAGGGCGGCTGCCCCAAATTGCTTAGCAGCTCCCGCAAGTTCCAGTGAGACCTCAAGCGCAGGGTCGGTAATCCCCACCAAGACGGGAATTCTTCCACTGGCGAAGTCACAGGTCAGCCGGATTAACTCGAGCTTTACCTCCGGGGATAAACTGGGGGCTTCACCAGTAGTTCCCAAAATGAAAATGCCGTTGATGCCAGGCACCATTACCCGATTCAGTAGTCTTTCCAACGCTTTGTAATCGAGCTTAAGTTCGTTAGTAAGTGGTGTAACAATCGGTGGAACGATGCCATGCAATGCATGGCTGATATTGGGAGTTTTCCAAGCAGTTGCCAAGCATTCAATATTAGCGCTCGCTGAAATGTTGTTTTGTTTTTTATCCATTTACGTATACGCGAATATAAACAGTGGATTGCTTCTATCGGTCAAGACTTTTATCAAAACTACCACCGCAGTTTGCCATGTATGACTCCGTACCCCAACGACGTACCCCCAGAGTAAAGGTGAATATGACGACCCAATCTAAACCTCACTTGCACAGATTGTTTTTGCCGGTTCTTAGGAAAGCTCACAGCAGATCCGCCCCAATAAAAAGCCTCTCTCCCCCTGCCTCCGCAGAAATATAGCTTTGGTAAATACTTGCCTCTTTGCAGAATCAAGCCCATTTGTAACTCATGCTTAACCTCCAGGTACGGGGGGCTATATCTTTCCGACCGATAACTTAAACGTGTCAGCTTTGCCTTTCGAGAGGGGTAGTTCAAACTACACCGGTGAGATCGTTCTTTCTCACTTTTGCCACAAGGCAAATATAGGGCTGTGTTTGGCCGTCCACTCAAACGTCCTATTGTCGGCGAAAGGAAGGTTACGCCTTTGTATTTGGCGCTACATTCAGGGCAAACGATTCCTAACCAAAGGTGGCAAAGGTTTTAGTGCAGAGGCTCACATTTGATTACCAAACCAAGGCTGATGTGAAATTACAGTGTTGGAATCGACTTACTTTACATTAAAGGGGTTTTTGTCGTTTGGCGTCGTTCTACATTGGAACTGTACACAAAACTCTTTGCGTAAAGGTTGAATTGCATTTCGAGGTCAAGGATAGGTGTTTGGGTTAGCCCTTTATGCTTCTCTTTGCATAATAGTGGAAGAGCGCAGTGGCAGTAAGGCTTGTTAGCTTCCCATTATTAGTTTGGCTATGGCTCATAAAACGATTAGAAAGGCTTTTGTTTACGTAGTTTTCTTTGGACAAAGGCTGCTGCGCCAACCAAGCCTATCAATTCGTCTACAACTACATATACGGGGATTGCCTCCAACAGTTGGCTGAGCCGGCCTACATTAGTGAACTCGGCAATAAAAGATGGTTTTTTCAGAAACGGCAAAATTTTTGGAGCAATGCCGCCTGCGAGATAAACCCCGCCTAATGCCATGGTTTTGAGTGCCAGGTTTGATGCTTCTGCTGCATAATATTTACAAAAAAGCTCAAGCGCGAGCACAGCTGTGGGGCTTGAATTGGCCAGAGCGGCAGCCGAGATTTTAGCAGGCAAATCCATCGACTCTGTTTGTACATCAAGCTCGAGTGAATCGGGCATTTTTTTCTCAAATTTTAGAAAGTGGTAAATGTTGACAAGCCCAGGGCCTGAAAGCACCCGTTCCCAACTAACGTGCACAAACTTTTTTCTCAGATAAAAATACAGTTCCACATCCAGCTCAGACCGTGGGGCAAAATCGCAATGACCGCCTTCACATGCCCACGGCTGATGTTGTTGGCCATCCCAAAACATACCTGCTTCACCGAGGCCCGTTCCAGCAGCGATCACCGCTTTATTGCCCGGTTTAGGTTCAGCATCGTTTAGTGTTACTAGGGAAGACGAAGGCGCTGCCAACACACCATATGCGCATGCCTGCAAATCGTTCAATAAATATACTGGGATCTTGAATATCCTTGATAGTTCCCCCGCAGAAAGTGTCCAGCCCAGATTTGTTAGCGTAGCTACATTTTCCACTACAGGACCGGCTACGCCTATCACTATTGCTTCAGGTTTGGCTTCCAGGTAATGCCTAATAACAGAATCGGGTGATACGTACTTCCGTGCGTCATATACCTTAACCCCTTGTACCGAAATAGCATCGGGCCTCACACGCGCAATACCCAATCTTACGTTAGTTCCACCTATGTCACCAACAAGTACAGTTATTTCAGCCATGATTCGTACTTAGATTTTAGTTTTTGAGTGTTTAAGGTTCTTTCGATCGGAGCTAGTAATGTCTCCAGCGCGGCTTCGCGCGACGATAATAGCCCCATCGGAGTTCCTTATCTTTAGCAAAAGTTGCTGTTCTATTGCGTCCACCGTTAGAAAGGTTCGTCACGTGTATACCAAACTCAAATTCAAATTTGCAGTGATCTATCAGCCGCTGGACACGCTCGCATGTGCAAAGATGAGAACAAACACCATTAATACTATTTGTGCGTACTCGATGTTGCCAAGCGTAATCTCCAGCTGCACGTAGTAGGCTGATTGCATGAATTGTCAACACCAGAGCTGGTCGTCCGCATCGTTCAGATGGGGAAACATTGAACCTTGAATGGAAAAAACCTCCACCAGATTATCTGCAGGGGCGGTCTTACGGTTGCGATGGCGCAAGTGCCTCTACAAAACAATCTGATGGATTTCCTCAAGAGTACAAGCATCAACCATTTCCTTTTGGAGTTTTGAATAACTGCAATATAGCCGATGGCAACTACCTGTATTCAGGATTTTAAAGAAAAAAGCATAATCCTTACAAACCTCAACCAAAACCGCGGTATTCGACCACATCCTTTAACGGGTTGAAAACGTAAGAGGGTAACCGGCACTCATATTATCATCGCCCAAAACCCAACTCTCCACGCCGAATATAGAATACACTACGGCGTTCCGAAGCTATCATTGCAATGAAAGATTTGCTTAATCAAGGCCTCGAATTGGTCGGGCGACGATGCAAGCTCCGGTGGTTGCCAAAAAGGTGCATGATGATGTATGGCAATGAAGACTAGGTAATAAACTACTAATGCCATGAAACCGGTTATTATACTGTTTGTGCTTTTTGTATTTGGATCGGGTGTGAGAATGGCATGACCGCTTCCTAAGAGTTCAGTTTATGTATCAGAGGTGGCCGCGCTTGTAAGGGTGCGGACCCCTAGATATCAATCTTCATCGTAGCCACTGCGGTAACGCGGTGGATTTATCCGCCGACTCACGTCGGCGGCTACTGGAACAAAACTGGATAAATCCCCAACTCCCACGAAAACCAATGACCTTTTTACCCTTAAGCATGGAAACGTTCCCCAAACTCGCTGCTTGCCATTGTCAGAGGTAGTTTTCCAGAAAATTCGGCTTGCTTCGAGGGCAGCTGGGGCTTAGAAATTTGTTAGTTCTTTGTTAAATGCCAGGAGTCACGGTGTGGCTCTTGGTTAGAGTTTTCGCTGGGCGAGCCTTCGAACTTCATTCCAAAACACAGGCGCAGTGTGTTTCCAGGCTCGAAGGTTGACCTGGACGCGCGAGCAATCGCGCGGCCCAGGGCGCGTTTGGAGCTTGGGTCGCGTGCCTGGGCCCCCGGCAAGAGAGGGCGCCGGGCGGGGATTTGCCTGCGTGGGCGCCGGGAAAGGCGCGCGCAGCGCACTCGTAGTCCGGGGTCCCGGGCGCGCGACCCAAGCGCCAAACGCGCCCTGGGCCGCGCGATTGCTCGCGCGTCCAGGTCAACCTTCGAGCCT
>CAZZJO010000046.1:0-3288 GCA_964654645.1 uncultured Verrucomicrobiota bacterium | reverse complement strand
TTTTGAGGGGTGTTGTGGAAATTCCGCTCGAAATGGCTTTGACCAACACCGATCAAATCACGGGCATCTCCTTCTACACGGATGACGGCAATCCGCTGATCGGCGCGTCATTAAAGAACCCGGAAAGCCCGTGGATAATGGTTTGGGACACAACAATGGTTCCCAACGGGACATATGCAATTTATGCCGAGGTGGATTTTGCAGTCGATGATTCGGTCACTAATTCACCTGTTACGGTCACAGTAAGCAACGTCATTTCATTTCCGAACTATTTCTCACGGATTTTTGGTGACTGCATGTGGGTTTATGCGGAGTCCACGATTTATCCTGCGGATTTCGAGATTGCCATGTATGCGGATGAAACCAATTACATCGGTTCCTTCTACGGCTACACGGACGATGGCATTATTTCCTTTCTCTGGGATCTGACGGATGGGGGCTACACTTTTACGAATCATACGTTCAAGGGCGAATTTTACATTACGCCCGCGTCCGGAAAATCTTTGCCAAAGCCGGGAGCCGGCGGACAATCCAGCTCGGGCAGCGGGACCAATTTTTGGGCGAAGGAATACCCCTGGTCCGGCCTTGGCAAGTTCGTGGTTGCTTACAGCCCGCTGGATGACAACAGCACCAGAACATTTCGAATTGGGCTGATGGTGGCGGGTGGAACTGGTGGGGAATATGGAGGGGTGACCTACACACTGGGTAATTATGGTTGGGGTCTTTACGAGCTGTCGCCTGGCAACGGCCAAGGGAGCGCGTTTCAAATGTACGACGGCATGACAAAGACCAATTTGTTAACCTATCTCAGGGACATCAGCTACCGTAATTTCTACTACTTCGGGCACGGTTCTCCCTCTGCCATCGGCGGGGCGCCCGGCACCACGGTTCCAACTATCACGGCGCACGAGCTTCAGAAAGTTTTGTGCAACTTCCTCGACTCCGCGAAGCCGGCCAACTACCACCCCTACCGATTCGTGTTTTTGGACGGTTGCCGAACCGGTGCGGGGAAAATGTGTGAAAAGTTCGGCATCCCAGCGCAGACTGTGAGCACCAACTTCTTCAATGCTGCTGGCGTACGGGCGCGTGCATTTCTGGGGTTCAAGAAAAAGATCAGCTTTAACGATGCACAGTGGACTTGGCGGTCATTGATGTTGAGCGGTTTTTTCATCGATTGGCAACGAGGACTTCCACTCGATGTGTGCGTATCCAATGCGGTAAACGGGGTCCATACGGGTGGTTTTCAAAAAATGGACTCTTCCTATGTGATCTACGGGGCATATAACTTGCGAATCGATAGCCCGTAACGGGGACGGTGGCTTATGAAAAAATTCACCATTTTTGTGGTATGTTGTTTTACGCTGACCTGGATGGTTCAGGCGCAAGACGTTCCGCCTGAAATCACTGACCCGGAAGAACGCGAGATATTACGTTTAGCTATAAAGCTCAACCGTGTTTCATTGGCCTACCGGACGGTCGCTGCCCAAATGCTTCTCGAAGAAGCCAATTTTCTTGCGGAACAACTCAAGTTACCGATGCCTCGCCCAATCCAGCCAACCGATGCTTACATCTGGGTCGTGCCCCCATGGTATTCCAAAGCAGACAGTACCAACCTGAGCCTATCGAAACCGGACAGGATCCGTTCAGCCACATTTTATGCTGATGGAGTGGTTATGACTGAAAAGTTCGAGTTTTCACTAGGTGGCCCGCAGAATCGGCGCTATGTTCACCGCTCTAAAATCAAAGATGAGGATTCGATCCTTGATTTGTTTCCGGAATTGGCACGCACACCGTCGCTCATTGACACCAATGGTGCGTATCAATTGGCGACTCAATGGCTGGCCGCAGTTGGCGTGGATTTGCCAGAGCTCGAACGAAAACATAGGTGGAGTGTTTTTCAGCATTTCTTTTGGGGGAACCCGGAAGACCTGCCGAAGGACAAGTGGACGTATAATCCACCCAAAACCACAAAGAAAACGATGTTGCCGATATTCGACGTAAAATGGGGAGATGACTCCACACCGGTCGTCCAAGTAACGGTTCTTGGCACAACAAAAGAATTGTTGGATCTGCGGATTGAAGGCGGTTCTTTTTTGAAGCGTCCGCCGTTGATCATAACCAACGCCATAGAACTCAATACCCGACCGGATCCGCCTATGAAACAGTTGGAACGGCCTGTTCAAGAGCCGCAAATTAATCAGGTAGTTCCAACCAATCCGATGCCTAAGCCGCCCGCGCCATTCCGACGGGAAATCAGGAAACCTTGAGGTGAAAACTCCTTCGCCAGATCATTTGTTGGCGTGGTCTTACGTTAAGATGGTGCAAGCGCTTCTCCGAAATAATCTGAATGATCCCCTCAAGGGCACCAACATGCACCCGTACCGTTTCGTGTTTTTGGATGGGTGCAATACAGCCGATGGCAACTGGCCACAGGCATTTGGGATACCGAAGAAAAAAGGCATGGTCATTATCGACTTCACCGAAAAACACTTATGCCATTGATACCCGATATAAGTGATGGCACGGATGACTCGTAGTCAGTACGAAGCACTGCGTTTAAGTGAGGTTATCTGCTGGGTCTCTGGTGGTGATATGCCAAGGAACCGGGCGCTTTTTTGATCCGCCGTCTTACGACAGCGGCTACTGGTGGAAAATGGATCAATCCACCGTCTCACAACGGTGGCTACATTTATGGGTTGGAACCGTAAAAAGGTCGTCGGCCTCATATCATCGCCGGGAATCAACTATACACGCCACATGCAGAGTACATTACTGCATTTTGGCGGCATTGGGCGACTCCACCAGGAAACCGTCCTTTGAAGGCAGCAGTTGAACACGCCGAAGATACCGCCCCACTTGCTGCTGGGGGAATGACGGTGTATGGTGCTGAAGACCTGGTGATTGCGGGCATGAAACGTGGATTTTTGATTTTTTGGGTTTGCTGGCCGCTGGCTGCATGTTGCGCCGATGGATTAAAAGGAACGACAGGTTACTTCCCACACCCTCCTCAGAAGACCAACACCTAACCTCAACTTATACCCAGTGTTACCTCCCAACTATGTGCTACCATCACTTGTGAGCCCTTAGCGGGGGATTTATCTGCAAAGGTTACTCTTTAAGGATGGTGTTTTTACCAAAGACAGACTGTTTGTCTTTGGAAAGCCGAATTTTGTGCTTGCATTTTTGCGACGGGTGACAAGAATTGCGCCGTCATGCTAAAGTAGCCGGGTCGGTTTCGAGCAAAAACGGTCCGGCATCAGCGCGTTGCACAATTTAACCTGGGTTAAC
>CAZZJO010000045.1:0-35865 GCA_964654645.1 uncultured Verrucomicrobiota bacterium | reverse complement strand
TGATTTTTTAAAAATAGGCCCGGTTATGATGGCTTGAACGAAAGACTTCCCGTATAGCCTTCTAGAACCCGCGATTCCCCAGAGTCAAACCGTAAAGCCAACCTTTTTGCGAAGAAAAACCTGATGAGAGCATTCCGAAGGCCTTAACAAACTCAGCCCAGCGTAGTGAATACCGCCGAATTGTCCAAAACTCTCACTTTTTGTGAGAATCATATGAAGGAAGCTTCAGGGAAATGGTACCGAACCCAGAATATACAAGAGGAAAAACCTCTCCCTCAATGCTTGTGTACTACCGGCGCTACGCATGAAAAATCATGTTGGAAGCCATGCAATGGAGCTTACGTTCCCCTGAGAGAATTTCTATTGAATAGAAACCGAACAAGGTATAAATGCACTACGCATGAATCACACTTTGTCGGTCACAGAAATATTTTATTCGGTGCAAGGCGAAAGTACATTTATGGGCCTACCGTGCATAATGATTCGCCTGGCAGGGTGTGACATGCGGTGTTCATATTGCGACACTACCCATGCCCACCAACCGGGAACACTACTGACTGTCGAAGAAATTATTGCAGAAGTCGAAAGCCTTGCTGGAAACAAATTCTATTGCAATGGACGTATAGCTGGAAAGTACCATATGCGTTTGCCACTGGTTGAAGTCACTGGTGGTGAACCACTTTTACAGCCCGCTACTTTAACTCTCCTAACCATGCTATGCGATCACGGCTATACCGTGCTATTGGAAACAAATGGTGCGCACGACATCACGTCAGTTGACCCACGCGTTCACCGTATTCTGGATCTAAAATGCCCTTCAAGCGGGGAATGTGATCGGAACAGACTCGAAAACATCCCTAAACTTGAACCCCGCGATGAAATCAAATTTGTGATTGCTTCAAAGGAGGACTATGAATGGGCTCGTGAGATGCTTTTCAAATATGAGTTATTCCGCATTTGCCCAGTGCTATTTTCATGGGCCGAGCCAGTAGCCTCGCCGCCCAAGGTCAAACTAAACCCATTCCCGGCAGACCATCATCGGATTACGCGTAGTGATCTAGCCGAATTAATACTCCGAGACCGGCTACCCGTGCACTTCCAAATACAACTGCATAAGCTAATTTGGCCTGGGATTGAACAGGGGGTGTAAATCAATATGAACCCAAAGAACTCGAAAAGGATCATTAGGATTCTGAAGAAATTCGAGTCGCAGAACATTACGTGGGTTGACCCAACAGGCGGTTGGCCGATTATATGGGCGCGCGCCAAAGGCACACATGTTTGGGACGTAGATGGGCGGAAGTACGTTGACCTAACTGCAGGTTTTGGGGTCTGTGCCGTTGGGTATTCACACACATTATTGGTGAAAGCAGCTTGTTCACAGCTGAGGACGTTGATGCATTGCATGGGGGATGTACACCCCCACCCTCTCAAAGCAACCCTAGCAATGGAACTCAGTAAAATTACGTTTGAGCGATGGTCTAAAATGCCCAACATGAAACCCACTTCAGGAAACTTCACGTATGGGAAAGTGATATTTTGCAATTCGGGGTTTGAAGCAGTCGAAGTCGCACTTAAAACGGCTCATTTAGCCACCGGCCGACCCGGAATAATAGCTTTTGAAGGGGCTTATCATGGCCTCGGATACGGAGCGTTAAATGTGACCCATCGAGAAATGTTCCGAAAACCATTCTTACCACAATTAGCTCAATTTGGTAAGTTTGTCTCTTTCCCCACTAAACCACAAGACAAAGCCTCCGTCCTAAAAAGGATCAACCAGTTGTTGCAAACAGGAAAGTATGGAGCCGTGCTAATCGAACCCATTCAGGGGCGAGGTGGTATTCGCATACCACCCAATGGTTTTCTGATTGCTCTCAGGGAGATATGTACCAAACACAAATGCCTACTTATTTTGGATGAGATTTTCACAGGGTTCGGACGCACAGGCAAATGGTTCGCATGTGAGCACGAGGGAGCCACACCAGACATTATATGCCTAGGAAAAGCATTGACGGGTGGATTTCCAATGTCAGTATGCATCGGCCGCGCTGATCTGATGGATAAGGCATGGCCACCCTCGTCAGGAGAAGCAATACATACAAGTACTTTTCTAGGACACCCGGTAGGTTGCGCCATGGCACTTGCAAACATAAATATCATCAAACGGCTAAGGCTTCCTGAGCGAGCTGCCCGCTTGGGCAGAAAGGCTTTGGAACTGCTCCAAAACATACCTTTAAAACACTACCAAGCTGAGATCCGAGGCACAGGCCTAATGATCGGCATTGAACTCCGCCGGCCAGACGGTTCATTTGCAACTGAGGAAACATACAGAATTGCAAAAGCGATGCTTGCTTCGGGGTTCATTACGCTACCCGAAGGCAGTCATGGAAACGTCCTTTCAATCACACCTCCCTTGGTAATAGGCAAGTCCACGATTGAAAAAGCAGTGAAAACCTTAGCACGCGTGATAAGAGAACTGAATCTTTAAGCTATCCTTTTGCCTGTGAAGCTGAGTGAACTTCGTGAAACTTTAGCCAAATATAACATCCGCCCGTCAAAAAAATTGGGCCAAAACTTCCTTCACGATTCGAACCAGGTAAAAAAGATAATTCACGTGGCAGACCTTGCCCCTACCGACAAAGTTATTGAAATTGGCCCAGGCCTAGGAGCGCTCACTCATGAATTAATCCAAGCCGCTGGGTTAGTGGTAGCAATCGAGTACGACTCACGGCTAGTAAAAGCCCTGGAGGAAATATTTGGGTGCCAGGCCATTAACTTGGACTCTTTTTTGGGGTCCTATGGGATGAACTTGCCACCCAGCTTAAATGGTCGAAACCTACTCCTTCTCGAAGGGGACGCCCTTACTTTCCTTGAACGGTTTAACCAGGGAATGGAAAATTGGAAAGTAATATCAAATCTGCCCTATTCAATCGCCTCTCCAATCTTGGTGGAACTCGCCCAGGGTACCCGTTCCCCACAAAAGATAGTAGTCACAGTGCAACTCGAGGTAGCTCAAAGAATTACCGCAAGTCCAAACCATGAACAATACGGGCTTTTGACTGTGCTCCTAGGTGTGGATTTCGAATCCCGGATAGCCTTTCGCATCCCCCCCTCGTGTTTTTATCCAGCCCCGGAAGTCCATTCCGCATGTGTGGTACTTGAACGCCGATCTAACCCCCTGGTGCCTGACCATTTGAAGCCACTGTTCAAAAATCTCATTAAACTCTCATTTTCTCAGAGGCGTAAAAAAATGTTTAAGCTCCTAGCAAAAGAACTGCCCAGCGACATTGTAATACAGGCGTTTAAGAGAGTAGGGATATCTCCCGACGTTAGGGCTGAACAGGTAAGCGTTGTTGATTTTGCTTCATTAACAAATGACATTGCTAACCAGCTTTATCTAGATAACACCTCTTCCTATGCAAACCGAACTCCTAATTGTAGTTGATGAACACGATCACCCGGTGGGAACCGCCTCGCGTTCTGATGTACACACAAAAGGGCTATTTCACCGGGCAGTTCATATACTTGTTATAAATAATGCAAGCCAAGTATTCCTCCAACTCCGAAGCACTTCCAAGGACCGTTATCCCAACAAATGGGATAGCTCTGCCTCAGGACACGTAGAAGCTGGTGAAACCTATGAAGCCGCAGCGATACGTGAATTGAGTGAAGAGCTCGGCATAATCTCCCCAGTAAGGTTAGAACCTTTAATTAAACTCCCTGGGTCTGTTGAAACAGACAATGAATTCGTGCAAGTATACAAATGTTGTTGGGACGGTCCAATCTCTATTAATCCCGAGGAAATTGAAGACGGGCGCTGGTTTAGCCCACAAGAAATCGATGAATGGGTTAAATCAAAATCAGGTATCTTTGCACCATCCTTTGTGGTGATATGGTCCAATTTAAGAGGGAACGGTCTTCTTTAGGGCTATTAAAGCCACCAACTACGGATTAAATGGAGTTCCTGGCGGCCTTTCTACGAGGTGTAATAGGTTGCCTTCCGGATCACTAAAGAATAGCACACGTCCTCCACCCCCCGCCGCCTTTATAGGTTCGATGAACCGGACGCCTTTAGCACCAAGTTCCTTTTGGGCCTCCTCAATCGAATTAACTCTCAAAGCCAAGTGGCGCCATCCTGCCAGCCCATTGTTAGACACGTTAGGATTAGCAACAGTAGCTTTATAGATTTCGATTAGCCATCCCCCAGGCAAAACCAAGAAGAATGCTGGTGGTATCCTTTCCTCCGCTAAAAACACACGAGCACCCAAGACCTTTACATACCAATCCTTTAGGGCCACTGGGTCGTTGGCTGGTAAACCTATGTGCTCTACGGTGAACTCCATGGAAACGATTTAACCACTACAAACCAAATATGGCAATAGGTGGAAAATCCAAACTCGCTCCAATTAAGGTTCATGTCAAAAACAATGCCAGAAACTTAACCCAATGAATTATGTGGTTTTAGATCGCTTACGCCCCTGCTTGGGATAATCATCTAAATTCATGGACATGTAAACATGCTTCACCTCTTGCCCGAAACCCACTTTTCGGAAAAATGAAATTGCTTCAGAATTTTCCTCATCGGTGTCGACGAGCATAATCCGCACGTCGCGCTCAAGGAAGGTTTGAATTAACCGTTTGACCAACCGGGTAGCAACCCTCCGCCGCTTGAAGGCTGGGTCTACTCCGAGCCACTCTAACCATCCGTAGCGCCAAGCGCTTTGTGGTTTTTCCATAATTCGGCCTAAAGCAAAACCAACCACCTGTCCAGTGCCCTTCACCTCGGCCACAAAACAAGTGTCCTGACTAGAGTTAAACGCATCAATCACCTCCTTGTCATCCCATGCCCTGTATAATGTCGGAAGACGATCAGCTTGGAATAGTTTACGTCCCAGTTCAAACACCGCTGGAATGTCCTGCAACGTCATAGGTCTAATCTCTATCTCATTCTTATGTTTTGGGGAAACTGGGCTGGTTTCAGCTTTCATATTAAAAAGGGAGTCCACACTCAACGCATGCAAATTCAAGACTTGATCGCAACTGGGAGCTTCAACACTTCGCTATGAATTGTTTCGCCACCTCTATTGCTGCAGGGATTCTTGATACATCTTTGCCTCCTCCTCGAGCATATGAGGGCTTGCCGCCGCCTTTCCCACCCAAAGCCTCAGAAACAACCTGCACCAACTTGGAAGCCTGAACACGCGAAACAAAATCAGGGCTTACGGCCGAAAGCACTGTAACCGAACCATTAACTGTACTGAACAATAACACAACCCCGTTAAACCTAGATTTCAACTCATTGAGGACAACCTGCAACGACTCTGCATCCCACTCGCCTAACGTAGCAATTATCACTGGTACTCCGTTAATTTGCGTTGCGGATTGGACAAGTTCTGCTGCCGTATTTGCCGCCTGCTTAACTAGGTACGACTTAATCTGCTTTTCAAGCTCCTTCAATTGTCCAAGCACTGTTTCCAATTTGCGTTCCACTTCAGTAGGAGGCGTATTCAAACGCTTACAAAGAGATTCAAGTAGATCGTCCTTCTCTCGCAAAAGCTTATGAGCTGCCAGCCCAGCAACCGCTTCTATTCTTCGGACCCCTGCCGCAACCGCAGACTCAGATACTATCCAAAAGAGGCCAATTTCACCCGTCGAGCGACAATGCGTTCCGCCACAAAGTTCCATTGAAAAACCATCTAATGCACCTGGCCTACCTCCAATTTGAACGACTCTTACCGTTTCACCATATTTCTCACCAAAGAATTGACGGATATCTTTTCGTCCCTGAACTTCGGCATACGGCACTATCGTCCAGGAAACAGGTGCCGCTTCCAATATTTGTTGATTGACCAGCTCTTCAATTTCCTGGAGCTGAGCTTTAGTAAGCGGCTGACTATTAAAGTCGAATGTAAGTTTGTCTGGTCCGACATACGAGCCTTTCTGAACTACTTCTGGACCTACAATTTTTAACAGCGCCCAGTGTAAAAGGTGCGTGGCGGTATGATGGCGTTGAGCTGCTCGGCGCCTTTCCGCGTCCACCACTACTTGTACCTCCATGCCGGGTTGGGGTAACTCCACTTCAGGCCCATCAGTTCCATCAGTTGAAGTGATAAAATGCAACCACACCTCACCCGCACGCTGCGTATCGACAATGGACCAGGTCCGATCCCTCGCAATTATCTTTCCAGTGTCTCCCACTTGACCGCCCATTTCCGGATAGCAAGGACTGGTCTCCAAAATAGCGGCCGGACGATCATTTACAATAACCACATCTAAAACCCCAGTACTGGTTTCCAGCGCGTCGTACCCGACAAATCTGGTAGGAGGGAAATCTAAATGCACGACACCAATCCGCGTCTTCTTTAAAGCGGCACGTGCCCGTTGTTTCTGTTCCTCCATCAATCGCTCAAACCCGACCTTATCTACACTCATTCCACGCTCACGGGCCAACAACTCCGTTAAATCGAGCGGAAATCCATAAGTGTCGTAGAGTCTAAACGCCACTTCACCTGGTAACACCTTTTCCACAGATGTTCTTTCCAACTTCGCGACCTCCTCGGCAAATAACTCTAACCCGCGGTCCAGGGTGCGATTAAAGGTCTCTTCTTCAGACCGGATTACGTCTTGAACGTAATGGGCCCGCTGGCGCAATTCCGGAAAAACATCCCCCATAGTTTCTACTAAAACAGGCACCAACCGGTAAAAAAATGGTTCTTGAAATCCAAGCACACGTCCATATCTGACGGCTCTTCGTAAGATGCGCCTTACTACATAATTGCGCCCTGTGTTAGCTGGTAAAATCCCGTCCGCTATTGCAAAAGCCACCGTGCGAATATGATCCGCAATAACACGAAATGCCACATCGATTTGCAACTGACGGTCCTGCGATACAACTCGCATGCTTCCAGGGACAAGACCTTGATACCGTTTACCACTCATCCTCTCCAAAGCATCAAAGATGGGTCGGAAGATATCCGTGTCATAATTTGAGATCGGACGAGAGAAGTCTTTAAAGCCCTCCGTGCACTGCATAATAGCAGCTACACGTTCAAGACCCATCCCAGTATCAACATGCCGCGCGGGCAACGGAGTTAACGATCCGTCTTCGTTTGCATTAAACTGGATAAAGACAAGATTCCATACCTCGATGCAGTAAGGCGACCCCGCATTTATCAACTTGCCTTGGGTATTCCCCTCAGGAGTGAGATCCACATGAATCTCGCTACACGGGCCGCAAGGTCCTGTATCACCCATCATCCAAAAATTGTCTTTCTTTGTTCCAAAATGGATATGGATTCTAGGGTCAAGACCAACACTAGCAAATAACTCTGACCAAATATTGTACGATTCGTAATCAGGCTCGCCCTCTTCCCCAGGGCCAGGCTTGTACACCGTAGCATATAAACGTGAAGGCGGAAACCCCCACATTCCAACCAGCAGGTCCCAAGCCCACTGAATAGCCTCCTGTTTAAAATAGTCACCAAATGACCAATTCCCTAGCATCTCAAAAAAGGTATGGTGATAGGTATCAAAACCTACATCCTCCAGGTCATTGTGCTTTCCACCAGCCCGGATACACTTCTGCGTATTGGCAGCACGAGTGGGCAAAGAATCGGCATCTGCTATTGCACCCGGCCACTGGTTCACATCTGGCTTCCGCTGCCCCAGGAAAATCGGGACAAACTGGTTCATCCCCGCATTGGTAAACAACAAGTTTGGACTATCAGGGATCAAACTCGATGACGGCACAATCGTATGCCGTTTCCCCTTAAAAAAGTTCAAAAACGATGTCCTAATTTGCGTCGATGTCATATTCAAATCCTTACCAATCCGCCCAGCTATTATTTAACTAGCCTGGGGAAGTGCCCAAGCCTTTCGGAACCTCAACAAATAGATAACGAGTTTAAAGTACTCAGCCACCTACTCAAAATCGAGCTTATTATCTTGCTACCCTCAATCCCCAAAAATCCGGGTATCATAAGCTACAGATAAGCAAGATGTTACATCTTTACGCGAGCTACCATGTCGCACGTTCGTTCTCAAATGCACAAGTGGGACAATGTGTCGCTGTTTGCGTTTCCGTTATTTGAGTTGTCGCCCAACAGTCCAAAAAGTTTCCCCAACCAATTCTCAGGGTAATTTTATCTGCTTTGGTATGAGTTGCAAGGGATGTGGTGGGACTCACAATTTGCACTTCGACTTGAATAAAATTTTCACGGCGCGTTAAATGCTAAGATATCTACATCGACTCCCAACACATGGATCGTACTCTCAGAAACATCCATCTAAAAACCTAATACCGACCAAAACCCGCCCCTTTGTAAGAGAAACTCACGCAGTCGAATCGGAATTCCACCTACCGTATGTTTGAAAAACATGGGTAGACTGTGAAAAAATCTTTTTAAAGTGAGCGACGTAAAGCACGCGTTTGCAAGGGGTGGGTTAATCATAAAATGAAACGTTTGCGTTTCAAGATTTGCTCCAAGAAATTCGTTACCCCACTTCAATGATCCTGGGCAGGTTTAGGTAATTATCTTCGTAGAAATATGTTAGATCAGTTTTGCGGCCTGGCTTAAAAGATTTCAATTTGTTTGCTGACGTGTGGGCATACCCTGGACTTAGGTAACGAAGCGGATTCCATGCCACGGCCACGCAATCGTTTTTAGAACGCCTTCATAAATACCCGAACAGTTGTCCCTAGAACCCTGAACTTAACTTTTAACCTGCCTATGCAATACGCAGGATTGTTAAGCTCGACTTTTTAGGGCTAGTTTGCCCTCAAAGCCGGAGATGATCCTTAGGGAAATGCAAGCGGGGATCTATACTGTGACAAATGGTTAACTCGTACGAGTTCGTAGAACTTCTAACTAGTTCCCACTCGGTCGATTTTGGGCATTCCAAAACGGAGGACTCGTTGGATTTCAAACCATCTGTTTGGCCGGAGGCGTAAAAATCGTAAGAACCACAAGTCATTTCGCCGCCGAAAACTATTAATGCGTTTACGCTCTTGGGCGATATGAGGCAGTAACCGCCACCATTCTCTAACCGCTTTCCAATAAGCTTCTTTCAGGTAATCCAACCTGCCCAAAAGTAATGAAATAGCACAACTCTCGACGAATAAATAAACTAGCTGGATCAAAACTAAGACTAGGAGGATATCCCTCGCATTTTTCGCCAGCACTACTAAGCCATTTCGGTTTGCAAGAAATCGTTTACGATCCGAAGTCCTAAATTCCAACACTTTAGTTCCCCCTTGGGGATTTACTGCTACAGCCCCCCTGTGATGCGCCCGAGCCGTTGGCACCGCAATCACACTTTCTCCCATTATCCATACCCGCCAGCACAAATCCCAGTCATCGGCATACATGAATAATTCTGGATCAAACTCCCCAATGTCAAAAAAAAGCTTTCTTTCAACTAACAACGCACACCCGCTCGCCATGAAGATATGTCTAACAGAAGGTCTAAACTTCGCATGAGTTGGGAAACCAAAAAAATCAAACCCAGCGTAACCGAACTCTTGAATTGAGTCATCTTCGTAATTTAGTACCACGGGTGTGGCTGCTTTTGCGCCCGCCGTCTCAACCTCTTTAATTAACATTTCGAGACACTCTTGTTCCAGCCAAGCGTCTGGGTTCAAGAAAAACAGATACTTTCCCCTCGCCTCACGTGCTCCGACATTGTTCCCCTCACAAAACCCCAGATTTTGGGAGTTACGTATCACTCTTGCTCGATTAAACCCCTCCAATTCCTTTCTAGCTACAGCTACAGTATCATCTTTCGAGGCGTTATCTACTACCAAAACCTCTAGCTCTGAGGCGATAGTTTGGGTGCGTATTGAAGACAAACATCTGGGTAGCCACTGAGCACTATTGTAGGTGAGCACGATCACGCTAATCAGCGGGACCGTCCGCTCATGCTGATCTTTTTTACTATCAGGTACTCCCATTTACTGGTTGTCACAATATAAACACAAAGTGCGGCCGACAAATAATTTATTCTTATTACTGGAGCAACCATGTGGAGGGGCCTTCACTACGTGCACTAGAACGACCTCGAGGCACTTGAAGCCCAATCGACTTTTCAACCGAGCTTCAGTCAACCAGCAGCATAAACCATGTACCAATGGATTGGTGCAAAAGTGGGTAGCTCGCAAGAGCCGACTAGCAAAATAGTAAAGGCATTCTTGTAATTACTCCTCCAACCTAAACCAGAAGCTACCCTTATAAGTCCCGCTTGCAACGTTTAATTGTCCTTGTGGGCCAGTAGTTTCGGGATGTTTAAATTTGGAGCCGATTGGTGGTATCCCATGCAGCAATCCAAGCCCACACTGTGGCAAGTCAGCCCGCGCGAATCCAGCCAGCTCAGGAGGGGGCTGACATGGCGTCAAGACCTGCACAAATGGAATATCTTCGAACACGAAAGTTATTCGCCCATGCCGCATAATTAATTGGAGCCACCTTACATCTGCAAAACAACCTTTAAACTCTGGGTAAATCCATTCGCTCATTCCCGTAACCGTGTTGTTATACCCATTAGTCCAATACCCGTAACTCACACCTCGCATTCTATTTTTCCAAACCCGATATGGACCTAATCCGACCCATCGTTTTCCTGTCACACTTTTTTCATCAAGGTCAAATAATACGCCGAAATACGGCAGAAGGCCCTTTGCAGTATAGGCAAAATCGCATCGGATCCATCCGAATGGATACACCGTCCAGGAAACCTTTTCCAATCCACCTGTGTAATAGGCTTGGATCAAGATTGCGTTTTCAACATTGGTAAGCGTAAGGCTTGTTAACTTAGGCGCTTGGGTTGCAGGACGGGGCCCATTTCGAAAATGGATTGGCTTACCATTCACTTTTGTAGACACTAAGTATCCCGTTTCCTTCGACCATTCCAATTCAACTTGGCCTACTATGACAGAAACAGTTTCGCTTGCATTGCTAAAAATGGGTGCAGACGACGTCATGGACCTAGTATTTCTAGCCAACAATTTCGCGGTGGGATTTTCAGATCTAAGCAGCCAAACCCGGCATATTATCTCGCGCCCATAAGGATCATCCACCTTTATCTTTAGTGCATCTGCTTCTGCCATAGGCAGATTATTTACGGGCAATTTAATTGTACCCTTTTTCCCCGGTGCAATAGCAGGCGGCTTGATCGTCCCTGTAGCTAAAATGATTTCTTCAGGTTCCTCCCATGGGTGAGGGAACTTCACAAGCTGCCATTCCAGTTTACACTCCGAGGCATCAATAAAATCGAACTCATTTTCCACCTCTAATGTATCTGGGGGATTATACGTCAATTGAATTGGGCAAAAGATCTCACGAATGGTAAAATAGCTCGCTTCCTTTTGGCGGTATGGGCCAACGATTCCATCTGGTGCTTGGTTGCCAGCAGTATCAATCTCACCGGTATCTGGACGTCTTACCCCTTCGTCTAAATATGCCCAAATAAAACCACCGGCGCATAGTTTACTAGACTTCATCAACTTCCAGTAGTCTTCTAACCCTGCACCTGCCCCACCATCATACAACCCATGCAAAAACTCAGTTGGCATGTAAATATAAAGGTCCGTATCTGAAGGATCTACTGATTCCTCATTATTTCGAAAATAAACAGGCAAACCCTTGCACGCTAAAACTGCATTCTCATACGCCAGATAGTGGGCAGTGTTAATCCCGTTGAAAGGCGACCATGGGTGCAAAACCAAGCGCTTTTGTGGGTCGTATCTGTAAAACTCGGTATCTAATGCTGTGTTCCATCCTCCTTCATTTCCGTTATTCCAAAACAATACGCAGGGATGATTTACATCACGGGTCACCATAGCTCGAACAAGCTCTCGCCCTATTTCCGTATCGTATGAGTTATGCCAGCCAGCCAACTCATTTAAGACATACAACCCTAACTCATCACATAAATCCAAAAACTCTTTGTCTGGTGGATAATGGGAACACCTGACTGCGTTCATGTTCATCCCTTTTATGAGTTCGATATCCAATCTGTGCACATTTTCAGAAAGACATCGACCTGAATCTGGCCAAAAACTATGTCTATTTACTCCCTTCAAGGTAATGCGCTTTTTGTTAACGTAAATTCCGTCTCCGTTTATAACTTCCACTGTACGGAATCCAAATCTTTCCATGTGCCTATGCAATTCATGGCTTCCATGAAACAAACTAATAACTGCGTGATAAAGCTCAGGGGTCTCAGCCGACCACGCCTTTATACCGTTAAATCTAGTGATTAAAACCGCTTTATTATCGTGGCTAATGTCCGCTGAAATAGCATGCCCTACCCGGGCACCTGTCTTATCACGAACTTCTACTACTACCTTCATCTCATCGTCTGCCTTGGTTATACCAACCGTGTAAACTTCAATTAAAAACCGCCCGTCGTGTTTTGCGTCGATGGCAACCCGTTCAATAAATTGAGGCGGTAAAATTTCCAGGTAAACGGGGCGATAAATACCCCCAAATACCCAGTAATCAGCCATGCGCTCTGCCCGATTTACTGACTCGTTACGGGAGTGCTTCCAAACCTTCACTTGTACTGTATTAGTCTCACCAAACGTTAACAAACTAGTGATCTCATATTTAAACCGATAAAACCCACCTCTATGTGGTGGTCCGGCAAGTTTCCCATTAATGCTCACCTCGGTATCTGTCATTGCTCCTTCAAATACTATAAAAACCCGTTTGCCTTGCCACTCCGGTGGAACCCAAAACTCACGCTCATAAATTCCACACTCGTCCCAAGCATTGGTCGGATCTTTCTTATACGAAAGGCTCCCAAATCCATACATCTCCCAATTCGACGGCACTGGGATCGTAGTCCAACTACCTGATCGTGCCCCATGTGTACATAAAAATCTCCATTCCACCGCATCATCCTTACCCCGCCCTGATAAATAAACACGCATTGTTTCTATCGCCAACCCATGCGCATTGGCCAGCATTGACAGGATCAAGACTGAGAAAAATACTTCAATCCGTGATGAAATCCTTCTTGGTCCCATCTGCAACATTCACTTTGCCATTTTTCTTGGTCATCCAGGCCACACCTTTAACAAATCTAAAGCAACATTGCAAAATCGACCCTTCCACTCGCACCACCATATCTCGGCAGCATGTACGCCACCCCTGCCCTCACCCGACTATTAAAACACACAGGTTATCCTTATTTTCCTTGTCAACCGGTTTCCCTTCCGCAAATGCTGCCAAGGGCCCCAACGCTAATGCAGCAAATTCATCGTACCTCCGAAAAACTACATTTTTTTTGACATTACAAGTCTGGCAAAATGCTCGAAAGAACGATCATATGTAGCCTCTGCGTCTTTTGGAAAACAACATGCGGGTAGCTCCCGGTGGGAAAGATGGTAATGCAAACACTCACAACAAACTCCTTTACGCCCGCAAGGCTCGTATGAACAATTGCACCGCCTCAAATTCTGCTCTTTCTTGCATTGCATATATAAATAATTAATCCCTCCCCTCGTAAATGTCACGTTTTAACGATATCGGGCGGCCAAAACAAACTACTACAAAGGTTCTTCCCACAGGGCGCTGCTATAATTCCATTGTGTACGGGCTTCCACCGTTTTCCCTACCATACTTCAGGCCCCTTTCTTTCTATCACGTGGACACGCCTCTTGCTAAGAGGCCTTACCCTATTCACTGCAAAATTACAACCTTTTTGCGCCTCCTATTACCACAAAATTAGCATTTGGTATTCTAGCTAAGGCCCTTTTAGGTCGTCCAAGACTCTTCAAACGGTCCATTTCACACGTACTTTCTTAAGAAACGCTCCGGTAAATACTCACAGCTTTATTCTCCGTCTAAGATAGGTAGGGATGTCAAGGTTTTCGGACTTGTACTGTGTGGGCTCTGTCTTAGCAAATCTGGATAACGCCAAAACGTCTAGAAAGAGTTCCTCTTGCTTCGGCTTTCCCAGGGACGGCTGGGGGGAAGGCACCCCTTCAGCTGCGGTGGGACACAATGGTAAACCATCTATTTCTGAAGGAAGCGGAATCATTGGTTTAGTATTAGGTGCCACTGAAGTGGCACCCATAACTCCAATACAAGCACGATAGATAAAAAGCGATAAAGTAATATTCCCTTCCTCTTTCGGGTCCTGAACCAATTGAACTGCCAACGTCTCCTGCTTACAAAAATGTCCCAATCCATTTATCAACTCCGTAATTTTCGCCACCGGCGGATCTCCACTAAACGTTATCAATGCGAATGCAGCAACAATGTTTTCCTTTACATTCCTAAGCACAGGATTCGATTGCAAATTATTGATCAATTGGGCTAATGACTCATTGTTGCTAACACGAGTTGAAACAAATACCATCTCCGTAATCCAGTTGCCGATATCCGTCCAAAACCACCGTAAACTATCGGCCCCGTCCTCACTTAACTCGATTGCTCTGATAACTGCCACCAAAGCCTCGGCTATGTTTTCTGCACAATGTCCTTCCAATGCAGACAACGAGGCGCCAGGACCCAACCCATTGGTTAAGACACCTAAATCCACACACGTAATAAGTTTGTCCTCCATTCTACCACGGGCTACCACGTTCATTGCCTGGGTACGCCTTAGATTCCCATGGATTGAGCTTGGCAAGATCCCTATCCCTAAAGACACGTTAGAAAATTCTCTTCGTTTTGGAAGAACGTTAAGAAACCATTGCAATGAAAAACCTTCCCACAATGCCCCTATCACAAATTCAAACTCAGTCGGATGCGCCAACTCCGGCAAGCTTTCAAAAAGTATTTCACGGCTGGTGACATTCTTATAGGAAGCGCTTGGGATCTCAATTGCTCTTAGTCCTGCGAGGCTGTTTCCTGCATTTTCACGAATTAAACACAAGATATGCTGTGGTGAAACTCCTCGCGCTTCGAGCTCACGCGCACACCTCACTCCAAATGGGCCTAAGCAAAGGATGCGGTACATAGTCCTCCTTTCTGTGCTAGCATCTTCTGCCTCAAAATCATTTAGGTCTGGCACGCTTATATTACATTGAAGAGTGCATGTCTAAAAGCCGCCGCGAACTGCCCTAAAAAGTCTTTCACCTCCCTAACTGCTCTTGGCCGTTTCTTGTACTGTTGCAACTCACGGTTCGCAGCGTGCACAAATAGTCCTATCGGAGAAGCATACTCGGGTCTACTGAGCTGAGAAGATATTCCGTTTACCGAGTTACATACACCAATCTGGCATGGTAAACGGAATACAGATTTTGCAAGTTCGACAATATAAGGTGTTCCTGCACATCCCCCGCAGAGGAAAATTCCCCTCCGGAATAGGTTAATTGGGCAAATTGAACTGATTTGCTCATAAACAATTCTAAGGGTTTCCTCTAACCGGCATTGCATTACCATATGCAAAGCTCCAATAGAAAACCGGCGCTTACCTCTAACGGCGCCTAAATCCACACAAAATTCTTCATGCGTTTTGCTGGGCCGATAAAGTGCGGAGCCATAGCTTAACTTGATGCCCTCGGCTACAATGAAACTAACATCGAAAGCATGTGCTATATCGTTGGTAACATGATCTCCTCCAACCGCAATTGTTCCAGAGGCAACTAATGCCCCTCTATAATAGGCGGCGTAACTGGTTACGCCCGCACCCATATCAATAACAATTGATCCTAATTCCCGTGCTTCTGGGGTAAGCACCGCTAACCCAGCACATCCCCCTGAGAATACGACGTCTGCCACATCCAATGAGAGAGTCCTGATAGCCTTAGTGAAAGCCGCCACATGATTTGCATTCGCCTCAACTATATGGGTAACTACTTCCAGTTTAGATCCTACCATACCAACTGGATCTGTAATCCCCTCACGATCATCCAACTTAAACTTATGGAGTTCACTCCAAAGAATAACCTTTGTGGGATCAACTGGAACTACTCGCGCTTCCTCCATTAAATCCAGAACATCTTCGCGTTCAACCGTCCGACAACCGCTTGAAAGGTGTTTCACTACGCGATTATCGCGGCCTACAACATTAGGTCCACCTACGACCAAATATAACTCATCGATCTCATCGTCCAATTGCTCCTCCACCCTTGCAAGTATCTCTCTCAACTCGTTGACCACTGCATGCTGATCCACAACCATGCCTTTGCGAATGCCGTTAGAACGACCTGATACTACGTTAATGAGCCGAATTTGGTCCGGTGGGGCCACCTCGCCCGCTACAACACAAATCTTAGCTGTACCAATCTCCAATCCGTATATATACTTTTGCCTACGCATTTTTTCGCGATGATGGTGTAGTTTTCTCCAAATTTTTGGTATTCACAGGTGAATATTCCCCCTCTAAGGGAAGCCATGAAACCGGCAAATTGTTCGTTACGCTTAAATCAACCCACATAAGCTGCCTACCTAAACGTCTCCCGAGCTCGTAGACCTCTCGCAACCGTCTTACTTGCTGAGGAACGCGGTCCAGTCCAAATACCACTTCGGCTCCTGAAGCCATTTGGGCAACAACTGCCCCTGGTGTTCCAACATCTAATATCCGTAACTGATCGAACACTACCACAGTGGATCTCTGTAACCACTTTATAATTTCTATAGCTGCCCTTGCCTCGGGACCTTGCAAAGCATAGCCAGCAATCGTCTCGGTAGGACTTATTCCGATAATAACTGGAAGAGACTGTAACCTCGCATGGACATGTTCATTATTTCTATCAAGTCTTGTAAAAACTATCCCATTCTCATCAATCCAAACTTGATCCGCCCGTATGGAATTGGAACTTGCAACCGGCACCAGAATTCGTGCAATTGGCTCACGTTCTTCTACAGAAATCCGAATAGTATTTGGCAAAACCCTCTCCACAGTCACCTGCTTAATCTGGGGTACAAATTCCAAATTCCGCCTGATTGCTGCTAAGTCTACTCTGAATATGTTTTCGCCGGTGCTTACCCCCGACCATTTTAGAACAAGCTCGGGACTCAGATAGCCCTTTACGTGCACATCCACTTTCCTAATTGCAAAATCCGGGTTGGAGTAAATGAACCTATCTTTTAGAATTTCAAACAATCCATACACTAGCATTACAACCGCCAAAATACCTACTCCACATAAAACCGCACGTGCAACTAAACCCGCTCCACCTATCGCCTGATTAGCAGCACTCGTAAAATCAACCTCACTTCGCTTGAAATCAATCCTCGCCAAACTCCTAGGTCGTTTAAATAGTCGGCTCAATTTTCCATTAAACCCCATGGCTACACTAACCTAATATCAGTTCTCCAACTAGGACGTTTTAGCCCGCTTCAGCGCAAGCCTAACCATCCGTTCACATAATTCGGGGTAACTAATCCCTGCCGCAGCTGCTGCTTTTGGAAACAAACTCGTTGCTGTCATCCCTGGTAATGTATTTATTTCCAAAAAATACGGTTTTCCATCGTCACGAACTATCATGTCCACCCGGGCATAGTCCCTGCAACCTATAGCATTGAACACAGTCAGGGCCACACCCTGAATACGGGCCGTTGTTTCTGAATCAAAAGCTGCAGGACACACATATTCCGTAGCTCCTAGGGTATACTTGCTTGCATAATCATACCGTCCCGACCGTGGCTTTATTTCAATCACCGGTAAAGGCCTGCCTTCCAAAATCCCTACAGTCACCTCGCGACCGAATACTCGTTCTTCTACCAAAACTTCGGTATCGTATTTGAAGGCTTCCGCTAATGCCTCGTACCATTGATTGTGTTGTTCTACAAACTTAACTCCTACACTTGATCCTTGCCTTACCGGCTTTACTACAACGGGAAGCTCTAAAGAATCCGGCAAGCGCGCTTGGGGATCAGTAACTACTACGTATCTTGGCGTAAGCACTCCGCACTCTATGCACCGCTTCTTAGTAAGCACTTTATTAAAGGCTAACCGACTAGCCTCCGGTCCAGACCCAGTGTAAGGAATACCCATCTTTTCGAGAACCGCCTGAACTGTTCCGTCTTCCCCATAAGTGCCGTGCAAAGCCAAAAAAACTACGTCAATGCCCTCTGGAAGTTGCCAATTCTCATCGCGCAAATCATATTCAATTACTCGGTGGTTGCGACTCCGGAGGGCCTCAGCAACCGCTCGCCCTGATCTGAGCGAGACCTCCCGTTCTGCACTAAATCCACCCATTAACACAACTATTTTTAGCCCTTCACTCATGCCCAATCACCTCTATCTCCAATTCCAACTCGATCCCCGTTGCCGCCCAAACACGTTCTCTAACCAAATCAATCAAGCGCAAAATGTCCACAGCCTTGGCATTCCCTTCATTAATGATGAAATTGGCATGTTTATTTGAAATCACTGCTCCACCCACCCTTAAACCCTTTAAACCCAAATCATCTATCAGTTTACCGGCGGGTATGCCTACCGGGTTCTTAAAAATGCAACCTGCGCTTTTACCAAACGGCTGAGTTTTCCAACGCTGTTCTCTGTACTGTCGGACTTTTTCCTGAATTAAACGGGGATCTCCGAATAAACATTCAAATGTTACCCGATACACCACGTTTTCTCTAAAAAAGTTACAGCCGCGGTAACCGGGATTTAACTCTGCTCTCCGACGGGTTCCCTCTTTGCCTTTTAACGAAAAGAAATCTACCTGCGCGATCCTGTCAAAAATCGTTCCCCCAAAGGCACCTGCATTCATACGGATTGCTCCCCCAACTGTTCCTGGGATTCCATCCAAAAATTCTACCCCACCTAATCCATGCTGGGATGCAATTCCCACTACCGAGGACAATTTCACCCCCGCTTCGCATTCAATTATATTTTCCCTCACACACACATGATCCAACCCACTACCTCCGAACTGAATAATCACCCCTTCTACTCCACCATCTCTTACAAGAAGGTTAGTGCCATTCCCAATTACTGTAACTCTTACTCCATTCCTATCGCAGTATTGAAGAAGATTAAAAACATCACTAGCTGTCCTCGGCACAACGTAGACATCAGCAGGCCCGCCAACCCCAAAACTAGTGTGTAAAGCCATAGGTTCCTTAACCTTAATTACGGCCTCGGAACCAAGCATACACCTTAAATCCCGGGCTATACTTTCCAGGTTTGTCTCACGCATTGTAGTTCCACTAGTCATGAGACCGCGGATATGTCGACTACACCCGTACGTAATCGGCCATTAGCGCCTGCTGTTTTCAGGGAGTTCACCACCACTTCAGATACTATCTCCACTATACGGTCAGCCGCCTCAGGCACAGCCAGTCGCACAATCGCCTCACTCATTGCACTCAAACGCGCCGTGTTTGCTAAAAGACTGCATACCAATTCGGCAAACACCCCTGGGGTTGCCCCCGACTGAGGAAGTACCACTACTCCGCCGGCACGTTCGTAAAATTTAGCATTAAAATTTTGATGATTTCGAACCGCATGCGGATACGGAATTAAAATTGCGGGCACACCCATAACAGCTAACTCTGCTAATGTTGAAGCCCCTGCTCTAGCGACAGCTAGCGATGCTGCTCGCATTACCAAAGGCATTTGGGTCGCAAATTCTAAAATAATATGATTCATCCGCCTCTGCTTATACTGAGCCCGAACACGTGAATAATCCCGCGGCCCTGTCACATGGATAATTTGCAGCTGAGGCAAATACCGATGAATCATCTCTAAACTATGTAGGACTAAGTCATTTATCGCCATGGCACCCTGACTCCCGCCCATCACCAATAGTACGTCTGCTTCAGGATCCAAACCCAACTCGCGTCGGCACTCTTGCGGAGTCCTCCTCTCCCGTAAAAACTCAATCCTAACAGGCGTCCCGGTCACAGTCACTTTCCGAGCCTTTATGTGCGAAAGAGCTGGGCCTAAGCCTACAAACACACGATCTACCATTCTTGCCAGCAATCTATTGGCACGTCCAGGAATGGCATTTGACTCATGCAAAAAAGTGGGAATACCAAGCTGCCGTGCTGCCAAGATTACAGGAACTGATACATACCCACCTGTGCCAATTACAGCACGTACGCCTACTTCCTGGCAAAAGCTTCTAGCTAACTTGTAAGCCTTATATAAACGACTAAGAAAACTGACTGAGCCCGCAAAATTAAACCCTCTAATTGGTAATGTTAGTGTCCTTAAGCCAGATTGCGAAGACAAACCAAAGGACTCAATACGCGTCCCAGCAACAAACAACAACGGTTCCCAGTTTACCTTCTCAAATGCTTCTGCTAAGGCAATACCTGGGAACAAATGGCCACCAGTCCCCCCACATGCAATCCCCACTCTCAATTTCTCTATGCCATTTCTCCCATTCATTGTGTTGCTCCAAAACTATTATGGTTCAAATGGATTTCCACGCGCAGAATCTAAAACCAACACACTCCCAGCATGGTAGACACTGGCTTCCTCCGGCAGTTCTGAAAGAGTCTTCTCAATTGGCACTACCGTAGTAGTAGATTCCACTAAACTAACCCTAGCCACAGAAAGCACAAGCCCTACTAACAAAGAACTCATCAACATGCTCGACCCACCATAGCTGACGAAAGGCAGTGGGAAACCTTTTGCTGGTAAAATGTCAAGCACCACCCCTAGGTTTACAAATGACTGGATCCCTATAAGAAATACCGCCCCTACCGACAGTAACATACCAAAGGTATCTGGAGCCCTGGCTGCTATCCACAAACCGGATAACACCAACGCACAATATAACATTACCAATACCGTAAGACCCACGAAGCCTTTTTCCTCACCAATTACCGACGCGATAAAGTCCGTGTGAATTTCAGGAACAAATCCCATTTTCTGCCGGCCGTTATGTAAACCTTTTCCCCAAATACCGCCAGAAGCGATCGCAAGCCTGGATTGGGCTTGTTGATAACCTGCGCCTTCATCCGATTTAGTTAACTTGGCCTCAACCCTTCTTCTAATTGTTGGATCATGCCATAAAAAAACCCCAAAAATCCCAAAGGCAAGCAACCCCAACATAAGCGCATGCCCCAATCGTGCCCCAGCTACCCACAAAATCACGCCACCAACCACCATCATAAGTAGCGCCGTCCCCCGATCCGGTTCTAAAAATACAAGCCCCCCCATTAAGCCAATCATCATTGCGGGTATTAATAGGGCCACACGACTTTGTCGAATTCTAAACCTATTAGCCGCACAATATGCTGCCAATGCCACAATCAAAACTACTTTGGCAAATTCGGAGGGCTGAAACCGAAATACTTTCAAATCAAACCAACGGCGTGCCCCGTTCACCTCAATCCCTATTCCGGGCACTAAAACCAAACCAAGCAAAAGTATTGCCATACCATACAGATAGATCCAAACCCTCCGAAGTTTCCGGTAATCACTTAACGCAGCTATAAACATTAATCCCACCCCCAACCCAGCCCACAATAATTGCAATTTCAAATAATATGAACCAAACTTGTAAATCGTGGCACTGCAAACAAACAAAACCCCCACTACGAGCAGGACCGCTACGCTACTACCGAAAATTACTATTGGGACCCTACTACTTAGCATTGCTTTCAAAATTCCCTCTCCACCCAAAACCGTCCCAACTTTCTCATTGTAAGGGTTGCTGCGGTCGCGTTCCTGTGGATTGTGGCTCTACCTCTGGCAAGGGTGACGGAATTAAGTGCGTGGGCGCTTCAATCTCAGACCTGTTAACAGAACTTTTACCCTCACTGTTTTTAGTGGGGATCCTTAATTTCTGGCCGACTTTTATACGATCGCTTGTCAAATTGTTCGCAGCTTTAATAGCCTTTACTGTGACCCCATACCTAGCCGCAATCCGCGTAAGTGTGTCACCCGATTTCACCGTATAAATAATCTCTGACCCGGTTTCACTGGGTTGGAATCCAGCCTTTGTCTCGGGCGCTCCACCCCCTAATCCAGGCGGCTCTGGCGCAGGAATCACTATCTTCTGCCCCACCCGTAACCGGCGCGGATCAACCCCTGGATTCGCTGATCTAATCGCATCAACACTAACCCCAAACTTTTTCGCAATACCATAGAAAGTGTCACCAGCTGCTATTGTGTACTCCCTGGTCCCCTCAGACACTTGTGGTTTCTGCTCTTCCATAGGAGGAGCGACCCCCTCCGGTTGTGATAAGGTTAAGTTAGAAGTGTAAACTGCCGGAGGTAAGCTCGTCTGCATTACATTCGTGTCTAGGCCAAAAGGAGGAATAACGGGCAGGCCTGAGGTCACCATCGTTTCCGGTTGTGGCAAAGCAAATTGTTCTTCGGGTGTCGGCCCTTCCTCAGTTCGTTTGCAGCCCGCCAACATTAAGAATGCAAGCAGCCCTGCAACGTGAACGCCTGCAACCACCATCACAGCCAACCGAACCTTTGCTTGGTTCAGGGCTCGAGTCTCCATTGTCGTGCCATATTCGTGATCATTGCCGAACTCTTTCATACGTTTTTTCTCCTTCTACATGATTCTTAAAAAGTATTTACGGGACTTTTGATTCCAAAATCCCAATGACGCCTCCCGCTAACGCCATGGGAAACGGTACAAATGAACCCCACACCTCGCACATTACGCGCACATTGGAAGTGGCGCCAGAAATTTTTTAAATCAGAAACCTCGCACCCTAAGTCTGTTCTGTAAGACCTCATCGTAGCTTTAACGTAGCCAAAGCAATCACTCCAAAAATAATCCCGATTATATAAAATCGGGCCACTACTTGGGTTTCAACCCACCCTTTTTTTAGAAAGTGGTAATGTAACGGAGCCATAAGGAATACACGCCTGGGCTGACCATACAACCTGCGCGTTACTTTACAAACCGATATTTGAATAAAGGATGACAATAATTCTCCAGTAAATATCCCCCCAGCAATAAACGTTAACAGGGGCTGATGAATCAACACTCCCAAAACCCCTAAAGCGCCACCGATCGCTAACGCTCCTGTGTCGCCCATAAAAACTTGTGCAGGATGACAATTAAACCAGAGAAATCCTAGCGAGGCACCCACTAAAGCAGAGGCAAATACTGTTAGCTCGCCTGCTCCTGGCACGTACGGGATAAACAAATATTTCGCAATAACGGAATGCCCTGCCACATAAGTCAAAACCACAAACACTAAACTCGTTATTACCGTACAACCGATAGCCAAGCCATCCATACCATCGGTAATGTTGACCCCGTTTGACACAGCTGCAATTACTAGCGCGGTAAGAATTACACCTAAAATAGGGGCACCAATAATCAGCGGATTTTTAACAAAAGGAATCGTTATATCACTCACCAATCGGCTCAATTTAGGCGAATATGCAATATAACCCCCTACAAAAACTCCTATGCCAAGTTGTGCAGCTAGTTTAGCCCTAGGACTAATTCCTCTGCCGTTCTGATGCGTTACTTTCAAAAAATCGTCCCAAAAACCCACCATTCCTAACACAATGACTGTCAACAATGTTAACACCACCAGCTCATTTAACCTGGCCCAAAAAAGCGTCGAAAAACTTAATACAATCAATATAAGCAAGCCACCCATTGTCGGTGTGCCACGTTTATCTCCCATCCCCTCTTTTATATTGCCCATAGCTTTAGCTCGATCTTGATAGTCCTGAGCAAAGCTGATCCTTCGCAGCCAGCGAATAATTATTGGGCCAAGCAATAGACTTAATACAAATGCTGTTAGCGCAGCGCCCCCACTTCGCACCGTGATGTACCGGAAGACACGCAACCACGAGACCGCATCTGCCGTGGGCGTACCATCAAGCATCTCTAATAGCCGTTGTGTCAAATAGTACAACATTTCTGCTTATCCCACATAGCTTGCCGCAAACCCTCAACAATACGCTCAAACTTGGCACGACGCGAAGCCTTTATCAGAATCACGTCACCAGGCTGAGCTATTGATAATAATGCTCGAACTGCATCTTCAGGCGTCTCAAATTCCATTGTCCTACCCAATCCATTAGTCCGAGCTCCTTCCGCTATAAATTTCGCTAGGCTTCCCACCGTAATAAGCTGATCAATCTGCAACTTGGCTGCCTCCTTCCCAACCTCCCGATGCAAAATTGGAGATTGGTCACCCAACTCAGCCATTTCACCTAATACTGCGATTCGCCGACCTCGTCCTGGCAATCCACTTAAAGCTCGTAAAGCTGCAACCATAGAATCAGGATTTGCATTGTAAGCATCATTGATTACGCGGACTCCCCCTATCTCCTGAAGCTCCATACGCATCGGTGCAGACTTGCACCGAATTAAAGCCGCCCTTACCCTCTTTGGAGGCAATCCCAACTCCGCACAGACTGCCAATACTAACAATACGTTTACCGCCTGATGCTTGCCTATCAGGGGAACTTCGTAAACGCCACAATAGTCCGGACTAGGCGCCTGGACCTCAAATTTAATCCCACCCCTAAGTAATCGCGTCTGAACAGCCCGCCATTGACAAGATGCGTCAAATCCTACTGTAATCACTTTAGCCCGTGTTTCACTAATTGCCCGACGACAAAATTGATCATCACCATTTATCACCAAAACCCCTTCTGCGGGGAGCAATGCAGCTAATTGCCTTTCTTCCTCCAACACTCCCTCTATAGAACCAAAAAATTCCAAATGTTCTCGTCCAATCGACGTCAAAATTCCAATTTCGGGCTTCACAATTTCAATCAACGGAGCCAATTCCCCAGGGTGATTAGTACCTAATTCTACAACCAAAACTTTGTGTTCATTAGATAACTGCAATACTGTGAGCGGAACCCCTATTTCATTGTTGTAACTTGCAGGACTCCAAACTGCCTTCATACATGCACCAATAACTTGCCCGAGGAGTTCCTTCACCGTTGTCTTACCGTTCGAACCAGCAACACCAATTACCACTGGGTTAAAATCCATTCTGTACCTCCGCGCCAACGCTGCTAAAGCCCGGCGCGTATCCTGGACCTCTATTAAAGTGGCTCGCAATCCTGGCTGAATTTGTGCCCGTCCTGGTTCAACAACTGCAGCTGTAGCTCCTCTTTGCAGGGCTTCCGCCACGAACTTATGCCCGTCGTTACTAGAGCCACGGATAGCAAAAAAACATTCGCCTGGCCGCACCTGTCGAGAATCTATACAAATACCAGATACCACTTGTGCAGGATCTCCCCAAATAACCCTGCCCTCACATGCCTCAGCTATATAGTTTAGCGTTCGCGGTTCCATACACGTGTCCACTCAGTCTCGCGGCAAGTCATTACTAGAAAATCCAGATGAAGTTTCTTCTTCCTGTGACACATCGGGAGGAATGTTAAGATACCCAACCAGCTTTTCAGCAATTTGCCTAAATACCGGTGCCGCCACTTGCCCCCCATAATAACCGTTCCTAGGTTCATCTAAAAACACACCGATACATACCTGGGGATTATGCGCTGGCAAAAATCCAATAAAGGAAGAGAAATACTTGCCAGGAACGTAGCCCTTGACACCTTCCCTAACTTTCTGCGCAGTACCAGTCTTACCTGCAATTGAATACCCACGCAACATTGCCCTCGAAGCGGTACCTTCCTTTGAAACTACACTCTTCAAAGCTTCTACTAATAATGCTGCTGCTTCTTCTGAAATCACCCTCCTCACAGGTTGAGGCGTATATTTCACCACCACACGACCACTCCGGTCTTCCAATCGATCCACCAACTTCGGTTGCATAAGTACACCCTTGTTAGCAATAGCACACATTGCCATGACCATTTGCAATGGCGTAACTGCAATCTCCTGCCCCATTGGAATACGAGTAATGGAGAGTTTACTCCACTGAGAAACCGGATGCACTATTCCACCAACCTCCCCCGGCAACATAATCCCTGTGCGCGCGCCAAATCCAAACGCCAGGACATACCTATACAATCTCTCGGGCCCCAGCATCAACCCTATCTTGGCGGCCCCGATATTAGAGGACTTCCCTATTATTTCCTTTACACTCAAATCCCCATACGGTTCGTGATCACGTAGCGTTCGACCTGCCCACTCAAAACGGCCATTCTCGCAAAAAAGGACCGTGTCCAACCCTACAATCCCTTCATTTAATGCTGCACCTACCACAACGACTTTAAAGGTGGATCCAGGTTCATAAACATCGCTAATTAAGCGGTTGCGCCGAGCTTCCGGCGGGGATTCCCCAGGAGCATTCGGATCATAGTCCGGCAAGCATACCATAGCTAGGATTTCACCAGTGGATGGTTTAACCACGATAGCCGAAGCGCTCACTGGCGAATGTCGCGCCATCGCCTCTGACAATGCAGTGCGGACTAAATGCTGAACATATGAATCGAGGGTTAGCACCACATTTAACCCGTCTCGAGGCTGAAGATCTTGGACCCTGCTACCTCCAATTTCCCGCCCCCTCACATCAGTTTCTGTCACATACCACCCTGGAACCCCTGCTAATTCATTTTCAAACACAAGCTCTATCCCCGCCGCCCCCACATTAGCCAAATACGGCCTACCTCGAAACTGTTTCTCCTGAAGAGCCATGTAACCAACTACGTGCGAAAATAGATTGCTAGAAACATAAAACCTCGTCTGGTCGTCTATAGGGTCAGTAAAAATAGCCCGTGTGCGCAGGGCATTGTAAAAACTACGCTCTCGAGGGCTTAACTTTTGCAAATCAACCCCAAAATTCAGATTGCTCATCGCAGCCCTTATCTGCTCCCAGGTTTCAACCAAAACCTTTCGTTTCAGCACCACGTACCGGTTAGTAACGATGGTGTTATTTTCCCGGATGCGAATTTGTGGCGTTAACTTTTCGCAGAGCTCCTGCTCGCTCAACCCCAACAAAGGAGCTAACGTTCGCGCAACAATCATCTGTTGCGTTCCTATCAAGCTTGGATCTGCACAAACTGTCTTCACGAGAAAACTAGTTGCTATAACGTTCCTATTCACGTCCAAGATATCCCCGCGCTTTGCTTCCCGGACCTCTACCCGCTGCCTTCTCTGATCAGCTAAAGTAGACAACTCGTTATACCGGATTACCTGCAAATAAAATGCTTTAGCTACCACTCCCCCGTAACCAAGAATCACTACCGCCAAGGGGAGTGATACCCTTCGCCAAAAACGCTTGGGTGCTAGAATATCCACGTCCGCTTACTAAACCACCCTCCTATTTAAATTTGGCTCACCAACCGCCCGTGGCGATCGGTCCCTCACCCGACCGCACACGGGCGGCGGTGAAAAATTCTGCCTTTACAATTCTACGGAACTATCGTGGCCGTCTGGCCCACAAAACCATGCGGCTGTGTAACTTCAATTTCCTCAGGCCCAGGCTCTGAAAGAACATAAACTTCTTGCCACGGGCCGGGTGGCAATAACCCCAATTTAAGCTCCCTGACCCTCGACTCAATTACGGCCGGCGTTTGCAACACTAAAATTTGTTTGCGCAACCGTTCATTATCTTGGCGAATCGCAGCCAACTGCTGTTCAAGCCGAGCTATTTCCCGGCCGAGAGTCATGCTTTTGTTCTTCAAGTAGACTAATTGTAAAACTCCTCCTAACAAAATCCCTCCAACAAAAAGAGTTTTCAAAATCGGTGACAACGCAACGCCACTTAACCTATGTCTGCTTCTTGCCGCCATACACTATGAAATTTTTTCAAACACCCGTAATTGCGCGCTTCGGCTCCGGGGGTTTTGTTCCACTTCTTCTTTACTGGGTGTAATCGGGTCTTTAACAACCCATTTCAAACAGGGTTTCCCGGGCTCCCGAAGCTCTGGCACATCCACCTTGCCCCTCACCTTCCAGGGCGATGTATTACGTCGACCGAATTCCTTTATGATTCGCGCTTCTCCTGAATGAAATGAGATCACAAGCAACCGGCCACCAGGCTTTAACAGTTTGACGGCCCCCTCTAACCCCCTTTCTAAAGCACCAAGCTCATCATTAACAGCTATTCGCAACGCCAAAAACACCTTAGTAGCCGGATGCCGCTGTAAATTCCGCGACGGAATTACACGTTCAACAATCCGCGCAAGTTGACCTGTCGTCCGAATTCCACCCCGTACATGCGATCGCTCGTATACAATTGCACGAGCTACCTTTCTTGCATAACGTTCCCCACCTAACTTCCAAAACAAATCTGTCAAATCATTCTCGCTATAAGTGTTAATTATGTCCGCCGCCGTCACAGTTATGTCCGGATCTAAACGCATATCAAGCGGCCCATCTAAATGAACACTTAAACCACGAGCCGGTTCTTCTAACTGCGCCGAACACACCCCTAAATCAAAAAGTATTCCATCACAACTTTCAGGCGCTACCCATTTGCTTAACTCTGCAAAGTTGCCTTTCTCCAACCTGACTCGATCACCGAACCGCGCCAAACGTGCTCGCGCTTTCTCCAATAACTTGGGATCGCAATCGCACCCAAAAAGGCGGCCCTCTGGACCGCTTGCGTCCAAAATAGCCTCGGCATGCCCACCTTCTCCTACCGTGCCGTCAACATAAAAACCACCACTCTTCGGTCCCAAGTAAAATAAAACCTCCGACACTAAAACAGGTTTGTGTATATACTCAGGCATTAACCTTCGTCGCCTGTCACCTGATCAAGATTGACTGCAAAAGCAACCGCTTTCGCTCTATCTCCAACAATTTGCGGACTCCGCCTCGCCGTCCCGGCGGCGAATTTAAAAGGCCACCGGCAAAATCGTTAGATAACGAACGCAACCTTGCTCCTTTGTACAACATTAATAATCTCCATCTCCCGTCTGGATTCACACGGTACCGACGGTCAAGATCCTTGCCGCGAATAAGAGTGTTTCCAATTAGTAATAACTTCGCCAACCTCATAAAAACCTCACGGTATCAATGAAAACATTTTAGGCATTAAATTCTCATCCAAAACCTTCACTTTCTCGTAGTACTCCGGTGCCCAAATCTCAAAATAGTCCATGCACCCTACAAGAACCGCTTCTTTAGTTATGCCAACCGCTTGTGCCATCTCTTCTGGTAAACAAATTCGACCCCCTTTATCCAAAGTTACATTCTCCGAAGAAGAACCAATCACTCGTTTCAACGCACCTTTAGATTCCTCAAAATCAGGCAAACTATTTATTTTAGCCAAAAGATCATGCATCATCTGCATTGGTAACACTCTAAGATGAGGAGCAAAGTGATATTTGCGCCAGATAATCAGTACAAACTCGGCTTCCCCATTCTCAGGCCGCCACTTAGCGGGTACCTGCACACGGCGTTTGTCGTCCACTCCGTGACGGTAACACCCATTAAATATCTTCCTCCCATTTGTGGCGCTCCCGTCCATTTTTCACCAGTTATTCACATGCAACACTTTAACCCATCTTGATACACATCAATACACATTACGACACAACGTTAGCCCAATGACATAAACTGTCAACTAGGTTTTTTCACAACTTATTCACAGCTTTCTTTGCTGGTCTTCACACCCAGTGTAAATCTATCCTGTGGGGTAAATATGCTATCCAGGCTCACAATCTCAGATTTCGACTATGATCTACCCCCTGAGCTTATTGCTCAGGAACCTTTGCCCAATAGAGACCAATCAAAATTATTAGTTTTGCATCGAAACACCGCCCAAATTGAACACACTACCTTTGCTAACCTACCCCAATACCTCCGCCAAGGAGACGTCCTTGTCCTAAATAACTCCCGAGTCATTCCAGCGCGTCTCCGTGCTGTAAACCCACTCACGGGAGGGAAATTCGAGATTCTGCTTGCAGAACCCCTAGAAAAAAACCGATGGTTAGCACTGGTACGCCCAGGCAAACGTGCAAAACCTGGCCTTACACTTAGCCTAATTTCCACTCAAAACCCACCAACCCCGGCCCAAGTGACTATCTTAGAAAAAAAAGAACCCGGAACAATGCACGTGATAGAATTTAATTCCACAGTCTCTCCTAAAGAGGTCATCAATATCTACGGTGAACCACCGCTACCTCCCTACATTAAACGAAGCAAAACAGGAGCATTGAAGAGTGATTGGGATAGATACCAAACCGTATACGCGAAAATAAACGGCTCCGTGGCTGCTCCTACCGCCGGCCTCCATTTCACACAAGAACTCCTTTACCAAATATCCCAAATGGGAGTTACCATAACATTCGTCACACTACATGTAGGATACGGCACATTCGCGCCTATCAAAGTTGAAGATATCACAAGCCATAAAATGCACCACGAATACTATGAATTATCAAGTGACACAGCAGAAATAATTAACGAAGCAAAACGGGAGGGACGCCGGATTATTGCAGTCGGTACAACAACTGTCAGAGTGCTGGAAACTGCAGCCCTAGAATCCGGCGAAAAATTAAAACCTTGTTCTGGGAAAACTAACCTATTCATCTATCCCCCATTCCAATTTAAGATAGTGGATGCACTAATTACCAACTTTCACTTGCCAAAATCTACGCTTCTGCTGTTAGTAAGCGCATTCGCAGCCCCTGGTAAACTTACAGGCCGGGAAATCATCTTAAGTGCGTATCGCGAAGCTATCAGACTCCGATACAGATTCTTCAGCTATGGGGATGCCATGCTAATCCTCTGAAAAGTCTGCATTCATATCTTAAACAAGCATATCTCAAATGCTTTGCTTGTCATAGCATCCCACCAAACCAACGCCGCTCTTCAAAAATCCAATCACTCCCGTTTGCTTAATTTTCTACTCCGCCACTTGGACAGAATCTTTCTCCAGAGATTGTATGAACACAAGCCGTCCATTTTCATTCCTTAATTTTACGTCCATCGCAGGTAAAACGATGTAAGTAATCCTTACCACTTTAAATCAAACCAAACTCGGCTGCAAATGAACGAGCTCTTTCGTCTATCCAGGCTAAATAACTAGCCATTACATGAATTCCGTGATATTAGTAAGAGTCGAGGCTTACACACGGGTGGTCTCAAAACATGACGATTCGAGTAAAAGCGAAACTGTTTATCTGGGCTCTTTTAACGCTACACTTACCTAATTTTGCAATTAGTTCAGGACTAAGCGAATGGCAGGCAAAATGGATCGGGGCTACCACCAATTACACCGAAAATACGTGGAGTGCATTCCGAAAATGTTTCACCCTCAAATCAGTCCCCAAAAAAGCCATCGCAAAAATTGCTGTGGACTCTAAATACTGGATGTGGGTAAATGGGCGCCAAGTCGTATTCGAAGGCGGACTCAAGCGAGGACCGAATCCGAATGACACTTATTACGATGAGATTGACCTTACACCCTGGCTGCGTAGAGGCAAAAACACTATAGCCGTGCTAACTTGGTTTTGGGGCAAGGATGGATTTAGCCACAAAAACAGTGGCAAGCCTGGATTTATCTTCCAACTCAATGCGGAGAACTTAGTGATTAACTCCGACTCAACATGGAAAGCATTGGTACATCCCGCCTATGAGACCCCCAAAGGTGAACAACCTAATTTTCGTCTCCCCGAGCGTAATATCCGTTTCGACGCTTGCCGAGATCTTGGTAATTGGACAGCCCCGAAGTATGATGATTCCACATGGCCACCTGCCATCGAATTTGGCCCGGCTGGAGCCCCACCATGGAACAAACTCCATCCCCGTCCAATCCCGTTATGGAAAAATTATGGGCTGAAAAACTATCCCCAACTAAATGTCCGCCTCCCTCTAATTTCTACTGGCCAAGTAATCGTCGCTAAGCTTCCGTACAACGCCCAGGTTACACCATGGCTTAAAGTAAATGCAAAAGCAGGCCAAGTAATAGACATTCGCAGCAGCAATTACCGTGGCGGAGGCGAACCCAACGTCCGAGCGGAATACGTTACCAAAGACGGTGTACAAGAATATGAATCTTTAGGTTGGTTCAATGGCCAAGAAGTACTTTATAAAGTTCCTGCAGGGGTCGAAATACTTGAACTGAAATACCGGGAGACGGGATATGACACCGAATTTTCCGGTAGTTTTAAATGCGACGATGAGTTTTTTAACCGACTCTGGGAAAAAGCCAGACGTACCCTTTACGTAACAATGAGGGACAACTTTATGGACTGCCCCGATCGCGAACGCGCACAGTGGTGGGGCGACGTTGTCATCGAACTCGGTCAGTGCTTCTATTCACTATCACCTTCTTCTGCAAAACTGATCCGAAAAGCAATCTATGAACTCTGCAATTGGCAAAGGCCAGACAAAGTCCTTTATTCGCCCATCCCAGCAGGTAACTGGACTAATGAGCTACCCCAACAAATGTTGGCGAGCATCGGATACTATGGTTTTTGGACCTATCACCTTTACACCGGGGATAAAGAAACGATCCACGCCGCTTATCCACATGTACAGGATTACTTGACGCTTTGGAAACTCGATGAACATGGTCTGGTTATACACCGAAACGGCGACTGGAACTGGGCTGATTGGGGTAAAAACATCGATGAACATGTCCTGGATCAAGCCTGGTTTTGCCTTGCGCTCCAAGGTGCTGCAAACATGGCACGAGTCCTCGGAAAAACAAACGACGCCTCCCAATATGAAACCATTCGCAGCAACGTTATCGTCGCAGTAAATAAATTGATGTGGAACGGCTCAACTTACCGTTCCCCCCACTATAAAGGGGCTACGGACGACCGGGCAAATGCAATGTGTGTCGTAGCTGGGATCGCAGATCAAGAAAAATTCCCCGCAATAAAGAAAATCCTCACAAAAGAATATCACGCCAGCCCTTATATGGAAAAATACGTGCTCGAAGCACTAATGCTGATGGAGGACCCTGACACGGCGCTTGCACGTATGAAAAAACGTTACGATGCCATCGTTGCCGATGAATGGACAACACTACCCGAACTCTGGGTTGCAGGCACCGCCCTGGTCGGAAACCTCACAAGCACTCGTAACCATGCTTGGTCAGGGGGGCCACTCACAATACTTTCCCAATATTGTGCTGGTTTGGCCCCTCTGGAACCCGCCTGGACCGTTTACCAAGTCCGCCCTCTAATGGGTCCACTTAAAAAAATCAATGCATCCGTAGACAGCGTCGCCGGGAAAATATCTGTTAGCTTGGTCCTATCCACAAACGTATTCATGCTGGACCTGGAATCACCAGAAAAAACAATTGCCCAAGTATACCTCCCCTACGGTACCAACAAGCCTTCCAGTGTAACAGCAAACAATCGTGTGATTTGGAAAAACGACCAGCTTTATCATCCCATTAAAAGCGTGGAATTTAAGTCCATCTCGAATGGGTGGGTACACCTCGAAGTTAAACCCGGTAAATGGAAATTTAAATTGTACTTTGCCTATCCTTCGCAATCCTGAAAGCCCTTTGTTATATCCAAAATGAAATTGCCCTGGCAATGAGCCTTTCCTGCCAAGACTAACCTGCAACCGCAAGAGCACATTAAACCGTATCAAATATAGTCTGGCTCAGTTCGCAGCTCCTAAACAGATTTAAAAAGAAACAAGTTAAAGCCTCGCTGCAGAAAGAACCCAAGCCTTAACCCAGTCCTACCTCTCCAACGACTCCAACAAATAAGCTTCTTAATTAACTCCTAATGGCTCGCGTCGCAGTTATACGTGACAATTCAATTCATGCTTCGCTTGGGACTTTGGTCTGAAATTCACTCTTTGTTGTGCACACCCGCTCCAAGTAACAAATGCAGCAATCTTAAGCGTTACTTTCCTCAGAGACAAAATCGAAAACCTCACAGCCCGATAAACATCCCACAGATCAAAAATTTGAAAACTAAACTCCGCCATTCGGAATGGTTGTCTGGTAATATCCCCATGTTCGACAATCCAATCGTTTAGGGAGTATGACTAGCTTGTGTAAGCGCAGATGTCGACTCCATGCTGCTTGGTTACAAACGATCAAGTTCGGATGCCTAAAGTAAGCAATTTTAGATACCATGAATTTTATATCGAAAAGCCCCTACGTAGAATTGTTAGTGACAGTCTTGCCATACCTAAGTCCACAATCACTATATCCTTTTGGCTGAGGTGTTCCTAAGGAACAAACACCCGGTAAAACTTCGTTGTCCCTCTATCCAAAGTGTCAGCCTTGAATGCCGTAGGACCATAAGCTATCACATCACCTACAGTCTGCCAACCTACCTCTGTCAGGTTTGTCTTATATTGGAGCCGATAAACAGTCCCCGGTATGGCACTCCATGTGATCACTATCAAATCACCAGAACATACCACAGAACGAATGACCGGCCGGTCAAGAACCGTTATCACGAAACTGTTTGTGCTGCTAAGTGGTGGAACGCCGTTGTCGGTGACCCGTACTGTGACGATGTTTGTTGTGCCTGCGTGCGCATCCGTGGTTTGCCACGTGATGAGACCCTCGGTGCCGACGGTCAGGCCGGTCGGGCCGGACAAAAGCGCAAAGCCGAATGCATTTGGCGGGATGTCCGGGTCCGAAGCCGTCGCATTAAGCGAGATGTAAGTGCCGGCATGGACGGTCTGATTTGCCGGCAAAGTGAGCACCGGCGGACTGTTCACCTCGTTTACAATCACGGTGAACGAGTTCGTCGCGCTCAACTGCTGCGCATTAACGGCGTTGGTGTTACGGTCAGTCACAACAACGGTGATGATGTTCGTGCTCGGGCCTTGTGCTTCGGTTGGTGTCCATGTGATCAAACCTGAATTGGTGTTTATTGCCATGCCTGCCGGGGGCGAAATCAGACTGAATGACAGTGTGTTTGTTGGAACGTCTGTGTCCGTAGCCCACACGGTGACAGTGAGCGTTGCAAGCTCGTTAATGTTTGTGTTTGGCGGCATGTTCAAAACCGGTGGTGAATTAACTTCGTTAACAGTGACGTTGAAGGAATTGGTTGCCGAAAGCGGCGGCGAGCCGTTGTCTGTGACCACAGTTGTGATAGTGTACACGCCTGGGCCCTGAGCTTCTGTCGGTGTCCAAGTGATAATGCCGTTTGTCGAGATTACCGCGCCTGCAGGTGGGTTGATCAGTTGATATGTCAATGTGTTGGCCGGTATGTCCGCGTCGGTGGCTGTATTGGTAACCGTTAGCGTAGTCAGCTCGTTGATTGTCCTGTTGGTCTGAGCGGGTAAGACTGGTGTCGAGTTAACCTCTTTTACAACCACAACGAACGAGTTTGTCGTGCTGAGTTGTTTTTCGTTAATGGCCCACGGGTTGGAATCAGTCACGCTGACCGTGATTGTATTGGTAGATGGTCCTTGGGCTTCGCTCGGTGTCCATGTGATCAGTCCCGTGTTCGGGTTTATGTTGACGCCGCTCGGTGCCGAGACCAGCGCAAAGACGAGCGTGTTGGTTGGGATGTCCGGGTCAGAAGCCGTTGCATAAACCGACATTGTGGTTAATTCGTTAATTGTTTGATTAGTGGGCATCGTGAGTGTAGGCGCCCGGTTCACCTCCTGAACCACGACGGTGAACAGTGTCGAACCTGACAACGGCGGTATGCCGTCGTCTATGGCAATGATCGTAAATGTGTTGGTGGACGGTCCCTGGTTCTCACCCGGGGTCCAAGTGATCACGCCGGTGATGGGGTTGATGATGAGGCCCGAGGGCACGTTGCCCGCCAGGGAGAATGCAATCTGGTCGTTTGGCGCCTCCAAATCGGAAACAGTATTTGTGAAGCTCAATGTGGTTTGTTCCGCAACGGTTGCACTGGTTGGTGATGTGAAACTGGGCGCGTGATTGCCAGGCACCAGCCGGAATGCATAAGAATACTGATTCGTACTGTAGGAGTCGTTCAAAACCAAAAGGTATTCACCATCAATTGGCAACGCCCTGATTTCGATATCGCTGCCACTGGAACTGCCGAGCAGTTGGTTTCCGGGTCCGAAGATTATGCAGTCAACGCTCCTATCCACCGTGATATCGAGGTACAGCCGGATGTTGCGCACGCCGTTAAACCTGAATATTTGTGCTGCTGTCCCCGGGTTTACGGTACCGTTCCTGAGTTCGTCCG
>CAZZJO010000044.1:0-27317 GCA_964654645.1 uncultured Verrucomicrobiota bacterium | reverse complement strand
CCCATCCTTTCACGCACCTCCACAAGTTCAAATTACTTCTTGTTTTACTTCTTCCGCGTTCATCCATTATCCTGAGGTGCACTTTTTACATTCAACCAGATAATATGAAATTACAATTACTAGCATCCTGGATGCTCTTGGTGGCCCTCCTAATCCTTCAGACAAACTCGAATGCTCGCTCCACTAATACCACACAGGTCATAATACCTTCTGATGAATCCCAACAGATAAGCAATCAGCTCCAAACAAATACTTTTACCCTCTCAGCCGAGGAAGACCATGCACGCATAATGCGACTTTTGGGGATAAAAGAGCTCAGACGGTGGCGCGACGGCCTTGATCCAACCTCACCGTACTATCCCAATTACGACGAGTCAAAAGCCAATCCCTACCCCAACCTCCCAGATCCACTAAAATTAAAATCAGGGGAGTTAGTAACAACTGCTTCAATGTGGTGGGATTTTCGCCGGCCAGAGCTCATAGAGGACTTCGAACGTGAAATTTACGGACGCCTACCCGCCAATATACCACCAGTCAAATGGACAGTGGCCAATACTACTAACATTCTCATTGCAGGTAAACCTGTCGAAATTCAGACGCTCACCGGCTCGGTAACCAACGCAAACCGCCGAGTCAATATACAAGCATTAGTGGGGATCCCACTCGCAATCACTTCCCCTGTACCACTTATAATCCAAATCGGGTTCTTACCGCGGAGGGGGATTCCTACCCCCCCAATTTGGCAACAATTACTGGTCTCTAATGGTTGGGGATTCGCTGTATTAGATGCGTATAGCGTTCAACGCGACTCAGGAACATATCTTACCGAGGGCATAATCGGCCTGTGCAATAATGGACAACCAAGACCTTTAGAGCAATGGGGTGCGCTCAGAGCATGGGCGTGGGGCGCAAGCCGATTGCTTGACTACCTGGAAACCGAAAAAAGAATAGATGCCACGCATGTAGGCATAGAAGGTCACTCCAGATTTGGAAAAGCAGCCCTCATAGCGATGACTTTCGACCAACGCTTTGCCATTGTTTACGCCAGTTCGTCAGGAGCGGGTGGAGCTAAATTACTCAGACGAAATTGGGGTGAAACAGTAGAAAATCTCGCCAGTACAGGTGAGTATCACTGGATGGCAGGGAATTTCTTGAAATACGCCGGTCCATTGACATGGGCCGACCTACCAGTAGACGCCCACGAACTGATTGCCCTCTGCGCCCCACAGCCCGTGTTCATCACTGCAGGCCGAGACGACGCAGACGGATGGGTAGACGCCCGTGGGATGTTTATGGCAGCTGTAGCTGCCACGCCCGTTTACAAACTGCTTGGCGCTGAGGGAATCGAAACAACTAATATGCCTCCCTTAGACACTCCCTTAATCAAGGGCAGGATCGGATTCTGCCAACATTCCGGCGGCCACGATGATCGACCTACCTGGCCTATATTCATCCAATTCGCCCAACAATTCTTTACAAAGCCTAAACCACACACCAATTAGTTCTTAGTCCAAACAACACTTGGGCACCCCACAAAAGGGTAACCAAACGTTATTAAAAATGTCCCATCCACATTTAAAAACGTTTATACCACGATCGGCCCCATAACTTCATCGTTTTAACCCAATTGCATCCAAAGGCACGCCCTGCTCCTTAAATTTGTCCCTCTCTAGTGTGCTTACATTCCACGCCTCCCATATCCAATGCACTGACGGAGAAGTCACACCTCAAAAAATAATGCGAGTTCTGAAAAGCACAGGTTTGCGTACCAAGTCTGTGACTTGTATACTCAAAAAAATGAATGCTAGAAAACCCATTAATGCCGCAATACCCGGAATTGCATGCGCTATTCTCTTCACAGTTATTGTCGCGGGTAACTTCAGTTTGCGAGCAGAATATTTTCTGTTTACATCCTTCCGAGGTAATGGCGAAAGTGGACTCCACTTGCTTTTAAGCACCAATGGATACCATTGGATAACACTTAATGACGATAAACCTTTCCTTAAACCTGAGATTGGCTATAAACTATTGCGGGATCCGTGTATTGCCCAAGGACCAGATGGCGTATTCCATCTGGTTTGGACAACCGGTTGGCGCGCCGACCGCGGCCGTTCGATCGGGTATGCCAAGTCCACTAACCTAATCCATTGGGAGGGCCAACGAGCCATTTACCTCATGCAAGAGTATGACGAAGTTCTCAACTTATGGGCCCCAGAACTCTTTTATAACCATAAAACTGGGGAATGGCTAATTTTCTGGTCCAGCACAGTCCCCTCTAAATACCAAATCGTGCCTGGAGACGACATGAACCACCGAATTTATTACACCAAAACACGCGACTTTACGAACTTTACACCATCCAAGATATTCTTTGACCCAGGTTACAACGTAATCGATGCAACTTTACTAGAGGTGAACGGCAAGTACTATTTGTTTTTCAAGGACGAACGGAAGATCCCCGAGATAAAAAAGTGCATAAAATTCGCAGTTGCGGATAACCCAGAAGGCCCATTCAAAAACGTCTCAGAGCCCATCACTGGTAATTGGTGTGAAGGCCCATCTGCGATAAAAATTGGCGATGAATACCTAGTCTATTATGACCACTACACACGCGGGGTTTACTACGGGGCTGTCAGATCCAAAAACCTCATTAACTGGGAGGATTGCTCAAAAGAAATGAGTTTTCCCCCAGGACATAAACATGGAACTATTATCCGAATCCAAGAAGACCTCGCAATTAAGTTGCTTCAATATCGATCAGACTGACACCCCCTCGAATTAGTAGTACCTTGTGCCTCTCCTGTCCCAAACTGGTTTGACACACGCGACTGATCTCTGGGTTGATCAGACCAATTACCCTTTCCAATATTCTCAGCAAACCACCGCCGAATCAACCTCATGAACTTAGTCCGCTGTTCCGGGGTTAACTCACTTAGGATCGATTGGTAAGCACGATCCCATTCGCGCCTTAACTCAGGCAAAACGTCTTTCATTATTGCCCTACTTTTTTCCTGTGCCTCCCGAATGATTTTCCCGATCCGCGCCTTTTGTTCTTCCGTCAACTTCAATTGACGCTGAGCTGCACGCAAAAACTCAATCCGCCGCTGTTCAAGCAATTGCTGATCTGGTTGCAGAGATTGTGTACGGGCAAAATCCATCGGCGAGGGCAACGGCCTTAACATCCGCGCCTGGTCTCTAATACGGTTGCTAGCCTGCCCAGCAATCGTATATCCCAACAAACCGCCAGTAATCACACCACAAGTAAAGATCACTATAGCCGCAACCACTATCTTCCAGGCCTTCACTGCATTTGGATTAATTGCATCCATGGGTCTATTCCGGCTTGTAGTGCATATTCAAACTCAATTTCAAGACCCTCCAAAGTGAGAGTCTTCAACCCAATGAAAATTAAAACCGTTGCTGCACAAATTCCCACAGCTACCCATTGTACCGTGGACAAAAACCTACTTACCTGAAACACCTCCTTTTCTAGAGGCCCATTTTCTCGTACCTGATCCATCACCGCGGATACAAACCCTGGTGGGACGTTCTCCGCACAGCTTTCGCGTCGGAGAAGTACCATTACCTTCGTATATAACTCTTCAACACTCATCTTTCATCATCTTAGACGGTTCCCCTCTGTTACTAGGTTACAGGTACTTTTCGAGCAACAGCTTCGAAAGTAATCGACGCATCCGCGCTCGCGCCCTAAACGCCCTTACCTTCACTAACGCCAATGACCACCCAGTAAGCACGGCGACCTCTTTTATTGACTTGCCCTCTATTTCCAAAAGTGTGATAACCAAGCGATCCGCCGGAGGTAAACCGTCCAAAAGCTTCTTTATTACCAGACGGGCAGCCGCAATATCATGCTCCTTCTCAGATGGTTGCTGTATATAGGTCGCTAGCCAATCCCGCTCATCCTTACTTAATTCCGAAAACGCTTGCTCAACACGTCGCTTTTGAGAGCGCAGGTAATCGTAGCATGCCCTAGTAGCAATACGCATAAGCCAATGCTCAAATGGAGCTGCGCCCCGAAATTCCCCTAGCTTCTGAAATGCTTTGATCCAGATTTCTTGAGCCAGGTCAAAAGCATCAGCCTCCGATTTTGCAAACCTGCGAACGATTCGGAAAACCCGGCTAGAGTACTTCTCCACAAGAATGGCAAACTTTTCTATATCCCCATTCCGGACAGCTTCGATTATCTCAAAATCTTCATCCATAGTGTAAAAAGCCCTTTTCACCCACTTTATTAGCCCTTAAAAATGCTACCGTACAAAACACCACCTACATTTCCGACTCCGTTTGGATAAGGATATGTTCAAACGCTTGTTCCATCCACGCAGGACCCGGGCATCACAAACCGAGTCACAACACCAAACGTCGGCGCTCCAAAAAATGATAACGCGGCGTCGCAGCACGCAGCTGCAGTTACTGAATCCTCGAAAAGCCCAAACACCGTTGAGCCACTGCCAGACATTAATGCACCTACTCCACCATGTGAAATGATAAAATCCTTATATAGCTCCAGTATGGGATACTTTTTTAGCACCGGCTTCTCCAAACTATTGTACAACTTCGCTGCCACCCGGTGTATGTCACCGGACTTCAACGCTTCGATGAATTCTGAGGCTTGGCCCTGCATTCCATTTGGAAGCCCTAAAAATTGACCGTAAGCTTTAAAGGCCCACGGGGTTGAAATCCCAAAACCCGGATTCAGAAGTAACACCACCCAGTCCAAAACCTTATCCATCCCTTCTAATGCGACTATTATTTCTCCCCTCCCCTTAGCCAAAGCTACTCCACCACGCAAAAAAAACGGCACATCAGAACCTAAAGATGCAGCAATTTCAAATAACTCCTCTCTCCCCAATGGAAAACCAAACATTCTGTTCAATCCGAGCAATGTTGCCGCCCCGTTGCTACTCCCTCCCCCTAATCCCCCACCAACTGGAATCCTCTTTTGAAGGTGTATCTTTATTCCCGCCCGGATCCCAGTCCGACGGAAAAATTCGCCGGCTGCACGCAAAATGAGATTTTTCGCTGGAAGGCAGGGAGTTTGTTGAACACCTCCCCCACCCTCCGGCTTATGATTAAGCGCAACCCACCATTCCTTTTCACTACTGCTAAAATTTTCTAGCCCCGGAAAATCACTCGTAAACTCGATCCCACTTTTAGCTAACTCAATTGAAATCACATCACTCAACTCCACCAAAGCCAGAATCGTCTCAATTTCATGATACCCATCCAGCCGACGGCCAAGAACATTTAAAAAAAGATTTATTTTGGCGTAAGACTTTATGTCCACATGTGTCTCCATAAAACGAATGCGCCGGCATACTACACACCGACGCATTCCACTCACAAATTTAAAGTTTTACACTCGCTCTCTATTGACTCTCAAACACACGGAACCGACTACCTGGAAACCAAGGAGCAACTTCACCACCACTGAAGCCGAGCGCTCGATCAGTAGCCAGCGATTCATACTCTTGGCTGGTGGGTTTATACGAATCGGGGAAATTCACAGTGGCATTTTGGTAAGGATAATATGGTGGAATCGGGAAGGTCACTATCTCATACACGCCTTTACCCACCGTTGCTACCGTGCGCGTAAACCCACGCACTACCCCTGTCGTAAAGGCCTCATATGGTGATTCAAATAAAGCTGTCTGCTCTATTTGACGGTTCATCTCACTTAAACGAACTATTTCAAGCGTGTGGGTTAACCCACGTCCCAACTTCTTCTCTGGGCCAGCACAACCTGCTAAAAGTAGCCCAGCGGCAGCGACTGCGATTAATAAAATCCCGCGCATATGTGCAATCAGTTTGCTCGTAGTCTACCTTTTCGCATAGGAATGTAAAGAAAGTTGTAAAAAATTTTAAACTGGATTCCTCACTATTCCCACTGTACTTAGTAGACGAAACCTATCCTAATAAAGTACTTGCAACATCGAAAAGTTTGAACGCAAACATGCAGTTTTTTGTCTACCAAAACTGGATACCGAAACCTGAAATAGACAACGTTGCCAAGCAGACCAACTTTTGTATTTACAAATTGTCGCGACATTGATATTTGAGAAAGCCGCCTTGGCGGGACTTGGTTGAACTCGAAAGGGTTTGCTCCTATGATCAAAGTTGAAAATTTAACAAAAGACTTTGGACCAAAACGTGCGGTTGATAATGTAAGCTTTACAGTGGAACGTGGAGAGGTGCTCGGCTTCCTCGGACCTAATGGAGCCGGGAAGTCAACTACTATGCGAATGATTACCGGATTCATCCCACCCACCGCCGGCCGTGTAACAATCGGAGGGTACGATGTCGCCGAACAACCAATTAAGGCTAAACAACTCCTTGGATACCTACCAGAAAACGCGCCGTCTTACCATGACATGACCGTATACGGGTTCCTGAATTTTATTGCAGAAATTCGAGGCTACACAGGAGAAGCCAAGAAAAAAGCCGTTAATCGCGTCGTCGAACTGTGTTTCCTGGAATCCGTTTTACATCAAAGTATCGACACTTTATCAAAGGGTTTTAAACATCGTACTTGTTTAGCCCAGGCTATCTTACATGACCCACCAGTTCTAGTGCTAGATGAACCCACAGATGGCCTTGACCCAAATCAAAAACATGAGGTCAGAACTTTGATACGAGAAATGGGCCGTAACAAAGCAATCATATTCTCTACACACATTCTTGAAGAAGTAGACGCTGCTTGTACTCGCGCTATCATTATCGATAGAGGCAAAATTGTAGCCAATGGCACTCCAGATCAACTCCGGAAACTCTCAAAATACGCTGGTGCAGTAACCGTTCGATTGCGGGATGTACCCCGCGCGACCGCCCTAGCACGATTAGAGCAAATACAGTTTGCATCCCATACTTCTGTCCTAGAAGAAAAAGAAGGAACTATAACGCTTCAGATTTTCCCAAAAACTGGCGGAGCAGACGACCAACTTCTAAAAGCCGTTAGTGAAGCCGTCCACGGATGGCGAATTGAACTGCTCAAAGTCGAGGAGGGTCGTCTGGATGAAGTCTTCCGCTCTATCACCATGCCAGATACTGCACCTGTCACAACCTCAAGAAGTTAATATGAAAACTTCCTTGCGTCATATTTACACAATCGCTAAACGCGAGCTAGGCGTATACTTTACCTCGCCGTTGGCTTACGTGTTTATTGTTATATTCCTGCTCCTTTGCAGTTTCTTCACATTCTTTGTCTCTGGCTTTTTCGAACGAGGTGATGCCTCCCTGAATAGATCGTTTTTCGACTGGCATCCATGGTTTTACCTCTTCTTGGTTCCAGCAGCTGGAATGCGGCTTTGGGCAGAAGAACGGCGCACCGGAACAATCGAGCTGCTTTTAACACTCCCTATTACTCCATGGCAAGCAATCGTTGGAAAATTCGTAGCTTCATGGATTTTCTTAGGGGTTGCACTACTACTCACATTCCCAATCTGGATCACGGTCAATTATCTAGGCAATCCAGATAACGGCGTTATCCTCTGCGGATATATCGGCAGTTGGCTCATGGCCGGAGCATATTTGGGAATTAGTAGCCTCGCATCCGCACTTACACGAAGCCAAGTGGTAAGCTTCATTATTTCGGTGGTGATTTGCCTTTTCCTTCTACTTTGCGGGTTTCCACCCGTCATCAACATGCTAGAACGAATTGCAGCATCGGATACCTGGCGATGGATTGTTGAGTTAATTGCTTCATTCAGCATAATTACGCATTTCGACGGTTTTGGACGTGGAGTGATTGACCTCCGAGATTTGCTTTATTTCATTTCGGTGATTGTTTTTGGGTTATACACTACGGGAGTTGTAATCCGCGCATATCGAGCCGGATAATAACCCTTTCAATAAACGGTAGAGCACCTATGAAACCAAATCGAAAAATATTGCTCGAAACCATTCTATATTCGAGCTTAGGTGTCACGCTAGTATTCATACTTTTGGTTGCGATTAACGTTATTGCAGGCTTGTATCCACTACGACTAGATCTAACCCAGGAAAAAGCCTATACGCTGTCCGAAGGAACTAAACAGCTCCTTAAGTCTCTGGATACTTCCATTAAAATTAGGTTTTACTGCACACGTACCGAAACCGCTACACCCGAAGTGGTTTTCCTCAGGTCATTCGCAAGACGGGTCGAAGACTTGCTCTCCGAATATAAACAAATTGCAGGCCGAAAACTAATAATTGAAAAATATGATCCCCAGCCTGATTCCGATGCAGAGGACTCCGCTAAAATGGATGGTTTGGTTCCACGCCAGCTTCCTGCAGTTGACAAATTCTACCTGGGCTTATGCGTCAGCTTGGGAGATCAGCGTGAAACCATACCGTTCATCGAGCCAACAATGGAGAGGCTCCTCGAATACCAAATCACTCGTGCTATCGCTAGAGTTGTAAACCCTAAAAAACCTGTCATAGGGGTTATCAGCTCTTTGCCAGTGTTTGGCTTACCAGTCAGCCCCTTCCGCCAACCTGGACAACAACCAATGGAAACCTGGGCAATAATAAACGAACTTAGGTTTGACTACGAAGTGCGTCGTCTTGAGACCGATTTGGATAAAATCGATGATGAAATTCAACTCCTCATGGTTATTCATCCCAAAAACCTCAACGAGAAGACGCAGTATGCCATCGATCAATTTCTGATGCGTGGAGGCAGACTCATGATCTTTGTGGATCCACTATCCGTTGTTGACAATCGGCTGAGCAGCGGCATCGGCAGTTTCAGCGCTAGCTCATCAAACCTCGAAAAACTTTTCAAAGCATGGGGATACAACTTTGACTCCACCAAGGCAGTCGCCGACGTAAGCATGATGCTTCAAGTAAGATCCCGGACGGGTCTAACTGAGAACGCGCCTGTCTGGTTAAACGTGTCAGGTGCCGCAATTAATGGTACTGACATCGCTACTTCAGGTATAGATTCGATCTGGTTGCCGGTTGCGGGAGCTTTTACAGGTCAAGCTGTAGATGGATTAAAAGAAACTGTCCTTTTACAATCCACGGAAAAGTCGCAGCTGGTTGACGCGTTCTTAGCAAATTTGTCCGGAAGTGGTATATTACGCGATTTCAAACCTAGCGGAGTAAAGTACAAATTAGCCATCAGGCTCACTGGTAAATTTAAAACTGCATTCCCTGAGGGAATGCCCAGTGAAACCAGCACAAATCAACCCTCATCTACTAACCAAGCGGGAAGTGAATTCCTTAAAGAATCTATCCGTGAAACCTCAGTGGTATTGTTTGGTGATGCGGACTTTCTATACGACGATTTCATGCTGAGACGCATCGATACACCCTTTGGTCAACTAGTAGCACTTGTTAATGGCAATCTTGCATTAATAGCAAACCTGGTCGATCAACTCGCCGGTGATACACGCTTAGTTGCAATCCGGGGTAGAGCAGATGTCAACAGGCCGTTCACCAAAATCCGAGCAATGGTTGCAGAAGCTGAACAACGATACCAAGCCGAAATTAAACGCTTGGAAGACGTGATTGCAGAAACAGAACGGCGCATTAACGAACTCCAAGCCCAAAAAACAGATCCCAATCAAAAATTCATCCTTACACCAGAACAACGCGCCGAAATTGAAAAATTACGCCGTGAAGAAGCTCAAACACGGCAACGGCTAAAGGAAGTACGCAAACAACTCACAAGCTCCGTCCGGAAATTAGAAAACAGGATAAAATGGATCAATATGTTAACTATGCCTTTGACCGTAGCCATAATCGGCATTGTAGTTGGTGTGATCAGAAGCAAACGAACAGCCGCCAAATAATTCGCTGGAACTGCCTATGAACAAAAAACACCTGCTTACATTAATTATCATCGTTGCCCTTGCAGGTAGCATAGGCCTCTTGGTTCACCTTCACCAAAGTCGGAGTTGGCAAACTACAGGGGCATACATTGGGAAGCCACTATTTAAAAACTTCCCTTACAACGACGTGGGAAAGATCACCATAAGCGACGGCACAAACACAGTCCACCTGCAACGCGTAAACAACCAATGGATTGTACCAGAACGCTACGGATACCCAGCCAATTTTTCAGAAATTAGTTCGTTACTGCTTAAGTTAGCCGACTTGAAAGCTGTCCAGGTAGAAGAGGTTGACCCATCCCAAAGATGGCGATTTGGATTGCTCAAACCTAACGAAAGTACAAACGCGGCAGTTGAAGTAGTATTCGAAACCGACACAGGGAAACATATCGCCACTATTTGGCTTGGGAAAATGCACATGCGGCGTGGACCCAGCGGGTCTGATTTCGAAAGCAGTTGGCCGGATGGACGTTACATCTTGCCCGATACAAACGGCAATTTCGTGGCGCTAGTTTCAGAAACCTTTACGCAAATCGAGCCTAAACCAGACCGATGGATAAATAAAGATTTCTTCAAGGTTAACAAACCAAAGCGAATCCAAGTCCGGTTCCCGGATCCCACAAATTCTTGGTGTTTAGTGCGGGAAAACGAGAATTCGGATTGGAAACTCGAAGAGGCTAAACCAAATGAGAAACTCGATACTTCAAAAGCCCATGGTTATAATTACGTGCTAAGTTGGCCAAGCTTTAATGACGTACTACCTGGAACCACTGACCTAGCATCCCTTGGGCTTACTAATCCCATTGTCATAACCATTGAAACCTTTGAAAACTTCACTTATACCATCAAAGTTGGTTCAAAAACCAACGAAGCTTTTCCAGTGCAAGTACTTGTTTCAGCAAACCTTCCCACCGAACGGCCCCCTGGCAAAGATGAAAAACCCGAAGACAAAGAAAAGCTAGACAAAGAGTTCCAAGAAAACCTTAAAAAACTTAAAGAAAAGCTCCGACAAGAACAGGCTTTGTCTAACTGGATCTACCTAGTACCTACTTGGACCATCGATACAGTTCTTCGAGAAAGGCACATGCTACTTGCCTCGGAAGCAGAAGATAAACATAAGGAGTCAGAATCCGAGGCACCTACCGAACCGGAAGAAGAAACATCGTCAAATACCTCAATCCAACTTCAAACAACCAACACTCAAACTGCTCAATCAACACCTGCTTCCACATCAACAACCCCAACCACACCCAAAGTCATAACAAGTGACATAATCAAAGTACCGTCTGCCGAGGAACTTAAAAAAGGCGCAAAAATTGAGATAATTAAGGCAGACGAAATTGATAAATACATTTCCGCTCAAACAAATAATCAAGCCACGGTAAGCCAGTCTACCAACTCTACACCCGCACCATAAAATTCACAGTCCTTAGCCGTTGTTACTGGATAACCTTGCCTTAAGTAAAATTCTTAACCCAAAAGTAAACCTGCCTTTTAACGTTGCGACTGGTTGACGCTTCGACAAATAAGCCATCAAGGAAAACAAAGTCCCCGCACAGGCTAAGAAGCGAAAACCCACCATTACCACAACCTCGACCTAGTCCAAGACCACGTCCTGTTCAAAGTTTACAGTAATGGACAACTCAATGGTGTGAACCAAACCAGGCAACTGAGTTTGTGCCTCTATATTCTTCCACCTAGTCCCGTATTCAAAAAGTCAGATTCTAAAAGCAAAGAGACCTCGGAGAAATAAGAAAACTTCTCTCTGGACAAATGCTTGCCGCTATCTCTTCTTTCCCCAAGGCCCAATTGAAAGCCTGCTCCCTATTAGCCAGTCAACCTACCTATTGCGTGCGTAGCCAACTCTGACAAATCTTGTTAAAACATCGATACCCAGGAAATCGTTTAGCCAAGCAAAGCCATCCAGACAATAAACAAACCTAGCTTAATAAATATCTGTAACAAACCCTAACCGGACCGCTCGGGTCTAATACGACTGACACCGCCTAACCACACCTCTAGCAATCTCAATGCCCTTATACTAAGATTTGCTCCCAACTCGCTTAGCACCGTTCTTCTTAAGTTTCAGATTCTACAAAATCTCTTCTACAATTAACACAAGCGAAAACGTCCTACCCCACCCAAAAAAATTCAAGCAAAACCCCACGCCGAAAATATTCTCGACATTATATTTCTGGAACTGCAGCTAGCCGTTGTCGAAAGGCATAATGCACACAAATTACATTTGCCTCTCCTTGGAAGAACTAGCTTTTCCTAATGTTCCGGGATTTGATGTTAAACCAACTTTCTGGAGGACCTAAGTAAGATGGTTTCAACCCGCCTGTATTAACGATAATTTTTTGTACTACAACACCCGGATCAACCATCCAAATCTTTAACGTGTGATATCCTGGTTTTTGGATGGTGTGATACGTAGTTAGTTTCCGATAGTTATTTCTGACGGCCTCCTCCCAATCGCGGTTGCCTTCACCAGCACGATAACCCACAGGCACAGCAGTTATAACTTGCGGTTTTTCATCGTTCATTGAAACAGCCAAGCGCAAAGGACGGTCTGGGAGAAAATTAAGCGTCGGCGCAATGATAGTCACCACCTGGACTTGGCCAGTTGTAAATAGATAAATCCGGTATTCTAAGCGTGGCGAATCTTCACTTGTCGGCATTACACTCGAAACTGTTACAGGAAAAACACACATACCTGATAAAGTATGCCCAAAATCAGGGATTTCCTGCCACATACCCTCTTTACCAGGGACATTTGCCGTGTAATGAGCCGCCTCAATTGAGACTACACCTTCGCTCTCAATAAACCCATCCAAATCCTCTGGCGTTATCTCCCGAGGCTTAAACGTTTCCGCGAATACAGTGATCGCCTCTCCTACCTCCGGCTTTACTATGATTCTATTTGTCTGACGTCCATACGGCGCTATATCCCAATCCACATCAACTCTAATACGCACTTGGTTAGTGACAATTCCATCGGTGGGGGTAAGCCGTACATACGGAGCCTCAGAGGTAACTGTAAACCTAAATGGAACAGACCCACGATTAAACACCTCTATATAACGGGTCTGTTTATTAAAAACATCGATTACCGGTAAAATTGCTGCTTGATTTGTAGGCCATGCTAACTCTGAGCCTTCAATAGCCACCGCTGGGATCGGTTTATCTGGAACAGCAATCCGCATGACTGAGGGCATAACATTTACGGGTGGTTGTTGCCAACTCCTGTATCCGATATGTGTTTGTTTCATCATGTGATTCCATTTACCACCGCCAAGTCGGTGATACCGATCCACCAACTCGGCATCGAGCTTAAAAAGGCGTTCAGCATTATCTGCTAACTGGTTTGCAACAGTCCTGCCTTGCCGGGCATACAACCTGTTCAAAGCAACACTTATGTATAGCTCATTAACAACAGCGCTGGCTTTCGCTGGATAATAAACCAACTGGTAATAGGCATCGTGATATTCAGGATCTAACTGGGCATATACTTTTTCAGCCAACTCCACAACCTGGTTCCACTCCTCTAAAACCCGTTCTGCTTCTCGATAATGAATTATGCTATAGGTTTCTGGCGATAAAAGCTCGGGCTTCCGCCTCGCGTTAAACTTTGCATATCTGGAGACAATCCATGCTATTTCCTTGGCAAACCTGGGGCCGAACTCCCGTGCCGCCCATTCCTCCATAAAGGTTTGAATCTTCTCTTTTGGCCAGCGATCCAAATCCCAAGCAAAACGCATAAAAAATTCCAATGGGACTTCCATCGGTTTGATATCACCAACGTTCACAATCCATATTCGGTTAATCCCATACCTGTAAGCCAAATACAACTGTTCCCAAACTCGGGGTAAATGAATTGTATTTAGCCATTTGTAACTCCGAGGCCCCCCTACATAATCGAAATGGTAATAAAGGCCGTAACCCCCGCGTCTATTTAGCTCGTTTTGTGGCGGCACTCGCCGAATATTTTGCCAGTTATCCTCGCAAAAAATAATTGTAATATCATCTGGCACACGCATTCCCTTTTCGTAATAATCCAACACTTCTTTGTATAAAACCCAGCACTGGGGAATGGATGCTGCATTCGATCCTGTTACCGATTCGATTATCTTACGTTGATCATCAATGACCCGCTTCAATAACTCCACCTTTGTTTCTTCCGACATTGGGGTATCAACTTTACCACGCATCCCCACCGTGATAATCTGCTCGTAATTTTTGGTCCGTTCGACGCCTTCCCTCCAAAACTTTTGCAACAACTCCGGATACTTTTCATAATTCCACTGCTCCTCGGTATAACCTAGCCAATTCCACTCCTTATCAGCACGCATCATCGGTTCAACATGAGAAGTTCCCATCACTATCCCGTACTCATCTGCGAGCTTGGGGTTTAACGAATCATCCATGTTAAAAGCATTATTCCACATGGCGGGCCATAGGTAATTAGCCCTCAACCGCAAAAGCAGTTCAAAAACATTTGTATAGAAAGCGTGATTATAATTGCCAAATTTCTCCTTAACCCAATCAGTCAAGCAGGGTGCTTCGTCGTTTATAAATATACCCCGGTATTTGACTGCCGGTGGCCCTTCAACAACTTTAGCCGCACTTAAATAAATCTCCTTTTTCTTCTTAACCGGCACATCCGCCCACCAATACCAAGGCGACACTCCAATTTGCTCTGAAATCTCGTAAACTCCATATATGGTTCCTCGCTTGTCACTGCCTGCAATTATAAGGGCCTCACTAAATAGCTCAGGTTCGAGATTTTTTACTCCAACAATCATGAATGTTTCCCACTTCCCTGCGATAGGCGCGGTTTCGAGTTTACCCACCTTTGCCAAACGCTGGATTACCCTGTTACTCTCTACCGATCCTACGATTACCACATGCGTAATCTTCTCCCCAGAATAGTTTGTTAAAACCGGAGGCCGAATCCCCGTAACTCGTTCGATATCCGATGCCAAGTCACACGCTGCTCGCAATACACCAACATAATCGTTACCATCCACAAGAATTGGAGTGGCTTTGCCATCGGCAACTAAAGGGATACCGCAACGATCACCTGGGGAAACCAGCAGTTGTTTGCTCCCTAAAGACAAAGCTGGAACTTCCCCAAAGCCCACAAACAGAGCCGTGGCCAATAACAACCTACCCCCCCACAACCCTATTTCCTGTTCGTAAGAAAAATCAGATTTAATCAATCGGTGTCTCATCATATGCGTTTTTAGAATTTGTACACAACTCGTACTATTAGGTCAAATGCTACTTCAAGGCTTCAAGGGTCTGGCTATAAAAATTACAATTTCGAATTTCATTTAAGCATCTACGGCTAACAAGTATATGCCCAAAATCTTTTACTCAATGTACTCAAACTTAAAAAGTTTGTTGCCAAGTTCACCCCAAATTGTACATTATTCGGCCGAACAATTTTAAAGCTTATGAAAAAGAATGTTACGCTCGGGGTAATTCTTGGTAACCGCGGGTTTTTCCCGGATCATTTGTGCGACACAGGACGCAAACAGATACTCAGCACACTTGAAAAGCTGGGTATAGACGCAGTCATCCTTCCCACAACGGCATCTAAATTTGGATCCGTTGAGACAATGGAGGATGCACGCAAATGTGCTGAACTCTTCCGCCAGAATGCAGATAAAATTGACGGCATACTCGTTACGCTACCTAACTTTGGTGACGAACGCGGGGTAGCAAACGCAATCCGCTGGTCAGGTCTAAGGGTGCCAGTGTTGGTCCATGCCTTTAACGATGATCCTAAACGCATGACCATCAAAGACCGGCGAGATAGTTTCTGCGGAAAGATGTCTGTATGCAACAACCTTCGCCAGTATGGTATTCCATTTACCCTTACGCGCCTGCATACAGATGATCCGAACAGTAAAACTTTCATTCAGGACCTCCAGGATTTTGCTGTAACGTGTCGAGTTATCCGCAGCCTAAAGAATTTACGGATTGGTGCCTTGGGTACACGCCCCGCAGCCTTCAACACTGTGCGCTATAGCGAAAAACTGCTGGAACAAGCGGGAATTAGCGTGGAACCCATGGACATGTATGAGTTTTTTGGCAAAGTAAACAAGCTTTCAGACAATGACCCTGAGGTCCAAAACAAGATCAAGGAAATTAAATCTTATGCGAACACCAAAGGTGTGCCCTTAGAAGCACTGTTGAAGATGGCCAAGTTCGGTGTGGTGCTCGATCGCTGGATTCAAGAATGTAATCTACAAGCAACAGCACTCCAATGCTGGACAGCTATTGAAGAATACTTTGGCGTGGTACCTTGCACATTAATGAGTATGCTGAGTAATAAGTTAGTACCAAGCGCTTGCGAAGTGGACGTTACTGGTGCATTAGCCATGTATATCATGTCCCAAGCAAGCGACCGCCCAAGCGCACTTGTTGACTGGAACAACAACTACGGTAACGACCCAAATAAGGGTGTGGTATTCCATTGCTCGAATTTGCCCAAAGACTTCTTCCAGGGAGAAATTCAAATGGATTATCAAGCCATCATAGCTGGCACCGTTGGAAAAGATAATACCTATGGAACTGTGGTTGGTCGACTCAAACCGGTGCCCTTTACCTTCCTTAGGATTAGCACCGATGACGCTTGTGGGTGCATCAGGGCGTACGTTGGCGAGGGCAAATTAACCAAGGATCCACTCCAAACTTTCGGTGGGTTTGGCGTGGTTGAAATCCCTAACTTCCAAAAGCTCCTGCGGTATATTTGTGAGAACGGGTTTGAACATCACGTCGCAATTAACCCATCAACCATAGCCGCAGGGGTCTACGAAGCCCTCAATAAATATCTTGGTTGGCAGGTATATCTCCACGAATAACTCTTTCGCTTCCCTAATTACAGAACCAGCGCCTGCAAACTCAAAAGGTTTGCAGGCGCTAAACTTTTTAGAACCTATTCCTTCACCCTCCCCATATCTTCGGAAAGCTCCCCTCTTACTCCAAGTAGCTGCTCAAGCTCAAAAGTAAATAGGCGTACAGTTTGATTAATTTTTTCCGAATTGCGTAGGATGACATTCATTCGCGAGGCAGTTTCTGGGTGTAAACGCCCCGTAATCTCCGCTACAGTGTGCAAAACAGTTAGATCATTAGCCACGTCGTGTCTAAACTTGCTGATCTTTAACGCCAATAATTTAAGCTGTTCTCCCGTCAGTATCATGGGCCTGTTCCCATTAAATTTACCTTTTACATCACACATGGCTTTCGGAAAGATCATCACCCCTTTGCTCAAAATCAAGACTCCAATTCAAAAACCAACATTTTCGATTGAAAATCCCCTAAAGTTTTAAAGCCCCAGCCCTCAAAAACCTTTTTTGCCGCGTCTCTCTCGTTATAATCTCAATCCAAAAACAGCACACCGATGGGCTTAGAAAATCGATCTCACTTTCCAAGCCACTACTTAGTCCAAAAACAGTTATCGTTTTCTCCTTGAGAGACTTGCAATGTTAATCGCTGGCTTACCTTTTTCGGTTTTCCAAGGCCTCGGGAGTGAAAAATTACAATCCTCATTTGACAAGACAGCCATTAATGCTTTAACTTTTCAACAACAATGAACGATTATACAGAAAACGAATCAGTAGTAACACTTACCGAAACTGCCGCGACGCAGATTAGGCAAATTCAAGACTCGGAACCCGCAGCTCAAGGCAAGTTCTTGAGAATATTCATCGAAGGAATCGGGTGTTCAGGATTTCAATACGGAATGGGGTTCGATATTGAAAGAGACGGCGATATAATTCAGGAATTTTTTGGGGTTAAAGTAGTAGTAGATCCTGAAAGCGCCATTTTCCTACGGGGAACCGAGATTGATTACAAAGAGACACCTGAAGGGGGTGTTTTCACAATTAACAATCCGAATACACCTGAAGGGTGCGACAGCTGTGGCGGCTCTTGTAGCCGATAATTTCCCGCCAAAAAGCACATAGGCGGTATTTATGCGGATACTCGCAGCTGGTTGCTATTAGCATGTGCGAAAAGTTTTATTGTATTCAAAAATGAACTCCTAAATACGCAAACCCACAGTGTAAACATTATGGAACGTGTTTTTTTCTTTGTGATTCCATATTCAACCAAATGTCAAAAGTGGTTTCAAAATTAGCGTAATGATTTGCTCCACATAAAAACACATCGGAACGCTAAATCTGGAGGCCTTTTCTTCCCCGCCTGAGCCAGGGTATGAATCATTGATCCAAAGCAACAATTTAAAGCCCATACTACATCGCAAACTCGGCAGAAAGGATTGCTGGCCCATCCCGAGGGCATAGCTATAATAAGCTTTTCGTTGACAAGATTGGGCTCGAAATACTAATTTTCTGGCAAATCCTTAAAAAGCAGCGTTAGATGAACGCCCTGCTGGAACAACCTGTATTAGTGCTTAACCGCCTATGGCAAGCGATTAATATTTGCACCGTACGCCGGGCATTAGTGCTGCTTGTCCAAGGTCGCGCTGCTGTGGTGCTCCAGAATCCTGATGGTTCGTACCAAACTCTTAATTTTAATGAATGGCGAGATCTTTCCCGGCTCGGTCCCTCGGACGAATGCATCCATACAATATCTTTTCGAATCCGTATACCTAAAATAATTTTACTGCTGATGTACGAACGGTTTCCGAGAAAAGAGGTAAAATTCACTCGCCAAAACATTTTCGAACGCGATCGGAATACCTGCCAATATTGTGGAAGGACCTTTCCACGTGAAGAGCTTAACCTTGATCACGTTATACCCAAACATCGTGGCGGCCAAACTACTTGGGAAAACGTAGTGTGCTCGTGTGTTGAATGTAACGCTAAAAAGGGAAATAGGACTCCAGAGGAAGCCGGCATGAAATTGATCCGGAAACCCCGCCGTCCTAAATGGCGACCTTTCATTCAGTTCTCATTACACACACCAACCCCAGAAAGCTGGAAACAATTCATCGATTACGCCTACTGGAACGTGGAACTGGGTGAAGAACTAGAATAATTAGGTCCCGCATTCCAAGGCAGTTACAGAGTAAGCTTTCTTAATAAATTAGAAGGCCGTTATCCTAAAACCAAGTCAGTGCACTACAAAGCTAAGGTCTATCTTGAATCTTCGAACTATGTCAGATCGGCTGCGCACTAGGTTCCTCCTGGTAATAACTTTTCAATTTTTTATGTTTTCCCGCTTCTCAGCCGACTCAATCAGCTTCCAAAACTGAGGATTTTGCTGGAGGGCTTCGTCTTCACCCATTTTCAATCCTGAGCGGAATAAAAAATCCTTCAAGGTATGCCTGCTTAAAATCCTATGCACAATTACCCCAAGTGGATGAGGTTCAAAGTAGATCCGGTAATCCCCTACTCGCAACCGATAAAGCACGCGACCTTCACGTTCTAATTTTCCAAACTCGTCTAAATTAGAGGTGAGAACCTTTCGTGGAAGCGTACGGAACTCTTTTAATATTTGGAGCTGGGCATCACGTGAAACACGTGACAGCTCGGCTGCACTTGTCGGTGTAAATATCACTTGAAACAAACTCATCAAAATTTCAAACCGCCTTCCTATGGCAAAACACGCTCAACATTTTTGATAAAATAAATTGGTAGCGCGTATGGGAATCGAACCCATCTTTCAGCCTTGAGAGGGCTGCGTCCTAGCCGATAGACGAACGCGCCACCGAAAACTCAGTAGAATTAAACACTTTGCACACCAACTTGTCAACCTCAGTCCACTACTTATTCGACACTTGAGCTGTCACGGTTATAAACACCAACTGTAAACCGTGTTCTGGGAAAAGTGCTGCCACACCACTTAACCAATTCAACAATCCTTCCAGCCCAAAACCCTTAGGGAATATGGTAAAGGCCGTGACAAAATCCCCTTAAAATCTGACGTAAATGGTCGCGAAAACTTGCATAAGCGAATACTGTATATAAATTGCTTTTGTATGGGGCCGATTGTGAAACAGTCGATTAACACTAGTAACGTGCTCTGCGTGATATTAGGCGGAGGACAAGGAAAAAGGCTTTTTCCCCTAACCCGTGACCGTGCAAAGCCGGCAGTACCATTAGCAGGTAAATACCGCCTGGTAGACGTCCCAATCTCAAATTGTATAAACTCCGGATTCCGAAGGATATACGTGCTCACTCAGTACAATTCCGTTTCGCTGCATCGCCACATCGCTCAGACCTACAACTTCGACGCTTTTAGTGGTGGGTTTGTTGAAATTCTAGCTGCACAACAAACCGCTAAATGCGCGTCTTGGTTCGAAGGAACAGCCGATGCCGTGAGGAAAAACCTAGAACATTTTTTAGACCACGATTTCGATTATCTGCTTGTACTAAGCGGGGACCAACTATATCGGATGGATTTCAGGTTATTAATCCTACAACACATGCAATCTGGGGCAGATATCACAATATCTACAATCCCAATGCCACGCGAAAAAGTCCCCCAGTTAGGTATAATGCGCATTGACAGTGACCGGCGGATTCGTGACTTTGCTGAGAAACCAACCGATCCAGAACTAATTGCGCGATTTAAACTGCCACAAGAATGGTACGCGGCTTTGGGAATCGTAGGGGACTCAGAACTATACCTTGCCTCGATGGGTATTTACGTATTCAACCGGGATGTCATCCAAAAAGTGCTTGCAGGAAATGAACCCGACTTTGGGCGCGACATTATCCCCCACGCAATCAAAGAATACAAGGTCTATGCTTATATTTTCCAGGGATACTGGGAAGACATCGGAACCATAAAAACTTTTTTCGAAGCCAACCTGGATGCTGCATCCGAATTGCCACGGTTTAATTTCTTTGACATGACAGCTCCAATCTTCACCCGGGCGCGGTTCCTACCTTGCTCAAAAGTAAATGGTGCAACTCTTGATCACGCACTTATCTCTGAGGGGTGCATAATCAACCGGGCTACTCTAATCCATTGCGTAATAGGTTTGCGAAGCATAATTGAGGAAGGCGCTGTGCTACGGCGTGTCGTACTTATGGGGATAGATTATTACGAAACTGAAGAATCCAAAAAGATTTGTGAATCAAAGGGTATTCCAAAACTAGGAATTGGCCGGAACACACGCATTGAAGAAACAATAATCGATAAAAACGTCCGCATAGGAGACAACGTAGTCATTACTCCACACGGAAAACCTGCGAATTTCGACCATGAATTATACTACATTCGTGATGGCATAGTGGTAATACCACGCGGCGCCACAATCCCCCATGGAACAGTGATATGATCCACTAAAGAACAAAATTGTCTGAGTTTCGAGGCCGTAATTAAAGCCCGTTGGCCACAGACCTAAGATTTACTTTGAGCCCGCTTTCTGATAAAAACTACAACCGATGGATTACGGCAATCTCTGGGACGAATTAAAGCAAGGACGGTTATTCTTAATTGCTGGTCCATGCGTTATTGAAAGTGAACAATTGTGTTTTGAAGTAGCAGAAACTCTCAAAAACGCGTGTCAACAATTAGGAATCCCGTTCATTTTCAAAGCTAGCTACGACAAGGCAAATAGGACGTCTCCTGAATCTTATCGCGGCCCAGGACTCGAACGCGGTTTAGAAATCCTCGCCAAAATACGCCAGCAGGTCAGCGTTCCTGTAATTACTGATGTACACGCTGTAGATCAGATAAAACCGGTATCAAAAGTCGTTGATGTGATACAAGTACCAGCCTTCTTATGTAGACAGACAGACCTGATTGCTGCTGTAGCAAAGTCAGGACGAATTATCAACTTAAAAAAAGGCCAATTCCTTTCCCCAATGGAAATGGGTCAAGTTGTAAGAAAAGCAGAATACTTTGGCGCAAAAAAAATCCTAATTACTGAACGCGGAACCACATTCGGGTACAACAATTTGGTATCAGATATGCGGTCCATTCCAATCATGAAAAGTTTCGGGTATCCTGTAGTGTTCGATGCCACACATTCAGTCCAATTACCTGGCGGTGCAGGAAATGCCTCCGGGGGTCAGCGCGAATTCGCCCCCGTATTGGCGAAAGCAGCAATAGCAGCCGGAGCAGATGGGATCTTTATGGAAACGCACCCAGATCCAGACAAAGCTCTTAGTGATGGACCGAATATGATTCCTCTCTCACAGGTTAAAGATTTACTTTTAATCCTCGTACGAATCAAAAATGCTATTGCTGAAGCAAAATAAAATGGCAATTTTCCTAGAGAAAACTCGCCTTTCAAAATTCACCACTTCAACAAGGCAAAAACACTGCTGGGAATCAAAGATTTGGGTACCCTTAATTCTAGGATTTATCCTCGTCACGCCCGTAATTGCGTTAGACCCTCAACCGAGCTCGCATTACGCAGCAGCCCCGCCTTTCGGTAGGATCTTGGAGTTTGAAATCCCAGAATTTTACCCTCCACCGAACGAAAACCGTATCAAGTCCATAATAAGGGGTGAACAAGCAGAACCAAAAAATGACGGGTTGTTTTGGATCCAACAACCCACCATAGTGTTAGTTTCCTTAACTGGGGAAACAAACCTTGTCGCCCAGGCTTCTGAATGTTACTACGACTTGTCAAAACGTTGTGCTTGGTCAACCAACTGGATCATCGCCCAAATTGGGGACGGTAAAGTTACCATACACGGAGAAGGCTTCACTTGGAAACAAGACGAAGCCGTGCTAACCATTACAAATTCTGTAAAAGCAAAAATCCGATTCTGATGAAAAAGTGTATAATAACATACTTTTGGGTTTCTTTTATCGCGATTGCTCAAACCAATACCCATATATTGATAACATCCACTTCGCACAAACCACCAGTCGAGGTGAACGTGTCCCAAATTACAGCGAAAAGCGCTGAGTTTAATATTAAATCTAACCTTGTGATCTTTATCGGCAACGTCCAAATCGTTGCTCCAAGACTCAACCTCACTTGCGAAAGACTGGAAGCACTAATTTCCCCAACAAACAAAACCGTGGAATCAATGACAGCTACTGGTACTGTGACATTTGTAATCGCAGATGCACAAAATAAACAAATCAAAGGTCGTGCGGGTAAGCTAATTTACAAATCCACCACACTCCAGAATGCTACAAATGAAACTATAGAGTTATTGGAGAACCCAGTTTTAGAAACAGACCAAGGATCTCTAATTGCTGACCGAATAATTTTTGATCGAACTACTGGGCAGGTAAACGCAGAAAATGCTCGCATGTTGATGACAACTCAAGAAAACGCACCCAATCATATCCCTACACCTCAAATTCTTGAGAAAGACCCGATTATTCAAACAAACGCCAGTGGTCCACAGATTACAACCCATTGATTTTCTATGGCTCCAGCTGAGACTAAAACCTCAGATAATCGCCCCCAATATAGCAGTGCCCTCTTGCTGGGTGAAAACTTGGCCAAAGCTTATCATGGCCGACGGGTAGTTGACGGTGTTACTATACACATTAACGCAGGGGAAATCGTAGGGCTCCTTGGCCCAAACGGTGCGGGAAAAACGACAACCTTTAACATAATCGCCGGATTGATTCGGCCGGAGGCCGGGAGAGTAATGTTCGAGAACAAAGATATAACAAAATTACCCATGCATAAACGAGCCCGCCTAGGGATTGGGTACCTCACCCAAGAGCCATCAATCTTTCGTAAGCTTACAGTTGAGGAAAACATAATGGCGGTCTTGGAAGTTTGCGACTTAACAAAGCAAGAAAGAGAAGCCCGTCTAAGGCATCTTCTGGAAGAACTGGAGCTTACTGATCTAGCTAAACGAAAAGCTTACACCCTAAGTGGCGGAGAAAAACGCAGACTTGAAATCACACGTGCCCTAGTAACAAATCCAAAGCTTTTACTATTAGACGAGCCGTTCAGCGGGATTGATCCAATAACCGTTTACGAAGTCCAAAAAATAATCCGGCGACTCAAAGCCCGGAATATAGCTATATTAATCACCGACCACCGCGCTCAAGAAACCTTACGATTAGTAGACCGTGCTTACCTAATTGCTCATGGGAAAATCCTATATGAAGGCGATGCCCAAGCTATGCTAAGTGACCCTAAAGCCAGAGAAATTTACCTCGGACCCGAATTTACAATCTGAAGCCTATATGCAACGCGAAACTGTAAGCATCAGACGATTCTTCGAGGAATATAAGAAAGATCTAAAACTGGAGTTGGTAGCCGGTGAAAACGGCCTTGACCGAATCATCCGAGAACCAACTGTGAATCGTCCTGGGCTAATGTTAGCAGGTTTTACCAAGTACTTCGCATACCGACGCATCCAGGTAATAGGCAATGCAGAAGCCCATTACTTGAGATCTTTGCCTGCTAAAGCACGCCACTCTCGATTCAAACAACTCCTCCAATTTAAAGTTCCATGTGTAGTATTTTGCCGAAATCTGCCAATCGAAAAGACTTGGAGGGAATCAGCTAAACAATATGCCACGCCACTCTTACAAAGCTCGCTGGTCACAATGAACTTTATAAACAAGGCCACTCTCGCCTTAGAAACGCTTTTTGCCCCATATACCCTCTTACAAGGTAGTATGGTCGATATCCTTGGAATAGGCGTTCTAATCTGCGGGGAAAGCGGGATTGGCAAAAGCGAGTCGGTTCTGGCTTTGATCGAACGCGGATATAGCTTGGTCTCAGATGACATTACCAAAGTCGTGCTTACGGGCAACGAACTATATGGTTATTCCCCAGAGGTAACGCGCGACTTCATGGAAGTACGAGGAATCGGCATTATAAACGTACCAGCGACCTTCGGCATCAGGAGTATACGCAGACGCAAAAAACTCGACCTAGTTGTCACCCTAAAGGCCTGGGAAAAAGTCCCCGACATAGACCGGCTTGGGATGAGCCCTCAATTTACCAAGATTTTGGGCGTAGAGGTCCCGCATATTACAATTCCAGTTAGACCAGGACGCGACATTGCGAGGCTAATCGAAGTTGCAGCCCTTCACCAAAAATTGATCGCATCCGGGTTCAAACCAGCCGAAGCTCTCAATAAAAAGGTCCTCGCACATATGAAAAGGTTAAAGGAACCTAAAAGTGCCATAGCGTCTGATCCAGAATAAAATCCCTTGGCAATAACTAACTCTATTGTAAGTTGTAAGTTGTTAAGAAATCGGAAAATGGCGGCTAAAAAAGTAATCCGCGAAAAAGGCCAAACACGGATTAGGGAAGTGGAGATTAAAAATAAACTAGGCCTCCACGCCCGCCCAGCAGCAATGTTTGTACGCCTAGCAAGTAAATTTCCCTGTGAAATCCATGTCGAGAAAGATGGGGAACGTGTAAACGGGAAAAGCCTTATGGGGCTGCTTATGTTAGCTGCGGGTCAAGGAAGCCGGTTAAAAATTTACGCAGAAGGTTCTAGAGCTGAAGAAGCCCTTAATGCCCTAGAAGAATTAATAAACAGTAGGTTTGGGGAAGAATAAACACATTGCTTTTCAGGCTAATCCCCAACCCGTAAACTGCGCACCGGTTATGGAAAGGTTAGAATTCGACATAAAACACGTTGCTGACCTTTGCCGGATTGCTTTAACCCCCGAGGAAGAAGCTATGTTTTCAAAGCAGTTTGAACAAATTCTCTGTTACGTCGAAAAATTAAAAGAAGTCCCTGTAGAAGGCATAGAACCCACTGCGCACGCAATCGATCTAGTCAATGTAGTTAGATTTGATAAAGAGGCTGAAACTTTACCACACCAACAGGCCCTGGCAATGGCCCCAGTTGCAAGAAATGGGCTGTTTATTGTACCCAAGATTGTAGAGTGACTCTACCTGCAACGATGATTCACAACCTCACACTAGATGAACTCATAACAAAAGTCCGGCACCGAGAGCTCTCCTCCAAAGAAATTGTCACCGCACTAATAGACCGCATTAACCGCATTGATACGTTAATTAATGCGTACGTTCACATAGACCCACAAAAAGCAATTAGCGAAGCTGAAGAAGCAGATAAGAATTTTTTTGATAACCTAGATAAACCCTTATGGGGAATCCCAATCGCACTAAAAGACATTATTGCGCATAAAGGTTCCCCCCTAACTTGCGCTTCAAAAATACTCCAGGGATTTATCTCCCCTTACGACGCCGCTGTTGTAGAACGCTTGAAAGCTGCAGGAGCAATTATTTTGGGACGCCTGAACATGGATGAATTTGCAATGGGCAGCTCCACAGAAAACTCAATATATGGACCAACGAAAAACCCATGGGACTTGGAGAGGGTAGCTGGAGGATCTTCCGGCGGGTGCGCAGCCGCCATAGCAGCAGGCGAATGCTTTGCTTCCATTGGCTCTGATACAGGGGGCTCCGTTCGCCAACCCGCCGCCTATTGCGGTTGCGTGGGACTCAAACCCACCTACGGCCGAGTCTCCCGATACGGCCTTGTGTCATACGCATCATCCTTGGACCAAATCGGCCCAGTAACAAAAACCGTCAAGGACGCCGGAATACTCCTCCGTATTATAGCTGGTCACGACCCGCGCGATTCCACCAGCTTTCCAATTGATGTCCCTGATTACCCCCAGCTGTTAACCGGAGAGATCAAGGGCCTAAGAATCGGCGTAGTAAAAGAATACATGGGGCCCGGGCTCGACCCAGAGGTCAAAACCGCTATAAACAATGCAATCACCCAACTAGCGTCCCTGGGCGCAGAAATTGTCGAGGTCTCCATTCCCAGCACCGAGTACGCAATAGCTGCTTACTACATTATTGCCACAGCAGAAGCCTCGGCAAACCTGGCACGATATGACGGTGTCCGCTACGGGTTACGAGTCGATGGTGCAGACCTTTACGATATGTACACCAAAACGCGGGGAACCGGTTTCGGTAAAGAAGTAAAAAGACGAATCATCCTTGGGACATACGTTTTGAGCAAGGGGTATTACGATGCATACTATTTGCGTGCCCAAAAGGTCAGAACCATTATCAGGCAGGAATTCCTAAAGGCATTCGAAAAAACCGACGTCCTCATAGGACCAACCACTGCCACACCAGCCTTCAAAATCGGTGAAAAGATTGAAGATCCGTTACAGATGTACTTAACCGACATTTATACTATCAGCTGTAATCTAGCAGGGATCTGCGGCATTAGCGTGCCCTGTGGAATGGCTCAAATCCAGACAGCCGACGGATCAATCAAGCAATTGCCTATTGGCCTCCAAATTTTGGGTAAGCCATTCCAGGAAGCCACTATCCTCAATGTCGCATTTGCGTACGAACAAAATACCCCTTGGCACACATACAAATCTCCTATCGCCAAATTATAACCCAGCGGAATCATCATAAAATCAAAGCTATCCCTAGGTAAAAAACCCGCCGCACTTAAACTCACCCACGTACTACTCTTGGGGATTAAATAACTTCTAACAGATCATTACTTCTGCTGACGAAGGTCCCATTTTTAGCCCTAATACACCAACGAGCACCGTATCAACCAGTGGCGCTGAAACGCATTCGTGAATACAGTCAATTCATCAAAACCCGCC
>CAZZJO010000043.1:0-101248 GCA_964654645.1 uncultured Verrucomicrobiota bacterium | reverse complement strand
GACTGGATAGTTGGTTGTTGGCCTTCTGCAGCTCCGCCAGTTGACTCCGCCTGCGTCGGTTCAGTCTGCAGCGAAGGCGCAAGCGCTGGCGAGGTTGGCGCTCCAGATTTAGCAGACGTTCGTGTTGCCTTTGCTGTTTCCGCAGCTAAACGCCGCGCTTTCTCGGCTTGTTTCTTTCGTTTTATGTACCGTTTTCTCCGTTTCCGTTTTTCAATTGGATTGTATTGTTTTGACATACCGCCATTCAAATTACAGGCTGTTCAAAAATCAAAACAAATATGCTTATGCGTAAGGCGACTTTCAATAAATATCTAACGGTGTGCATCATAGCTGTATGCACTCTAATGCTTACGGCCGGCTGCACCTCCACCAGGTCAAAGAAACATCACCCAGCCATAATGCAGTTCTACCTTGAATCTACTATCCCTGATCCAGAGCGTAATCTTAAAGTCCGTATCAGTGAAGAGCCGCCTGTGGACATTACTATTGACCGCAGTCGCCTGATGGACCAATCAAACATCAGAAACATTGGCATTGTAGAACGAACAGGCACATTTGCCCTAATGATTGCGTTCGATTATCGTGGCACACGGATCCTAGAACAAATCTCAACTGCAAACCGAGGCCAACGTTGCGCCATTTATTGCGAATTTACATTTAACAAAACAAACGTCTCAAGGTGGTTGGGGGCACCTGTAATTACGCACCGCATTACCGACGGAATACTCGAGTTCACCCCACGGATGAGCCGCGAGGAAGCTGAAGCCCTTGTGAAACAGATGCAGCCTGTGATAAAACAAAACCTGAAAAACCAATAGCGTTGCTGTAGCAATGGAAAAGTCGTTTCAGAAGTATACAACAATTCTGTGTTTGGTAACTCTTTTGTCAGAATCCATTGCACAAAACCCCCGCTTTGTTCTCCCTACATCAAATGACTGGATCTACAAACCGGGTGGCCTGGAACACTTCTTAGTAGGCACCGACGGAAAGCCGTATACTACAGGTGGTTTTGGTTGTGTTAGAACTGACGGTTTGCAGTTTCACGAGGGTGTAGACATTAAATACACTTCCTTAAACAGTAAAGGGGAACCAACCGATCCTGTTGTTGCCGTTGCGCCTGGTGTCGTTGCGTACGTAAATTCAACACCTGGCCTATCAACCTACGGCAAATACATCTTGATCCAACATAAAATAGATGGGGTAGAATTGTATTCACTGTATGCCCATTTAGCAAAGATCGAAAGTAACCTGCGTCCCGGAACGCCAGTGTCAGCCGGACAGGTGATTGGTCTCATGGGGCGGACTGCTAGTACCTATCGCATCCCAAAAGAACGCGCACACTTGCACTTCGAATTCACGCTGTTGGTAAACGATTACTTCCCAATTTGGTTTAAACATAATTGCCCTGGTGAACGGAATGACCATGGAGTGTGGAACGGCCAAAATCTATTGGGTATTAATCCCATCCCAATCTTTTTGAATGACCTCTATAACACGCACGCCTTTAACCTCGCCGATTTCCTCAAAAACCAACCACAGCTATGCCGTGTCCAGGTCAGATGTAAAAGATTCCCTTGGTTAAAACGATATCCTTTTTTCATCAAACAATCCAACATGCCTGAAGAACTTATTGCCGGTTACGAACTCGGCCTAACGTTTAATGGCATTCCTGTAGAAATCGTCCCCAAAACAGAACACGAGCTAGTTTCACCATCCAAAGTTCACCTGATCTCCGTCAACGAAACCGAATTCCAAAAAAATCCCTGTGTAAAATTGGTCAGGCGCCATGGCGGCAAATGGCAACTCACTCAAGCTGGATATAAACATGTTGCGCTCTTAACCTACACACCCTGACCCATTAAACCCGGATTCACACAACCTGCTTCAACTAACCGTCCCAACCTGACAACTCAGGAACATACACAAGCCAAACCAGTGGAGTACTAAAAAGGAGAGCTGGAAACGCCATTTGCCAGGTAAACACAACTTGCCAGATTTACTAATTTTTATCGTGGAGGTAGTTCAATAATCACTGCCCCCTGTTGGATCAATGTAGCTTAGACTCATTCAAAAATGGGTCCAGAACGCCTTCCAACTCGTACCATCTTTGGGAAAACGTGTCAGCACGGAATTTCGCCACTCTAAAATTTCCATTTTTCCACATGGGTAACCACCAAATCAAAGCCAATACACAGTCCTCTCCGCTTCATTTGATTTGAAATGTCCAGGCCAACAGTAACTCTCCATTGCGATTCTAATAACTCACACATCAACCACGCATTGAGCAACCCAGAAACCGTGTTCATTCTGATAAACTTTCAACTGAGTGAAAGTGGCGCCCTTAACTTCAACCGCGGGTTGGTGTCTCTCTATGTTTACAATCTCCCCAATCGCTCGCCCGATCAATGAATTGCCGTTGATTTCTACGCTGTATTTGCCAAAAAGCATATGTCGGGTAGCCATCTCGTAAATAATGGCATTTAGCCAGTCTACAAAAAGCAATTCGGGATCGGGAGCCCCGCATCCCACTATTACCTCCGAATCCAAATTCACCAACCCAGGGTCAGTAATGACAGAAGTTAATGCTAAAGCGCCTTGTTCAAAGGCCTCTGCCAACGTGCGTCCAATGCCACGCACGCCTATATCGGCGAAATGCTCAAACAACTCATACCTAGGTACCACTACGACGGTTTGTCCTTTCTTTATTTCACTCATACAGATTTCACGGGAAACACAGCGCTGTGAACATTTCTGTTTACAATACACGCCGTAATGCTTGACCGGTCAAACTTTTCTCACACTGCGCAATAAACTCAGGGGGACCTGCAGCGACTAGTTGGCCACCCTCATCACCTGCTCCAGGTCCCAAATCTATCACCCAATCTGCACATTTTATCACTTCCAAGTTGTGTTCTACTACCACCACAGTGTGACCCTGATCGACAAGCTGTTGTAAGACTGGCAAGAGAATATTGATATCGTCGAGATGCAATCCAACGGTAGGTTCATCAAACAAAAATAGAATCCTCCCAGTCTTCTCGGACATACCCCAATCCGCTAGAAATCGCGCAAGTTTGAGACGTTGGCATTCTCCGGTGGACAGAACGCTGACCGGCTGCCCAAGCCTGAGATATCCTAAACCAACCGACTTAAGCACCTGAAATAACCGTGTGGCACGCTGCGCATCCGGGTCAGACTCGAACAACTGGAGAAACTCAATTGCCTCCTCAACAGTTGCCTGTAAGAAATCATCAATGTTCCAACGATGATTATCCCTACCTGGCGGTGAAATTTGCACTTCAAGCACGTGCGGTTTATATCTCCGCCCTCCACAAGCAGCGCATTGCACATACACATCACTCAAAAACTGCATCTCGATTTTTTCATACCCTGCACCGCGACATCGATCACACTGCCCTTCGGCCGAATTAAAACTAAATGCTGCGGCAGTCAAACCCCGCATACGGGCTTCTGGGTGACGAGCGAAAACCTGCCTAACATAATCAAACGCACCTATATACAATGCCGGATTCGACCGAGGCGTACGGGTAATGATCCCCTGGTCAACCATGATCACTTTACTCAATCTCTCAGCGCCCCGAATCACAACCTCCTCAGAATCGATCTCGCGTTCGTAGACCTCGCTCTCCGAATCCACGTCCCGTCCACCTGACAGTACCTCATCTATTACACCCCCGAGTTTCAAAATAAGCGCAGGATACAAAACTTCGCGAATTAGTGTACTTTTGCCTGAGCCGCTAACTCCAGTAACACATACAAATCGGCCTAGCGGGAAATGCACAGTCAAGTTTTTGAGATTGTATTTACGGGCGCCTTCAAGGGTGAGCACCGGGAATGCGGTGTCAACCATAGCACAACCCTTATTGGATGGGGCCGGGAACAAATAACTCTCGGGAACTTCACGCCTACGCGGAATCTGGATTTTTATGCGGCCCGACAGATATTGTCCTGTTAAGGACCGTGAACATTGCAAAAGCTGGGAATAACTTCCCTGAAACACCAACTCACCTCCATGCTCGCCTCGGCCCGGACCAAGATCGATTACGTGATCTGCTGTAGCAATTATATCTGGGTCGTGCTCCACTACTACTACAGTATTGCCAAGATCGCGCAATTGCTTCAGTACCCTAATCAGCCGAATGGTGTCATGTGGATGCAACCCAATGCTGGGCTCATCTAGCACAAAAAGCGTGTTAACAAGCCGCGCGCCCAGACAAGCAGTTAGGTTAACACGAGCAATTTCGCCACCAGACAAAGTGCGTGTGGGTCGATCCAATGTCAAATAACCCAACCCAATGTCTACAAGATAATTCAAACGCTTATGCACAGTTTCTATTGCCAAGGCCAGTTGGGAATTCGTCCCTAACTTAGGCCCAAATCCAGCCCGGACTCGGTCAATCACCCGGAAGGCATCTCGGATCGGCAACGCATAAAACCCTGCCAAATCCAATAAGGGGGGCCACCCAGGTTCTTCCCCAAAAAGTTCCCGCAAGTTTAGCTTATAAGCCAATGCATCCTTTTTAAACCGGGTACCCCCGCATTCAGGACATCGAACATATGCCCTATAACGTGAAAGCAACACTCGGACATGCATCTTATAAGCTCGGCTTTCAAGCCATTTGAAATATCCCTTGACCCCATACCACGCGTATGGCCACTGATGCGAGTCGTCGATCCCATAATCTGGATCTCCCTCCAAAACCCATTTCCGTTGCTCCGGGGTCAAATCCTTAAATGGAACGTTTACAGGCACACCGCGCGCTTTGCAAAATCGTAACAAATCTTTTTGGCATTCAGCACTAAACCCACTACGCCACGGTTTTACAGCCCCCTCAGCAAGTGAGAGCGACCAGTCAGGTACCGCCAGTTTGTAATCGATAGTGATAATTCGGCCGAAGCCATTACACTTTGGACAAGCACCCAGTGGGTGATTAAAACTAAAAAGCCCCGGTGAAGGTGGATCAAACGAAATATCACACACCGGACAGTTCATCCCCGCAGTGAACACATTCCACACGACCCATTTTTCCGTGCCTGGCTCTCCACTCTCCGCCCTCTCAAGTAACAACAAGCGCCCTTTGCCAAACTGGAATGCTTGTTCACAAGACTCAATGAACCGGGCCCGATTTTCTGGAGTAATTCTTACCCGATCCTGCACCACCGCCAACGTCGACGCCCTTTTATCGATCGCCTCATGGGCCTCGGTCACCCGTACTACCCGGCCATTCACCCATACCCGCTGATACCCCTGCTGCTCCACCAATCGAAGACTTTCTTTTATTGAGAGCTTGGAGGATAGCGGCACTTCAAATGCAATAACAACCTCTTTAGGATCGCGACTCGAGTCCCTGACCTGATTCCTCACCCAGTCCCAGACAAATTCAGGCGAATGCGGTTGTACTAACTGGCCACACCCATAACAATACACCTGCGTTATAGCCGACCATATCACCTTCATGTAATCACAAATCTCCGTCATCGTACCCACTGTGGATCGGGTAGTCCGCACTGTGTTTCTCTGCTGGATAGCAATCGCCGGAGGTATTCCCTCAACCCAGTCTACTTGCGGACGATCCATCCGGTCCAAAAACTGCCGTGTATACGGTGAAAAAGTTTCGACGTACCTCCGCTGCCCTTCCGCATACAACGTATCAAACGCAAGCGAACTCTTGCCCGAACCGCTGGGGCCCGTAACTACGACAAGCCTTCCTTTCGGGATATCCAAGCTAAGGTTCTTGAGGTTGTTCTGGCGGACCCCTCGAAGTTTAATAACCCCAGCATCCCCCACTCTTGCAGCTCGGCCCCTGGCCATTTTGGTTCCTGTCATTTCCCTATGCAAAACTGGCTGAATATCACATCCAAAATGTCCTCGGTAGCTGTATGGCCGGTGATCTCTCCAATTGCGTTTGCCGCAATGCGTAACTCCATTGCTGCTAATTCTAACCCAGCACCGGATTCAAAAAGTTTAAGGGCGCGAATAGCCGCCTCACGTGCACGCGTGAGGATTCCTTTATGCCGAAGATTAATCATTACTTCTGCCTGCCCGCTACCAACATCTCCTGCAAGCACCGTTTTACAAATGGCTTCCTGAAGCGAATCTAGCCCCTGTCCCGTCTTGCAGGAAATCTCAACCACCGGATGCAATCTTGGATCCAGCGTTAGTTTCCGTGGTAAATCAATCTTGTTTACCACCAATACTCGTGGTTTACCTCCAGTTGACTCTAAAAGCTCTACATCATGAGGGGTAATTGGTTCCGACCCATCAAAAACCAATAAAATCAAATCCGCCCGGTCTATCGCCTCACGCGAACGGCGTACACCTTCTGCTTCGATCAGGTCTTGCGCATCACGCATACCAGCTGTATCTATCAAAACCACAGGCAAACCACTAATGTCCACGGCTTCTTCAATTGTATCGCGCGTGGTGCCAGGAACAGGAGACACAATTGCTCTATCGCGACCAACTAATTGGTTTAATAGGCTCGATTTGCCCACATTCGGCCGACCCACAATCGCAGTTTTTACCCCACAGCGAATAAGTTGGCCCGTCCGAGCCGTCGCTAATAACTTGTCAATTTCAGTCACCGTCTCTTCTATCATTCCAGTCAATCGTGCAACGTCGGCAGGCTCAATGTCCTCTTCGGGGAAATCCAGCTGCGCCTCTAAATGAGCAAGGACCGTTATTAACCCGTCCCGCACTCGGTTCAACCGCCTCGACAATACCCCAGCAAGCTGGTTGGCTGCAATCCGAGCTCCAAGCTCAGTCTGGGCACGAATTAAATCCACCACCGCCTCTGCTTGCGTCAGATCAATACGCCCGTTAAGAAACGCCCGCTTAGTAAACTCCCCAGGCTCCGCTAAGCGCGCCCCACATTCAATCAACGTCTCCAAAACAGCCCGTGCAACATATCGCCCACCATGGCACCAAATCTCCACCACGTCCTCTCGGGTATATGTACGGGGCGCCCGCATCACCGCTACTAAAACCTCGTCGATTTTATGGCCAGCGCGAATAATCCAACCGTACTGAATCGAATGTGAGGGAGCCTTATCGATCGGCAGGTTATGTGGCCCCCCAGGCTCGAAACAACGTGAGACGACCTGGACGGCTTCCGGACCGGACACACGTACAGCAGCCAGCCCGGACTCGCCCAAAGCTGTCCCAATCGCAGCTATGGTGTCCGTTTTCACTTGCAGGGTAATTAACCGTCAAATGAAACTTTTTGCAAGGAGAGCGGAGCTCATGAAACCGAAAACTGGTGTAAATCCGGATGCACCAATAGCAGATATTTCCTACTAACACACGAATCAATTCATCCCGAAATTTTCAGAAGGTTTCCGACAAACGCTACTATACTATCCCACCATGCGAACTTGCCTTCCATTGCGAGAAATCGAGTCATACACGCTGCCCCAGTACATAATGTTGCAATAGTAGCAGCCATGATGAAAACCCCTAACGCATATGCATGTTCAGGCTTCATCACTCTGGGAACTGCCCGGTATAGTACCCTCCAAGCAAAATACACACCCATCGCCCAAGGGATCCAGGGTGTCATCCAAGGAATCACGTTAAGGATCTTCACGCATATCAGTGGCAGTAACCCATAACCCATCGTAACAAGTGCTTTCTCGAAAGTGGCCTCCTTCCCAAACGCTTTCATCCCAGATTGCAAGAAAAACGCACTAATTAAAACAACCAAAATGCTTACCACAACCTCAAAAACCCCGTACGCAACCCCTTCGGTAGGCGTAAAATGCTTTATCCCCCTAATGGCCGATTGATATTTGCCCCAATGCACCATTGCAAAACTCTGAACTACACTAATCAATAAGACCACCGGCAAAAATCGTACAAATAACACAAACCACCCGGACTCACCACGGGCTACAACTTTATCCATCTCGTTGCCGGGATCAAAAATGAGCAAAATCCCCTTAATCATGGGCGGAATTATACACCCCCGTCTCACACCAAAACAAACAAATAAATATACCTTCCGGCCTTGGCAATAAAAGACTTAAACCAACCCTTACAACTCAGTAAACGGTAACATGTTTCTAAGCTGTGCCTCGCCGGTAACAAAAGTACAGCCAGGTTGCATTGTTACCAAACGATATGTATATTGCCAACCGTGATTGCCACAAAGGCCAACAATTCCAGCCCGAATGCCAAGGCCGTCATTGAAATAAAGAATCTCCGGGTAGTCTACCCAGGCCGCGGCATCAAACAACCACCCAAAATCGCCATAAAAAATTTAAATCTCGCAGTGTACGAGGGCGAGACCTTCGGCTTCATCGGTCCAAATGGCGCCGGCAAAACCACTACCATGCACGTGCTCTTGGGATTTATTCAACCAACAGCCGGTGAAGCTTATATCTTCGGAGTTAACGTGCGCGAACCTATAGCCCGGCAGCGGATTGGTTACCTACCCGAACTTACTTACTACTATAAATTTCTGACCGCTGAAGAACTATTAAGGTTTTACGGGTGCTTATTCTCTATTCCAAGACCCGAGCTCGATCGCCGAATCGACTATCTCTTAAAGCTGGTCGACTTAGAACAAGTACGAGGTAAGCCAATTAAGACTTACTCTAAAGGCATGCAACAACGAATCGGCATTGCCCAAGCCTTAATAAACGACCCCGACCTTCTTATCCTGGATGAACCTACAAGTGGATTAGACCCAATCGGGAGAATGAAAATTCGCGAAATCATCCAAAGGCTCAAATCCGAAGGCAAAACAGTTTTCTTTTCTTCACATGAACTTGGCGAAGTTGAAACAGTGTGCGACCGCGTAGCGATCTTGCATGAGGGTGAACTGAAAACCTTGGGGTCGGTCCAAGCCCTCATTAACCAATACAAAATGGACCTAGAAAAGATTTTCCTAAAAGTAATCGGCTACCCATCGGCAAATTGAGCTATGCACAAAATCATCGCAATCAGTGGCGTTGTCATTAAAGAGCTATACAGGCGAAAAGACTTTTACGTGTTATTCGTGTTAACCGCTCTGATTACACTCCTAATGGGGTCCGCCAATTTCTTTGGGGATGCCTCGTTAGTTGGTTACATTACAGAAATTGCCCTACTTTTGATTTGGATCTCACTGCTTGTAATTAGCATATCCACCGCCGCAAGACAGATTCCATCTGAACGCGAAAATCGAACCATTCTTCCACTGCTTGCAAAGCCAGTAACCCGTGGCCAACTTATCATGGGAAAGTTTATTGGTTCGTGGCTCGCAGCCACCATCGCTATGTTAGTCTTCTACCTCTTCCTTGCCGCCATTATATGGTCACGCGGTGAGGGCCCAAAAATTAGTACTTACATCCAAGGAATATGGCTACATTGGGTGTGTCTTGCAATAATCACAGCCATGGCAATCTGCGGATCGGTATTCTTCTCAGCCCCCTCAGCCAATATCACAATTACACTAATCGTCACCAGCGCAATCCTTATGGTAGGCAGATACCTCAACTTGCTAGCTGAACAAAAACCTGAACCTTTCCAATCCATCATCTACGCAATTTACTACGCAATACCGCACCTTGAATGGTACGACCTACGGGATTCGATTGTCCACAAACACCCACCGGCCCCATGGTGGGCAGCCGGTGCTGCCACTCTTTACGGCACCGTATATTCAGCGATCTTCCTGACAATCACATGGCTTCGCTTTAAACGCACTCCGCTCACAAATGCATAACCCAAGGTCCATAATCCTCTTAATCATACTCGGAATATGCATTGAATTCACGATTGCTACAGCGCTCGATCCATTCATGCAGCAAATTTTCCCTCGAAAAGCCACTTCGGTCGATCTAATCCACGTGCTCCTTGGTAACGCCAGAGAGCTTCTGGCAAACCACCTCATTAAAAAGGCCGACGTTTACTTCCATGCGGGTTACTATCCTTCTATCTTTCACGAAGCCGCCCAGGCAAGATCACGCGACCACCTCCATTCTGAAGAGTACGACGAACACGCGCACGAAAAAGAAATGTCATTCCTATCAAAACCTAAAGACATAATTGATCGATTCGGCCGTTACTTTTATCCTACCGAACATCGTCACCTCCATGGCCATGAAACAGCAGAGATATTGCCCTGGCTAAAATTTGCGGCTTCGGTAGATCCTCAAAATGTCGAATCTTACGTTATCACGGCCTTCTGGCTCCGACGCGAACTACACAAACCCGATCAAGCCGAAGCATTCCTTAGAGAAGGGTTAAAGGCCAACCCAAATAACCTCACTCTCCTGTACGAACTCGCACGGCTCCGTTGGGAAGAATACGCGGACCCCCTCAAAGCTACCAACCTACTGCATTTCGTTCTAAACTCACTTCGCCCAAAAATTCAACAGGAACCTAACCCAGAACAAATCGAGATATTCCACCGTGCTGCAATCCTGCTAGCACATATCTACGAACAACAAAGAGATTTTAAGTCGGCTGTTTCAATACTCCAACAAACATTGGAATTAAACACAGCACCTAAACCAGAAGTAATCCAACAGAAAATCGAAGAACTTAATCAGCACGAAGTTGAACCGCCTACAAACCAAACATGCAAGTGATACATTAGTTACACCTATGTAGCCGCTTCGCCCACCAACCTCTAAGCTTGCATCCCAATTTACACCCGCCACATATTGCACATCCCGCCCTTGCTAATACTTAGCAAATACATCCATTTAAAGCATACCAGCTTCCCGCAATTGCACATCAAAAGTTTGTCAATTGGTGGTTAGAACCTTGATGAAAATCGACATTACCACCCAACTCCCATCCTTGTCACCTCTGGGACCTTCATGCAGCCTCCTAATTTCCCCTTTGTAGCTTTCCCTAAGCCCCTTACAGTCTGAGACTTTCTTTGAAAAAACGACATTCATTTCACATTCGTGTTAGTAGAGTCAATTAGTGCCAAGGTCCATTCAACAACCCCACCTTTTGCTAGATCGAACAATATTCCCTGGGGGCAATCCGAAGGAAAAATCCAAACGCCCTCCCTCTTAAGAAATCCCTCTTAGCGGTGGCACAATTACACCACTCATTTCTTCTCTGCAGACAGGAGCCTAAAACTGTTCTACTGCCCCTGTGGTAACCCCGTGCACCACCCCTTCCAGGAGTTATTAATGTCTTCCAGCCACATTAGAAGCTAGTTACCAACCTGGGTGGCCGCTTTGCTGACAATCTTCACTTATTTGTATGCCCTTTACAAACCCGGCTACTTGTATAAAATGAAATTAGCTATGAAGACGCCGAGTATACTTATCCGCCGTTGCAACCGATATGGTTTTACCCTAATCGAACTCCTGGTAGTGATAGCTATCATCGCAATTTTAGCTGCCTTGCTCTTGCCAACCCTCAGCAGGGCTAAGCTCCAGGCCCAATCCATAAAATGCCTTAGTAACCTTAAAAACCTTGCCCTAGCGGGAATAAACTATTTAAACGACCACGGCCAAATCAATTACGGTAGTGCAGCCACCTTGTGGATGATCTCAATGATCGATTACTACAGCAAAGTCCATGAAATAAGGATCTGCCCATCCGCCCCTGTGACTAGACCCAACGGCGATCAAAAAGGCACCGCTGAACATGCTTGGTGGTGGACTGACGCACGAAGAGGAACAAACGGCAGCTATACAATCAACGGATGGCTATATACCGTCGAAGGCGCAAGCCAATGGGGAGATGCCAAAAAGTTTTTTAGAAAGGACACTGCTGTAGTGAAACCGGCATTCACCCCGATCTTCTGTGACGGCGTTTGGCCAGACGCATGGCCGCAAGCTACAGACCCACCTACCCAATCAGGCAACACCGCAAACCTCTATGAGGGAATTGGTGCCTATCCCCAAAACGGCCCAATAACTCGTGTCCTAATCGCTAGGCATGGGGGTAAACATCCAGCCCAAGCTCCTCGTGCAGCACCTATTAACCTCCCATTCCCTGGGGCAATAAACGTAGGATTCGTAGACGGTCATGCAAGCAAGGTAAAGCTAGATGATCTTTGGTCGTTATATTGGCATGCAGGTTACCAACCCCCAGCAACACGACCAGGGCTACGATAAATAACTTCGCCATTCAGACGTGGCTCACATCCTAATTTAAAAAGTGGGACAGTTTTGCAAGCAGTGAGCCCACCTACCTTGAAAAATAAACCTATTGTTACGAAATGATAGGATTCGACTTTATTATCGCACAGCTACACAGACCCATCTTTAACCGTTCTTCAGTGTAAGGCACTCTGACCAAGCAAAGCTCTGGGATCGTAGGCTTGCAATCTTGGTGCATTTAAAGCCTACGTACCACTAACTCGTCTACTCTGAAACTGGGTACCTAGCAATCTACCAAAAGATATATAAGCGTTTGCCAAACAAACCCTTATTCAGTCCCGCGAACACCACATAAACCTCCAGCCTCGGCAATTTCTAAGGGTTAGTCTCCATCAACGGAATATTCCCATGCCCTTCTCCGCGAAATACCCTTGATTTTATTGCCTATCTCTCGCTGGTGAGTAAAATGGCATTTGATGAACCCAGATAACTTCAACCGAATTGGTACTTCTAGTATTTCTCGAGGTCTCCGAAGGTTCTACCTTCATAAATGCTTAACAAGGCTTTTTATTCCAATCATAGCGTTGGTTACATCACAAACCATTTCTGCGTCTCCAACAAAAACTGACGGCCAATTAACTCAACCTGCTATGTACCGGAATCCAATCATACGAGGTTTTTACCCAGATCCTAGCATTTGCCGGGTGGGAGACGACTATTACATGGTGCATAGTACATTCGAATATTTCCCAGGGGTCCCAGTTTTCCACAGCCGCGATTTAGTAAACTGGCGTTTAATCGGTCATTGCCTCACACGTAAATCGCAACTCAACCTAGAAGGACGGCAATCGTCCCATGGGATCTTTGCCCCCACCATCCGGTATCACAATGGTGTCTTCTACATGATCACTACCCACGTGTGGGGTGGAGGCAATTTCTATGTGTACGCGACAAATCCTGCGGGACCCTGGTCAGACCCAGTGTGGCTTGACCGAGAGGGCATCGATCCGTCCCTTTTCTTCGATGAAGACGGAAAGGTATATTACCACAGGCAAGTAGGCGGAGAACGTGGATATATTGGGCTCCAACTCATTGACATCCAAACGGGAAAACTGATCGGAGAAATGAAAGAAATTTGGCGGGGTACGGGTGGCGTCTGGCCAGAAGGTCCACATCTCTACAAGATTAACGGGAAATACTACCTCATGATCTCGGAAGGAGGCACAAGCTACGGCCACTGCATCACGATTGCACGCAGCGATTCGCCTTGGGGTCCTTATGAACCGTGTCCACACAACCCGATTCTCACTCATAAACACCTTCCTGATCATCCATTCCAGGGCCTTGGCCATGGAGACCTGGTAGAAACACCCGACGGATGGTGGATTGTCTTTCTCGGGTTCCGCCCAGTCGGTGGACGACATCACCACCTTGGTAGGGAAACTTTTCTAGCACCCTTGAAATGGAATGAAAAAGGATGGCCTGTGATAAACGACAACAAACCCATTGCCGAAGTTATGACAGCCCCGAAACTGCCACCATGCCCTTGGCCAAAACCACCAACACGAGTCGAGTTTTCAGAGTCTAACCTCCCGGTTGACTGGGTATTCGTCCGCAACCCAATAGAAGAAAACTACTCGCTTACCGAACGGCCAGGAATCCTGCGGCTCAAAGGCGCTTCTGTGAGCCTACGAGACATAGGCTCGCCCACCTTTGTCGGCCGACGCCAAACTGCGTTCAATTGCGTGGTCCGTACCCGAGTATTTTTCACGCCTACTGCGGAAAACGAAGAGGCTGGCTTAGCAATTCGCGGTAATGAACGGAACCACGCAGTTCTTGTCGTGACCCGCCGCGAAAACCAAACCGTGGTTGCCCTAAAAATTATCCGGAATGGTCAAATTGCCCCAGAAAAGATCATTAACGTTCAACCTGGCTTCATTGAACTAGGGATAAGAGCTACTCCATTACGCTACGAATTCTTTTTCGTTAAACCAGATGGCGGGGAAACCAAGTTGGGCGAACTTCTAACTCGAGACCTATCAACTGAAACGCTAAGTTCTCAGCCAGGAGCCAACTTCAACTTCACTGGTGTTGTAATAGGTCTATATGCTTCCGGTAATGGCAAACCGTGTTCTGCACCGGCGGATTTCGATTGGTTCGAATATTCGGAAACCGGTGATTAGCTAAACAAGCAATCTCACCCTCAAAAATTATCTCCAACCCTCATTCCTTTTGGGCATTCGGATGTGGAGGGTGCATTTTTTTGAAACCGCCGTGCAGAATTTCAGAACCACTTATTTTTGACAAAACATTCAGCGTAAAGTATTAGCCTATACTGAGAACAGCGTGACCACTATGAAACCAAACGCAATCGGCCTTGCGGGTATCTTCGGAATTACTCTCATATTACAAGCTCTCGGGCAAACGCCGCCTATAGAAAGCCAGTTCATGGCAAGCCAAAGCGGGCCTGTTGGGCAAGTCGGTGTTGCCGCCCACGAAGGGTGGTATGGTACAGCCACCAATGTATTTGTCGAGTTTGGCAGCGGCAGCTTGGATGGCACCCCTCTTGGACTGGTAGCATCTGCTGGCGATAAAGCAGAAATACGAGGGGGAACGGGATATGTGCATTCCCACTATTGCCTGTTTGCAACTAACAGGGCGTATCCACCCTCAGCTGAAGCAAAGCTATATTTCTCATTTCTCTACAGATTTAACTCTACAAGCGGTTTGGATCCACAGGGCAAGGTGATCGCGGTAGTCACAAGGCAGAACGGATCCAGTCCAACAAATTTCAGCATTCAAGCGCGATTAAGCGGCAACTACATCCAATTAGGAATAGCAAAATCCAATGGTATCCCTGTTTGGGTACCAAAAAATATAGCAGTGGGGGAAACAGTTTTCGTGGTAGCCAGGCAACAAATGATTGGCGCTACAAGGTCGGATGATATTGTTGACCTCTGGGTCAACCCACCCCCAAGCACATTTGCGAAATCTGAAGAGGAAGTTCCCCCGCCAGATGCATCTACCAGCGAAGGATACGAAGACAGTAGCAGTACGGGGCCTGGCCGCTTTTATCTCGATGTCTGGCCGGAGGCTAATGCAACATTTGACGAATTCCGGTTCTCAACAAACTGGGCAGACGTAACTCCACCGGTAGGTACGTGTGTGAAGGCCGCGATAGATTTTACTCTGCCAACAAACAATCCAACTATTTCTGAGGGGGCACTTACAATGCTCTCCGTCATCAGCCGCGGCACGGCTCGTGTTCATTCCTGGCAGGAAAGTCGCGACAACGGTATCACTTGGGTTAATGCAAGTGGAGGCATCGGGTCATATGCAAGCAAGTACTTTACCCCCCTTCTCAGCCTGGCTGACAATGGGATTAGATATAGATGTCTTGTAAACGTCCCATGCAACAATAGCTGGGCCACATCCTCGATAATAACGGTCAACGTTACACAAGCAGTTAAAACCCCAACCGGCTTGGTTTTAGATGAACGGTGGGAAGATTACGAATGGGGTGACACTGTACCTGGATATCCCGTTAACACAACCAATGCGGCTTGGCTTTACTCATCTGGTACGGGGCGTTACCTATATGGCTACTGGGACGACGAAAACCAAACCACTAGATATAATCTAGTCCTAGAACCTCCTCAGACATCTTCAATGCTGGTACTTGCGTTTTTCACCGACAAAGATGCTCCTCCTATTCATTTAGACGTAGGTAAAGGGCTAGTTACTGAGTTTGTCTTCCAAGCAAATGGAATCGTGGAAAGCAATGGTGGGCTAAGGCTTGGGCTATTTAACTATGCCGATGGCGCAACTCGACCAACCGCAAGTGGGTTCAGTGGTAGCGGTGGGAACGGCACCATGGTCAATGGATTCATGGTGAATATCGACTTTGGTAAAGTATTCTCCATAAACAGTCCAATCGGGCTTTACTATAGGGCAGCACTCGATTCAGCTAACTTAATGGGCACAATAGGCGATTTCGTATCAATTACTGCTGGACCAGCGGGCCTTCTGGGTGCCCCCGCCTTCCAGGAAAACGTGTTTTACACAAATCGGCTTACTATCAGCCGCATCGCAAAAAACATGGTCCGCATTACAAATTCCATCATAGGCGGTGGCACTAACTGGACTGTGGTAGGAGTAGAAACCAACTTTCCGTTCCACAGGTTCGACGCATTCGCTATAAGAGTTGCCAGCGCACAAAGCTCAGCATCCCAGTTTATCGTAAGCAACCTCTACATAGCCGTTATAGACTTGCCAGTCGAACCACCCGCTCCCGTGCCACTACATCTACAGCGCCAGGGCGATAACGTAGTGCTGCAATGGACTGAGCCAAGATTCTCACTTTACACCGCCACAAACGTGCTAGGTCCTTACACCAGAGTAACAAATGCAACGAGCCCATACACCAACCGGATTGATTCTCAGACGCGGTTTTTCCGGCTGATGTGGACTCCGCTAGACCAATAGGCGGTCGGTTTGTTGCCTTTACTCTCCCGGAGTGTAACCCCGAGCTACGCGTTATACAAAATTCAACCTCGCAACTATTGGAATAGTTGCGGGGTTGATATTTTCCCCTGACATAATCCCGCTACCACGTGCAAACTAAACGCTGCTGCCTACAATAGTGAACTGTTACACTCATCCAAACTACACAGACATTACCGCTCCTGCTATACGTAAATGGCGACTTAAAATCCGGCCCCTACTGTGGTTCAAATGGCTAAGGACTCTTAAACTGGATTCCATCCCGTGTGGCATACCGGATAATCACGCCTGAGTCACCCACACGTTTATACCACGTGGTCGAACTCATAGGGGCATATTTGCTAGTACTCTTTGGACTGTTGGGGCGTGGACCGACACTCCAAATCACCCATTTTACTGGGCTATCTGACGGTGTCTCAAAGTACCGTCCATTTGTGCTTTCCAAGTTAGGGAAACTGGTGGGTATCCATAAAGCGTAGTTGCCTATTGGCTCGTTGTTAAGCAGCATTGGCCCAGGGGCTGCGTATTTGTATGTAAAACCGGGGTTAAAGCGATCAAAAAATGCCACTTCACGACCGGCTTCTATGCCTGTAGGGAGATAGTTGCCTGCAGCTAACTCGGGCGGTAGTTGACACCAATGATCCCGCAAATCATTGTTGCAATTGACACGCACTGGAGGAACACGTCCACCATGGTCATCCGCATACACGTGTAAGGCTAAGCCTATCTGATACAAATCCGAATGGACGGCCACTACCTTACTTTTTTCAGCTACGTGTCGGATTACAGGTAGCATCAACCCTGCCAGCAAGCCAATAACCCCAATTACCACCAATAACTCCACCAGAGTAAACCCCCAACTAAAGATACGGGGGGCGAGCATCATCAAAACAGTGCTTCCTACCCGCCCCCCATTTTTCTGACTCCTCGGCTCTTTTACGACCCTGTGCACTATGCTATCGATGCGGCGTCTCTACCGTATCCGTTCAAGACGGAAAAACCGTTGTGTATTATTTAGAGTGCAAAGCACATTTAAGGTATCTCCTATGAGAACGGGTTTGTTAGTCACTGGAACCCAATTGGTGGACACGGGCGATTCTGCCGATAGCAATCTGTAATTACTCAATGAGGAGGGCCAACTAACCACAACAGCCTGTTCTACTTTGAGCCGCGGTTCCTCCGCTGGCAATACTTCTTGGATAAACAACTCGTATCCATTTGTTCCCTGGATACCTGATCCACTCTCTTGATTCAGAATCCCTATGGCATCGAACCAGTTGGTTGGAGCGGGTCCCAACGAATACCTAGGATGCCGAACTCTAAAAAATCTATTCTCACCATCCGTAACAATACACACCCGCTGACTCCAAGAAAGAGTTGGATCCCAACCATTCGTGGTGACTAACTTTAATCCATTTATCCGGACTCGCATCCCTTGCCAATACTCCCCTCCACTCATTCGCGTGGGGTCAAATATATCCTCACTAGTGGCCGGATTTCCGTCGTCAGGCCTAACCAAAGAGGCCAATGTAATTACCTCCGGCTCGGGAAGCCCGTAATTCGTTGCAAGTAAAACAATGTTAAAATCATACTCTGGTTCCTTCCGGTGCGCCTCATTCACGTTGCGTTTGCCACCGTAAAACAAGCTCGCGTTTGCTGTAACAGCGACTAAATCGCCTTTCCGGAACGCATGCCCAGTATATGGATCATGATTCAATCTATTTATCTCAGCTACCCATTCTTCATCAGTATAGCTGAAGGCATCGTCATAGGGTGGTCGCCGAATTGCGTAATTTTGGCCCATCCACAAAAACGTGCCGCCACGATCTGGCGGCAACGCTTGGATAACCATCTGCCATTGACCGCCCATGTTATTCGAGCTTGCCGGCTGAAAGTTCGGAGTGGAATCCAACATCTCATCTGGATCAGTCAAAAGAACACCAATTATCGTAAACGGGTATGATCCGGCCCACGCACTGGTGCCGGTTTCAGTCACAGCCTGCAAATCCCAGTGCCGCACAAACCTTATTTGACAATTTGTTGTAGCAGGCGTACTTACAGCAACAAGGCTTGCAAACGCAAAACACGCCAATCTGACTGAACTTGACCTGAGTCGCTTCATAGTATTACGCTTTCTGATGTCATTAATACCATATGAAAAGCTTCTGTAAAGCACGATTTATTATGGTGCCAGCATTAAGTAATACTACCATTGCACCCGCAAACAAGCTTTCACACCTGGTAATAGTTGCTGTTGTGTTCTCATTTCAGGTAATCGCTCATGAAATGTCAGCGCCCCTTGTTATTGATACTGACATGGCGTTGGATGATGCTCGCGCCATTATACTCATATTGCAGGATCCAAATTGCGATGTTAGGGCAATTGTGACTTCTGACGGTTCAACCCCCTCCGAAATAGGTGTCACGAACGTTCTCAAAATACTTGCTGCTATGAACAAAGCAAACATTCCGGTCGGCCAGGGCAATAAGCTTAACCAACCATACCCCGTATGGTCGGCATGGTCGCGGACCTTGGGTTGGACTGAACTACTGCTCCCAGCACAAATTAATATTCAACCTGCACACGTGGTTCTTTCCAATACAATAGCCACTTCTTCAAGACCTGTGACCTGGGTTTGTTTAGGACCAATGTCAAATCTTGCCGAATTTCTAAGCCGATATCCCAATTTAAAACACATGATCTCGAGGGTTTACTATTATGGCACGCCTCCGGATACGGAACCAAAAGGATGGAACACAGCCCAAGACCTTGAAGCAGCTAAAAAAGCATTTGCATCGGGCATTCCGATTACGTGCGTGAGTTTGCTACCGCAGTTTACCCTAGTACTAACAAGCAACTTCTTCGAATCTCTCAAATCTATCAACTCGCCCGGCGCATCACTCATTCTTCAAATCCATTCCCATCCACGAGTCAAATCCCTAGTAGCATCTGGACATTTCCGGGCCTGGGATGATGCGGTAGTGCTGCTTATGCATGAACCTGCGATTGCGCTTCCAACTCACGTCACAACATGTTCAAACGTCACGATGGTAACTGGTCTCGACACCGCCAAAGCATCAAACACATATCTCGATATTCTACAGGAAGGAATGCTCAACATGGTCCTTCTATCTCGGTTCCCCTCCGAGCCGGAGTTCTATAAGCCCGACGTCGCCCCATATGTACAGCAGATCATTCTCCGGCATGGAGTTGAGGAATGGGCACTCGGTGTCATGGCCACCGAGATGCATGGACACCTAGGATTGTACTCTATACTTGGAGTGAAGATGGGTTTGCGAGCTCGAGAAATACTTGGGGTACCCCGAGATTCTATTTACGTGGAAACGCTTGCAAGCACAAACCCACCTATCAGCTGTCTAAACGATGGTATCCAATTCTCAACTGGGGCAAGTCTCGGCCGAGGTACGATCACAATCCACCCTGCTGACAAGCCTCAACCCATAGCTATATTCCACGCAAAAGGGAAAAAACTCATACTGAAACCCAAGCCGGGACCTTTGAAAGAAATTCAAGACAAAATCAACAAAGCCGCAGCCTTATATGGCACAAACTCACCCGAATATTTCCACACGTTAAGAAAAATCTCCCTGGAAACTTGGCTTTCCCTCGATCGTAAAAACATCTTTGAAGAACAACTCGAGTTTGAGATCACAAATAATCAAAACCATTTGAACTAAGCCACTGGTTATGCACATACCCGATGGTTTCTTAGACATCAAAACGGCTGTGGGCACGGGAATTTTAGCCGCTGCTGTAGTCATACCTACCTTTGTCAAACTTCGGGTTCATCCACGCACTGTACCGCTTATTGGTTTGGGCGCCGCGTTTGTCTTTGCCGCGCAAATGATAAACTTCCCTGTAGCCAAAGGCACCTCTGGTCACTTACTCGGTGCCACATTAATGGCAACCGTGCTGGGGCTTCCACCCGCAATCTTAATCATGACCACAGTCTTGGTAGCACAAACGTTTATGTTTGCGGATGGTGGGGTAACCGCCCTTGGCGCAAATATCATTAACATGGCAATCATTGCCCCCACGGGAGGTTACTTCCTCGCCAAAAAGCTAAGAAAAATTTTAGGTGATCCACTCGGCATGTACGCAGGCGTTTGCTTCGGGGGCTGGGCAAGTACTGTAGCAGCCGCTTTTGCCTGCGCAGCAGAACTAAAAATCTCAGGCACCGTTAAAAGTAATCTGGTTTTCCCAATCATGATGGGCATTCATGCAATAATCGGGCTTGGCGAGGGGGTAATCTCAGCTTTACTTGTAGCTACTCTGCATAGGCTTTTCCCCCACCTGCTAAATCTACAAGAAAAACCTTCTCAAACACCAGCACGACATGCAATTGGGTTCGGATTCGCTGCTGTGATCGGCCTTGTGATTATAGGCACGCCGGTGGCATGTGGTTGGCCTGACGGTCTTGAGCGCGTAGCCCACAACTTCGGATTTATTGAAAAAGCGTCTAATAAGCCTATATTCCCTGCCCCGGCGCAAGACTACAATATAAAACTCGGGGATGTTAACCTTGGGTTACTCGGAACAATTCTAGCAGGTGTTCTTGGCACCCTTCTCGTATACGGTTTGAGTCTATTTGTTGCCACACGCCTGGCTCACCAAACTCACTACGAAAAATCAAACACTCACACTTAACCATTGTCTTGCCCAGGCTTACAATCCGTTAAAACACACATTACGCAAATCCTTACCCATCGGGTTAAAAAGCAAACCTATAAGGTCTGGGAACGGTTTCGGACATACAAATAAACGCTTTCCCTTGCCAATCCGCCAAAATCAGGCTCGAACTGACCCAGCTTAATATTATTCAGGATCTGGCTTGCCAACTGATTTACCTCGGTAGCAAAATGCGGTTACTTTTCCGAACCGAATATTCGCTGTGCGTAAATAAGATGCAGAGAAGTTGCAAAGCCGGAACTGGTATTTACGATGGTACGGTGCTGCTGACCAGGCTGGAAGCATTGATAAACTGGTTCAGGAAATACTCTATTTGGCCGTTACCGGCTGGGACTTCATGCTGTGCCATCGAACTTATGGCAAGCGGTGGCGCACGTTTTGACCTCGCAAGATTTGGATCAGAAATAATGCGGTTTAGCCCCCGCCAAGCAGATGTGATGATTGTTGCAGGTACTGTTACTTACAAAATGGCGCCCATAATTAAAACCTTGTACGAACAAATGACGGAACCTAAATGGGTCATTGCCATGGGTGCCTGTGCATGCACAGGAGGAATGTTCAGGTCGTACTCAGTATTACAAGGCGTAGACCGCATTATACCGGTTGACTTGTACATTGCTGGATGCCCCCCTAGACCAGAAGCAATCCTTCAGGCACTTATACAACTCCAGCAAAAAATCCAAACACAACCTCTCTTCCGGCGCCAAATTGAAAGCTAAAACTTTACACACACAGTCTATGTCCACACTCGCAGAAAAGGTAAACTTACTTAAATCGGCCTTCCCTAAGCTTATTGTAGAACACACCGAGTTCCGTGGTCAGACTACTTTGGTAATCAATTCTGGGTCAGACCTGCTAAAGATCTGCCATTTTCTAAAACACCAGTTGGGGTTTGAGATGCTGCTAGACCTGACTGCGGTGGATAACCTGGAAACTTCGCCAAGATGGATGTTGGTGTATCATTTATGGAACATAAAAGAAAATTGCATGCTTCGGTTGCGTATCAGTACAAACGAAGATCCGCCTACATTCCCCACAGTTTCCCATATATGGCCTGCGAGTAATTGGTTAGAACGTGAAGTTTACGATATGTTCGGTATACGATTCCAAGGGCATCCTGATCTGCGGCGGATTCTAATGTGGGATGAATACCCATGGCATCCAATGAGAAAAGATTTCCCGTTAGCTGGAAGATCCTGGCAAGGATCTAACGGTCTTTTCACTGAGCCCGCACCTCTGGAAGGCGGGCCATTCCACATACTCCCAGGCCATCATCCCAGCGAACCACGGGCCCATCCCCAACAGTAAAATGCTTAACCAGAACGAAAATCAAACTTTTCAGTTGATCTACCATCCAGGGGGGGCCCCTGCGCACACCTGGTCAGAAAACGACCTATTACACTTGAACATGGGCCCCTCCCACCCATCCACACACGGTGTGCTTCGAATCGAATTAGAATTGGACGGCGAACGGATCGTGTCAGTCCGGCCTCATATCGGATACCTGCACCGCGGTTTTGAAAAAATTGCTGAGCATCTCACCTATACCCAATTCATCCCATACACCGACAGATTGGACTATTTAGCACCCTTGGCAAACAATGTAGCTTACGTGTTGGCAGTTGAAAAATTGCTGGGTATAGAAGATCAAATCCCGCCACGCGCAGTTTACATACGAACAATCTGTAGTGAATTAGCTAGAATCTCTTCACACCTGCTTGGGCTAGGCGCATTTGCAATGGACTGCGGCGCTGTCACTGTCTTCCTATACCAATTCACAGAACGCGAAAAAATCTACAACCTCTGCGAAGCGCTCACAGGTGCGAGATTCACCACCAGCTACACTCGAATCGGCGGTGTAGCTCGTGATCTCCCACCTGGGTGGTGCACCACACTCAACAAATTTCTCGATGAACTCCTTAGAACCGTAGATGAGATCGACCGGTTACTTACACGGAATATCATTTGGATAAAACGAACTAAAAATGTAGGTACGATCCCACCACAAACTGCGATCGACTATGCATTGACTGGACCCAACTTGCGAGCCAGCGGCGTGCCATTAGACCTTCGGAAAGATCAACCGTACCTATGTTACGATGAACTCCAGTTTGACATACCCATAGGTACAATAGGAGATTGTTACGACCGGTACCTGGTCAGGTTAGAAGAAATCCGTCAGAGCGCCTCGATCATCCGCCAATGCATCCAAAAAATTCCCGGCGGACCAGACAATACCAGCCATGAGCCAATTATGATCAGTAACTTCAAGGTAGCCCTGCCACCAAAATCGAACGTAATGACGCAAATGGAAGAGTTAATCCATCATTTTATGAATGTTACACGCGGTCCTGACTGTCCACCCAGCGAAGTCTATTTTGCCCACGAAAACCCAAAGGGCCAATTAGGCTTCTACATTCAAAGCCGCGGTGGTGGTGTGCCTTACCGGTTAAGGATCCGACCTCCCTCATTTTTCACCCTAAGTATTTTACCTGTAATTCTCCCCGGCCACCTGCTAGCCGATATACCTGCCATCCTAGGCTCATTGGATTTTGTCATGGGCGAATGCGATAGATAGAAGTAAAAACCATGGAAAACGATCTGACCAAAGCCCAATTTGATTCACACCAAGTGTGTGATCATACCCGGATCACACCAGAGATTGAATTTCACGTGGATTCGATCATTAAACAGTATCCGGTACCACGAAGCGCCGTCCTTATGATCCTCCATACCTTGCAGGAAAAATTTGGGTACCTCACCCCACAATTAATAGAATGGACCGCATCTAAAGTGGGGGTGGATCCCATTCACGTGCTAGAACTGGTAACCTTTTATCCCATGCTTAGACAAACACCCAGCGGCCAAATCCACATTAAAATCTGCAAGTCTCTCCCATGCATGCTAAAAGGCAGTTTACATCTTTATCACACACTTTGCGCCCAGCTTAATTTGGACCCCAACAATCCAGGCCCACAAACAACCCCTGACGGACACATCACTGTAGAACAAGTAGAATGTCTTGCCGCATGTGACCTAGCTCCCGTAGCAATGTTAAGTGATCAACTCCTGGAAAGATGCACCATATCGACCTTGGAAGAAATAATCCGCAATTGCAATCGTGCGGAAATACCGAAATGAAATGTGGCGCAAACAAATTTGGCTGCCCGACTTGGATTCGAACCAAGACACGCAGATCCAGAGTCTGCTGTGCTACCGTTACACCATCGGGCAGCTCTGCCCTAAAATTAGTCGGCCCAGGGTACCTGTCAAGACTTCACACAGGGACAGCGACAAACAAAGTTTTTACTAGAAAATGAGCAAACAAACCAAACTTATCACGAAGAACTTTTCTAACCCGGATTATACCCCCGACATCCAATGCTACCTCAGGCACGGGGGATACCAAACCCTACGTCGTGTCTTTACAATGCAACCTTCTTTGGAATCAAATGGTCGGGTTATCTCACCCCAAGAATTAATTAGAAACGAAATTAAACGTTCTGGTTTGCGTGGGCGCGGTGGCGCCGGTTTTCCCACAGGAACAAAGTGGGAGTTTGTTCACCAAAATAAGCAAGATAAACCCATTTACCTGATCTGTAACGCAGACGAATCCGAACCAGGTACTTTCAAAGATAGACAAATAATTCACAGAGATCCTCACCAGCTTCTGGAAGGCCTTGCTATAGCTGCCTTTGCCAACCACGTTCATAAGGCCTTCATTTATATCCGGGGCGAATTCCCCCAGGGAGCTAAAATCCTCGAAAACGCAATTCAAGAAGCTGTCCAGCATGGGTTTCTAGGAAAAAACATTCTCAACACCGGGTATGACTTAGAAGTGGTAATTCATCGAGGTGCAGGCGCCTACATCTGTGGGGAGGAAACAGGCCTAATCGAATCTTTGGAAGGTAAACGCCCATACCCACGTATCAAACCCCCATACTTCCCCGCAGTGTACGGTTTGTATGGTTGCCCAACCATCGTCAACAATGTGGAAACATTGTGCGCAGTTAAACACATCGTGGAAATGGGTGGGGAAAATTATGCTAGGCTTGGCACACCCAATAATACCGGTACACGGCTTGTTTGCCTTAGTGGCGCAGTCAAAAAACCAGGCGTCTACGAAATTGAATTGGGCAAGTTTACACTGGGTGATCTGGTCTTTGACCCCGAATTTGGCGGCGGTCTTCCACCCAATAGAAAACTCAAAGCCATTTTTCCCGGGGGTATATCGTCTAAAGTCCTCCGTCTTGATGAAACCTTTACAGTACAGCTGCCAGGCAAAACTACAACAAATACTCTGAACATACTCGACCTCCCGTATGATTTCGACACCCTTTCATCAGCAGGCACCATGAGCGGTTCAGGAGGGATAATTGTGATCGACGATTCCACAAACATGGTTGACGTCCTTGTGAGTGTACTTGAGTTTTTTGCACATGAAAGTTGTGGCCAATGCACTCCCTGCAGGGAAGGCACCCTTTGGATGCTAAAAATTGCACAACGAATTCAATCCGGGAATGCAACAGAATCTGACTTAGATCTACTGATTGAGCTTGCTAATAATATTGGTGGTGGGAAAACCGTTTGCGCATTCGGGGACGCATGCGCTGGACCAGTCCAAAGCATCGCCACGAAATTCAGGCACGAAATACTCCACTACCTTTCAAACCATACCCACACCGGCAAACTTACTGATAAATCCCTTGTATCTGCATGAGCCAAATGGATGAAAAAGACCAACTGGCTACCGTCAAAGTAAATGGGAAGCCCATTACCGTGAGTCTGCTCACGCCTGACTGGCGAGGGCAACCAGCCCCCACTACGATCATGCAAGCATGCATTTTGGCTGGGGTAGAAGTCCCCCATTTCTGTTACCACCCAAAACTCCCCATAGCCGGGAACTGTCGAATGTGCCTTGTCGAGGTAGGTTTCCCGGTGAAAGATTCAAGTGGCAAACTCGTCTTGAACCCAGACGGTACGCCCAAAGTACAAAAATCCCCACGGCCTGTAATTGCATGTGCAACCCCCATCACCCCAGGCATGGAAATTTATACCGATACGCCCGCAGTTAAACAAATGCGCACAGGCATCCTTGAATTCCTTCTTGCGAACCACCCTTTAGACTGCCCAATTTGTGACCAAGCCGGGGAATGTACCCTCCAAGAACACGTAGTAGCTTACGGGAGAGACAGCTCTAGATTTAACGAAACAAAGCTCCACAAACCCAAAGCCGTCCAACTTGGGCCGCGGGTAATGTATGACGCTGAACGTTGCATTTTATGTACACGATGTATACGGTTTACCCGAGAAATAGTAGGCGATGACGTGCTAGGGATCATTAACAGAGGAGCCCGTTCAATGATTGCAGTTTATCCCGGTAAAAAATTCGACAATAATTACACGTTAAACACGGTGGATATCTGCCCTGTAGGTGCCTTAACGTCTGTGGATTTCCGGTTTCGAATGCGGGTTTGGTTCCTCAAAGAAACACCCAGTATATGCCCAGGCTGTAGCACAGGCTGCAATATAACAATCTGGTCTCGACAAAATGTGATCTACCGCATTACTCCCCGTCAAAACGACGAAGTTAATGGTCCATGGATGTGTGATCACGGAAGGTTTCAATACAAGCTTACCCAAAGTCCTACCCGGTTGGTCCGTCCGACCGTTAACGGAACGAGCATATCCCCCCAGCATGCTGTCGAGTATGTTGCAAATTTCCTCCGAAAAAACAGTTCCAAACAAGCAGCAATTATAGCCTCTGGGCAACTATCAACAGAGGAGCTTTGGCTCGTAGCTAAGCTTAAATCTCTTTTAAATTGCACCTCCGACATCCTCGTGGCACAAGGCCCACACGATCATCTGTTGCTTTCGTCCGACCGAAACCCAAACACCCAAGGCGCAATCCTTACAGGCGTATGTTACTCAGAAGTGGGCTTATACATACCAAAAATTATCCACGATATCGAAGTAGGACGCGTGAAAATACTTTTTGTGTTTGGCGAAAACACCCAAGTCCCTGAACTGACCCAACCTATCTTAGGTAAACTAGACCTACTTGTAGTGTATGATGTCGTTCGCACAGCACTGACCGATCAAGCTCACGTGGTTTTCCCTGGGGCAACCTTTGCTGAAAAAACTGGCACATTCATTAATAAAAGCGGTCGAATCCAAAAATTCTTCCAGGCAGTAGAACCTCCCAGCGAGGCTCGCCCTGCCTATATTTGGATAAATAATCTGCTAGCTTGCCTTAACGGGAAAAAACTTGGAACACAACCAGAGGAGATTTTCAACAGCATGAAGGATGATATCCCAGCCATCAAAAACCTACATTGGGACCAAATTGGAATGACAGGTGTCCAAATACACTCTAAACCCTAAATTGCATTTTTTCGCAGGCATTACACCGGGAAGCGATACTCCTAAGGGTAAGGACCGCTTTCAACAAAACAATGTTTTTAACAACCCTGAACGTCCAAGGTAAAAGCCCAACTATAAAGGGAGGTTTGCCTTGGGGGTACCCGTAAGTGCCACAATTCCACACACACTTTCTTACTTATTGGCACAAACCTCAGATCCCTATGTGACAGAAAACCTTTTGAATCCACCCTTAATCGCGTTTCGAAAATTCACTCAGGTCCTCTCAGCAACCTTTTCTTCCTAGTAATCTTCTTGTATGACAGGTGCCACCGCCTGAACCTTGTCACCGGCCTCTAGTTCTATCAATTTCACACCTTGGGCGATTCGTCCTGTTTCTCGGATATCGGCAACACGGATCCTAACCATTTGCCCTTTTGCGGTAATGACCATTACTTCATCAGAATTCCGAACTGTAAGAGCACCAATTACGGGTCCCGTCTTTTCAGTAGTTTTCATGGTTATTATACCTTTTCCACCCCGCCCCTGGACACGGTACTCCTCAAAGGATGTACGTTTCCCGATACCGTTCTCACCTACTACTAAAAGATGTGCATCCGGCACTACTACTGAAAGCGCAACTACTTCGTCTCCCTCCTCAAGTGATATACCCCGGACGCCTGCAGCCTGCCGCCCCATCTCCCTAACCTCAGATTCGTGGAACCGAATACTCATCCCATATCGAGTAATCAAAACAACCTCGTCATTTCCACGAGTTAAACGCACGTCAATAAGAGTGTCACCTTCTTCAATGTTGATGGCAATAATTCCACCTCTACGCACGTGAGCAAACTCAGAAAGAGCGGTCTTTTTCACCGTACCCTTCTTGGTAGCGAAAAATACATAATAGGGTTGTTGCCATGTTTGGTCCTCGCGGTTCGGCCCATATTTGACCGGCACGGGAATCAATGCTGCAATTTTTTCTTCCGGTTTCAATTCAAGAAAGTTGGCTATACTGCGGCCCTTTGCAGCCCGTCCCATGTCAGGCAATTCCAACACGCGCTCTACATACACACGCCCAGTGTTGGTAAAGAACATCATGTAATCGTGCGTGCTAGCCGTAAAAAGGTGCTCAATAAAATCTGCATCCCCATCCGAATCTGAATCAGTTCGGGTACTCATTCCTATAACCCCTTTACCACCCCGTCGTTGGGCACGATACGCACTGACATTGGTGCGTTTGATAAGCCCATTGTGAGTGATAGTGATTATGACTGGCTCGTTCGCAACTAAATCTTCAATAGCCATTTCACCTTCGTCAGGCACGATTTGCGTCCGCCGTGGATTGGCATATTTTGCCTTAACAGTCTGGAGACCTTCCTTAATTATCGCCAATACCCGTGATTCCTTCGACAGTATGTCTTTCAGATCACCAATTCGCTCCAATAAACTCTTGTATTCATTCCGGACCTTATCCGCCTCCATTCCTGTCAATTGATACAATCTCAAGTCTAAAATCGCATCAGCTTGGACCTCACTAAACGCGTATCGGCCATTTACTAGGCGGTCCGGTTTGCGAATGTGGATCCCCCATTTCTCCACCTGTGCGCGGGTAAACTCAAATGCCATTAGTTTCACTTTGGCCTCTTCCCGAGTCCGCGACGTCCTAATTATGCGAATGAATTCATCCAAATTTGCCAATGCAATAAGGAATCCTTCCAACACCTCTGCCCTATCCTCAGCTCTTTTTAACTCAAACCTAGTCCGTCTTAAAATCACCTCACGCCTATGTTCTATGTAGCAGTTGATTAGCTCCTTAATGTTAAGCGTTTTAGGTCGCCCATGGTCGATTACCAACATGTTTACGGCAAATGTCGTTTCCAACTGGGTATGCTTGTAAAGATTGTTTATAATTACCTTGGGAATCGCATCGCGCTTGATTTCAATCACTACGCGGGTGTTTTCGTCCGACTCGTCTCGAATTGCAGTTATATCTTGAAGAGTCTTGTTATTTACCAATTCAGCGATCTTCTCAACCAACTGGGCTCTGTTTACACCAAACGGGATCTCCGTGATAACAATTTGTTGTTTGCCCCCTTTAAGCTCTTCTACTCCCACGCGGCCACGAATCTTTAAAGTTCCACGACCTGTCGCAAAATATTGGCGGATCCCCTCAACTCCACAGACCATACACCCCGTGGGGAAATCCGGCCCTTTTATGTAAGTGATCAACTCGTCAATTGTGATGTCTGGGTTGTCTATCTGTGCACAAATGGCATCTATGACCTCTGCCAAGTTATGTGGGGGAATGTTAGTAGCCATTCCTACGGCAATACCAGTGGCTCCATTCACAAGAAGATTTGGGAAAGCCGCCGGGAAAACTACCGGTTCTAGATGGGTATTATCGTAGTTAGGGACAAAATCCACTGTGTCCTTGTCCATGTCCTCCATCAGCAACGCTCCCAATGGCGCTAACCGAGCCTCCGTATACCTCATTGCAGCTGGTGGATCACCCTCAATCGACCCGAAATTGCCCTGGCCATCGACTAAAACCTCCCGCATGGACCAAGGCTGGGCCATGTGAACAAGCGTGGGATACACAGCCTGATCACCATGGGGATGGTACTTACCAATAGTCTCCCCGACTATACGAGCACACTTTAAATGTTTCTTATTCGGTGCCAACCCAAGCTCATGCATTGCATATAAGATTCGCCGTTGCGACGGCTTTAAACCATCACGCGCATCGGGAAGCGCACGCGAAATGATGACCGACATCGCATAGTCGAGGAAACATGCCTTTAGTTCCTCGGCTATGTTAACACGTTGGATTCTTTCGCCTGCACTGTATGCAGACTTTGGTTGGCCAACGTTTTGGTTGTTGTCGTTTCGGTTTTCCATTGTTGATAGGGAATCAACAGACACAGCTTACGTTAGATATCCAAATTCCGTACGTTCAAAGCATTGTCCTCAATAAATTGTCGCCTCGGTTCAACTTCTTCTCCCATCAGTTTACTGAACATCTCCTCAGCCTCAATGGCATCCACCAGCTCCACCCTCAATAACTTTCGTGTGGCAGGATTCATTGTGGTCTCATAAAGCTCAGAAGGATTCATCTCCCCGAGCCCCTTGAACCTTTTAATCTCAAGTCCGCGGCTACCTACTTCCCGCACCGCCTGCAAAATCTCAGGGATAGAATACAATGGCCGCACCTTAACGTTAGGTCCTTCACCCTCAATCAATTCGAAAAGCGGTTTGTCCTGAGCTGAGTAATGTTCGATGTTAAATCCTTTGCGGGCAAGCTTAAGTAACAGCTCTGAAATTGCCTTACTTTCATGCAACTCGATATAAGTGGACCGTCGCCGAATCCCATTCTTCTGTGGGCGTTCTGCCTCTTCTTCGCCCTCGGCATCTCCAAATAGTTGCAAATCTGGATTTCCCTCAGCAAACTTTTCTAGTTCTTCCTCTGTATGGAAATACACCACTTTCTCTTCATTGCCTTCGCGGATGCGCACCATGTGTTGAGGCAACTCATTCGTCTTCTTGTGCCTGTGCTCAACGTACTCCGCAAAATCCCCACCGTGACGTTGAATAGCTCGGGCATAACGTTCCAATACAACCAAGATATCCAAAACCTCAGCTAATTGTTTCTTCGTAAGCACTCGCCCATCTGCCAAATTACGTAGCTGGCATTCCTCCGTCCCAAGTTCAATTAGGATTTTACTCAGCTTTTGGTCGTCCTCTACATACTCAACACGACCACGTCGAGAAATCTGATAAAGCGGCGGTTGAGCAATATAAATATGCCCGCGTTTAATCAGTTCCGGCATTTGACGATAGAAAAACGTCAGTAATAACGTTCGTATATGCGACCCGTCCACGTCAGCATCCGTCATGATAATTATTTTGTGGTAACGTAAACGTTTAATGTCGAAAGCACCCTCCCCTTCCCCGTCTCCAATCCCAGTACCAATAGCACTGATCAAGGTCTGGATTTCGCTATTGTCTAAAACCTTCACCAGGCGTGCTTTTTCCACGTTAATGAGCTTACCACGAATAGGTAAGACAGCCTGGAACCGCCTATCTCGCCCCTGTTTTGCTGACCCACCGGCCGAGTCACCCTCCACAATGAAGAGTTCCGTATTCGCAGGATCCCTATCAGTACAATCGGCCAGTTTCCCTGGCAACCCACCACCAGTGAGGGCAGTCTTTCGCACCGTTTCCCTCGCCTTCCGAGCTGCTTCCCTTGCCCTCGCCGCCAATAACGCCTTTTCCACAATCTTACGCCCTACTGACGGATTCGCATCGAAATATGACATCAACCCATCATAAACGATCGAAGAAACAATTCCTTCGACTTCGCCGTTGATGAGCTTTACCTTCGTCTGCGATTCGAACCGTGGGTTAGGCAACTTGACGCTCAACACACATACGAGACCTTCCCGTACATCATCACCTGTTATCGTGGGGTCTTTCTCCTTAAGAAGATTGTTCTGACGCGCGTACTGGTTTATTGCCCGAGTTAACGCCGTCCGAAATCCTGTCAAATGTGTCCCACCGTCCGGATTCGGAATCGAGTTAGCATAACACAGGATCTGGTCATTGTACCCATCATGATACTGTAACACACAGTCTACAAACACTTCCTCCTCTTTCTCGCCCACTGTGACCGTACGCTTCCCACTAATCATTATAGGCTTGGGATGCAACACATCGCGATTACGCAAAAGCTGTCTGACAAACTCTTCGATCCCACCTTTGTAGTAAAACCGTTCAACCCGCTCATCTCCCCGCTCATCTTTCAAAATGATCTCAAGACCCGGGTTTAAGAACGCCAATTCCCGTAACCTATTAGCCAAGATGTCGAACTTAAACTCGGTCGTTATAGTGAAGATCTGAGGATCCGGTTTGAAAGTAATCAAGGTGCCAGTCCTTTTCGTCTTGCCAATCACGGTTAGCTTTTTCTTGGTAATCCCACGTTCAAACTCCATTGCATACACATTCCCGTCTCGATATACCTCCACCCTAAACCACTCTGACAATGCATTAACACATTTGGCACCCACTCCATGCAAACCGCCCGAATATTTATAGGCGCCCTGACCAAACTTCCCACCTGCATGCAGATTCGTTAGCACAAGTTCTACGGCCGGCATCTTCCATTTGGGATGAATATCCACCGGAATTCCACGCCCATTGTCCAACACTGATACCGATCCATCCACGTGCAAGGTCACCTCAATTTTAGTACAATAACCTGCCAAATGCTCGTCAATTGAGTTGTCTACAACCTCAAAAACGCACTGGTGCAACCCCCGCTCATCCGTATCCCCAATGTACATGCCGGGCCGTTTACGAACCGCCTCTAAACCCTCAAGCTTATCAATCTTAGAGGCGTCGTATTTTTCCCCTACCGGCCGAAGACTTATTTCTTGCGGGGTAACGTCCTGATTCTGAATAATTTGCTTGGCCATATTTGCCTCTTATACTATCAAGCCTATTACCTACCAAAGTTCACCCCTAAAATACCATTTTAACCCCACCCGTACAATTCAATTTTTGCCCAAATAATGGGTAATTTGCACTACATATTGTGGGCTTACCCATTGTTAGCCATATATATTGAGCACTGGGCCGCTCAGCCGCGGCGTCCCCATAAACCCCCACCTTATTGCCAACCGGAAAACCACTCTTTACCCATCTTCACCACCTTCAACAAAGGCCCCACTTTCAATGGAAAGTTGAAAGCAAATCCTGGGAACCTTCACACTCTCAGACCTTACTCCACCTCGCCCTTAGCAAGCCTTTGCAATCCGCAATTTCAGCCGGTGACGAATATTTGCAACGGACAACTATCCACGGCCTCCCACTTCGAGAGAAAACAATTCTCGCGTACTATGCTTTTTGAAAGCATTACGGGAAATAGGTACCAACTTAATTAACAGGCCCAATACACAATTTCCCTTGGCAGCCATCTAAAAAGTAGGCTATCATTTTAACAGAAGTAGGAGGGTATTATGGATGTAATTTTCACATGTCCGTTTTGTGGTCAGGAGCTAGAAGCTGATGCAAGTGCGGCTGGCACCGAAATTAATTGCCCTACCTGTGGTAAACCGATCGTGATACCTGCACCTGAATCAGCGACACGTCCACCCACTCAACCTGCACAAACTGAGCAGCGTAAAACACCAACTACGGCTACAGGAGGAGTTCTTAATCCAATCGCCGTCTCCGCTGCCGCAAGGGAGGAAAAACATTTCCAGGTACCCATCCGAGAAAAACCATCCGAAAGCCTCATAAATAAACCCCCCAAACCCCTCGAATTTGCAGCCAAAGAAACCGATAAAAAACTCCGAGTAAAAACAATTCGCCGGATTGACTGTGTAGAAGTAGGACACGACAGATTTGATGAACGCGTGACAGAGTTCCTACAACGCGTTGGTGAAAATAACATCATTAGCATCACACCTATTACCTACACGTATTTGGACATAGCAACGCAGAAATTGATTACAGACTTTGGTGTCATGATTGTGTACCGCGGGTAAGCGTAAACCCCATTAAATCCTCCGGCTACGGAAATTAGGTATTCGGTCTTCTTGACTACGCTAGCAGCACTCATGTACGGTTTGCCCGTATGAATTGGCGGTGTATTTGGGTCTTCGCTGCCGTATTATTCTTAGCCATGGTCTACCAGGCGCCAGCACCCCTGGTCTACACCCCGGGGGAAGGCTGGACGTATGAACCCCCAGGCAAACAAGTCAAGTGGCGGCGAGAAACCGCGCTAGCTCAATTACAAGTTGCTGAACAAGCATTTCAAAAGGGAGATTACGGAACCGCTTTGAAAGCAGCTAAACGCATTCTCCGGGTGTGGCCTCTATCTGATTATGCCCCAAATGCACAATTTATCATTGCGCAATGTTACGAAGCCAAACGCCATGACGAACGCGCATTCAAAGAATACCAGAAACTCATCGAGCGTTATCCCCGATGTCCACTACGCGAAACTGCGCTCCAAAGACAAATGCAAATTGCAACCCGATTTCTAGCTGGCCAGCGGTTTAAACTTTTTGGACTAATCCCCACTTTTCCCTCGATGAGTAGAACCGCGGATTTGTTCCAAACGATCGTCACAAATGCGATATTCAGTGACATTGGGATTCAAGCCCAATTAAAAGCCGCTGAGGCCTATGAAAAACGCAAAGATTATGAAATGGCCGCCCATTTATATGAACGTGCTGCAGACCGATACAATACACGCGGCGAAACAGCCGCCGACGCCATGTACAAAGCTGGAATATGTCATACTAAACTAGCCCGAAAAAGCGAGTACGACCAAACTGCAGCCTATAGAGCCATCAATCTTCTCTCCGACTTTATTGCCCTTTACCCCAACGACCCTCGTGTAGAACAAGCGCAAAGATTGGTGGATGAATTACGGACCGAACAGGCACGTGGAAGCTTCCAAATCGCTGTTTACTATCAAAAGCACAACCGAACCAACGCAGCCTTAATCTACTATGCCGACGCCATCAAAAAAGCCCCCAACTCTGACTATGCAAAAGAAGCGCTCAAGCGAATCGCCCAACTCCAGGAAAAAAGACAAAAAACCACTCAATAACACCGCCACTTTAGTAGTTTGTGCATTACTGCTATTGACTGTGGGATGTGCAGGATATCGATTGGGCACAGTCGCACCAATAATCCCCCCTGGTAGCCAAATCGCCGTCCCCCCAGTTGCAAATAAAACAACTCAGCCATATCTGACAGAACCAATTACTGCAGCACTTCGAAAAGCAATTCAACTGGACGGAACGTTTCGACTCGCTGACTCTAGATCCGCCGACTATATACTGGAAATTGAAATTGTTCGGTATGAACGCCGCGCTATCAGTTATAGTCCAGTAGAGGTTGTGGCAGGGGTGGATTACGAATTGATAGCCACCGCCCAAGCAAAACTATACCAGTGTGGATCCAAAGACGTTGTTTGGAGTGGATCAGCTAGGGGTACTACAATAATCCGAAGTGGCGAAGATTTTTCAGCCTCTGAACGGCGGGGTGTAGACATCCTAGCAGAAAACTTAGCCCGGCACATAGTCCACAAACTTAGCAAGGGTGGCTGGTAATGGAAGGGGCTTTGCCAGATCAACATTTGCAGCTTTAAGTAGCTTTCCTTTGTACCATTTAAAATTAACACTGGAACCGGTTTCCGCCCAGCACTATAATTATGCTGATAAAGCGCCAAACTATGAGACCAAAATCCAAACCGCGACTCGCCCGAAGTCTAATTGCCTGTCTAAAATTCACTGCAATGCTAACACTCAGTGTCTCTGCACTAACGGCCGAGATAGTGAATAGATACTCATTCACATCAGATGCCTCAGACTCGGTGGGGAATGCCCATGGCACACTCATGGGTGGGGCCTCAATTGCAAACGGCAGCGTCGTACTAAATGGGTCTTCAGCCTATGTAGATCTACCAAATGGCATAATAGCCACACGATCCAACATCACCTTTGAGGCCTGGGTAACAGACGAAGGCAGCGGAACTTGGGCGCGGATCTTCGATTTTGGCTTTAGCACGGGCGGGGAAAACAATCCCAACCAAGGTACAAACTATGTCTTTATAACCCCGCAAAGCGGGGGCGGCGTACTCCGCGCAGCAATAACCGTTGGAGGTAGCGGTAACGAACAAGTTGTGGAGTGGCCGGGTTCCCGTTTGCCAATCGGACGGCCTGCCCATGTCGTGTTTACAATTGATGCAGGAAATCGTATTGGGCGACTGTACGTCGACGGCCAACTGGTAGGTGAAAATCCTTCAATGACACACAACCCAACCATGCTAGGATATACCGTCAATAACTGGTTAGGCCGATCTCAATGGGTGTGGGATCCCTATTTTAAAGGGTCCATTCACGAATTTCGGATTTACGACGGTATTCTCACTCCCGAGGAAATCGCTATAAGCTACCAATTAGGACCCGACATTTGCGCTCTGGATGGTCCTGTAGAAGTTTATAGACAGCCGACCAATTGCATTGTAACGGAACTGGCCTCAGCAACCTTTAGCCTCTACCCAATTGGACGAAGACCGATCACAATTCAGTGGTATCGAAATGGCCAACCTATTCCTGGAGCCACCAATACCACGCTTACCATCCCTATTGTTTACCTCACAAACAACAACGATGTTTTCCACGCAAGACTAACCAATGTATATCAGGGCGTGGTAAAATGGGCCATATCAAGTAACGCTATTCTGACGGTTTTGCCTGATACAAATGGACCGGTACTCTTGCGGGCTATTAGCGTTTTCCCAACCGGAGTAATAGTACATTTCTCAGAAGGCTTAGAACCTACAACTGCCACCAACATAGTCAATTATCAAATAACTAGCACAAATGGCCAGTTACCTGTAATCGCAGCCTCATTCTATGAAACAAATTCGGCAATCTTACTCCATACAGCTCCACAAACAGAGGGCATCACATATACACTTACGGTATCCGGAGTGCGTGACCTTGCCGCAGCTCGAAACCTAATTATCCCAGGTTCCACCGTTAAGTTCATCGCCTCACCTTACATGTTCACCCCGATCGGCTTTGCAATCACAAATGGGGAGTTTCAACCAATCCCCTCCGGGTTTGAAATTACCGCTTCAGGAGAAGGCATCGGAAACACAAACGATCAATTTATTTTCTTATGGCGCACGGTCACCAACGACTTCGACCTACAAATACGGGTCAATTTGTTAGAGTTCGGGGAAATATGGACTAGGGCAGGATTAATGGCTCGCGCAGGATTACAGTCTAACGCAGTGTTTGCTGCAACTTTCGCCACCCCTTCCCATGTCGGATGCCATTTCCAGTGGCGTGCATATCAAGGAGGCTTTGCAAACATGAGTGGCTATTTTGCGCCAAACTTCCCATACACGTGGCTTCGACTAAAGCGATCTGGGAACGAGTTCTCTGGATATGCCAGCATTAATGGACGCACATGGGAATTCCTAGGAAATGCTGTAATAACAATGCCGGAAGCGATTCAAGTCGGCCTAGCAGTCACAGCAAGTAAACCCGACACCTTTATCACTGCACGGTTCACAGAACTTACCAATGCAACTGGAGTGATTGTTACTAACCAGCTCCTCCCATTCGAACCGCCTGGTCCCTCCAGCAGACGGACTCCCATTGTCATTACCGAAATCATGTATAACCCACCCGGGTCGTGGCCAGATAGTGAAGACCTAGAATTCATTGAAATATGGAATTCTGGTCTTGTCACTGAAGATCTCACCGGCCACCAGCTTGCCGGTAGTATCAGCTACGAATTCCCTCCAGGCACTAAATTAGCACCGGGCCAGTTCTTGGTGGTCGCCAAAAATCCAACTGCCGCTAAACAGTTTTACGGGGTTGATTGCCTAGGACCCTACACAGGCTCCCTACCCAATAATGGGGGTACCGTGCGACTTTTAAACGAGCTGGGAGGTGTGTTGCTAGAAATTGAATACGACACCACCTACCCATGGCCCGTTTCACCGGATGGTAGCGGTCATTCACTTGTTCTGCGCAATCCCTCCTACGGCGAAAACGATCCACGTGCTTGGGGTCCAAGCAGCTTTATCGGAGGCTCCCCAGGTAGATTCGACCCTTATACAACCGACCCAGCAGCAGGTGTAGTTATAAACGAATTCTTAGCACACACCGATACCTCTGCCGAAGACTACATCGAACTATTTAACACCACCACAAAAACTATTGATTTGTCCGGGGCGTGGCTTACGGACGACCCCAACCTACTAAAATTCCAAATTCCAGTGGGCACAATCTTACCACCTCGCAGTCTTGCAGTTTTTTATAGATCCACCCTAGGGTTTGGGCTTGATGCGGCTGGCGACCGAATCTTCCTGATCAACTCGAATGCTACCCGTGTGCTCGATGCCGTCGCATTTGGCGGACAAGCAAAAGGCATCGCCTCTGGACGTTATCCAGACGGTCATCCCTGTATCCGAGAGCTTAGTACACGTACTCCTGGACAACCCAATTCCTCTCCACTCATACGGCCAATCGTCATAAATGAGATCATGTATAACCCGATCTCTGGTTCTGATGACGACGAATACATTGAACTCTACAATCGTGGCCAAGAACCAGTTGATTTAAGCGGATGGCAAATCCAGGGCGGGGTACGTTTCACTTTTCCATCAAATACGATTATCGGGCCGGATTCATACCTCGTAGTAGCCAAGAACCTCACAAACTTATTAGCCAAATATCCGCAATTGAATGCGACCAACCTCACTGGTAACTACTTAGGCAGACTCCGGAATAGCAGCGACCGAATAATACTACTTATGCCTGAACCTCAAATCACTACTAATGCAGCTGGGTTACCACGCACCAACTTCCTCTATGTCGTAGTAAACGACGTCACCTACAATGAGGGGGGACAATGGAGCATTTGGGCTGATGGGTGGGGTAGTTCCTTAGAACTCATCGACCCATTTGCCGATAACTCCATCGGCCAAAATTGGGCTGACAGTGACGAAAGTAGCAAGGCTCCATGGACTCAAATCGACGTAACACAAATCCTCGAAAATGGGCAAACACCTAGCATGATCAATCAAGGCACTTACTACGGAGCACCTACGCGATTCGAGTTCTTCTTACAAGGCCCCGGAGAATCACTCGTCGATAACTTAGAGTTCCGCAACAATAACGGGCCTAACTTGTTAGCCAACGGCACGTTCGAATCCGGCACCAATTCTTGGTCCTGGGGAGGCGTGCTTAGAAACTCTTACGTCCAAGACGGTGTGGGTCTCAATGGTAGCAAAGCATTACACATGGTTTCAGTCGCACGAGGCGACACGGGTCCAAACAAAGTCTGGACGCGTCTTACTGGGACAGTAGTCACCAACGCTCCTAATACAGGCACCGTTCGCGCGGCCGTACGGTGGTTGCGAGGCTCACCATACATCGTTTTCCGACTCCAAGGTAATTGGATGGAAGCCTCTTACAAACTTAACGTACCAAACAACTGTGGAACACCTGGTTTACCAAATTCAAGACGTATACCTAACGCCGGCCCCACTATAACCGAAGTCAAACACCTTCCTATTCTTCCCAACCCGGGTCAGCGAGTCTTAGTCACAGCAAGAGTATCAGACCCTGACGGGGTAGGTGGAGTCTATCTGAGGTACAGAATTGATCCCTCAACTTCTTACTATGAAGTTCGGATGTCAGACGACGGTATCACTGGTGGCGACGAGGTTGCAAACGACGGTATTTATACCGGCATAATACCCGGATGCGCTTCGAATACCCTGGCAGCTTTCTACATCTACGCTATCGACACTCGCAACGCAACAAACGCGTTCCCAGCGACTGCCCCAGCCCGGGAATGTTTAGTGCGTTGGGGCGAAACATCCAAACCCGGGTCCCTAGGTACCTACAGGCTTTGGTTAACCAGCTCCAATATTAACTTCTGGACACAACGTGAAAAGAATGCAAATGACCCAATCGATGCAACCTTTGTCTACAACAACTGCCGTGTAGTTTACAACGTCGGCACAATGTACAGCGGAAGCCCATTCCATACTCCAACCTATGATGGGCCTTTGGGCTTCGCGTGTGACTACGAAGTAAACTTCCCACCCGACGAAAAATTCTTAGGTGCCGAGGCTTTTGTACTAAACGCTTACGACGTGACCACAGGCCATTTCTTCCATAACGACCGGACTACCCAAATCGACCTAACAGCAAATTGGATTGCAAGAAAACTCGGTCAACCATACAACTATCGCAGACACGTCCATGTTGTCGTAAACGGCCTTACCAGGGGTACAATTTACGACGACGTTCAACAACCAAATAGCGATACAATCAAGGAGTTCTTCCCAAACGACGAAAATGGACAGCTTAGAAAAATCGAGGATTGGTTTGAGTTTGAGGACACCGCCACAAGCCACGGAATTACCACAGCAACAATTGAACGGTTTAACAAAGCAACCGGAGAAATTGATACCAAACGATACCGTTGGAACTGGAGACCACGAGTTACACGTAACCCCGATGACTGGGCTCCATTTACCAATTTCATCGCAGCGGTAAATGCCACCAATGCTCCAAATTACTTAGACCTTGTCCGAACATGGATAGACCTGCCCAACTTCCTAAGACCAATAGTAGTAAATCACATTTGTGGGAATTGGGACAGCTACGGCTACAGTCGCGGGAAAAATATGTACGCGTACAAACCCGACAATAAACCGTGGCGCCTTTGGGTTTGGGATATGGAGCTTGCCTTGGGCTCATCAAGCAGCTCCCCCACAGACAGTATCTATTCAATCCACGATCCAAGGCTCGCGTGGATGATAAACTCAATCCCAGAAATACATCGGGAATACCTGCAAGGGTTTGACGAAGCACTCAGAACAGTGCTCAAACCAGAAGTTTACGAACCTATCTTGGACGAACGGTATCAAAACCTTGTCCTTAACGGCATCCCTGTCCAACCGCCCACTTCAATAAAAAATTTTTTGGTTACAAGAACTGCATACCTAACAAATGTGCTACCCAAAGCCATGTTCACAATTTCTTCACCCACCAACATTACGCTGCAAACCTCCAATGTATTGGTTTTGAATGGTACTGCACCCTTACAAGTTAGCTTCATCAGCGTCAATGGCGTCCTTTACAAACCAACCTGGACAAGCGTCACAAACTGGCAAGTGATAATCCCTGTCAGTAAAACGAACAATGTGCTAGAAATTGCCGCATCCGACCGCTACAGCAATCAAATCCCTGATACTACAGTCACAATCACCCTCACTAATAACTTCGAAGAACCAGATCCAGCAGGCTGGGTCGTGTTCAACGAAATAATGTATGCTCCCCCTCGCTTAGGTGCTGGGTTTATTGAAATCTACAACGCCCACACAAACATTGCCTTTGACCTTACAGGATGGCGGATCGAAGAATTGCAATATGTGTTCCCAACAGGCACAGTTTTGCTACCGCAAAACTACCTTGTCTTGGCAGAAAACCCATTTGTGTTCAATGAAACATACGGAATCTATCGCGTACCATTTGACACCTTGCCTACTCCTATACCACCACGGGGCGCTGTACTAACCCTCTCTCGGCCAGTCCCCAACACCACTAATTTTGTTGTTGTAGATCGAATTAAGTACGAAGCTGCTCCACCATGGCCCATGCCAACTAATGCAGCTTCATTACAATTGATCGACGCATACCAAGATAATAGCCGAGTAGCCAACTGGATATTGCTCACCAACATACCGACTCCACCCTCGACCAACATTTTACTGCTGGACCATTCCTCCACCTGGAAATACATGCAGGTATCAAATCTCGACAACGTGGCTTGGCAAAGCCCGAACTACGATGATTCGAAATGGCCTTCGGGACAAGGCCTGCTAGCTTATGAAAATAATCCTGCTATTACTCCGTTGATCAAAACCACTTTGTTAGACCCACGGATTGCCACTAACGGTATGCCAAGTGGTCATGCATATTACTTCCGAACCTACGTAGTTATTACAAACTCACTTAAGTACTATGCAGTCAATGTATCAGCTTATATTGACGATGGTGCGGTCTTCTACGTCAACGGCACCGAGGTAGCCCGCATTCGAATGAACCCTGGACCTGTATCTAATTCAACCCTTGCAAGCGGGATACCTCCTAACGGGGACGCGACTTCTCCCGATACTTTCACCATCCCCGGCAACGTGTTTGTGACTGGCACTAACGTAATTGCCGTAAGCGTACACCAAAACGCCGCTAACAGCAGCGACATAGTCTTTGGCATGCGCATGGAAGCAGTCCTAACAAATGTTCTTCAATCTGCACCCTATCCATGCACGCCGGGCTGGGAAAACTCCCTCGTCGACACGCTTCCTCCATTCCCACCAATTTGGTTAAATGAGGTTCAGCCAGAAAACATTACGGGACCTGCAGATAACTATAATGAGCGCGATCCCTGGGTTGAAATAATCAACCTAGGCGGATCACCTGTAACCCTAGGGGGACTTTACCTCAGCGATACCACAACTAACCTAACAAAATGGGCATTCCCATCCAATGCCACAATCCCAGCCAACGGTTTCCTAGTAATTTGGTGTGACGGCCAAATTAACCAAACAACTACAAATCACCTGCACACCTCATTCCGAATTACTCCAACCAGTGGCATTGTTATTTTAAGCCGCGTCATCAATAATTCAACACAGGTGCTTGACTACGTGTCGTACAACAATGTACCCGCTAACTGGTCCCATGGCAGCATCCCTGATGGCCAACCGTTCTACCGCCGGAACCTTTACTATGCAACAGCTGGCGCATCTAACAACCCGGCCTCGCCTCCAATCCAAGTCTTCATAAACGAATGGATGGCTGATAACACCAGAACCCTCGCCGATCCGGTAGACGGCAATTTCGAAGATTGGTTTGAACTTTGGAATGCTGGCTCAGAAGCTGTTGATTTAGGGGGGTACTATCTCACTGATACTCTCGATAACCCATTCAAATTCCGTATACCAGAAACTGGACAATACGTAATACCACCCGGAGGCTTCTTACTTGTTTGGGCTGACGGAGAAAGTAATCAAAATAGCACTAATAACCCACAACTTCACGTGAACTTCGCACTATCAAAGGCTGGAGAGGCAATAGGGTTATTCACCCCTGAAGGCACACCAGTTGATGTGGTAGTTTTTGGACCGCAGATCACGGACGTGAGTCAAGGCCGATTCCCCGACGGCGGAGCAAACATTTACTTCATGCCACCTACACCATTAGCGCCAAACGCCCTATCTAACTCGGCCCCTGTTATCGCTCCCGTGTCTAACCGAGTTGCTATTCTTGGGCAAACAATCACGATTCAACTCGTGGCCACTGATACGGATATACCCCCACAAACACTGACGTTTTCACTGGGACCAGAAGCACCAGAAGGAATGACAATCAACCCCACAACCGGATTGATTATATGGACCCCGAACAATGCTCCCTCAACAAACATCGTTTCGGTAATCGTCACAGACAATGGCACGCCTCCACTTTCATCCTCTACTACATTCACCATCATCGTAGTTTCCCCACCAACCATTCACGCTTCAGCAAATGACCCTACTTCGATCCTCTTACAATGGAATTCATACCCAGGCCAAAAATTTGTAATTGAAACGACCAGCGACCTAACCTCCAAAAATTGGCAACCAGTAACACCAATCATAAGCGGGACCGGTGAGCCTATCGCCTACATATTAGCGATCGAGCCGAATCTGCCAACCAGCTTTTATAGAGTCCGCGTGCTTGACCAGTAATCTGCAACTCACTTTCCTTGCACAAAACCGTTTTACGACACATCACCAGTAAGTGTTTCACCAGCTATTGATCATGCTATAGTGATGGATGTGATTGGAAAAACCTCCAAAACATATACCTCAGCACCAGGGGCAGAAGATAAGATCTTGGAACTGAAAAAATTTAAGCCCGCTAATCGGTCATTTTGGGCTCATGTACCCGACCAATTATGGGAAGATTGGCATTGGCAACTTCGAAACCAGATCCAGACACACGCGCAACTTAGAAAACTCGGCCTCCAGCTCAGCCCAGAGGAAATTGAAGGCATTGCCCTCACTACACACAGGCTAAAATTCGGCTTTACGCCATACTTCGCATGCCTTATCGATTGGAATAACCCAACATGCCCACTTAGACGACAAGTTGTCCCTCTCAAACAGGAACTCAAAACAAGTCCTGGCGAAACATTAGACCCATGTGGCGAAGACAAAACCACCCCTGTACCCGGACTTATCCACCGGTATCCCGATCGGGTTTTGCTCATAGCAAATACCATTTGCGCTGGTTATTGCCGATTCTGTACCCGATCCCGATTGGTAAGCCATAGTACGTATTTTTGGAACCCACAAAGCTTTAACGAACAAATAAAGTACCTCCGATCCAATCGTGAGATCCGCGATGTGTTGATAAGCGGTGGGGATCCTTTACTCTTGTGTGACGAAAAACTCGCATTCATCCTTGAGTCAGTCCGGGCCATTCCTCACATAGAGATAATCCGCATTGGCACTCGGGCACCAATTTTTCTTCCCCAGCGAGTGACAGATGAGCTCATTAAAACACTGCGAAAATTCCATCCAATTTACATAAGCGTTCATGTTAACCACCCCACCGAATTGGCTGTTGAAGCCCGTACAGCGCTTGAAAAACTTGCAGATGCAGGCTTTCCATTGGGAAGCCAAACAGTGCTATTGCGTGGCATTAACGATGATCCTGCCATCCTAATTGCATTGTTTCAAAAGCTCCTTATTTGTCGCGTGAAACCTTATTACCTTTATCAGTGTGACCCTATTACTGGCACCGGCCATTTCCGTGTGCCTGTGCAAAAGGGGTTGCAAATCCTTAAATCCATCCAGGGGTTTACTACTGGGTACGCACTGCCACACTATGTAATCGATGCTCCACATGGAGGGGGGAAAATCCCACTTTCGCCCAACTACATCGTACGGATAACACAAACCAAGGTGATTATAAGAAACTACCGTGACCAAATTTGTGAATACCCCGCTGGTTAGATCGGTCACAGCAACACCACCACTAAATCCATGGCTGGATTTTGGATTTACAATCCCTCTCAGAGAATATCAGCCGAAATCCCACTCTCAGTGAGATAGCAAGGACCAGGCTAATAATGCCGAGAATTCAGAATGCATAGCTCACAGGTGTGGAAGTGGAAGCTCAGCCAAAATTCCATTTTATTGAAAGCTCACATCCTAGGAACACCCCATGCTTAAATGAAAGTAGTTACGCCTGAAATTTAGACTTAGCTCCGGTTTTATATCCCTCACCCCCTTACAAACACCGCACCTAAAATCGCATCCATTTAGTGCAATTCGCACACGGTCCCAACAATCCCTCACAACCCCTCGTTCACCTTAAAACGGTAGTCACTTAACCCTTTGCCGTTAAAAAGGCTGCACGCTCACTAAAAACACCGGAATTCGATAATAGGAAATCTCAATGAATTAGATAAGCAATTGTCACAAATCACCAACTTCCTTCCTGTGACACGTTAGTTAAGGACACCGCTGTCTCCCCAATGTGCTGGGAACTAAACTTATCAGTGCTGACTTCTTCCCCAGGTACTGGAGGCCAAAAGGGCGCTTCTCTGACTATCCGACGCCACGCTTGCCGTTGATCGGGAGCCAAGGATTGCCATTTTTCCGCATTCTTTAAAAATTCAATCCGTTCCTCTGGTGACATTTCAGCAAGCACCGAGAAAGCACTCAAACAACGTGCACGTTCCCGTAAAGGCAGCTTGTGGAATTGTTCTAGGGCTTTTTCAACTTGCATTCGTTCCGTTTTAGACAACGACTTCAATAATTGTTCCCTCTCCCTTGAGTTTAAAGTAAAGAACGTAGACAGACGATTTATCGCCTCCTGAAGCTCCGTTTTACTTGGCTGGCTTTCCGAATCACTTTTTTGTTGTAAGGGGGTGGGCACAAATTCCACTTGAATCAGCCCTTGTAACCGCCGGACATCCTGGGACAATTCATCCTTCACGGGTGGTGGCAAAATATCCCAGATGGTTAGCCGCTCCTCAAGCATCTTGCGCATTTCCGGCGGAACCACTTCCAGCTTGGCCAAGCGGTTAGTAACGTCCAGATTAACTAGCTGCAAGAAATACCACTGAAGCTCAGTAACTCGCAACTTCAACTCACGTTCGGTCGGGCTTAAATTCCGATACTCCTTAATCTTTTCGAGTAACCGCGTTTGTACCTCAGGTGGTTTGTTACTGAGCAGTTCTTTCAATTCTTCTGGTGAAGCCTCCAGCATCAGCCGGAAAAAATGCACCGGCGACTTAAATTCACTCGTTTTATCGAGCTTATTACCAAGGCTTGTGCTTATATGTGGGGATTTTGACTCGCTTTGCGAGACAACCCCTTCAAAGCCACTTATAAACGCTGCAAATACACACGTCACAATTAAACTTGCAAAAATCAGCTTGTTTCTTCCGCACCTGTTCATTGAAGTAACTGCAACAATTCGTAGTCAGGTTCTGGCAACGTCCTAACACTCCCCAGTTTAAGTATGACATCATAGTCAGCCAAAGTATCGATGGATATCCGTTTTGCAGTTTCACATACCACTGCGATTGCTCCGTTATACCCCCCGGGTGTAGGTCGATGCCCAAACCATAAAAATAGCCCTATCCCTATTATCAACAGAGCGAGTCCGAATCCTAAGCGCCACGCCCTGATTAAATCAAAATCTATAGCAAATCCTTTTAACCGCCTTGTGGTGTCTTGAGTTTGAATTTCCGTAGCCGAGGCCACAACCCGCTCGGTAAATCCCTTCCCCGGTTCTAAGGGTGGCATTGACCGAAACGCACTGGCCAATTGATATTCAAACTCCCAATCTGGCCGAGCCCGTGGATTCGCTTGTAAATACAAATCCAACTCGACGTTCTCTTCAGGCGTCAACTCTCGCTGCCAAACGGCTTCTCGTAGCCTTTGTATACGTTCTTCCATTTTCATTTTTTTAAACCCCATGAACGACTAAAAGTTGCCATTGCGTTAACCATATCTTAGGTATCGTTTTAGCACCTCGCGCAAATAGAGCCGCGCCCTGTGAATGATAGATTTGGTGGCCTGGACCGAACACCCTAACACACAAGCAATCTCTTCATAACTTAGTCCCTGCTGACTGAATAAAATTATAGCTGTACGCTGATTTTCAGGAAGTTGGCTAAGCGCCTTTTCTAACATTTGAAAAAACTCCGCTTTTAAAACCTCGCTATCAGGCATTGCAGGGCGGGGATCAGGCAGCTGGACCTCAATTTCCCTTGCTGGGCCACCATGCAAATCTTCTATATAGTCAGCTGCGTGTCGTTTCCGCCTTCTCAATTCGTTAAGGCACAAATGCCTGGCTATTGTAAAAAGCCAAGTAGTGAATTTTGCAGTGGGTTTATACCTTCGAGCTGATCTAAAAATCTGCAAAAACACCATTTGTGCAAGGTCCTCTGCCTCAGTTTCATCCCCCACCATCCGAACTAGGTACGTGTATACAGCCGCCTTGTGTCTCTCAACTAACTGCGCAAAAGCCGTTAAATCACCCCGCCGAACGCGGCGCATCAATTCCACATCATCAATCCATGGGCTTTCCCTTTCAGACTCGTGAGTCATTTGAATCTTTCACATTACCATCCTTATTCCAATCTTCAACCATGCCACCCAAGGGAAAAACGGGAGTCTTCAATTCAGTTCTTGGACGTAACTGAAATCTTTGATGCATCCGATGCCTGGCAATGGACCAGGCAAGGCTAACCCCATGTACCAGTGCCAGAACAAGCAAAATAACACCCGTCATCCTCGCGAGTCTCAACATGGCAAGCTCGCTCAATGATTTATGCCTGATGGAGACAAGCCAACTCAGAAAGGCATACCACAGTTGAGTTCCTAATCCTACACCGGCTATGCACGCTACTATTGTGAATCTATGCTCGGGGTCGACCCAACCACGACCCCAAAAATTGGTAGCTACCACCACCCAGAATACCAACAGCGCAGGGTTAGCCAATACCCGAATAACCCCTATGCCAAAAGCACTATGTGGGGTCCACCGCGTCTCAACCCGATTGCGCCATTTTTTATCAAGCGCGCAATCCGTCTTACCTAACTCCACTGCATTCAGGATCGACTTAAGCCCCAGAAATCGAACCCCCAAATAAATTAAAAATACGAAGCTGCACAGTTCTAAGAACGACATCACAAATGGATCCACAACAAATGACGCTAATCCGGTAAACGCAATTCCGACGTAAACTAGTTCCATCAGCGTGGCTCCAAACCCGATGACTAACCCCTTTAAAAAGCCACTACGTCCCGCCTCATTTATGATTGTAAGATTGATCGGGCCAACTGGAAGCGCCAGGATAAATCCGCTCGTGACACCGATAACGAAGGCAAGTTCAACTGGGGACAAAGGGAAATGCATTGATCATTACTTCCTTTTGCCTCGCACATCTATTAACGGCACAGCTGTTTCCTACTACTTTGCCATCCTTTACTAATTCTTTCGGCGCTAGTCCTGGTCGGCTTCATCCTCTTCTTCTATTTCACGTCTCAGCTGTTTCGAAAGGTATGGCCTTACAAATCCGTAAAGCAAGTATGCAGTGAAAATCAGGGGCAACACAAATACCAAAAGCTTCTTCTGGATTATGAGGACCGCACCCACAAACAAAGCCACTATCAACAACTTAGTAAAAGTGCTGGTAGCCTTAAGGTCAAGGGATTTAAAGCTCGGGTAATGCACGTTGCTGACCATCATGACAGAAAGAAATATCAACAGCACCGGCAAAATATACCGCCATTTTCCCATGACAAACTCACGTTCGTCCCACCATATTAACAACAGGGTCAAAGACGCTATTAGTCCAGCGGCCGCCGGAATAGGAAAACCAATAAAATCTTTAGCCCCCCGAGGATCGCCCATTGCAGCCAAACAATTGAACCTAGCTAACCTAAATGCTCCACAAAGCAAGTAAATTGAGGCAATGAACCAGCCTATCTCTGGATGTTGCATAAACACATCCTTTAACACCACCCGATGGACAAGAAATGCCGGTGCAACCCCAAATGAAATCAAGTCAGCTAACGAATCCAATTCGCGGCCAAAAGCACTGTCCGTTCCAACCATGCGCGCCACCCGGCCGTCTAGAATATCAAAAATGCATGCTAACAAAATAAAAGCTAGTGCCACTTTGATCTCGTAATATCCCATAGCTACCATTTCAGGAGGCATATCTGGGCCGATCCGTGCTTCAACGATCTTAGTCAACGCCACAAACCCACAAAACAAATTGCACGCCGTAAGGATATTCGGCACCAGATATATCTTTACGTTCCCGCCAGAGACAAGGGCCTTTTTTAATGGTCCATCGCCTTGCATATGACGGCATTTATATTCTAGCTAAAATCGTTTGACTGCCAGCTACCCGCTCGCCCAACTTCACACACAATTCCACCCTTGGTGGTAAATATATGTCTACCCTCGAACCAAACTGAATCAGACTGATTGTTTGCCCCTTTGACAAAGTATCGCCTACCTCTATGAACGGGGTAACCCGACGCGCTATTGCACCAGCAATTAAACGGATTCCAATTCTACACCCAGGAAAATCAGCCGACTCTATTCCAATCAACACATTCTCGTTTACATTCGCAGACTCACGCCTAAGCGCGTTGAGGAATTTGCCCGGGGTATGCTTCACCAGCAAAACCTTCCCCGCAATCGGCGCTTTTTGCACATGCACATCAAACACAGATAAAAAAATCGATACTCTCTTACATTTTCCACCCACTACCTCAGGTTCCTCCACCTCATCTATCGCATCTACGGTTCCATAGGCGGGACAAAGCACATCATGCGGATCAGACTGAATTACCTTACGGGGGTTCCGATAAAAAAACCCCAAAAACCCAACCCCAATTATCCACACCAACACAAGCCAGCTCAAACAGCCAGTCCCACATCCAAAAACCCGGTTCAATATCCACCCTACAACTGCCACTAATACCATCCCAGCTGTCCAAAGCAGCATCGTCTTTGCAGCCGCACTGAACACTAAGTCTATATTTTTTGAATTTGCCATTGCACAACATGACTGATTATGACGCAAACACACGCCAACGCAATTCAAACATCTCCGGCAAGCTCTCACCAATTGCACTGTAATGCAAGACTTCCAAGCCTTTGAAATGCTAAATGACACGAGCACAGTTGCCTTAAACAACTTAATGACAAAAAGCTTAGTTATGAATTTGGATGAATTCGAAGCACGCCTATGTCATTCCAATAAAAATCAAACCCCGACCACTTGCTAGGAAATAAAGATCGATAAGCCTTCCTACCCAAAAGCCGCATACATTCAGTTTAAAACTTCGAATCGAGGTGCTCTCCTCAAGATTTCCATCTCCTGCCAACACATAAACTTAAATGTTCAATATAGAACAGACCGTATTTTTAAGCCTAATCCCTGCTTCCATGCCGGCTTAATAGGTACGCCTCCCCTACAATTTCTTTCATTCCAAAAGCCCAGTTTATAATTTCCCGGTTAACCAATAGGTGACGCTGATTCATCTTCGTTCTTGCAGGTCTCAGGCTAACGATTAGTCCATTTACGCGCACTCTAACATTTGACTTTGCGTTCAGAAAGCCTTCCTCAGAAGCATCAGCTGGACTTTGAGCGTAATCCTTGCAATTCCACTCATTATCCTTCGTAGATCATGATTGAACTGCGCTGCCTTTTGCGGTCCTTCGTAACCCAGCGCAGTCGCAAGGTCTTCCACAATGCTACTTTCTATTGAATCCCTCTCCGGTAGTGCAAATCGGTGCAAATGTTCTCTAACCCGGACAAGAAAAATGTATGCACGGAGCAACCACTTTAATTCATCCCACGTCAAAAGCTTTTTATCGGCCAATACCCCAATGTCCCAACTACCAAACATGACATAATTGCTCCAAAGCAAATCCCAAAAATCCAACATTCCGCCAATCCCACGTTTTACGTTTACCCCAAGGATGGGCGTAACTGTATTTAAAGACTTGATGCGAGCCCGCCGATCCTCGATTCGAGTCCGTAAATACTGATCCCTCATTTCCTTTACGCATTGACTCCAAAATTTATCCTCAAACGCTAAAAACGTATCAATGTTACCCGCTATCACCCGTGCTTCCAACAAAGCGGAGAAAAATTCCGGCTCAAGTCTTGCAAGCCTTAAAGCCTCCTCTATTCCGATCAACGCAGGACTTGCCAACCATTTAAAGCCTCGAAACTTACGCCGTAATCCATCCAGCAAACGCGCCAAAATGGCTAGCCGGTCCGACCCGGTTATAGAACCTGCGTAAATCACTCTCACATCAACGTCACTCTTTGGGTATATTTCACCCCGTGCTAGTCCTCCTGAAGCTACCAATACCGGCCTGAATTCCTGCACTGCCCGAAAATGCAACGGGGTCACCGACGCCCACACAACGCACAACACTTTTTCCACGTGCCTTGCGCGTTCCCATACCCTATGCAACTCTTTGAACGCGTAAGCATCTGAATGTAGCCACTTAGTTATAATGGACTCAATCAAGTACACCTAAATCACTTGCATTTTATTATACACGCACCTGTACAACCACCACCCCCTATCAAACCTGACAAGCCACAGCCCATTTAGTTTTTGGACCCTGTCACTTAATGCATTAAAACCGATGCGCCAAAATGGGTTTTACCCAAGTCAACCTTATACCAACCAGCTTAAAAGGTGTCGCCCTACGGTAAAAAACAAACCGTCCGCAGTTGGGTCTTAATTAGATTTTTTTGGGAAGAGCTTTCATTTCTCCCCTTGGCAAAATCGCCGAAGTCCAATACCGCCTCGCATTATTAGAAAACAGACTTGCAATTTTCCAGAGCCGCGATTAAGAAGAATTTTAAAGCCAGTTTAGCTCAGCGGTAGAGCAGCGGTTTTGTAAACCGCCGGTCGTCGGTTCGAATCCGACAGCTGGCTCCATTTTTTTATCCCAACCACCTTAAAAAATGGCGTAGAAATATCACACTTAAACAACAAATCATTCCACCTGCCACTCATACACACCGGCCGAGTATCCCTGAAGCAACTGAATCTCCAGACGTACAGCAATTGTAGTAACAGGTTTAAACCGGACTTCCACCCCGAGATCTTTTTCTATCCGGTAGGGGTCTAAAGCCTCGACCGGTTTCCACTGCTCGCCTTCTTTATAAAGGATTTGCCACCAAGCTGGTAGTCTACACTCGCCAATTCCCGTGTCGTCAAACCACCACACACGCGTTTTGCGTAAAGTAACCGGTTGCGGGAATTCATAAATAATCCACTCTTTTGTTCCCTTTCGGGGCCAAAAATCAAAGTTAGCCACCGATCCTATTGGGGCATTTTCTGGAGTTTCCTGATCGTTAATGGGATCGAGGCTCATCCCACCTCTGGCAAACGAAACGCTCACTTTGGCCTTATTTGCCAGGGTTGGACGCAGTTTTGGCCTCGCAAAAATTGGATCCTTTGCAACCCAAACAGCCATTGGTGACCGATCTCGGTTTGCCCACCACGCATAAGGAATGGCTATTAGTTCCCCCGAGCGTACAAGCTTTTTACTGCCTGCGTCATCATAAACAGCGCGGAACGCTCCTTGCACTTTTAACAATGGTACCTTGGCAAAGAAATCCGGCCTATATTCCGTACTAATCCTAGCGCAATCAGGCAACACAATATCAAACACGTATCCATCGTTATCCAATCCTTCAAATGCGTAAACTACTGGTCCTCGCATCAAAGCCACCTGCCTGCGCGTAGCAACTATGTGAGGATTACCTAAGACCCGGCGAGGTACCATAGGAAAATGAATCCAAATTATGTCCCCAGGCTCCCATCGCCTGGTGATACTCAAATAACCATCGTTACTCCTGACAGCACCACAGTGCGCACCGTTCACCGTGACTTTCCAGTTAGTTCGAAGACGGTCTCCGTAGTAATACAAATCACTCGGCAAAGGTTTACCTTCTACCCAACATGGCACCCGGATGCTTAGTGTAAATTCTGCTGTCCGCTCCGGATAAACTAATAACGCAATGTCTCCACTCCAAGGGTAGTCAGTTTTTTGGATCAACTTTATCTTCTGCCCCGAAACGTGCACATTCGCCTCCGACTGGGCAAATAGGTTCACATACACTCTATTGCTGGCAACTGCATACACATACCCGCCCAACGAAGCTAGCAGACGCATAATGTTCGGTGGACAGCAAGCGCAACCGAACCAAGGTGCACGACCAGCGTGACCATGATTAAAACGGGATTTTCCATCGTATTCCAACGGATTAGGATAGAAAAACCGGTCGCCGGACAATGACACACCACTAAGCGCCCCGTTATATAATGTGCGTTCAAACGCATCCATATACTTCGCGTCCCCCGTCATGAGAAACATCCTATGATTCCAAAAAAGGAATGCCACAGCCGCGCATGTCTCATTGTAACATCGATGCGGCAACTCATAATTATCTCCGTATGCTTCCCCCGCCGCGCGAGCACCACACCCACCCGTCAGATGCAACTTACAACTAACCACGTTCTGCCAGATCCGCGTGATTGCATCAAAGTACCGAGGATCACCGGTTAATGCGGCCACGTCCGCCATGCCGCAATACATATAATTGGCTCGCACCGCGTGACCGACGGCTTCCGTCTGTTCTAGTACCGGCTTGTGGTCCTGGGAGTATGGATTGTTCCTGTAACCCCGCACGTCCAAAAAGAACTTCGCGAGACGTAACCAACGATCATCGTGACTCACACGATACAATTTCACTAACCCCATCTCAACCACTTGATGTCCAGGTGCAATTTTCCGCTTCCCGTCACCAAAGTCCCGCCACAACAATTCAGCAGCTTTTACGCAAACATCTAACAAAGACCGACTCCCTGTGGCTTGATAATGTGCCACACCCGCCTCAAACAAATGACCAAGGTTATATAGCTCGTGACTCAATTCGGGATCTTTCTCCCATCGTTCGTGGCCGATCCAAGGATGTCCCGGCGAATCTGGGTGCATTGTTCGAAACGTGTACAGGTAGCCGTCTGGCTCTTGAGCTGCGGCCACACGAGCAATTATCTCTTCCAATGTCTGCGCCAAACGAGGATCGTACTGCAGACTTAGACAATAAGACGCACCCTCAATAACTTTATACACATCCGAGTCATCAAACGGGTATTCAGTAGGTGGTTTGACCTGGTAGTTGGTTTCACCAGCGCGTCTGCGGCGCATAACCTCGGCAGCCAGATCAAAGTTGCGTAACCTGCCCGATGTCTCAAGCTGCTTCATTGCGAATGGCAAAGTAACCAGTAAATTCGTCATTTGCCGTTCGTACAGTACCCCACCAGTAAACCGAACCTCTGTGAAAGGCACAGGTGAGATTGGATAATCCGACGCTATTCCTATTGCAGCTGACAATACCAACCAACCTAACACCCACAACATAAGGCCAAACTACTCCCACGCCGCCGCTCGAATCAAGCCTGGACACGCCAGCAAATACCGTATTTTGCAGTAAAAGACACCCTTCATTACTAATTGAGCAAAAAACGCAAAGCAAATACAATAGGCATACGTGAACCAATTCAGCAAAATCCTCACAATAGATCAGCTGCCACAGTGGCGAGAGGACCTCAAGCAGCAAAATAAAATTTTGGTCGTTACCAATGGCTGCTTCGACATTATACATGCAGGTCACATTAATTACCTGAGACAGGCACGCACCTTAGGGGATGTGCTACTTGTAGGAGTAAACAGTGACGAGTCCATTCGCAAAATAAAAGGTCCTGACCGCCCAATCTTTTGCCTTGAAGATCGGCTAACCATTCTTTCCGAGCTGAAGTGTATAGATGCCTTGGTGGTATTTGAAGAAACTACAGCCGAACGTCTCCTGGAATCTGCACGCCCCGACATATATGTAAAGGGGGGAGACTACACCCTGGACAAACTCAACCCCAAAGAAAAAGGAATACTCGAAAGACTCGGGACCAAAATTGTGATCCTTCCTTTAACCCCAGGCAGATCTACTACAGCAATCGCAAAAAAGATCGCTTCCCTTTAAATGAAGCGTACCCCCTCGCAAATAAGCACCTTAAGAAAGCTGCCTTCCCTGACAGCTACAAAAGGTTTATCTTAAAGTGCTGTGGCTAAATATCGCCATTTCGCATTTGTGCTCGGAATCGCCGCAATCATCTTATTCGGGTGGTTAACAGCCAAATTCATCAATAAAAAGGCCTTTCCAATTCATTCTGGGCCCCTAACCCATCCAAATCCTTCAGTTACCCAGCGCACGAGTCCCGTTGCTTACGAAACCAATACGAAGACCAATTTATCCGAAGCCTTCTCGCTGGTTCCAACTCTGACTTCAAAGCTCCATGGATGGGTCATAATCGATGATGGGAAAGACACTAATTTCCTCCGTTTGCTAGCACTAAACCCGCACCATTACGAAAAAATGGCTGAGGAAAACAGTTCGGTTATTAGGCGGCAACTTGTGTATAGAAACATACCTACCCAATCTATTTTCCAAAAAGCCAAATTAACCGGGGAACCAATCACAGAGCTCGTTTTGCCAGGGCTCGATGGCCAAGAATTCCTTATTGAACCCATCAAGGTTGAACTAGCACACGATGCGTCTAAAGGTGAACTCACCGCTCGAATCAAAGGCAGACCTAATTCTGTCGTCAGCCTGGCGTTCATCAATAACCGCGAAGCCTTTGTAATCATTGACTATGATTGGGGACTCTACTTAGTAGGGGATCCACGCCATCCAGGCGAACTTATTGTTAAACAGGTCGATCCCACCACACATGGCCGCCCCGATCTGTTGTGGCCACAAGACTTCATCAAGCGTGAAAATCAAAAGATTTCGCCTCAAGAGTGACACCTCACCCCATCATATTCTACTTTTAAAAAAACAATTAACCCCCTATAAATAACCCGGGGCTCATCCTAACCTTTCCTATTTCCCAAATCTTGAAGTCAACGTTGGTCTCTTAGGCTGGCACTCGTATCAAAGTACAGAGCCATCCTTTCATTTCCCAGAAAACCACCCATTGGACCAAACACCCTTCTTCGCCCTTTCATACGCCATAAAATGTTGAGGATTAGCCTTACGCTTTCTCCCAAATGAACCTCAATTTGAGCGGCCCCATGTAGCAAATCTCTTCTCACTTACTCGTTGAATTCAAGATGCCGTAAGACTGCTTCACCCCGAAAACAATTCGTATTTCGGAACCACTGACCTTCGGACTCAGTCTAGCGGTTAATGCTGACACCAAACCCACACTCCATTAGCTCTTTGACTGCTTAACTGGGATAGCATCTGTTACGGGAACCGCCGTTAAATCGACAGCCGTTCAGGGATGCATCCCCCCTAAAGTGTGCAAATCACAATACTCACACTGCCTTGCGGTCAAAAACCTGTACGTAGACAGCACAAAACCACCTTTAAAACCAAATGGAACAATTGCTGAAACCGTTTCTGATGAAATTGAAACGGCTTCGTCCGCAGAAATCTTGCTCAACCCTTTCCGAAAATGGGCTTTGCCAGGCTAAACTTAGCCCTCCCTCATGCCGAAATAAAAAGTGGGAGGTGGGATAATGACAGGCTTGCGATGGAGCAAAAACTCCATACGCAGCCGATCAGGCAAAAAGCGAGGGTGGGGACCCGTTTGTGCCTTGATCGCCCTGCGAAACAAGGCAGGTTACACCCCGAGGGAAGGGGTGTACCCGGCAATTAATGACACCACCCCATCGGAAAACCCATCTCCTGCTAAACCCTCGTGCCTGAGTCTATCCCTACTCCTTAAATCACTGGCTGTTTTCTTAGCTTTCACACTTTTTACGTCTTACCACTTACATGCCCAGGTTGTAGAAATCGACGTAGCATGCGCGTACTCCCCCACCGCGGTTGCGCGGGCAGGAGGCGAAGAAAACTTACAGTTGCAATTTGCGACAGCACTTCTTACCGCTAACAGCATCTATGAAAATAGTCGGACAGAGGTCAGATTTCGCGTGTGTGGATTTTATAAATCCTCGCTCGACCCAATCGACCTTAATTCAGCGGATGTACTAGATCTGCTCAGCTGGTATTCTGGATTCAATGATGTGCGAACCTTTGCAGCTAGCAATGGGGCAGACTTAGTTGCTTATATTGCAAAAACCACGGGTTACTCCGCTGTTGCGGAATTGCCAGGCCAATACTCCGTTTATTCAGATCAAGCGATTTGGTACACCGTACTTGCGCACGAACTTGCTCACAACTTCGGTGCCACCCACGAGGATGGTCTCCAATTCACCGGAACAAACGGTCTCCAATACACGACAGTAATGTTAATGGGTTACTGCGGAGGAACTACGATTCCGTACTTTACAAGCTCAAATCTCCAGTTTATGGGCATAACCCTTCTCGGTAACACCAAAAGCAATTGTGGAATGGGTAGCCTTGTAAACGGCGGCGAAAATGCACGAAAAATCGCCATCACTGCCCAATCTGTCTATGCTCGGCGAAACCGAGCATTACCGCCTCCCCCCATCGCCAATGGTTTAACTTATCGATGGTCGTTCAATTGCACTTTAGGACCGTTAGCACCAGGGACAATAACACTCGATTCCGTTTCGGGGGTCCCCGCAATAATTCGCGGCCAAGGCGCAGTAGCTACGGGACGAGGGCTATACCTACCAGGTTTTTCAACAGGCAATGTTGCAGGGGACAGCATATCTGCGTATCTGGACTTGCCTAACAAAATCATCTCAGCATTCTCCAACCTGACCATCGAAATCTGGGTCAACCCAGTAACTGCGAGGCCGGGTCAACGACTCTTTAGTTTTGGTAGAACTACAGAACTTGGAAATGCAGAGCCTGGCGAGTGGGTCTCCTCCAGCGAAGCCCCCGCCCCAGGGTTAACCACCCCTGCACAAGAAATCGCCCTTTGCCTAAGCACAAACACCGATCTTTCTCGGATCACCTTCTCCGTCACCCACTCAAACGTAACCAGGAATCTTAATATGCTCTGCGATACTCCAAAAGGCCAAACATACCAATACGTTGTCACCTACGAAGCTGGGGTTGGACAATGGGCTAATAATGGAGGTAGATTTACCATTTACCGAAATGGGACACCACTCGGATACCTCGACGTCGATTTCAAACTGCAGGATATCCAGGACGTGAACAATTGGATTGGCCGAGCCCAAGCTTCATCGAACTACAACGCAGCAATCGAAGTAGAAGAAATCCGTATTTATAACCGCGCTATTTCACCCGCTGAAGTCCTTTCGAGCTGGCTAGCTGGTCCAGATGCGCTCCAACCTACCACACCCTATACATCCAGCGAGCTAATAGCAGATCTCAGGGCAGCTGACTTTAATGGATTACTATGGTCAAACCGAACTGGAAAAGGTGATTTTATCCCGACTGGTAAACCTGTGCTTGTGCTAAACGTTTCAAACACGGGCATCCCTGGGATCTACTTTAATGGCTCCTCTGACGGCTTTGTCGGACCCATACCACCCACCTCGCTCCTCGGCGATGCTCCCCGTACCATCGAAGTGTGGGTTTATAACCCTAATTTAAACACTGAAGAAACCCTTGTCTCCTGGGGGGAACGCAAAAGCCTAAGGTTTAACTGCGCGTTTAATTTTGGGTCCAGCACATCATGCGGAGCCGCTACGCACGGAGGCGACGACGTTGCCTGGGGAGGCACACCACCCAAAGCAGGCTCTTGGCAATACCTCGTCTATATCTACTCCAATCAATGGGTCAGAATCTACGTGGATGGGATCCTTAGATGGCAGTGGAAACTTAATGGCCCGCTTAGTACCACCAACAAACCAATCAACATCGGATGCCAGAGAAATTCCAATGGCACATTATCCCAATTCTTTTCTGGGTTCATAAACTCCATCCGCATTCATGCAGGTGTCTTAACACCGGAACAAATAGCCGGCAACTTCTTAGCTGGCCCCATTAGGAACACCCCGACTATTCAAACAACGCTTAACCCCACTCCTTTGATAAGTGCAGTGGCGGGTATACCAATCCGGATCCAACCCGGTTATACCTTGCCGGCTTGGGTTACCAACAGTATCTCGTACACCTTGCTAAATGCTCCACAAGGGGTGTCAATCGATCCAGAAACCGGCTTAATTACATGGCACCCCACCATCGCCCAGGCAGGTTCAACATACTACTTTGCTGTATCGGCCATCACCACAAATGGAACGTCACTCAGCGCTACACAATGGCTGGCAGTAACGGTCTGCGCTCCACCACAGCCCAGAATTAATAGAATCAGCTTCGAAAATGGAATTGCCGCAATTGAAATAGATGCCATCCCAGGCATTAAATACACCATCCAAGCCTCACAAAATCTCACCCACTGGGAAGATATCCTGAGGATAACCCCAAACTCGACGCCGATCCGTGTTACCGATACAAACGCAGCCAAATATAACGTCCGATTCTACAGAATCTTGGTCGGCCCGTACAACCCTTAAACCCCGACAATCACTGGCTCAAGCAACGTCAACCGCTTAGAGCGGGTATTAAGCTCTGCTTTCGCTCCGAAAGGGATTGTGAGTTTATCAGGAACGTGACCAAATGGCAGCCCTACCACGATCGGAACGCGCAACTTACTAAACCGATCCTTCATCAGGAATGCCACATTTTCCAGGATCGCATCCTCATCCCCATTTGATGTGCACCCAGCAAATTTACCCCCAAGGATTCCCGCTACGCCCTCCAAAGAACCACTTTCAATTAACTGGGTAAACATGCGGTCCAACCGGTAAAGTGGCTCATTCACGTCTTCCACAAACAAAAGGTTCCCCCTCAAATCCGGAAACCACGGCGTTCCGATTAACCCACACAATACCGATAGGTTACCTCCTATTAACCTGCCTTGGGCACGTCCTGTCTGGACCACAATCAAGGATTCACCTCCTTGCATGGATTTACGCCAATTGAACAGTTCACCAGTGCACTGTCCAAATACCATTTTTAAAAAATGATCCACCGTGAACCTGGATATTTCAGGCCGACCAAAATCAGAACACACCATAGGCCCATGCAGCGTAATTAACCTCGCTCTTTTCCATATCGCACACTGCAAAGCCGTTATGTCACTGTGCCCGACAAATATTTTGGGATGTTCGCGGAACAACGCGTAATCTATATGCTTAAGGATCCTAAATGTACCGTATCCGCCACGCGCACAAATGATAGCTTTTACTTGAGGGTTGTTTACCATTCCCGTTAGCTCCTGAACTCGCACGGAGTCCCTCCCCGCCAAATACCCATTTTTGGCAGTAGCATATGGAGCAAGCACTACGCGGAACCCTAGTTTTTCCAGATGTTGAATACCCATTTCCAAATCATCATGAGTTGGGGGGCTCGCTGGCATGACTACTCCTATTGCATCGCCACGCCTAAGCACAAAAGGTCTAATAACCCGCATCATATCCCTAAAAATCCAATTTCACATCCCTACGCGAACACTCGGCCTCACTCATTGTGAGGGATTTTAATTGTATGGCCGCCAATAAACTCGCGAATTAAAGCATCACCTGGAATTAATGAAAGATCATTTACCTGGTCACGAGTCAACCCATGAACCGACCCCAGCAATTCAGAAACTCGGCGATACCGAATTTGTGCATCTAGAAACGTGGGATATAATCTGATTTCCTCAGGGGTAGGCCAAAAACTATCTGGTCCTTCAAAGAAAGGCTTTAGTACGGGGAGTTCAAATGCCATCCCGCCATTGATAACATAATCAGCCAACCCCATTAACGGGATTATACTGTACAATTCACCGGCACGGACATAATGCCAATGCAAAATTGTAAGCAAGGGTTTGTGATTCCGATGCAAGGCGTCCCGTATAATGCGACGGAGCAATCGAACATCGGTAAACCGACAAATTCGCTTGGTGCTGCCATCGCCCTCATAAATTACATTCAAGTTTTCCACATAAACCCGGAACTGCATTGACGGATCGATCCCCTCAGTGATCGGTGGATACAACCCATGTAAGCAATCCAAAAGCAATATCTGGTCTTTTTGAAGCTGTACACGTTTGGTGGCAACCCGCCGCCCTTCTTTGAAACTATAGGTGGGTTTATCGATCGGTTGTCCATCCAAGAGCATTTTGAGATGTTGGTTGAGCAATTGGATATCCAGGGCCTCCGGGGTTTCGAAATTTCTGTCGTTAATCCAATCTGTAGGATGCTCAACCACCGACCAAAAATAATCGTCCAAATTCAACATCAAAAACCTTAACCCCTGTTTCTCTAATCGCTGTGTGAGTTTGACGGTTGTAGTTGTTTTGCCAGAAGAGCTCGGTCCAGTAATCCATAGCATCCGGATCTGGCCACCTTTATTCAAGCGGTCTATGACTTTTTGGGCAACCTGATCCAGCTCAGATTCGTACCGATCAATGCAATCACGTATCAAGTCCTTTATTTGCCCCTTTCTAACGATCTCATTCAGACCTTCCACAGTGTCACATCCACGAGCCCGATTCCACTCCAATACGCGGTTCATCAGCTGTATCGGGTACCCATTACCCATGAACTGATCAACAGTTATAGCACCTTCCCGCAACCAATGCCTGCCCCAACGATAGCACACATATGCGTCCGCGGTATTTTGAAACCCGTAACTGCGCAATACATGGATCACCAAGTCTTGGATCATTTCGATCGTGGGCGGAAAATTCGATATCAAATGCTGAGGTTCGGAATTCAAACAAACCACGACCACATCCGATAAAAACTCAGCAATCTTTTCATCCGAGCCAAACGCGTCGAATAGATGGTCATTTATGCCTGGCAAAAAATCTTCTTTCAATCCCCCAATCGACTTTGCCGCTCGTAAAATGGCTTGCTGAATCCGTGACTGGTCAAAGGTGACCAGCGCCCGGTTCCGTTTCTGGACTTTAATTATACGGTTCTCGACTGGCACAATGTCATATTACATGCTTTTGATAGTCTGACAATATAGCACCCCAAAACCGTTACCCATCAAAAAAACATTCACATTATGTTTGCGTTTAGCAGTAAACCCTTGTTGGTTGTGCAATTTACCCTAAAAGCAACAAAACAGCCAATCCTACAACCGTGGTGAGGATGGTAACGGGTATCCCAAACTTAGCATAATCCCAAAAGCCCACTTCCACATGCCCCCGCGCTGATTCAACCACAATGATGTTCGCCACAGAAGCAAGTATGGTGAGATTTCCCGCGAACGTGGTGGCCATCGCCATCACTTTCCACATCAGCTCAGGATTCGCAAGATTTGGAACCCATTGCCCCGCCACCAGCACAAAGGGCACGTTAGAAAATATGTTAGAACCAAGCATACTGAACCATGTCAAGTTTATCGCTTGGACACGTTCATCATGCCCGAATATAGGCCGGATAAAGTCAAATGCCTGTGAAATGGCTCCGGTGCTATTTACCCCGCCCACAACGGCAAACAACCCTGCGAACAACACCAACAGATGCCAGTCAACCAATTTAAGCACGTGATGTGTATCTCGACGACCAAACAACATCACAATCGCACCCCCGGCCAAAGCCGTCCATGCAAGATTCAAACCTGCCATAAAACCTGTAAACACCAAAACTAAAACGGCCAATGCAAGGAAAACTAAGCGCCGATCCAACTGATATTCACGGGCCGGAGGGACTTTAATCTGGGCCCTCCGAAGTTTTCCCCTAAAACCAATAGCAAGCACCGCAAATTCAACCGTTAAACCCAAAACTGCAACTGGAGCCATTGAAATAAAAAGCGTGCAAACTTTATTCCCGACATTTGCCCAATAATCATGTTTTGGGGATTGCCTACCAAGGTGGCCACACTGCCCAAATTGGCACTCATCGCTAATGCCAATAAGTATGGAACCAAAGGTAAACCACCTCGTACCACAACCGCAATTACCACAGGAGTCAGCATGAAACAAATGGTGTCGTTTACCAATAAAGCTGATAAAACCCCACTAGCAATCACTAAATAAAACAAAAGACGGGTGGGCGTCCGTGCGAACCTAAGAATTGCGTCAGCCAACCAATCGAAAAATCCACCTAGCTGCAAATAAGCTGAAATCAAACTCATCCCTAACAATAATACTAAGGTGTCATAATTTATAGCGTGGTACACCTCCTCTGAGGTCATAACCCCAAAAAACACCATCATCGCAGTACCAAACACTGCAGCGGCCGGTCGGTTCAAAGGGATGACTTTGAGCCGACGCCCACTGATCAATACATAAGTAAAGGCAAAAATAAGTAATGCTACTATTTCGCGCTCCCGAGGCGTGAGGTGAAACATACGCGAATACAAAATGTTTTAAATTGTTTCAGCGATCCTTGCGAGGGAACAAAACCTCCAGTTGGCCAATTTGATGTCCTTGCGGCAATCCTCCCCATGCCGCCATAGCAAATTTGCTTGGAATCCCTTCCAATCTAAGCAGCTTATATATTCGCGCCGCGGCGTCAGGAATAAAAGGCCACAACAAAACGGCCAAAACCCGGCATACTTCAGCTAAATTGTATAGTACCTGATCAAGCCGAGCGGCTTGAGCTGGATCCTTGGCTAACTTGAACGGCATAGTGCGATCCACATACTGGTTGGCATGATCGACTAATTCCCAAATCTTAACCAAAGCGGCTTGGAGCTTGTTTTGCTCGAGTAATTGCCTGGTTTGCGTCACCACCTCATTTACAAATGGTGCCAATTCATCATGAGGATGTGGGACGCGCCCAGCCCTATATTTTTTTAGCATTGAGAGGGATCGGTTGACCAAATTACCTAGTCCATTCGCTAGTTCAGCGTGGTACCGGGCTGAAAAACTAGCATCGGTCCAATTTCCATCCGGTCCAATGTCAAGTTCCCGCACTACATAATATCTGAAAGCGTCAACCCCCCATTCACCAATCACTTCAACAGGGTCCACCACATTCCCCGTTGTTTTACTCATTTTTTGGCCGTCCTTTTGCCACCAACCATGAACTAGGATTTGAGAAGGCAACGGTATCCCAGCTGCTTTAAGCATTATTGGCCAGTACACTGCATGGAAACGCAAAATGTCCTTGCCAATCACATGGATATCTGCTGGCCAAAGTCGAATACCAGGGCAACAAGGTTGATCTACCGGTTTATAGTAACCTTTCAACGGCGCCGCCGCCTCATCATCGCCCAACGAAACTGGTACACTGTAGTAATTCGTCAATGCATCGAACCATACATACGTGACATACTCCGGATCAAAGGGGATCGTTATTCCCCAGGTAAGCCGGGACTTCGGACGACTAATGCAAAGATCTTCGAGACGTTCAGATTTCAAAAAACCAAGCACCTCGTTCAACCGGCTTTCCGGATGTACAAAATCTGGATGCGATTCAATGTACTTAATTAACCAATCCTGATACTTCGACAGACGAAAATACCAGTTGTCCTCAGATAGCTCGGTCACCTCACCCCAGCGCGGGTGCCATGTGCCATCTGGTTCACGATCCCGATCAGTCAAAAACGTTTCCTCCTTCCATGAATACCACCCCCGATACGGTGCTTTGTAAATGTCCCCTTGATCATACAACTTCTGTAAAAGCGCTTGAACAACAGCTTTATGACGCGGCTGAGTCGTGCGAATAAAATCATCGTTTGATATATTCAATAACCTCACAAATTTCCACCACTGTTCCGCCAACTCGTCACAAAATTGCTGAGGGTCCTTGCCTTCAGCTTGAGCAGCCTGTTGAACCTTTTGGCCGTGCTCATCCAGTCCAGTCAAAAAAAACACCTCCTGACCAAAACTTCGTCTCGCACGCGCTATTACATCTGTAATCACTTTTTCGTAAGCGTGGCCGAGATGTGGCTGCCCATTCACATAGTCTATCGCAGTAGTTATGTAAAACCGCTTACTCATTGTTTAGGTTGCATTTTGTGCACGAGTACCGGCTTTTTGCAATTCTACAAATTCCCCGCCCCATATACGAATTGCGGTGGAGACCCAGACATTGTGATCGCACCCACCCAAAAAGTTAGATGGCGATTGGGGCCCTTCCAACTCGGCTAGTTTGCTACCCCGAAACCTCAGCTTGTTTCCCAAAAGTCCCGTATTGCTAAACCCACCTGCAATCACTACAGTTTGGCTTCGGTAAATCCGGCTATGAGCGAGACTACGCACATCGAGAACGGGTTGCCACCTAGGAAAATCATAGAGGTGGCAAAAGAAGTTGGATTAGATCCAGAGGAAATCCTACTCCACGGCCATTATATAGCTAAAATTCCCGTATCCGAACTCCATAAGCGAGCTAATAAACCTGATGGAGTGCTAGTGTTGGTCACGGCTATGAACCCCACGCCCTTCGGCGAGGGCAAAACCTCCACTACCATTGGCTTGTCGGATGCACTCAGAAGGCTGGGGTATCGTACTATGTTTTGTCTTCGAGAACCATCTCTTGGCCCGTACTTTGGAATTAAAGGTGGGGGGACTGGCGGCGGCAAATCCCAAGTAGTCCCAGCCGAAGATATAAACCTACATTTCGTAGGCGATATGTACGCCGTAGAAAAAGCAAATAACCTCCTCTGTACTTTGGTAGATAACCACCTCCAACATGGTAACGAGCTTCGGATTGATCCCCGAAGAATCGTAATTAAACGCGTGATAGACTTAAACGACCGCTCGCTTCGCGACATTATTATAGGGCTTGGCGGGCCGCGACACGGCGTGCCACGACGCGATGGCTTTAACATCACCCCAGCCTCAGAGGTAATGGCTATCCTGTGTTTAGTGTCAAACTTCACCGAACTTGGAGAACGCCTTAGCAAAATCGTGGTTGGATACACTTACGAAGGACAACCAGTTCTAGCAGAACAGCTCCAGGCAGTAGGTGCAATGCAAGTACTTCTAAGGGATGCAATTCATCCAAACCTTGTTCAAACCTTAGAAGGAACCCCCGGCTTTGTGCACTGCGGCCCTTTTGCAAATATAGCACAAGGCACAAACTCAGCCGTGGCTACAAAATTGGCTCTGAAACTTTCAGAGTTTGTTGTAACAGAGGCTGGCTTTGGCACTGATCTTGGAGCTGAAAAGTTTTTTCACATTAAATGCCGTTTTACCGGTCTCAAACCAGCGGTGGCTGTGATAGTGGCCACTGTCAGAGCCATCAAACATCATGGTGGGTTTACCCCAGATGGCGGCCTCGGCAACCTTGCAAAACACATAGAAAACATAAGGTCTTTTGGCGTTGAACCAGTGGTAGCTATAAATAGGTTCGAAACAGACACCCCAGCCGAGCTGCGTCAGATAACCAAGTTCTGCGAAAAACTCGAGGTACCCGCCGTAGTAACCGAACATTATACTCGCGGAGGGGAAGGCGCCACCGACCTCGCCCGAACAGCAGTCGAAGTAGCTAAACGTAGACGAACAAAAAACTTGAAGTTCTTGTACAGATTAGATCAACCCTTACGGGAAAAAATTGAAATTATCGCAAAGCGCATCTACGGGGCTGACGGTGTAGATTTTGATCGTGGGGCACTTGAAGACCTGGAACTGATACAAAAACATGGCTACGACAAACTCGCAATTTGTGTAGCTAAAACCCCATTATCGCTTTCCGACAATCCTAAACTGGTTGGTAGGCCAAAAAACTTCCGAATAAGAGTCAACGAACTCAGGGTATCCGCCGGCGCCGGTTTCGTCGTGGCTATATGTGGGAATATCGTGACGATGCCTGGCCTACCTAAAGTCCCTGCCGCAGTAAAAATTAAGGTCCTACCTGATGGACGTGCAATCGGCTTACACTAAATCCACGGTAAAATAAAACTCCTAAGTCACGCAAACAGATCTAACTGCGTCGTAGGTTGAATCTGTCGTAACCGCTCGCGATCGCGTTCACGACGCAAAGATCTCCGGGTACCCTGGGGTGTAAGTTCGGTCTCTTCCAAATTCGCCAGGATTACTCGTGCCCGCGCAATAACATCCTGGGGTACCCCAGCCAAGCGAGCTACATGCAAACCATAACTTCGATCGGTAGCTCCCTCGATTATCTTATGCAGGAATATGATCCTGTCCTGCCATTCACGCACAGCTACATTGTAATTTCGCATCCGTGGAAGTTGCCCAGCAAGCTCAGTCAACTCATGATAATGGGTTGCAAACAATGTTTTGGCACCAACCCGATTATGCAGGTACTCCACTATACTCCACGCCAAAGCAATCCCGTCGAACGTGCTTGTACCTCGACCCACTTCATCAAGAACTATCAGACTCCTAGGTGTGGCGTTGTTTAAAATGTTTGCGGTCTCAGTCATCTCAACCATAAAGGTGCTTTGACCCCGTGCAAGATCATCACCCGCCCCTATCCTTGTAAATATGCGATCTACTAAGTCTATCCTAGCCTCCTTCGCGGGCACAAAACAACCTACATGAGCCATAAGGGTGATAAGTGCAACTTGCCGAATATAGGTGCTTTTACCGGCCATATTAGGCCCTGTAATCAGGGCGATTTGCGGCAGGCGCCTTAATTCCCCACCACCTTCTTCACTACTGGGCTTGACCCGCAATGGAGGGGATGTACTCGCAGCTAGCTCAGTGTCATTGGGCACAAAACGTTCCCCCACCATGCACTGTTCAAGCACTGGATGCCTACCGTCACGAATAATTATAAAGCCCTCATCTCCAATCTCCGGTTTGCAATAATCGTACAATCTCGCTACCTCAGCAAACGAAGCAAGAACATCTAAGGTTGCAAGCGCGTTGGCAGTCCGCTGCATCGAAGCCACCCGTGACAACACCTGCTCACGCACCTGCTGGAAAAGTTCATATTCCAGCTTCACACTTCTTTCTTCAGCACCCAAAATCTTCGACTCAATCTCTTTAAGTTCAGGAGTGATAAAACGCTCGGCACCCACCAGCGTCTGTTTACGAATGTAGTCAGGCGGTACTTTGTCCAGGTTTGCTTTGGTAACTTCAATGTAATATCCGAAAACCGCGTTGTACCTTACCTTAAGGGATTGAATCCCAGTTCGTTGGATTTCACGCTGCTGAAGTTGGGCTATCCATTCCCGATGGTTGCGCATCGCCGCCCGCAACTCATCAAGCTGAGGATCAAAGCCATCCTTTATAATTCCTCCTTCCTTCACAGTAGCAGGGGGGTCATCAACAATCGCGCGTTTGATTACATCGACCAACTCCGGTTGCTCTTCCAAATCTGAAATCAATTCCTTTAGCAAACCCGTTCTGACTTGCTGATCACTGGGAACTGCACTATCAACTAAAGTGTCGCCCCCAGTTACATTGCTGGCGTGGTTTACAAGCTCCGTCAAGGTCTGTTTTATTGCAGGGATTAGCTCCAGTGCTATACGTAATCTGACCAACTCGCGAGCTGTAGCATTACCTGCTGTGATCCTACTTAGTGTGCGTTCTAAATCCCGCACCTCCGTTAGTTGCTTACGGAACCGATCCAAAAACTGCGGGAACTGAGTAAATATTTCCACCGTTGCCAATCGGCGCACAATTTCATTCAAATTATTTAACGGCCTTACAAGCCACTGCCGCAGGCGCCTAGCACCCATTGGCGTAACAGTTCGGTTCAATACCCCATACAAACTCGCGTTCGGAGGCGCATCTTTACTTAGAGGCTCAAGCACCTCAAGATTCCTAATAGTAGAATGATCCAAAAACAGATACTGGCTTTGCTGATAAAACGAAATCCTAGTAACGTGTTGTAAGTCTCGTCGCAATTGCTGTGTCAAATAATGGATTATTGCACCGGCCGCTGAAATGGAAGCTTGGTGTCCTTTAAGGCCAAATCCATCGAGTGTAATCACTTTAAAATGATCGGATAGAACCTGCTCCGCAGTGCCCACATCAAACACCCAGCCGTCATACCCATTTAAAATCCAACGTGAATCAGTTGGGCTAAAAACCACATTGTGTGGTTGGTCTGCTGGCAATCGCTTGCCCCTAAGCAAGTCTACCAATGCCACATCCTCTGCTGGATAAATCACCTCAGCCGGACGCACTGCCATCAACTCAACCAACAGCCTATATTCGGAATCAGTCTCTGTAACCTTAAACTCACCCGTACTGAGGTCCAAATAAGCCAACCCATACATCTTCCCCACACTGCAGACGCCGGCTAAGTAATTATTTCGATCCGCTTCAAGTATCTGCTCGTCAATATGCGTGCCTGGGGACAAAATCTGAGTCACATCGCGTCGTACAAGTTTGCCGGGTCGTGGTTCTTCCAACTGATCACACAAAGCGACTCGGTACCCCGCTTTCAATAATCGATTTATGTAAGTGGCGGCAGAGTGAACTGGGATACCACACATAGGCACCCCATTCCGTTTCGTCAATACCAACCCCAAAACGCTCGACCCAATCTTCGCATCGTCGTAAAACAACTCATAAAAATCGCCCAGATGGAACAACAATAGGGTATTATCCGGCAGCTGATTTTTTATTTGCCGGTACTGAGCCATCATCGGCGTGAGTTGGGAGTGCTGAGAACCCGCCATGAGTTCTTAAATAATTAACCACGGCACCGGCACCCGAGGAAACAAATTTTTAAGTTTGCCGTTCTTGAACCCCACTCGCATGCAGAGAAGGCAGGCTTATATTGACGCCTTGCCTGGTAATAAACTAAACCTTAATGGCACGGACCGTAGGTACTGCCAACGACTCTCAATTTTCTCACCCCGCTAAAAAACCAAATCCCAACAGATACAAAAGTTTAATAAACCAAGGACAGAACCTAAGGAGCACAAACCGCAAGTACGAAGGCTGCCACAAGACTTGTTTGCATCTCAGCAACGATAATGAAGTGAGCAACCATCGTCTCGTAGATTATCAAAATCCCAACGCCATACTTGCTACTACCCCAAGCTCCTTCAAAAAGCGCTTCTCTGCTTCCTTGCGCAATAATCCCATCATCCATAACAAGTTTTCTCACAGATGCCGTTTAATCTCCGCAAGTAACTCATCGTATTCATCCACTGCTTTAAATTGCGGGTATTGTTTCCGGATCGCCTCTGGAGCGTGGAAAAGGATACCCACATCAGCTGTCATCAACATGGAAATGTCATTAAATGAATCCCCCACTGAAATCACTTTGTAATTAAGATCCTTGAGTGCTAAGACTGACTTCCGCTTTTGGTCAGGCAATCGCAATCGGTAGTCCACAATTCGGTCGTTCTCAACGACCAACGTATTGCAAAACAAGGTAGGCCAACCCAAGTGTTCAAGCAGCGGGCGAGCAAACTGCTCAAACGTGTCAGAAAGGATAATTACTTGCACTATTGACCGCAGCTTATCTAAAAACTCTTTTGCCCCTGGCAAAGGTTTAAGTGTGCTGATGACAGCCTGGATATCCGACAATTTAAGCCCGTGGTTGTCTAAAATCTTTATTCGCCCTCGCATCAGTTTGTCGTAATCGGGTTCGTCCCGGGTTGTTCTTCTCAATTCTTGAATGCCAGTTTTCTCTGCAACGGCTATCCAAATCTCAGGGGTCAAAACCCCTTCCAAATCAAGGGTGACTATACTTTGTAGCCTCTGACTCATAACAAATTCGAGTTTTGAAAAGTGAACAACAGCCAATGGTATGTGCTGCCCAGGATACTAAAACGTTAAATTGTCCTCAACTCCACGTGCTCACGCTTGCGGCCAATAAATCGCACCCACGATTTAAATCCAACTTCACGCGCTAGAGCTACTGCCCGGGGGAATTCCCAGCCCACTTCCCCTGGGGCATGGGCATCCGATCCAAAGGTTATCGGAGTTCCCAATTTAACCATTTCTTGCAACAACTCCATCGACGGGTATATCTCCCGGCAATCCTTCCGCAATCCCGAGGTATTAATTTCAATTGCAATCCCTGCATTAGCCGCCACCCTAAAAAAATCTGCAAATAACAGACCTACATTCGTTTTGGGCCGATGACCGAACTTTTTGGGCAAATCTAAATGGCCAATCACATCAAAAAATCCAGACTGCACTGCTTTAATCAATAGTTCCACATACTGCCGCCACACAGAATCAACTTCAACCTCGTTCCATCTTTGTATCTTGCGGGAGTTATCGAAATCCCAATCCCCCAAATAGTGAACCGATCCAATGATATAGTCCCATTCATACGTCTTGATCAGCCGCTCAGTCCACCATTCGTACCCGGGAATATAATCCACTTCCAACCCAAGCCTGATTTCCAACCCAGTATGCCGGGCTCGAAGTCCCTCAATTAACCGAATGTACTCCTCCAATTGCGATTTACTCATCCGCCAATCATCAAAATCCTCCCTGGGCATAGGAGCATGATCCGCAAACCCAATTTCACTCACCCCAATTACTTTTGCCTGCACCACATACTCATTTGGGTCGCCCACCGCATGATTACACAAGAACGTATGAACATGATAATCAGCCGGTAACTGCATCGCCAAAAATTACGCCGGAAATCGTTAATATTGAAGCTAAAACCGTCAATCAACAGCCCAGAAACTGTCATTTACCAACCCCAGCTATCCCAAGATTGTTGAGAAGAACATGAGTTGGGAATGCTGTAAACCCTATGGGTAAATTTTCCAAGAACCCTGCTTATTCAATTGGCGGTACTCCTGGAGCTTCGCTACTTCCAAAACCCCTCAACGTATAAGCGCCAATATTGCACGGTACGCTGCATCCGTTGTAAATTAAAACAAACACACGATGCCAGTTAAATGAACCCTGATATTACAGAATTGCTAAGGTCCTGGCCGTACGATCCAGACAACGAGGTGCGGATAATTTCTGCTAACGATGGCCGGGAGGTAATCCAAGTACGCACACCCCTCGGCATCGAACAAATGGAATTACACGGTAGACCCGACGGCTTACGGCCAATGGGTATGGAATCGTTTTTCGATTACTACTTAAGTCAGCTGGAGAAAGCCAAAAAAGAAGGCCGTGAGTCCGAGTTCGAACTCAACCATGCGCAATGTATCGAGCTTTTTAATGAAGCTACCCTCTACTACCTTCGGTACCTGAGATTATTCCAACTTCAACGATGGGAATTAACTATCCGGGATACAAACCGAAACCTGCGCGTCTTCGATTTCGTTAAGGAATATGCCTCTGAGGAAACCGACAAGTGGTATCTAGAGAAATGGCGTCCCTATATCCTGCGCATAAATGGAGTCGCACGCGCAATGCTCCTGCTTGAAAGCGGCGATCCTTACGCCGCCATTAATATCGTGCAGGATACCATCAACAAAATACGAAGCCTCCCACCTTTAGAAGACGAAACATTCCAGTTTGAATACGCCCGATCACTAAAGGCCTTAGAAGAACTCTTGTCTCATCTCCGCAACACGTTTGGTAAATCAGAGCTAGAACGCCTCGAAGAAGAATTGCGCTGGGCAATTGAAGAACAAGCCTTTGAACGAGCAGCGGAGCTTAGAGACCGTATCCGAGCTCTAAAAGCTAAACAAACTCCGCCCACCAATAATTAATTACGTCCTCTCGATAGAGTTGCGGTCTCGCTACCCACTGGAGAGAGGGATATAGATTCTAACAACAGAGCCCTACTGCAGTTACGTTTTTAAACTACTAAAAATCCGATTAGCTTCCTCGAGGGTTTCTTTCGAGCCAATATCATACCAAATCCCAGGCACACGCCAAGTATACACCTGGGTTCGCAGATACAGCCACTGGATAAGTCGTCCCGGTTGATCAGGGTTATTACCCTCACGAATGTATTGGTGGATCAACGGTAAAACATGTCTTGGGTAAAAATACAAAGCTATTGCACACAAACTGCTCGTTGGATTCTTGGGCTTTTCTTCGAAAAACGTTATCCGCCCCTCCGAATCCAAACTGATTGCATTGTACTTCTTAGCTTGTTCTAGGCTCCCCACGTCGTACACAGCAACCACCACCGCATTCTTTCGCTGAGAAAATTCGCCGAACCCGTTTAACTTCTCGCTAAACAAATTGTCCCCCGCGACTATAACCAAATCATCATCGATGTTTTCTCTCGTCATCACAAAGTGGATGTCGCCTATCGCCCCTAGCTTGTTACTGTCATCAGTTGAACCATCGTTGACAATTTTTATTGGGGGAAGCTGAGAGGAACGGCCGGCGGTGTAGTCCCGAGCCCAAGCATCAAACTGATGGAAAAACTTTGCATTGGTGACTATGTATATGTGGTCAAATCCCCCTATCGGTAGTACACTATCCAAAACATGTTCAATCATCGGTTTTCCCGCTACTGGTAAAAGCGGTTTTGCCTGCGTTAATGTCAATGGATACAAACGCGTTGCGTATCCTGCCGCTAGAATCAAAAGTTTCATGGTTAAACTCCTATTCCTTAAACTAGGTTAACGCTCAAAACTGCTTGGCAAATTTGCTTGCAGGTAAGTTCACAAACAGACCATAAAGTGTCAAGTCAACCAAACGGAGGAAAACCCATGCCTGCTTAGTAAACTCGCTCTCCGCACCTGTGTTTAAGACTTACCCCACCAACCGTTTTCAACCCTTCATCTTTCCGTTCAAATACAACACTTGCAAAAACACTTCTAAGCAGTGACTAAAACCCACTCCAATCCACGGTTCCCTCTTTACGCCTTATAAATCCAGATAACACCAAGCACAAGCAGTATCACCCCGCAAACATAACGAAAGGTTTGCACCCCCTTCGAACTCATGTGAATTCTGAGCCATTGCTCCACAAGCTTAGTGAATGTACCTGCCAACACTATCACTAAACTTTGCCCCAGGCCGTAAACCAGAAGCAAAAACACTCCATAAACTAAATTTTGGGCGCCGACTTTAAAAGTTATAGCCAAAATTGGCGCCATGTATGCAAATGTGCAAGGTCCAAGCGCCAACCCGTACACCAAACCGAGCATAAATCCGCCATTTACCCCTTGGAATTTGTGCGCGAAATTAACCGAGCAAGTCAATCGTTCTCCAAAAAAGCCCAGCAAATATAACCCAACCAAAAACATCACCCCGGCAACTAGGTAATTACCTATTTCCCCTAATCCACCCATTATATGGCCGACCCCAGCTGTAATCACTCCTATCACTGCTGTGGTTAGCAACATCCCTATTCCAAACGAAAGGGCGATCCAGAACGCACGCTTGATACTTGGGACTTCTTGACCGGCAATATAAGCAATGATCAACGGAATACTCCCTAGATGACAGGGACTTAAAACCATACTGACGACGCCCCACGCCAAAGCCGCCAATGTGGCAATCCATGGCGCCCCCTGCACACCAAGCGTCAATTCAGTAAACAATCTTTCCATAAACCTAACCAACAAACATTGCTTAGAGACTCAGTAAAAGTACCTGCAAACTCCCGTTAATTCATCCTACCAGAACTATCCAGACTAACACATCGCTGAACAACAACACCTCACCTTAGGGTATTGAAGCTATAAAGCCGTTCACCGTCGGTTGTTTAATTCGCCCGAGTGGAAACCTTGTTTGTTGCTAGCGATTCAACGTCGATGCCAAATTGCTTCCATTTCGCCAAAATGCCTTCCTTTGGGATATAGCCCTCATGCCTACCTAAAACTTGCCCGTCCGTATCCATAAAAATAAGCGTCGGTATCACATGGATTCCATATTTTTTCGCCATGGCTTCATCCTTATTGACATCGTAATGTAAAACCTCAAACACATGGCCATATTCACGTTTTAACGCCTCACGGACAGGTTCCATCATCCGACATGGCAAACACCATCCCGCCCCAAAACTGAGCAGTTTCAGTCGCTTAGACTGAGTACTGGTATCTATTGATCCCAAACCTTGGTTATTGCTGAGGTCTGTCTCCATAGCTCTCGACGCGTTAGGAGCGCCTTGTTTACCTTCGACAACATTGGTGAGCTCAGATTCCCCTCCTAAATTGGCTATCGAGCCATTCGTACCATCCTGATTGCGCTCCTTAATAATTAGGGCTCCTATCACCGCCACACCCAAACTAATTAATATTAAAACCTTTGTCGTAGTTTTCATACCTTGTGTTTCGATCCAGCCGGTATTGAAAAAGTTACAACAAACGCGCAATCAACACCATGTCAATCTCCCAACCGCTCTTAACTCCAGACTATGCCTGAGTACAAGACCCACTTCCAGCGGTGCAGCCGTGTATGATCGAGGCACCGAGGCCGCTCGGGTAACTTTTGGAAAATTAGATCCAATTCCGAATAGTTATAAGATTCTAACCTCAAGTAGGTACCCAGAACCTAACCATCGCCGCACGCTTGCCATCAAAATTAATCTACGTTGATCCGAAGATTCTCTCACGCGCATCCCCACAAGTCCAGCAAGCCGAGCGAAACCCGAACTTCATACCATTGCCTATTTGGTCAAACAATACAGTACACTGCCGTGATATGGAACTCTAACTACGAATTTGTTTGTGATCGGCCCAATGTCCCTCTTTTGCCATAAGTCTCGAACGTTGCATGGATTAGGGAACGAATATTCTTCCAGTAAGATCTCAACCTGGACCCCACTGGGATCGTCAGGCTCTTTTGGATCTCGAATGTTAAACATAGCCAAATAAATGGCCTGGGTTTCTCGATCGCGTGCCACCCATGCAACTATATCATTGCTTCTAAATAATTGCCTATTGTTGTAACTTAACTGGTTTACACGGAGAACCTCTTCATTAGTTAAGAGCGACAATGTAAAAGGATCCATCTTTGTAAGGTCACCCCCGTAAATTAATGGAGACCGTGCAATGCACCACAGAGTCATCAATGTGTATTGTTCTTCTGGGGTAAACCTGGTTTTGCGTCCAAAGGCAATTACCCCTAAAGGAAGCATGTCTGCATCAGGGAAATGACCGTCACCACGATATGGAGACCAATTGTGAAGGCGTTCAAACTGGGCGTAAAGCTCGGGCCACCGATCCCAAAAATCGTCGCTTATTCGCCACATATTCGCATGGCGCATCACATGTTCACCAGCCCCTAAGGGCGTTGCCCCAGGTGATAAACTCAACACCATCGGCCTGCCTGTCCGATCGATTGCCCGTCGGATCGCCTCAATCTCATTCGTATGATAGGGCCGTGCAATGTCATCTACCTTGACAAAATCCACACCCCAACTAGCGATTAAATCGAACACTGAGTTATAATACTGTTGCGCCCCCGGTTTTGTCATATCCACCCCGTACATATCAGGGTTCCACGGACATCGATCGTTAGTATTTGCAATGTCACGAGCATGATAAGGTGTACCCAAAATTGGAGTATTATCACGTACCGCTTGCCGGGGAATCCCCCGCATGAGGTGAATACCAAACTTTAATCCCAGTGAATGCACATAATCAGCCAACGGACGAAATCCCGCCCCACCCGCCGCGGAAGGGAACCGGTTAGTCGCTGGCCAAAGACGACCCCATTGATCCATTACTAGTTCGGCGTTGGGTCTGTATTCGTGACCTCTGGCAAACGGTTCGTACCATTGGATATCAACCACAACATATTCCCACCCGTATTTGGCTAGATGTTTTGCCATGAACTCAGCTTGTTCTCTAACCTGAGACTCCGTGACTGTAGTACCAAAACAATCCCAACTATTCCATCCCATCGGGGGTTTTAAAGCCCATCGATAAAAATGTTGCGCTTCCTCCGCTTTGCTAGATGTCCCAGCCAAAACTACCAATAGCAAACCACCATTTATTACCTTCCTAAGAAGCGTCTGGACACTTACTCTCATGTGCCCGAGTTTCTGGAACATCTTCTACCTTTGCAAGAAGAACCGTATACAAAACTCCTCCTATGCGAAACCTTGCGCTTGACACCTGTAACCTTTTCCCTCAGCTTTAGATTAGTGCACGACGCGAACAATTTCTTATTCATTTAGGCTTATGACAGAACAACAATGGCAGCAGTTACTGGATGTAATTGAAGGTGAGGAAGTTAACCCATTGCCAATCGGTTTTATTATTGATTCCCCTTGGCTCCCCAACTGGTACGGTGTGGAAATAATCGACTACTTCACGAGTGAAACAATCTGGTTTGAAGCTAACCAAAGTGCAATTGAAACATTCCCTAATGTTTGGTTTTTCCCTGGCTTTTGGGCTGAGTTCGGGATGTGCACTGAACCCTCGGCTTTCGGTGCTAAATGCATTTTTCCCCCAAATGAATTCCCCTTCCCAAAGAACACTCTCAAAGATGTCTCACAAATAGATGATCTAGAGCTTCCAGATCCAGCGACAGACGGTCTTTTGCCCTTCGTTTTGAAAAGACTAGCACACGCCAAACCTAAAATAGAAGCTTTGGGGCATAAGATCAGGTTCTCCATCTCCCGTGGGCCACTGAATATAGCTTCGTTTTTAATGGGCACAACTGAGTTCATGATTGCGCTAAAAACTGATCCCGACAAAATGCACAAGCTTCTGGAGCTAGTAACTGAGTTCTTATGTCGATGGCACAGACTGCAAAAGGACACTTTTCCCTCGATTGATGGCATAATGATCCTTGACGACCTTGTAGGCATGCTAAGTGAAGAGGACTTTAAAGAGTTTGGCTTGCCTTACCTGAAACGAGTGTTTTCTTCTTTTGAAGCGCGAGTGAAGTTATTCCATAACGATGCATCATGTGTCCAGTCCGTTAAGTATTATCCAGAAATAGGTATAAACCTCCTCAACCCTGGCTTCAAAGAAACTCTCAACCAACTCAAAACAGCGACAAATAATACAATCACCGTCATGGGCAACATTCCACCCCGGGATGTTTTGGCAGCAGGCACTCCTGAAGATGTTAAAATGGCTACTCTGAAAATGCTAAACTCGGTGTCTGACCATCGCCGATTGATTGTGTCATGTGGCGGGGGAATGCCTCCTGGCGCGCCAACTGAAAATATCAGAGCAATGATCGACGCGGTGAACGAATTTTGTGCTACAAGGGCTTGACGCTTAAAGTTTTAATTCAGCTAGCCGTCGCTCTAACTCATGTGCCATGAGAGGTTCTATCAGCAAGTCTAACTCACCATCAAGAACCGCCTGCAGATTGTAAATTGTAAGGTTGATCCGATGATCAGTAACCCTGTTCTGAGGGAAATTGTAGGTTCGGATACGTTCGTTTCGTTCCCCTGTACCAATTTGGGCTCTTCGCTGAGCAGCGTATTTTGCGTGTTCCTCCGCACGTTTAATCTCCAATAATCGAGTCCGCAAGACCTTTAAGGCTTTTGCCTTGTTTTTCTGCTGGGACCGCTCATCCGCACACCTAACAATCAATCCGGTCGGTTTATGGAGAATTTGCACTGCTGAGTCAGTGGTATTTACCCCCTGGCCCCCGGGACCAGAAGCACGACAAACTGAAATTTCAATGTCCTCGGGATTTATTTCAACATCTACCTCCTCTGCCTCAGGCAAAACTGCTACAGTGCAAGTACTTGTATGAATTCGTCCCGCGGCCTCAGTCACAGGAACACGTTGAACCCGGTGAACACCACTCTCGTATTTCAGCCTACTAAAAACATCCCGCCCACTTATCTCGAAGACCACCTCCTTAAAACCGCCCAAGTCAGAAGGACTTGAATCTATGTGCTCAACCTTCCACCCACGATTAATTGCGTAACGGGTATACATCCGATACAACTCTGCAGCAAATAGAGCGGATTCTTCCCCTCCTGCTGCTGCCCGTATCTCCACAATTATGTCCTTGGAATCGTTTGGATCAGGCGGCAGTATACCTATTTGAAGCTGCCTGCGCAGCTGCGTTTCCCGTTTCAGCAATTCTTCTATCTCTTCCCGAGCCAGCTTGATTAATTCAGGATCAGACTGGGGATCTTCGATTATTCTCCTATTTCCTTCAACTTGGTCTAAAATCCGCAAATATTCCCGGCCGACTTTGGCAAGTTCACTTACGCGAGCAAATTCCTGGGCCAGTTCTTGCATTTTTGCAGGGTTAGAAGCCACCTCTGGTCTGGCTAGTTCATTTTCTAGCTCACTAGCCCGGGTTATCAATCTCTCTATGTGAGGACGCAGATCCATTTCTTGGCACTAGCACACTCCATCTTACACATCAATAAAAAGCCCGCCTGCGGCAGTAATACACCACCGCCACCGGCGGGCTTATAAATCCTAAAATCGCTAAATCTTTTTCGATTTTGCCTTCCGAGCCGCCTCCAAAGCCGCTCGTACCGCCTGGCTCTTTGCAAGCCGTTGTTGGAATTTTTCAACGCGTCCAGCCGTGTCAACCAATTTCTGCTGCCCAGTGTAAAAAGGATGGCACATGTTACAAATCCCGATCGTTATGACCGGTTTCGTCGATCGGGTCTTAACAATATTCCCACATGCGCACCTGATCTCTGCCTCAACGTATTTTGGATGTATTCCTTCCTTCATGTCGTTCAAACTAAATTTTCTCACTTAGTTTACCAAGGAATTTGAAAGTTGCAACACGTTGTTTGATGCTTGTACTCGTGTTGCTACTTAACGATCAACACTGAGCATGGAGCTAGCTTAGCTAGGTTTTGGGAAGTGCTTCCCCAGACTCGCCCAAATACTTTGCTATGTCCCATAAACCCTATTACCAATAAATCAAACTGCCCTTCCCGACAGAAATTCACTATCGTCTCGACCTCGTGCCCTGCTATAATATGTGCGTGGAGTTCTACCCCTTGTTTACTTGCTAGCTCCTTTGACTCAGCAACAATCTGAGCAAAATACGCGTCCTTGCGCCGTTTAACTTCTTCAATTTCCCCCACGGTAGCCACATATTTGGGCAGATCCTCTTCAACCGAGATACTGTGCAACTCTGCACCTAAGCACTTCGCTAACCAGATCGCCGCTTGGAGCGCCTTTTTAGCATGCTCTGACCCGTCATTCGCAACCAAAATCTTCTTGTACTGTTGGCTCATACACATCCTCCTTTTTGGTTATTCTGAAGCTTCAGTTACCTTCACGCTCGGTTTATAAAATGCTTGGGCAATCATAGTGGGTACTATCGCACTGGCTATTACTACCACCACTAATGCGGAGTACTGCGACTGAGAAATAATACCTCGCGTATATCCAAACAATGCCGATATCGTACCAAAGGTCAATCCAGTAGACATTAAAAGCGTTGTGTAGCTACCGATCTTGTGATCCATTTTGAACATTCGCGCAACCGGGTATACACCGATGAGCTTTGTTACCAACTTAACGAGAAGCAATATTCCTATCACCCAAAACCCGTTCACTAGATCGGCGATCCTGATTAACGAGCCCGCCTTCAAAAAATAGAACGGTGTCAGCAGCGCAAATGTGCTCACTCTAATGTGGTGCATTGTTTCCCGGTGTCTGGCCAACGGCCCTGCAACAGCCAACCCGATCAAATACGCCGGTAACACAGCTTCGCTGTTTGCCTTAGAAGCCAACCAACCCATGAAAAACAATACAGCTAATAACAACTTCATTTCGGGTTCACTTACGTGGCCTTCAAACCGTTTAAAGAAAGGCTCTATTATCCGCGGGAAAACGATTAACACCACGACTAAGACCGCAACAAACCCCGCTAGCCAAAGGTTATAATTGGCAAACAAAGCGCCTAAGGCTAATACCGTGCCAAGGTCTGTCACAAAACATGCAGCGAGTATCAGCTTCCCCAATTCTGTCTTATTCAATCCAGACTCGATCATCACCGCATAAACAACTGCTACCGAAGTAGTTGAGAGAGCCACACCGGCTATTTTGCTTGCATCTGGTGACCATCCCAAAGCAAAACGAGCTAGTGCCATGGCTCCAAGGAATGGTGCCAGGAAACTTATAAATCCAATCCCAAGCGCTGCTTTCCAGTGTTTTCGGAGCGCATCGGGTTCAATCTCCGCCCCAGCTAAAAACGTCAGCAATACACTACCTAATCCCGCCAAAAAATTTACCCATTGCGTAGTTTCCAAATGCATTATGTTACCTACGATCATTCCCACCATGATTTCAATCATGGCCACCGAAATCGCAGTCCGAATAGACACATAGCTGGCTATTAAGGCCAGTCCGATCCAAACAAAAGCCGTCAACCAAGTCTCACTCATTTTCGATCCAAATCTTGTTTTCTGGTCTTCCTACCTATAAAAAAAGCTCCTGCATCACACCTAGATGCAGGAGCTATTAGCACCAATTGTAAATTCAAACGGTGCACTTTGGAGTGGGCTATTTTTGAGACCCACTCACTGGCAAGCTCCATTGCCGGAACTTGACGAGCGGCCTTATATCATTTGCGGATTTCCGTGTCAATAGCCGATTACCGCAATACCTCCATTCATATTACACACAAACCAGAGGTCTAAATCATCCCGCTCCCCCCTTTTCCAACCAAACACGCACTGCTTAGCGCACAACTGACCGCTCTTCCGAATAAGCCAGGTTTTCTGGAGGTTTTACACTATACTCACCCCTAATCTCCTGTGGTGAATTCTATCCGGACCGGCCCGAATAAGCCTGATTCCATCAGCGGGGTTTCGCGTGTTAACCGCCGAATATTAGTACGAGTATACCGTTTTTCCTCGGGCAAAAACTGATCGCCAATGATCCGATTTGGCCAAAAGTTAACCACCTCAATCCGAATCGAATTGGTTCCTTCCCGGACCGCATGGGTAATTTCAGCCCGAAAAGGTGGATACCAGACAACCCCACACGAAATACCGTTTACGTAAATTTCTGCAATTTCGCGGAGGTCACCCAATGCAAGCCACAATGCGCCTTTTTTTAAGTCTTCATTTGTGAGCACAACATCCGCTTCGTACACTGCCGTGCCAGAATAATATTTTATGCGAGGATCCGAGCTTGTGGTCCAATCGATAAGCCGGTCGAATCTTACTCGGCCTGGTCCACCCCACAATGGATCAAAATCCACCGTCCACGGACCATTAATTTCTTTCAGAGTTTTGTACCTAGGGAAGTTCGGCTTTCCTGGATGCGGGGTCGAAGATACTTCTTTTCTAAACACAACGAAAACCGACCCGTATGGGCCCAGTTCCAATGGCACAGCCGTTTGATTACTCAAGATAGCGAAGTCGGAAGCAACCCACTTTTTCCCTGTAATGGGATCCCACAATTCAGGAAACCTGCGTGTAACCCTAAAAATCCCCATGAATTGTTGTGCTACATTTGTCTTATTTGCAACAAAGTATATATCTGCCGTCGTACTTTTTCGATGGACGTAATCGATAGCTCCAGGATGTTCCGCTTGATGCGGTACAAAATCCGGTAAAACACCTCTTTCTTCAAGGACTTTGCGAGTCGGTACTCCATAAACTACCGTGCCTTTACCCACCCGCCTCCATGTATTTGAGGTTAACGGATCCGGTCCCCATAGCTCGTCGGCTATTCGCCTAACTTCCATATCCACGTCAGGAAAGCCAGCTAATCCGGAAGCACGCTGTGGTTTCGGACCTACAACGATTGCACCAGCCCTCACAAGATCACGGATTTTCCGGAGGGCACGCAACGAGATCGACTCATAAGGCGGTAGCACTAACATCTCATACGACATTCCATCAGGTAAAACCAGTTTCCCGTCCCGCACATGCACTCTGGTAAGGAGTCCTTCCTCACTAATTACGTCATAATCATAACCTGGTAACACACCTGCTGGATCAGTCCGTTTAGATTGAGCATAATTAGGCACGTGGTCACCGTAGTAATAAAGCACGTCTGCTACAAATAAACCTTCCTGAAGCAAGGCCTGGCACCTATTAATATAAGCTAGAAATGCGTGCGATTTAGACCACCAAGTGGTGTTCGGATTGAAATGTGTCCCGGCAAAATACTGTTGACCGGGGATGCCCATCTCTTTGGGTGAACACACGACGGCATGCCACACAAGCAGGTTTAACCCTTCGCAAAGCGCCTGATCGAACGATGGTTTAAGGTTGTCCCAGATCCTTTCCTGCCAGTGTGGTCCAACAGTGGTAAACCCTTCTGCAGCCACTATTCTGCGGCCCATTGTGTGTGCTGCACTAGCAGGCTGTTTTACAAAAAACCGTGTTTCATCGATTGATCTATGAGTTTTAGCCATGGCCCAAAACTCTGACATAGGGATGTCATTTATACCCAAGCACTGTTGAGCATCGATAGGAGTAAAATGTGGTCCACCCGATTCAGGATGGATGAGCAACCCTTGCTCATGAGCCAATTTAGCAAAAACCCGGTAATGATTATCCGCGGCAAGATCGCCAAGCGTACGCCGCAAATCTTCCAAAAAACGGGAGCTTTGAACTCTGTCGTTTACAATAAACCCCGCTACAACCGGCAACCAATTTGTGAGGTCGTAACCGCGCCTTCGCTTAAATTCCTCAGGCATTTTCGATGTCCAGTTGAAGTACTCAATCTCCCAGCTATCGGTGTGGAGGTACTTGAGGGTCTTACCGAGGAAATGACGTGCTTCGTCAAGCAACGGTTCAACCACCTCCTTCCAATAACGTTTAAATGCCTCTGCATCCATTACATCTAATGCATACCCTTCCCAATTATCGCTGTGAGTTGATACCCGCCGCCAATCACCAAGGGTGTACCCAATTCGTAGGACTTGCCATTTGCCTTCTGGGACTTCCCATACAAGGTAAGTTCCATCCGACTGTTGCTCTATAAAACCAGTCAAATCACGTATCTTCTCCAGCGGGGTATCTTCCTCTCCAGGAACTGGTTGATCCTCATCCAGAACAAATGGAGCTGTTTTAGGTGCGGAGTTTGCAAGGAACCAAGCATGTGGCCCCTGAAAAGCAGGTCGATCAAGCAACGCTTTTACCTTGTAATGCTTCAATGTAGGCCTGTTGGTGCGCTGACCTGAAACGGGCCAAGCAAGTACTGCAACATCACGATAAAAACCATCGTTTGAAGGCGGTTCAGGAAGCCTTTTTTCAACTTGACCAGGTCCTACCAACTCGAGTGTCACCCACGTCAATTTTTTAACGGCTTCTTCAGGTTTCACCAATGGCCCACCAAGATTCCAACCGCTTTGGATATTTAACCCCACTTCGAGGCCCAACCGGTTTGCCTCTTGAAGGGTATGCTTAAAAAGCGCGCGCCATTCCGGGCTAAGAAATGTGGCCCCATGGGGGACCTTGGCATTGCCATTTTGCTCGGCCCCCCCAGCATCCATTATCACCACGCCACCGAACCCCTTGGATTTCATCTCCTCAAGGTCGCGAGTTATGGCCTCACGCGTTACATTTCCGTTCAACCACCACCAATACGCCCGAACCCGTGCGGATACAGGAGGTCGTTCCCAAACCCTGTCCAATCGATCTTCAGGTAATCCCCCACAAGCATGAGGTGCAAACAACAACCAAACTCCAAATAGAAATATCCAACTCTTGTTCAAAACGCTGGTTTTCATGCTCCTCTCTATCCTTTAAGGCACACGCACGGTGTAGTACCGCTGCACCGATCCCTCGGACACCTCGTTGGTCCACGCGAAACGGCCCGAGGCATCGCATCGCCCAGCCCAAACAGGCTCCCACTGACTTGTAGGTACCAAGAGATTCGTATGACTAAGGATTGTGAGTGGCGCCCCAGCAGCCCCAACGGTTACCTCCACAACAACCTTCCCATTCCTAACTTCGAACTTACTAATAATTGGAGTCACTTGGCCTAGGCCAACCGAGATGCTTCCATCTTCATAAAGGCTGCCTGTGTCCCACACCAGACCAGGACCAATCTCCGGTAGCTGTACGGTATCAAACCGTCCAACAATCTGAGAGGCACTCAAAAGCCGGAAAGTATCCCCAAATTGGAGCGGTTCACCTATGGACTTAACTTGGAGCTGGCCGTTCAAAACCGCTCTTACAATACCGGTAAGGGAATCATTGGTAACCAGCGATCCTACTCGTTGAACTTTTAAACATATCTTCCCCATGTTCGTAAACGGAGCATTAATCACAAGTGATCCAATCTCATCGCCTATTTCACAGATGCCGTTTGAGGCAATTATGACCGGCGCGTTTATTACTCCGGGGCCTTGCAGCGTGCCATAGACCGTGACTCCCGCTCCTTTAATCACACCTCGAACCCGGAGCGTACCATTATACACCACAGTAGGACCAGTATATGTGTTGGTCCCACATAACTCTAAAACTCCAGAACCAAACATTGCTACACTTATAGATGCCCCATTGTCCGCTGCTAAAATTGGCCCTTTCACACTGATCGTTCCCGATCCCCAAAAACTCCAACCACGTCCGCTCGTATATGATCCTATGTACCGCAACGGTGAGGCAATTACCAATGTCCCTTTATCGCAACTAATCACCACATTCGACCCACCCACCTGCATGTAAATTGGACCTGCAATGACGTTTGAACCAGCTAGATTTTGCAAGTTCGGGATCCAGTTATTACGACAACTGAAGGTGATCTTTTGAGTTACGACAATACCACCCCCAGTCCCATCAAGCTGAAGTGTGGACCCGTTAGATGAACCAGTGTTATTCCTCGCAATAATTTCGCTCAAATTGCCTCCAGCAGCAGGATGAGCAAAACAGACCGTCCCGTCGCCCATACCAAAGCTAGTGCCCGCGTCTAGATACAAAGTGCCAGAAATTAAATTTGGCGAAGACAATACCAACCGACCCGGACCAAGTTTTGTGAAGCCGTTTTCTCCCAAAATAGGCACGTTGATTATAGCGGTGTTGTTGGTCACTAACACATAGGGTGATGAACCAGCCAACCTGAGCGAGCCTTCGTTAGTAGCCTTCAAAACCCAATTCTGAGTGCCTTCCAAATCCCCAAATATCAAGCCACTCAATACCCGGGGCGAGTCTAAGTACACCGTCCGATCTGTTGTAATATTAAGCTTCGAAAAATCCGCAAAAAAGCCCGCCCCATCTGCAATTAATCCTGAAACCCACATTGTTGGATCGCTCCATAACCCATCCGTGTCCACCGCCCATGTCCCATTTCCAGAAAGTAAAGACGCCACGATTTGAACTGTGTTAGTGCCGCGGCCGGGAAACTCCAAAACGAATGAACTTCCGTTAGTGTAACACCGTGTCCTGGATGCGAGCGAAGCCGTTTGCGCCGCAGATTTATTCAGAAACCAAACGGCATACCGCGGAGCCAGCCGATACTGTTGTGGCGCAGGCTGAAAACATAGGGTGTCTTGCATCACATGAAGCGTGGAATCGTAACCCGTGACCCCTCGATACCTAAAATATCCGGATGGCCCGGCAACAAATCCGTATCGATCATCCACACAGACCCATCGACTAGTAATGTTCACAACTGTTCCAGACTTGGCTATGATATTGGTGGTGCCTCCGTCCCATTCAACTCTACGTTTGCCACCCGTCAAAGGATCATTTTGGATCCCGTTTGTAAAACATCCTGCTGAGGTAGCTGTTACCCCAGAAGCGGGAAGCGGAATCTCAACAATCCCCACGCTTTCTCCACTAGTCTTTATGTAAACCTTCGTCTGTCCGTTAGTACCATTTTGCACAAGCAACTCTGCATAGAAACCCGAGGGATTCGTAATTACATTTACGAGTGAGATACCCGTGGCTTTCCCCAATGGACCATGCCCAAAGATTCCACCCAAGTAAGGCGTGGTAAGAAACACATTTGTTGGAAAACCAAAGGATGCAGGCTCTATCCAGCCCATTGGCCGAGTGCTAGCATAATACACACTAACAAACCCAGATTCGCTCCGATGCGCCAATACCTTCACACTAGGAAAATGAACCACTGCTTCATCGGGAGGAATAGAATTTCCGCTTGGATGTTTAGCAAAAGTCCAGTGCAACCAAGCTATTGCAGTTCGACGAGCTTCGACGGCCTCACGATAAAAGCCATCCGGAACACGTGGACCACAAAACCGGCCGTCACCCCACACAAGTTGCTGCTGCCGTACTAGCGCCGCAAGCCTAGCATCCGCATACCGTGCCAGCGGATCCCCAAAATGCGAGGCAATCCAGGCCAGATAAGAATTGTGCTCATAGTCATGTAGTGTCCAAGTTGAACTGGAAGGATAAGCAAGTTCACCCGACTCCATAATCATGTACCGCAGATTGTTACTCCACACGTTCATTATGTTATATTCTGCAAAAGGCTCCAATTCAGCACCGATCTCTGGATCTGCCAACTTCGCCATCAAAAGCGAGTCACCCGATGACATCCCTCCAACCATCAGATACGTAGGGTGATAAATCCCGTGATTTTCACAACCCCAATCCGTATAAAGTGTTTGAGTGGTCACCCAAGCATCAAGCGGGTTTCCCGTGGGGAAAGGCACTGTGTATGTGTTCACCAGGTACCTCTTTGCAGCCTCTAGCCAAAGGCTCGCATTTGTGGAATTCTTCAACCAGGCAGCTGCCAAAGCTAAAATGTTTCCCTGCCATGCATTTTCCTCTAACTTGGTGTCACTTACATATCCACTTGCAGGTGGGATTTGGGCGCGGTGTGTTGCTTCACTAGCAACCACCCGTTTGACCGCAGCAACAGTATCTTCAGGAAGTTCTCGCTCCACTAACAAACATGCTAGCCCCATTGATCCGGCCCACTCAGGTGTCTGCCAATCATTGATTTCCCAACCCCATTTTTTCCCATCCACGCAAAAGTAACTCCCACTGGTATGTGTGCCGGCAGCATAGTTTAACGCCTTCCGAATCCGAGTCAGTCTTAATGTATTGGTGGGATTATCAGGTTGTGCCACGACTAATACCGCATAGGCGACCGCAATCCCACAATTCCCACGGATTCCCCCATTACCTGAACTGCCACCATCACCCCAATAACCCGAGTCGGGGGGTTGATTACTTCCTGTGCAATTTACCCAAATGGTCTCGGCATACCGCTCAAAATCAAGCAACGCCTCTAAATAAATGTCCCGGGAATTTGCCCCTACGCAAAAAGGACAAAGAACTAAAACAACTTTTATCCCTACTCGTAAAATAAGTGCACGCATTTACAGATTGAAATTAGAGATTTTTAACTAATAGGTCCGGAAAAGCCGCCATCTCTTCATTACCCACCCTTAACTGCGAACTCCACGTTTCCCCGAAAGAACCTACCTATCATCGCTTTCCAGCTGGCCCACACGAGAAATTGCGCGAGCAAATTCGACCTTCTATATCCCCGACTCCTTACGGGACACGGGTCAAACGCGTCTTAACACCATTTAATTCCCCTAAATCTTCTTGGTAAAAATACAGCTCTCGATCAGCAGGGCGCCAACTATGAATATACAACATATCTGACGCCTTGACCCAACGGGCCGAGCCGTCAATAAAAGCTTCGTTACCCCCAGCTGGTAAAACACTGTTTGGTCGCCTGTGCGCCTGCAAATTCGAAAACCCACTGGGTGGCTGTTCACTAGGATCAGTCCATTTATTGTCCCATTTAATAACCACATCCGCCACTACCATCCAATGTGGTTTTGCTGTTGAAGTCTTAACGGGGCTAGCGGATTTTACCCCATTGGGGTAAAGGTTGTTCTTCCAAGTCTTAATACCGCCGTAATACTGGTACCCGAGGGTCCACTGATTGTTTTGCGGGTTCAAAGCGGCAAGTCCAGGCCGGTTAGGACATGACCAAGTATTGGGTCCACTTCCTTTTTCGAAAACTTTAAGTCCAACCGATGCCCAGGCACTCAGATTTTCCTGCGGTAATTGGATGGGTTGATCAGGATCGACATTGGGCACCGAACGCCCCGCCTCAATCACCCTGTCTTCATTCTCCCCCGCATACGCTATCACACCCACTACGATTTGCTTAAGGTTGCTTAGGCAAGCGATCCGTCGTGCGCGCTCTTTGGCGTTCGACAAAGCTGGCAACAACAGAGCAGCTAAAATCGCTATAATTGCGATTACAACCAACAGCTCTATAAGCGTAAACGCCGCCTTTCCCCTCCACTCCCCCAGACCCCTACCCGACAATAAACCAACCTTATCTCTATTCATTGGTCGCAACAAAAGTTTACCATAAAAACCTGCCTGACGCACACATAAATTCTTGGGGTGGGAATGGTAGGAGGCAAACCAACGGCCGCAGCACACTTTTCCCATTCCCACCCCGTAGGAGCTTACGTGGGTCTCATTCAAAAATTACTCCGGCTAATAACGTAACCCAACCCTAATAATAGAATCCCAAACAAAGCGATTGAATTGGGTTCCGGCACTACACTTAAGCGGAAGTAATCGATGTCAGCTCCTGAATTAGCAGTTGCACTCCTTTCATAACTCAATCCCACTCCACCTATGCTCCCTACTAAACTGGTGGCAATCGTACCTGAAGCCCTTAGTTGGTCGTTCAGCCAGTATTCGTAGGTGTAACTCCCACTGTCATTTGGCCATCCCGTATTTAACACAATCTTCACATTTACCCACTGGTTCGGATCCACTAAATCACCATTAATTGCGGTAACTTGGTTGCCAGTCCCATATCCCAAAAACGCTTGTTGATCCGGTTGATCACCGTGGTTTCTAGACAACATCCACAAATAACCACTATTTGAATGCCTCACTTCCCACCTTGTTTCCGTCCATGAAATCCCGGAGTTGTTGACCGGGTAGGAGGAAAAGAAACCTACTGCTAGCCAGTTCGGTTGGCTGTTCAAAAAACTGCACTCCAGGATGTACAGTTTGTTTGGCAATGCAGTAAATGGCAGCCACGCCGCTTGGCCATTTGCCGAATCTGCTACATATGTGTTCCAATGGCCGTTTTGATACAACAAGTTTCCCGCCTGCCAAGCTGCCCCTGTTGCACTTACATCTGGTACCTTCCCGTTAAGCAACTCAGTGGCCGACCCACTGAAACTTTCGTAGTAGATGATGTTAGTCTGATACTGCTGGGCCTGGGTGGCTAAAACCACCGCCAAGGTTGTTAGCGTTGTCGTTACTAATTTGAGTTTCATAGACACCTCCTAGCTTCGTTATTTGTTTAGGTCATTGCTGTACTGCAACTGCGTAAAACTTCTGCTTCACCATTCCAGAATATGGCAAATCCACTATAAATGTACCATCTGGGCCAAACTGCCCAGAATACTCCACCGTCCATGCTGGCAACGGTAATAACAAGTTCTCCGAGGATACAATTTTTACGGGCCAACCTGGTGTCCCATCTTGTACCCTTATTCTGATATTCTGTCCGATGAGTTGGGCTGTCACAGTACCGGGTTTAATCTCGGGGATTACCCGTATCACCACCACACCCTCTCCAGTAGCCCCACCGGCGTCCTGGACATAATATTTGAATTGGTCATATCCCACGTATCCCTCGGGTGGGGTGTAAGTTACTACGAGCGATCCAGCCGGAGATTCCAACGCAACATTATTCGTAGTTGTATAATCCCAATAAGCTACCGTGATCCTATGCCCATCCGGATCATAACAGCTCGCCAGCAACTCACCCAAATTAATCTGCAATGGCGTGTTCGTGCGTGTGATAAACATGGCGTTGGTCACCGTTGGCACCCTGTTCTGAGTGACTAAGGTGAGTCGAGCCACGCGGCTTGTAACAGCCCCATAATCATTGCTAACTACCAGATACACTTGGGTCCCACTTATTCCCATTGGATTTTCAAACACCAACATTCTATTTGTTTGTCCACTCATAGGCACACCATTTATATACCACTGGTACCGGAGAGGTGGACGTCCCACCGCTGCTGCTTCAAAGACCGCCTTGCTACCCCATCCATACGCAGCGTCACATACTGTGATGTCTTGAGGTTGCTGAACCATCGTGGGAGGTCCCGGCGGCAATGCATACCCTAAGCTTGTTATCTGGACTCTGATAGCATTTGCTGGGTTGTTCCCAGGCGGATTAACACACTCCGTGACAAAGTCCAAAGTATTAATCCCAGGAACAAAACCGTTCGTAATCACAAAGGCTGCAAACATGTGAGGCGAATTCGTGATCCGAGAGGCATTGCCAGTAGGTTTCCCATTCAAAAGAATTTCAATCCCGGTGGTTTGAACCGCCCAACGTCCTTCCAACACAACCGGCTTGGATAGATCAACACCGTCGGTGCAGAACTTCATCCGATAAACGTATTTTCCTTGGGGCGATGTATATGAATTAACCCTTGGTCCAATCCACTGAGAAAGTCCATCCGGATTCGCGTACATGCCACCACCGCCCGCCATCGCGATCGGATACGCAAACATGTTCCATACGATTGCTTCAGGACCCTGGCTCTCCATGTCACTGCTCAAAACAAGCTGATAATGCGGATCTGGATTCCCGGCTAAGTTCGTATCACAACTGCCATCCAAGGCTATCCCCGTATTGTAAAGATCAATAAACGCCGCACCGATTGTCACATGAACCACTGAGCTTGTCACTGAACCTGCCGGGTTAGCAGCTACCAAGCGGTAGTACCCTTCATTTGCAAATGTGGCAAAAGCAATTTCTAGCGAATTATTCGTTTGACCAGGCAAAACCACAAATGTTTGCCCATCAGTACTGAATTGCCACGAATACGTTAATGGTTCTGTACCCGACACAATCGCCGTGGCCAGGAGTGGTTTGCCGTATGCCACTAAAAGACTTTCTGGTGGCTGTTGCATAATGACTGGTGGATTAACCACGACCGAGCGCATAAACGCCATTTCATCTGGCCTACGCGCTACCGAACTAATTCTCACCTCGTCGATGTATCCGACGAACCCCTCACCATTGCCAACCCCGTTAATTGTGCGCTGCGAACCACCAACAGCAATCGAAACGCCGTTGCCAATCACGCCCGGATTTGACACATAATTAGTTGCCAACGGTGCTGCCATTTCCTTGTTGGGATCTAATAATGTCCAATAAAACCTTAGCTCACCGGGGATATCCCCATTTGTCGGAGCATTCCCAGTGTACACCACTGCAACGTGATACCATTGATTGGTTGTCACTGCATTCGGTCCCGAAAGTGGCAAAGGCACAGTAAAATTGCCCAAATTAGGGTTGATAAAATTGAAATTCAGTTGCGGTGTAGAACCAGTTTGAATTCGGAAATGCCAACCTCGGGAACCGTTGTTATCGCCGCAGAAAATCTGCCAGTTTAATCCACTCTCAAATAATGGTCCCATGGGACAGATTAATGCCTCAAATGTGAATGCACCTGTCTCCGGGTTACACACAGTGGTACCTTCTACATTCCCGGGGCCTGCCGCCATAGCATATGCACGCAATCCGCTACCTCCGCCATGCAAGATCCGCAGACTCGCCCCTAAATCTATCGGCGGCGGGATCACTGGGGTTTGGTTAAACACGTTGGTAAATGGAGGGGTGTTGGCAGGTAATCCAAGGTTTGTCAAAGTCATTGGCACACCCATCCCTTCATCTGAAATGATGTAGTACCCATTTTCCAATGTGGTGTTGTTAAAGCGCCATAAATGAAGCGTGTATTCATCAGGTGCATATGGCACCCGCAAATCTGCCATCACACTATTAACCACCAAACCAACAGACAAGGCACACCGCCCAAATTGCAGAAAGCCGGTTCGCATAATCGAATAACTATTCAACCGTAATATTTAACCACCTTCAGCCCTCACCGTCTATCACCCAAATGGGTGATCCCCCTCCCAAAACTCAACCCACTGCCACAATTAGCAGCAAAGACTGGCACTCTATAAATCGTTGCAAAAAGCATCCGACTCCTCTAACAGCCGAAAAATTACAATCCGTAGAACCCCAAACCATCCCTTGATTCTCACCAAAACCTGCACCACAACTCCCATCCAAGATTAATCACGCAACCCACTCCTTAGGCCCGAATTCGGTTATCCGCGCGCGGTGGATTTATCCGCCGACTTACGTCGGCGGCTACCATAACCCATACCTTCGTAGCCGCGCTCGTAAGAGCGCGGATAACTCCAAGCTCATATCCGGAATGAAACACAGGTACTAAAGCGTATCCAGCACCTGGCCTACCGCCGTAAAACCCCAAATACCCAATGGCCCTTTTCAATCCGCCGACTCACGTCGGCGGCTACGTCGATTTCGTTTCCATTGGAGGGACGACTTCCACGTCGTCCAAAATCGGTCGGGGTTGAACCCGACCCTCCAAGCCGTTGGCATCCGGTACGTGTGGACCTGCGCCCGTGGACGGGCACGCGCCAACACAAACCAAATTCCATGCGCAAAATTATCCAAACCTCGTAGCCACCGTCGTAAGACGGTGGATTAATTTTACCACTCGGAAGTCCATCGTGGATGAGTCCGCCGACTTACGTCGGTGGGTACGGAAATCGGGATTATCCGCCGTCTCACGACGGCGGCTACATCCCTTAGATCCGAATTTCAGTTATCCGCACCCTTGTGAACGACGGTGGAATCGGTATCAGCGCGGCTACGTTACCTGAAAAACTTTCTCCACTCACAGCTTGACATTGTTTGAGGTACAAATATCCAACCTCCAAGCATATCAGATCAAAAATTTGCCTTCAACTAACCCAAACCACAAATCCTGAATATTTGTACCCATTGGAAAGTCACAACAGTTAAATGCCCAACATGAAGACACCAACATCCAGGTTAGCTTTGGTACTTGTCATAGGTTGGCAATCTTGCTGTTGCGCAGACCAAGCATTCCAACCAGGGAAACCTTGGTATGACCTTGACGGTAATCTGATTCAGGCACACGGTGGGGGGATCATCTTCCATCAAAACAAATTTTACTGGCATGGCGAAAACAGGGATCCCAATTCCCCTGCTGCAGTCTCTTGCTACTCCTCAACGAATCTTTATCATTGGCATCTCGAATCACACCCCATTCTAAAACAGCAAATTGAAGAACGGTTTGGAGCCCGAACTTTTGTTGAACGTCCCAAGGTAGCCTACAACCCACGAACCAAAAAATTTGTTTTCTGGATGCACTTAGACCGGCCTGGGTACAACTTTGCACGTGCCGGAGTCGGGATAAGCGATTCCCCTACGGGACCAGTAACGATCTTGCATGCAATTCGTCCTATCACAAACGATTTTAATTTCCCTTCCAACGATCCAAATCAGCAAAAGTCATTTGGGGGCACATTTCGTGACATGACCTTGTATGTGGACTCCGACACAAATGCATACGTCTTTTACGCATCAGAAAACAATGCAACGATGTATGTGGTTAGGTTAAATGATGAATGGACTGGACCTGCTCAACCTGCCTTGGAAGGCAAAACCTGGGCTCGGATTTTGGTCGGGCAAATGCGTGAGGCTCCCGTTGTATTTAAACACCAAAACATCTATTACCTCATCACAAGCGGATGCACAGGCTGGCGTCCAAACGCAGCATCATTGGCAATTTCAACAAACATCCTCGGCCCATGGCAAGTCGTCGGAAATCCATGCGTAGGTCCCCTGGCCGATACCACATTCAATTCACAAGGCACTTTTGCTCTCCCTATCCCAAACAAGCCCGGCAAATTCATCTTTTTGGCGGATAGATGGAACCCCTCAAACCTTGCTATATCTACCTATGTATGGCTGCCGCTGACCGTTACCAGTCCAGGCACCTGCAAAATCGAATGGCAAGACAGTTGGACTTGGGAAAATTTTTAGGCTAAATATGCAAACAATGAAATCGAGAGTAATAAACACCTTACTGACATTTAGCCTCCCAATCACTTTTACGATACAGGCCGGCGGCGTTGAAGGCAGCACACGTACACTCATACGCATTGACCAGGGATGGAAATTCACCTTCGAAGATTTACAGACAGCCCAGCAACCCGACTTTGACGATTCATCCTGGCAAATAATCTCATTACCACACAACTGGGGTTGGGAAGACGCCCAACGTGGAAAACCATACCGGCGCGGGCCGGGTTGGTACCGACGCATCCTTGAAATCAAACCCTTCCAAGGGAAAAGGTACTTCATTAGATTCGAAGCCGCCGGATCCGTAGCAGACGTTTATTTAAACGGCAGACATCTCGGACATCATCGGGGGGCATTCGGTGCTTTCTGCTATGAATTAACCCCATACCTCAACCCCAGCGGAACCAATGTCTTGGCCGTGCGGGTCAGCAATGCACCTGAATCCGACGTTGCACCATTGAGCGGCGACTTCCCCGTCTATGGCGGTCTTTACAGACCCGTATGGCTAATCCAAACCCCGGAAATTTGCGTCACCCCTTTAGATCATGGTTCACCTGGCGTAGCGTGGCTACAAACTTCAGTCACAAAAACTCAAGCCGTCCTTGACGTCATTGTGCAAATTTCAAATGCACGACGCCAACGCACAAATCTGACACTCGTCTGTCAACTACTCGATCGCCAAAACAATCCCATCGCAGAAACAATCGAGTCCATTGTATCACAGCCCCGCGTTACGGAACCTTTCTGGGCCAAAGTCACCGTCCAAAACCCGCGTCTGTGGCACGGGCGAAAAGATCCATACCTTTACAAGGCGGTCGTGAAATTGATGGCCCCTGACAACTCCCTAATCGACGAAGTCATACAATATGTAGGACTGCGATCATTTACAGTGGACCCTGAAAAAGGTTTTATTTTGAATGGTGAGCCTTACCCAGTGCGTGGCGTGAACCGTCATCAGGATAGACCGGACAAAGGCTGGGCTATTTCTGAACAAGACATGGAAGAAGACCTCGCCTTAATACTCGAGATGGGCGCTACAGCCGTCCGATGTGCACATTACCAGCACAGCTCTTACTTCTATTCCCTTTGTGATCGCGCCGGGTTGCTTGTATGGGCAGAGCTACCCCTAGTCGACAGAATCGATCCCAGCGAAAAATTCGCTGACACCAGCCGCAGACAACTACTTGATTTGATCCGCCAAAACATAAACCACCCGTCGATATTTGCATGGAGCTTATACAACGAAATCCGCCCAAATACGCCTGACCCCCATAGACTGTTGCTTGACCTGCACAACCTCGCCCGCGCCGAAGATCCCACACGACCAACAATCGCCGCCACCTGTACTTTAGGATTACCCCAAATGAATAGGCTAACCTGCTGGCTCGGATGGAACATTTACCCCGGCTGGTACCCGGAATGGGGTTCGCTCGATGAAATACCCCGACGACTCGAACAATACCGAAAAAGCGCACGCTTATCGTGTTATTGTCTTAGCGAGTATGGCGCCGGCGCTAATATCCATCACCACGAAGATCCACCAAAAATGCCTGTGCACAACGGTCAATGGCACCCCGAAGAATGGCAATCCATCGTACACGAAGCAGTCTGGTACCACGCAAGCCGAACACCTTATATCTGGGGCACATTCCTCTGGAATATGTTTGACTTTACGAGCTATTGGCGAAATGAAGGTGGCGTGCCCGGCAGAAACGACAAGGGCGTCGTCACTTACGACCGAAAAACTCGAAAAGATGTCTTCTACTTTTACAAGGCTAATTGGTCCGATGAACCCACACTCTACATTACAAGCCGACGGTACACCGAACGCACAAACAAGATCGCTAATGTCAAAGTGTACTCAAACGCCAAAGAGGTTGAACTCTTCCTAAATGGCAATCCGCTCGGTAAAAAGACCCCCGAACGCGATTGCATATTCTTATGGCCACAAGTGACGCTCTCCCCTGGCGAAAATAGACTTGAAGCACGGGCTATGATCAATGGCAAACTATACACAGACTCATGCACATGGACTTTAAAACAGTAATTAGCTGCATATTACCTAACGCGAATGATTTAAAAGCCTCGTCGCGGCAAACAAGCATGGGTTACACCGCCTTTCACAACTATATCCAACATCCACTACCACAAAAACGATGTCTAAGAGGGCATAGATAATTCCGCGCTCTTACGAGCGCAATTACCTTTTGCAATCTTCACTTTCGGGGCCACACTAAGGATAACTACCACCGCAGCCTTATCCCATCACAGGTACAGCCTGTTTCATCCACTTTCAGGAGCATCGAATTGGGGATCCGTTTGTAGTATTGCATACTACTAAGTTAAACCGCAAAATGCTCTCAATATGAACCACTGGGTTGACCGATTAGCGTCTAAGCTTTGGGTAGTAGCACTCATTATTACCTTCATATTAGCAGCGTTTTTTTGGCGCTGTTTTCTGCCAGGCTGGGTACATTTCTCCAACGACGGCCCATTAGGCGTTATTAAATCAGAATGGATGCAACTACCCGGCTCAATGCTTGCCGCTTGGAACGACCTTAATAGCATTGGCTTTAAAAACCAAGTATTCCCACCCACTGTTACCACTCTAATCCGGTGGGTGCTGGGACCTGTAGGATACGCAAAGTACCTTGCTCCGATTTCCCTGCTGATAGCCGGATTGGCTGGATGGTTTTGTTTTAGACGACTCGGGTTAGCTCCAACAGCTTGCCTAGCAGGCGCAGTGGCAGTCACATTAAACGCCGACTTCTTTTCAACTGCCTGTTGGGGCGTGGCTTCGCAAGTGATTACATTCGCCATGGCATTCGTAGCAGTAGCATTGATAGTCTCCATTAAACCCACCGACCCTCTGCTACTCAAAGCGGCACGGCTCATAGTGGCAGGTGCTGCAGTAGGCATTGGCGTCACCGAAGGCGCTGATATCGGGGCAATCTTTAGCGTGTTCGTGGCAGCATTTGCGATTTTCCATTGCCTCGCTACCGATTCTACAAACCCGATCCCAAAACGCCTTTTAAGGGGGATAGGAACGGTAGCCGCTATAGCTATTTGCGCTGCCATTGTAGCTAGCCACGCGATCTTTTCTTTTGTCCAAACCAGCATAAAAGGGGTTGCTATAGTTTCTCAGGAAGACCCTGAAAGGCGGTGGGACTGGGCCACTCAATGGAGCCTACCAAAAACAGAAACCCTTGCCTTAGTAATACCAGGGTTGTTTGGATATCGAATGGATACCCCAAACGGTGGCATGTATTGGGGCGCCGTAGGCCGAGATCCCAATTGGGACAAATACTTTGCAGGGAAACTCGACTCGCCACCACCAGGATTCCTCCGATATACCGGCGGCAGCAACTACCTGGGATGCGTTGTGTGGTTAACTGCTATCTGGGCTATTGCACGCGCACTCAAGAAAACGCATCCCACACCACTAAACACCTATACCAGACGCTTTGTATTATTCTGGGGTGCCGTAGCTATCATCTCACTGCTGTTTGCTTTCGGGAGACACGCCCCGTTCTATACAATCGTCTACTCACTACCATATTTCTCAACTATACGGAACCCCGCCAAGTTCCTTCACGTATTCACCTGGGCCATGCTGTTTATTTCTGCAGTAGGAATCCACGACCTTATCAAGCTGCACGTCAAAGGGTCCACCCCTCAACTCCAAAAATTAAAAATCCCAGAAATTATCAAAAACCTGCGCGGGTTCGAAGCACGATGGGTGACGTCAATTTGGGTCGTCATAGGACTGTTTGTACTTGGATTCCTAGTGTACCTTAGCGCTACCCAAGACCTGATTAGCTATCTAACCTCCGAAAAAGGCCAGTTCGATACGGCCACAGCACACCAGATTGCCAAGTTCAGCCAAACCCAATATGCATGGTTCTTAGTGTTTATAGTGCTCACTGGAGCAACGTTGACACTAACAGCAGCAGGCTTTTTTGTTGGAAGACGCGGGCAGATTTTTACCCCACTAATCCTATTGTTGATGATTGCAGAACTTGGCCGTGCTAACACGCATTGGACCATCTTCTGGTACTACCCAGAGAAATATACCTCGGATCCAATTGTGGAGTACCTCTGCAAAAAACCATACGAAGGTCGTGTAGCCATTTACCCGTTCCCAGCTCCTCCAAACCAGTCACTTCTCAACGGCTACTACACAATCGAATGGGCCCAACACCAATTCCAGTTCTACAACGTCCAATCAATCGATATCGTACAAATGCCACGCATGCCAGAGGACCTTAGAGCATATGAGATGGCATTGTTTTTCGATGGCAGTTCTTCATCCCTTTATAAAGTAGCACGCCGGTGGACGCTCACAAATACACGGTACATCATCGCACCCACCAAAACACAGCTACCATTCGGTGACGTGGATACCCTGGAGTTTCTCAATAAATGGGTTGCAAACGAGTCAAATGCTTTTAAACCCGTGCTATATTTTAACTTGGTTCCCAAACCGGGAATAACCACCCCTACAAAGTTCGAGCATTTAATGCCAGTCCTCACATCCAATGGACCATATTTCTTAGCCGAGTTTACCAAGGCACTGCCGCGGGCAAAACTCTTCCCAAATTGGGTAACCATAAAGGATGACCAGGAAGTACTTAACACCTTAACCTCAACCAATTTTAATCCCCATGAACTGGTAATTCTCTCTACCCCGGCAGACCCCGCAATCAATACAAATCAACCCTGCTCCGACTCAAACTGCGTCGTCCGATTCAAAAACTACCATCCTTACAAAATCGAGTTGGAAACCGACTCAGACAAGCCTTGCATCCTCCTCCTAAACGATAAATACGACTCAGACTGGCATGTTACTGTGGATGACCAGCCTACACCCCTACTCCGTGCCAATTTCATAATGCGCGGCGCACTCATACCCGCAGGCAAACACCATGTAACGTTTTCGTATTCACCAACACTCACCCCATTCTACATAACCACCTCAGCCATTGTATTTACACTCATCATGCTCCTTGTATGCATCATCAAAGAACACTCAGTACATGATAAAAATACAAACCAGCTGATACCTTAGGACAAATCCCTCATAACAAATTCAAACGCCCAACGGTCCTACATTTGGGTCCATGCCCACAATCTTTTGCAAGAATCGGGAAATTACCACATCCTATCTCGCTTTTTCCATAAGCGATAACTCAGAGATTTTCGCACCCAAACCGCCATTTAACCCCTAGACTTCTCAACCGTATGGGCAACGTCGTAAAACATTGCTTCACCACAATCAAGTAGCTGACTCCGCACAATCCCTAAATAAAGCCACACTTTAAAGCCTTGCGGTGACTAAACTCACGCGCTCGTCTGTCTTAAAAGCTTTTCCATCCTTCTCACCGTTCTCTTAGGAAAAATCTCCATTCTCAAATTGCCACTTATAAAGCACCAAACGATTCAGACTTAAACCCTGACCCTCTGCCTTTGTATCTAAAACTGAGCCTTCGTTTTATCAATGGCTTCCACGTAAGGTACATTCCCGCAAACACAAAAGGTGATCCTGTCTGGGCAATGAAAAAACATTAGCCTCAACAATCACTACGACAACGCAACAACTCCGGAGACCATACAATAATCAAACGCAAATCCCAAAATTCAACCTTTTCAAGTCGAATCCAAACCAATCCACCAAAACTCATTTCGGGCGCTTATCGTGCAGCATGTGTCAGGTTCCTTCAATTTCCATGCGACACATCACTAGGTTTTAGGCCATGCAATTTAAAACACGCCGATAGTAAAGCTTCCCTTCTCGTCGTCGTAGATATCCTTCTGGCCTCGGGCAAAGGTGGGATTGGTCGGTTTTGACTTTAAACCATTCAACCACGAAGTGTATAAGGTCCCTGGGTCAGCGCTCACCAACTCGCACGATTTAAAGGCCTGTGGATATAACTTTTACCGGAGCTGGGTTCGGAAACCTCAACGGATGGCGATTTGCATTCAGCATCACATGGGCATTTTCACCGAGCTGGAATAGTGAATTCGAAATCCATTTGTTATTGGCAGGATATTTGTGTTGGAGCACGCCCTACAACCGACTTCGGCATAAATCGGGGTGGCCAAAAAAATCTAACTTAGGGGTACAAGATAAAAAATGCATAGGTTAAACCAACAACTCGAATCGCTGAAAAATAGGTCCCCTCATTTAAGGGGTAAAAATGAAAGAAACCCACAACTCATTCCAAAGTAATGGATCGAGACACCTGCCAGCGCAAGGAGAGAAAACGGAAAAATCTCCCTGCGGTATCTGTATAAAAAGCGAGGAACCCATCCCGAAGTTTTGACCGGGATGGGTTCCTCTGTTTTCAGCCTAAACCGTCTTGTTTAGTTCCGTTTCCGGAAGACCCACAGTGCTGCCAAGGCTAAGCCGCCAAGCACATACACACCAGG
>CAZZJO010000042.1:0-25047 GCA_964654645.1 uncultured Verrucomicrobiota bacterium | reverse complement strand
CCCCGGAGTAGCTAGCCGCCTGACAACGTGTTGGTTTAAGTTTTGATTTGAAAGTTGTCCTCCGTGCCTGACAGGGTGTGACAACACAGGTAATTCGAAACTCGGCTCTTGGCAAGCACCCATGTCATCGTCATACCCGATTGGACCGTGGTTGACAAACGGACAGGAACCCTACGGTCGATGTAATACTATGGCTTTGGACTTTTGGCGACGCGGGCAAACAGTTTAGAAATAACAGGTTCGCTTGTGGGTTATTGTTCCAAGTGGGGTATCTACTCTACCTCCACCCTAACCAGCGGGGGTAAGGCATATCTAGCCTCTCATCACCGTTTTTAGTAATCACGCCAATCATTGCTAAATCAGAAACTTGCGAATACTAAAATTTCCTCTAAAAAGAAACACGTGAATTTGCCTAACAAAATTACTGTTTCTAGATTTGTGCTTACGGTGCTTTTCCTCGTGGTTTTGCTAATACCCGGCCGACCGTACCAAACCCTGGCATTAGTGGCTTTTATTGTAGCAGCATACACTGATTACATCGATGGCAAGCTTGCCCGGAAACACGGCTTGGTTTCAAACTTTGGGATCTTGATGGATCCTTTGGCGGACAAAGTACTAATAAGTTCAGCCTTCATTGCACTCATTGAAAAACATATCCATGCCATGTTAACTGGTACATTGCCAGTTGCACTACAAATTGGGGACTATGCAATTTATCCCCGCGTCCATGCCTGGATGGCCGTAGTGATCGTCACAAGAGAATTAGCAGTCACTGGCCTCAGATTACTTGCCGCAGCCAAGCATATGATTCTACCAGCAGAAAGATTTGGGAAACATAAGACAGCTGCCCAAGTACTAGCAATTGTATGTCTCTTGACCTTAAATGCGGCAGCCGAATGGCCCGCTCCTTTGACTGTGTTTCTGCTTAAGTGGTTGCCTTTTATCGCCTTGCTATCCCTGTGGATAGCTATTCTGCTTACGGCTATTACAGGCGTGATCTACCTATGGCGATACCGACACCTTTACATGCACGGTTGCTAAAAATTTTCACGCCTTTTGGGAGGATACTGTTTACCGCCGCGGATTCAGAGGCAATTGTTCCCCGGGGATGCTCGATGGCATAACCACGGTGGGTTTTATCGGGTTCTTTTGCGCTGAATCTCCCTTCCTTACAAGGGCAAAAATAACAATCGCTCCAACAATAAACACCAGAATAAAAACAAACACAACCCACCTACGCCAAAATACTAGCGTAAAATTAAACAGCATCTTATCCCACCATCCTTGCCCCGAATCTCCACTGGTGTGGAAGTGCCGCGGTTGTATTTTACCTTCCAATGTTTCTCTCACTATGTCGACCAACGGCTCTGGATCCAATTTCAACAGCCTCGCATAACTCCGCAAAGCCCCCTTAGCATACACCGGCGCCGGAAATACATTCCAACGGTCTTCTTCCATGGCCCGGACATAATCAACACGAAGCTTTAATTCCGATGCCACCCAGTCCACTGACCAACCCTGTTCTTCTCTTGCCTTTTTAAGTGTTTCACCAACTGAAGCCATGCCTAAGCTACGTTCATGTAGTCAACTCTAGTATGACTCAAACCACCTTTGCTTATCAACACATTTCATGCGTAAAGAAAAAGTAAATCGCAGCAAACAAGCAATCAGCCCTACCCTTTGTTGTAGCAATTGGGGGAAAACACTGTACTGACATTTCTCAAATACCAAATGCCCTATTTACAGTTCTCTACCCCACTTTCCATTTTGCTAGTATAGCCCCAAATTAATGCTGTTGCAGTCAACACACTAAAACGACGCACCAGCAAACCCCCGCGGCACCCTGGAACAGGCAATATATGGAAAACCAAACCAACGTACTTTGCCGCCTGTTTCACCTATGGATTTATTGCGGGAGAATGTTCTTAACAAACGAAACACCAGAGCGAACGAGATTACATTTTGAATTACTTTCCATGTCCGAACTGTTGTTTTCAAAACCTAACCCCCGTGTTATATTCACAATCAAATACAATGCTGCTAGTAATCGACAATTACGATTCGTTCACTTATAACCTCGTGCAATACCTTGGCGAATTGGGTGTACCAATGATTATCTACCGGAACGACCAAGTAACCGTCGAGGATGTGCGTAAACTTAATCCCGATCGTATCCTAATTTCACCTGGCCCATGTACGCCCCGGGAAGCAGGAGTATCTAATGACATCATTCGCGAATTTGGGGCCTATAAACCTATCCTAGGCGTATGTCTGGGACACCAGTGCATTGGGTTTGTATTCGGAGCCGAAATCGTCGTTAACTATCGCATTATGCACGGTAAACCATCGCTCATCTACCACAACGGACGGGAATTATTCGAGGGGATACCGAACCCATTCACAGCTATTCGTTATCATTCATTAGTAATTAGGCGTGACACCATGCCTGAATGTTTGGAAATAACTGCGGAAACAGAGGAAGGCGAAATCATGGGTATCCGGCACAAGAGTTACCCTATATGGGGCGTACAATTCCATCCCGAAAGCGTACTCACAGAACACGGTAAGCGGCTCTTGGAAAATTTCTTGTCACTTACTTAACAGTAACCACGTAACACATCAATTCAACACAGACAGCGCCAAGAGGGTCAACCGGCTAGTCAGTTGTCAGTTTGCCAAATTAGAGAAGGGCGGTTACTATGGGCCAAAAACTATGGGTGAAACGCCCTACAAGATTCTACGGGCTACCATTGAACATCTACCCCAACTTAAGGTCCTCTGGGTTGCGAATGAATTTCCCGCATGGGACCTAGAAAAGAAACTTACTGAATTTCTCGTAGTGGAATCCCCAGAAGGTTTGGTTCAAGGGGCAATCGGCCTAGAAATCTTTAACAATCACGCAAGAATACACAGCGAGGCTTTCTTCGATCAGACTTTAGCCGAGGAAATTCGACCTATCTTATGGGAAAGGATCCTTACGTTCGCCCGAGCAAGCGGAGTAACCCAACTTTGGACTCAAGAACAATCCCCCTTCTGGGAAAAGGTAGGCATGAGAAGAGTTTCTCCAAAGGAACTGCAAGCATTACCTTCGCGTTGGAGATGCACTTATCCACGGTGGCTCCATTATAAGATCGTGCCTGAGGCTTTACTCCCAGAAGAACTGGAAAAGCAGATTACAACCCTAATCGAACGAGAACGCAGCCAATTACAAAAAGCTGTCAAGCTCGCCAATATTGCAAAAACAATTACACTAATCCTTGTAACAATCTTCTTTGCAGCCTGCCTATTGCTTTTACTAAGGTTCATGGTTAATTCCGTCAGCAGCCGGTGAATCCCACTCCAACACCCGTTCAGCCAAAAACGAGCTCCGGACCAGGGGTCCACTAAACACCATCTTAAAGCCCATTCGCCTACCTAATTCTGCATATTGGGCAAATTTTGCGGGTGGTACAAACTCAGCAACCGGCAAACACTGTGTAGTAGGCCGCAGATATTGTCCTATCGTGATTATGTCGCAACCTACACGCCGAAGATCCCGAAGCGCTTGCTCTACTTCATCGAATGTCTCTCCGAGGCCAACCATAAAACCTGACTTTATATAAACGCCTTCAGGCGCATGTTTTCGCGCCACGGCCAGTACCTCCAATGACCTCTCATAGTCGGCCTGTGACCGGACAACGGGCGTCAATCGCCGTACGGTCTCTATGTTGTGAGCAAAAACCTTTACCCCACTCTGCACAACATCAATAATACACTGGATTTTTCCCTGAAAATCAGGCGTCAGCACCTCAACAGCTACGTTTCCCACTAATCCCTTTATTGCCTTAACCGTGGCACAAAAATGTCCGGCCCCACCATCTGGTAAATCATCCCGTGTCACCGAGGTTATCACCACATATTTAAGCCCCAAGGTGCGAACGGCTTCAGCTACACGCCTAGGTTCATCCGGATCTAAATGGTTGGGCCGCCCCGACGCTACCGAGCAAAACTTACACCCCCGTGTACAAACGGCGCCACATATCATGAAAGTCGCTGTACCGCGGCCCCAACACTCCCTCCGATTCGGACATTTCGCACTCTCACACACGGTAACCAAACCTAAACGAGTCAAAGTAGCGTTCACCCGACCATATTTCTCAGCTGGGGCCGGACGTACTTTTAACCAGGCCGGAAGATGAGGTTTTCTCCCCTCTTTTACAGTATTGTGAGACTGAAGTTGGGTTGGCTCAGCTTCCATCTATAAACGTCTATAAACTAAGCAAGCCGGAAAGGCTATGCCCCTATATGCTGCGCATATGCTTTGCTATCGAGCAACAAATCCACTTCCTTCGGATCACTAACTTGAACTTTGAAAAGCCAACCCGCACCATATGGATCCCGATTTACCAATCCCGGATCGGAAGATAAAGCAGTATTAACTTCAACGATTGTCCCGGATACAGGCGAATAAACATCCGCGGCCGTCTTTACAGATTCTATCACCACGCACGCGTCTCCAGCCTTAACCTCACGCCCTACCTTGGGCAACTCCACAAACACAATATCCGTCAATTCGCGTTGAGCATGATCAGAAATGCCTACTACAGCGACATTGCCTTCCAGCCGTACCCATTCGTGGGTCTTCGCATACCTTAGCTGTTCGGGAATACTCGTACTCATACACTACAAAAGTTTAGCTTAACAAACAGGCTTTCGTCAAAAAATTATCCAAACCACCTTTTTGTCCCTGAATGCCCTTTAAAAGTTTTCGGCAACAAACCACACCAAAACCTAAGTCACATAATCGACGCAAAGCTATTGCCATCCTACCCATGACGCGGCGTATTATTTAAAGTGCAGACGCAATTCCGCAATTCTTTGCTCTGATCCCGCTCCCGGTAACCTCGATTCAGTTATGCCACCAATTAACAAAAACCACTAGCGCGCGAATAAACATCTCCATAACATTCCAGTTCAATCGAGCAACCAGTAATGTAAACATGAAAAACGAAATTGGAAAAACCGAGCCAGCAAACGAGTTAGTAAAAATGCCGCCTCTAACCGCGGTAGTTGCCATGGCGTTAAATCGGGTCATAGGCGTTGGAGATAAATTGCCATGGCACATCCCTGATGAACTTAAATGGTTTAAGAACCTGACCATGGGGCACTTACTACTGATGGGGCGGAAAACTTTTGAGTCTATTGGCAAACCTCTGCCTGGGCGGACAATCGTGGTATTATCAAAATCCGGTTTTAAGCATCCGGACGTCATAACGATCTCAGACCTGGCTGAGCTGCCCAAGGTGGCAAACAACCAAAAAATCTTCGTCTGTGGGGGTGCATCGATTTACAAACTTACTCTGCCATGGTGGTCGGATATATTTGTCTCACTTATCAAAACAACGATTCCTGGGGACGTCATAATGCCCCTCTTCGAAAGCATGTTTGAACTCGACGAGCAAATTCTAGACCATAAAGATTTCAAAGTAATTCATTATCGGCGGCGCACTTAGGGAAGAATAAACTGCGCCTAGGCGCAGTTCCAACATACGAGCCTTTTCACAACCTTGCTTTTGTTACCCTATGCAGTAAACTGTACCTATGGTTTTGTCGGATCAAATGCCGGTGCTGGTTTTGCCGGAGACGACGTTGTTTCCTGCCTCGTTTCTCCCGGCGATTATCACAGCACCCGCCCAAATCAAGCTAATGCACGACGTGATCAATGGGAACCGATTCCTAATCGTGGCGATGCGCAAATTGCATGCCAAAGGTCAGACTCCGGAACCGGTGGCATGTCTTGGTATCCCGAGAATCGCAGTAACCGCCCATGATGGGTCAATTCGTGCTGTTTTCCAGGGACTCGCGCGGGTCGAACTTGAAGAACGCCTAATTACAAAACCATATCCTATTTACACCTACCAGGTGTTGGAATCACCCCCCTTCGACACGGAAACCGTCCGCGAACTCTTGGACGAAGTATGCAACTTAGTAGAGGAAAACCTCGTAAAAGGCAAACTCGTCCCCTTTGCATCCCAAGTATCAACCTACGCCATCCCAAAAGTAGTTCCCGCAGACGCAACACAAAGCTTGATAACATTCTTACGTTCGGTTGATGATCCACAACAAGTCACCGATTTCATCTCAAGCACTTTGCTAAGACGGGCAAAACATCGACAGACGTTGTTGGAAACCTTAAACTTGGAATCAAGACTAAAGTTGTTGCTCAAATTCCTAAACACAGAATTGCGTAACAGCAAAAAAAGGAAAAATCGCCCAAATGAGCTCTTTTAGCCAAAATTCAAACCAGCAACATGATCCATCGTCTATCGACGCTATTTCCTCCCAACTTTTTCGGGAGTTGGTCACGTGGCAAACACAAATTGCATTAATGTTTTTAGGGGAAATTCCAAACCCACAAACCGGCAAAAAACAAATCGACCACAACCAAGCCCAAATTGCTATCGGGATCCTCGAGATGCTTGAACACAAAACAAAGGGGAACCTTTCCATCGAGGAAGCACAACTACTCAGGGATTGCTTAACACACGTGCGCCTCAAGTACTTGGAATCACTACAAAGGGGTAATAAAAACACCAACCCCTCCGATAACGAAAAAACGGCCATCTAAAAGCAACGCCCATTTAGGTTCAAAGTGATACGTTACGCGAATGGGATGATCCCATTTGCAACACCCAAAAAGAGTTAAGTTAAGAATGCTCAAAACTGCGACAGTTAAACTCTGCAACTTCACATCTTGCGCACCCTTCCCCTTAATTCAGGCTTTAAATCAACAACAATCCGTCACAACCTCATTACCTAGACTTAAGCATAAACAAAAACGCCTCACCAACGACTGTTGGTGAAGCGTCTTACTTACCACTAAAGCTGCTTTCAGTTCTACCCTCCTGAAGATGGAACCTCTGGCAACTTCACTTCCTTTAACTTCTCGTCCACAATTTGGACCTCAAGCTCCTTCTTCAAATCTTCAAACAACTTCGCCGCCCCAGCTTGGATCTGTCGGCGCCGGAGGTACCTTTTAATGTCGTCAGAGACCTTTTCCAACTCAACCATTTTGGCTGGCTCCTTTTCAAGTACCTTTACAATGTGATAGCCGAGCCGTGTAGTAATCACATCACTGACCTCATTTGTACCGAGCTTAAAGACCACCGCTTCGAACTCAGGTAAACCACTTGCCAACTGTCCCTTTGGGATAGCGTTACTAATAACGCCACCCTGATCACGTGTTCCAGGGTCCTCAGAAACTTCTTTCGCCACCTTGCCAAAATCTTCCCCGTTTTTAATTCGGTTAAGGGCGCCCTGAGCTTTCTTAAGCTTGGCTTCTTTCTCGGACTCGCTTAATTCCGCACCAGTTGCCGGATCCCTTGTAAGCAATAGTATGTGCGCAATTCTGACGGACTCCGGCTTTTCAAATTGATCCGGATTGTCATTATAAAACTTTTTTACGTCGTCGTCTGTTACTTTGACCCCGAGCAACCGTTCCAAAACCAATTCTGCCACGGTTAGTTCCACTATACGGTTACTGAATTGCAATTCAGTAAGGCCCGCTGCTTTTAACCGTCGTTGGAACGTTTCTTCATCCCCAGCGTCTTTCTTTTCTGCCTCGATTCTTTCAGCTGCTACCTTCCGGGCATTTTCCAACTCATTTGTTGTTGCCTTAGCCCAAAGCATCTTCAGCTGAATCAGGTTTTCCAGAACGGTTCGGTCAATCAGCATATCCTGTCCCTCAGGGATGGTACGCCCCAATCTGGCTAAATCGGCTTTAAGTCGAATTACCTCATCGTCCAATTCTTCGCGGGTGATTTCAAACCCTTTGCCTTTAGCCACAATTTTTTTAGTTACATTAGTAAGGGAACCAGGTGGAGGTGCCGTTACAGAAGGTGTACTTGTCTGAGCAACTCCTATAGCCCCACTTACTGCAGCAGTTACCGTCACCGCTAAAATCCGGTGATACCAACTAACAGTAATACGATTTTTCATGTTGTCTCCTTTCTAAAGCCTTCGCTTACACCACAGCTACCTTGACGTCGCTAATATCAGGATGCGACTTAATCTCTTCGATAGCCTCCAATGAGGGCACACTATCGAGGTTCATTACAGTGAGGGCCCGTCCCCCCGCAACATCCCTTGTCAAACTCATCGAGGCAATATTTATGTTATACTTAGCCATTATTGTGCCGATGATCCCCACTATCCCCGGTCTATCACGGTTGGTAAGCAACAACAACACGCCTTCAGGTATAATCTCGACCGGCTTATCGCTTATCCTGACAACTCGAGGTTGCTGTCGCGGGCCAAAAAATGTTCCCATGCAAGATACTTTTGTTTCCCCGCTCTGCGCCATTACCTGCAGCCAATCAGTGTAATCCAGTTCCTCACTCGACTTAATTTCTTCTACCACTAAACCTAACGCTTTTGCTAATGCACGCGCATTCACCATGTTAACTTCGTGTCCGCCTGCACTTTCCAAAAAGCCTTTTAATACTGCACGTACTATGGGTTCTCCTGGGACCTCCACAGCCTTTCCGCCATAGGTGATAACAAGCCGCTCGTTCCGTTTCGGTGCAATTTGCGCAACCAGTTTCCCAAGCTTTTCACCTAAAAGCAGATACGGACGAATAAGAGAGTACGTCTTCAAATCCAAGCTCGGCACATTAACTGCGTTACGGACCACACCATACAAAAGATAATCGATGATAGCCTGGGCTACTTCCACACCTACATTTTCCTGGGCCTCCTCTGTACTTGCCCCTAAATGCGGGGTCATGATCACCCGAGGCAGATCTCGAAGCGGGAAATCCGCCGGCGGGGGCTCCGATTCATAAACATCTAATGCGGCCCCTGCCACATGCCCACTTTTTATCGCATCTGCCAAGTCAGCCTCATTAACAATACCCCCACGCGCACAGTTAATTATCCGAACCCCTTTCTTCATCTTAGCTATCGACGCCGCATTTATCATGTTTTTGGTCTCATTTGTAAGGGGCATGTGGATTGTAATGAAATCAGCCCGAGCAAAAAGTTCGTCTAATTCAACCAACTCCACCTGCAACGCATTTGCCCTCGACAAAGTCACATACGGGTCATAAGCGATCACCGTCATACCAAACGCCATTGCCCGTTTAGCCACCTCACCACCAATTCGCCCTAAACCCAAAATACCCAAAGTCTTGCCGTACAACTCTATCCCATGAAACGCCTTTCGATTCCATTCCCCTGCCTTAACCGAAGCATGCGCTTGCGGAATGTTTCGAGCTAACGCTAACATCAATGCCATCGTAAGCTCAGCCGTAGCAATGGTGTTACCCCCAGGAGCATTCATTACCACAACACCATGATTAGTAGCAGCTTCCACATCTATGTTGTCCACTCCTACCCCCGCCCGTCCTATTACCCTCAGTTTTGGAGCCGATTCAATCACCCGCTTCGTAATCTTCGTCTCTGACCGAACCAGAATTCCCACAGCATCACTTACAAGGGGGATCAATTCATCCTCGAAATGTCGCTTACCCAGCTCCACGACTTCAAACTCAGGCCGCGCTTTCAGTAGTGCGACCCCCTTCGGTGAAACAGGATCACAAACAACTATCTTCATACTTCGGCTCTCACCATAAACCCGGGGATTTAACCCCGTCAAATGGAATTTTCGCCCTAAATCCCCACAGTCTTTTCTTGCAAAGTCTAATTGTTTGCTGCGTAATTGGTTCTAACCTGCCTCAAACTACAGTCACAAATCTTCCAAACAGCGGGCTATTAGTTTCTAAACCACCCAGCTGTTGAACCCAAACCATTTACAACCCATTTTAACTAAAAAAATCTGCGAGCAACCTAGAACGGGGGGCTGTTTTCTCTTGCATTTCTAAGAACCGTTTTGCAGATTGTATGCCCCGAAATCGTTACTCAACGTTCCTGTGAAGTAACGGTCGGGGGTTAACCGATATGCAACCATTTAAACGAACGTTTAGGATAGGTTGGGCAGTTGCCGCGGTGGGTTTAATGCTGGCGGAACACCTGCAGGCCGCAGCTGAATCCACCGGGGAAGGCCATCACGGGTTATCCCCCGCTCCACCTATTCTATTCCATATCGGCCCGCTACCTATTACTAATAGTATCGTCGTTAGCTGGATAGTGACCATTGCTCTCATTGCCATAGCGCGATTAGCGACACGTAAAATGCAACTAATACCTAGCGGCCTTCAAAACTTTGTGGAATGGGTTGTCGAATCGCTGTTTTCGTTCCTAGAATCCATACTCGGCCACAAACTTACCTTAAAAACGTTTTGGTATTTTGCCAGCGTGTTCATTTTTATTTTAGCTGCAAACTGGTTTGGGTTAATCCCGGGAATAGGAACGATTGGTTACGGATATGACTCGGCTCATGGCTTTATCCTCACAAAACCGCTCTTACGCGGCGCCACGGCGGATTTAAATCTCACCTTTGCTTTAGCGATGATCTTCTTTGTGTTTTGGCTTATATGGTCAATAAAAGCTAATGGTGTCGCTGGGTTCATATCACACTTGTTTGGCCCTCGAGGTGATGTCACAGGCACACTAAAAATTTTTTTAGGCTTAATATTTTTCGTAGTTGGCCTCTTGGAGGTGATTTCGATATTGTTCCGACCGGTTTCTCTGAGCTTCCGATTGTATGGCAATATCTTCGCAGGCGAGAACATGTTAGAAGCAATGACCAGTTTCCCAGCACCCCTTTCCTGGATCATTCCACTGCCATTTTATTTCCTTGAAATCCTGGTGGGCTTTATTCAAGCCACCGTATTTATGCTGCTTACGGCAATTTTCACAATGGTAAGCTGTTCACCCGAAGAATCACATTAACCCCTTTAACCAAAACACAGGAGGTAAAAGATGATGGCAGAAATAAGCAACATCTCAGGAAACTTAGCAATCGGATTGGCATGTTTAGGGTCAGCTCTAAGCGTTGGTCTAATCGGCATGAAAGCTTCAGAAGCCGTTGGGCGTAACCCCGGTGCTTCAGGTAAAATCCTTGTCCAATCAATCCTTGCAATCGCATTCGCAGAAGCGATTGTGTTTTATGCAATATTCCTCTCGGGATTTGCGAAGTAAACCAACTCCCCTGCCGAAATTTTAATCGGAGGGCCAACACCAAGCCGTTATGTGGTATATATTTGCCAGTGGCGGGACCGGAGCAACGGGTGGCTTTGCAGAGCAATTGGGCATAAATTGGCAAGCCTTTCTTGCCTCGGTAATAAATTTCGCAATCGTAATGTTCCTACTCCATAGGTTCGCCTACAAGCCTATCTTGCGCATTCTAGAAGAAAGGCGTATGCGAATCGCGGAGGGTATCGAGAACGCCGAGCGGATGCGCGCTGAACTAACCAAGGCTCAAGAAAAAGCAAAAGAAATTATCGCCGAAGCAGCACAACAAGCACAAAAAATAATAGACGAGGCCAAGCAAACCGCAAATAAGTACAGGGCCCAAGAAATCGCCCGCGCTACAAAAGAAGCTGAGATGATTGTGGCACGAGCTAAAGAAGCTACCCGTGCAGAATACACCCGGATGTTAGAGGAACTCTCGCGTGACATCGGTACACTAGTCGTAGAAACCACGGAAAAAGTAGTGGGACGCACACTTACGCCTGAAGACCATAAAAGGCTGATCGAGGAAGCAATAGCCAATCTTACTCGGAACCGTTCTTAGCCCTAAAAAACATGAGGGTCAGCAAACAAGCTCGTAAACAAGCGCGGGCGCTTTACCAAGCTTGCCTGAAAGATGGCATTGTTGATCGCCAAAAAGCCCTGATGTTGGTGGATAACTTGATCCAAACTAAACCACGAGAGTATATCCAAGTCTTACAATGGTTCCTGTTCCTTGTGAGGCAAAATGAATTGCGTCGAACCGCTATTGTTGAAACCGCCATCGAACCGTCTTCCGAAACAATTGCTAAGTTAAAAGACGCTGTTCAAAGCCTTACAACGTTGCCACTTATTTTTGAGTTCCGAACCAATCCTCAACTCATCGCTGGCGCCCGAATACAAATCGGCGACCAGGTGTGGGAGAACTCAATAAGCGCACGCTTGAAATTGCTAAAGGCAGCTTTAACTGGTTAACATAATTTTTTACCATGAATTCGATCCTCAAAGAGCTCGAATCCAAAATTAAACAAGCAAAGGAAACAACGCTTACAGCAAATATAGGCGTCGTACGGGAAGTCTACGACGGCGTAGCTAGGATCGAGGGATTAAGCGATGTAATGTACAACGAAATGATAGACTTCGGAAACGGGGTTATGGGAATCGCAATGAACCTCGAGGAAACCGAAGTCGGCGCAATCATCTTGGGTGAATACCAAAAAGTCCGCGAGGGCCAACAAGTCAAAACCACAGGCCGATTGCTCTCAGTACCAGTGGGCAAGGCATTGCTTGGTAGAGTAGTAAATGCCTTAGGCGAACCTATCGATGGGAAAGGGCCTATAAAAGCCGAAACGACGTACCCCGTCGAAAGAATTGCTCCTGGCGTTATTACACGCCGTTCCGTAAACCAACCCGTCCAAACAGGTATCATGGCAATAGATGCCATGATTCCAATTGGCCGCGGCCAACGTGAATTGATAATCGGTGACCGCTCCACGGGGAAAACAACCATTTGCATCGATACCATCATCAACAACGCACGCCTAAATCGGGAAGCTGAAGAATCCGGCGACACTTCATACCGACCTCTCTATTGCATATACGTGGCCATTGGGCAAAAACAATCAACCATTGCCCAAATAATCCACGTTCTTGAACAGCACGGTGCAATGCCTTACACCATAGTGGTCGCCGCAAGTGCCTCAGAAAGCGCAGCTAACCAATACCTAGCTCCTTTTGCTGGATGCGCAATGGGCGAATGGTTCATGGACAACGGAATGGACGCACTAATCATATATGATGACTTATCAAAACACGCCGCAGCGTACCGGGAAATCTCTCTTGTCTTAAGACGCCCACCCGGTCGTGAGGCATATCCAGGCGATATTTTCTACCTTCATAGCCGGCTCTTGGAACGGGCTGCAAGGTTAAACGAAAAATATGGGAATGGTTCCCTTACCGCGCTCCCCATTATCGAAACACAGGCTGGGGACGTCTCAGCTTATATCCCGACTAACGTAATATCCATCACAGACGGCCAAATCTATTTGGAGACCGATCTTTTCCACCAGGGTGTCCGGCCCGCAATTTCAGTGGGTATCTCGGTTTCCCGCGTAGGATCAGCAGCCCAAATCAAAGCAATGAAACAAGTAGCCAGTAGAATTAAGCTCGACCTAGCCCAATACCGAGAGCTAGCCGCGTTTGCCCAGTTCGGATCAGACCTCGACCCCCGGACCCAAGCACTACTTGATCGCGGTCGACGTATTGTTGAACTGTTTAAACAACCCCCCTACCAACCTATACCGGTGGAAATTCAAGTGGCCATTCTCTGGGCCGTCCAAAACAATTTCATGGACGACGTCCCAGTGGAAAAAATCAAAGACTTCCAAAACCGATTAACTGAGTTTCTGCAAACCTCCAAGTCATCCCTTTTGGAAAAATTACGCAAACAGAAGGCAATCACAGACGAAATTGCACTTGAGCTCAAGGAGGCAGTCGGCCAATTCAAACAAACGTATCGCCCATAAAACGCTAGCAAATGGTTTCCGCGCGTAACATAAGACGCAGAATAAAGTCCATCGCCAACATCGCTAAAATCACTAAGGCGATGCAAATGGTGGCCTCATCGAAAATGAGGCGAGCCCAAGAAACCGCGTTGGCTGGGCGACCCTATGCAAAGTTACTTGTCGAATTCGTTACACAAACAACAAAACACGCAGGCGATTTTACCCACCCCCTTTCTGAAATTAGACCACTTAAAACACACGGTGTAATCGTTATTGGGCCAGATCGCGGGCTGTGCGGTGCATTGCCTGCAAACATTGTCCGCGAAGCACTTAAATTCGACCCACAGAATACCGTTTACATTGTGGTTGGAAAAAAACCTGCACAATATCTTAGTAGACTCGGCCGGAAACTCGTTGCCGAATTTGCCACCAAGGACACACCACAGTTTGGCGATGCTAAAACCGTTTCCCGGTTTGCCCAGCGATTATTTCTCAACAGGGAACTAGACCGAGTGGATGTAGTGTTTACCCAATTCATTAACACTTTGGTGCAACGAGCCACAACCCTGCCGTTCTTGCCCATAGGAACACTAGAGAAATTAACGCTTGGCGAAAGATTCTCCGGCTCATCTGAAACTTCACAAATACCCTCAGCAAATAATTCAATCACCACTTACGAAATTGCAGAATACCTTTTTGAGCCGGAGGCACCGCAGATTTTCGAGGCCCTTATTCCGCATTACCTTGACTACCTAATATTTCAAATTTTTCTGGAAGCCAAGGCTAGCGAACACAGCGCGCGGATGGTGGCTATGAAGAACGCCACTGATAACGCAAATCAGCTCATCCAAGAGATGACTTTGCACTACAATAAAATGCGCCAGGCTTCCATTACCAAGGAATTGCTCGATATTACCTCTGCCCAAATGGCAATGGACTAATTCATTTATTGTCACATGAACAAGGTCAACAAAGGAAAAATCGTCCAAGTAATAGGTCCGGTAGTCGACGCAGAATTCCCAGACGAATTACCGGCGATTTACAACGCACTCGTGGTTGAATACGACAAGCCTTACCATGGGCGCACCAAGCTGGTGCTCGAAGTGCAACAGCACATCGGCAACAGATGGGTGCGCACTATAGCCATGGGTAGTACCGATGGATTAAAACGCGGATACGAAGTAATCGATACCGGTGGACCAATCTCAGTTCCAGTAGGTGAAGGTGTTTTGGGTCGGATCCTTAATGTCATCGGTGAACCAGTGGACGAAAAAGGGCCAGTCCAATGCGAAAAAAGGCTGCCTATCCATAGGCCTCCCCCCGCGCTAACTGAACAATCAACTACCCCCCAATTACTTGTAACAGGTATCAAGGTTATCGACCTAATCTGCCCCTTTATAAAAGGAGGTAAGGTTGGAGCCTTCGGAGGCGCAGGCGTCGGTAAAACAGTCATCATTATGGAGCTAATAAACAACATCGCAAAACTACACGGCGGTGTCTCCGTTTTTGCAGGCGTAGGCGAGCGAACCCGTGAAGGTAATGACCTCTACCACGAAATGTGTGAAGCCGGAGTCATAAAACAAGACAAGCTATCCGAATCCAAGATCGCACTTGTTTTCGGCCAAATGAATGAGCCCCCAGGCGCAAGGTTTCGCGTAGCGCTTACCGGTCTGACAATCGCAGAATACTTCCGAGACGAAAAAAACCAAGACGTGCTCTTGTTCATCGACAACATATTCAGATTTTCACAAGCTGGGTCAGAAGTATCTGCACTACTCGGACGTACCCCTAGCGCAGTAGGATATCAGCCCACCCTAGCAACAGAAATGGGCGAACTCCAGGAACGCATCACCTCCACTAAAAAAGGATCAATTACTTCATTCCAAGCTGTGTACGTGCCAGCAGACGACCTGACCGACCCCGCGCCTGCCACAACTTTTGCGCACTTGGATGCGACCATCGTTTTGGACCGTTCAATTGCCGAGCTCGGAATTTATCCTGCAGTCGATCCGCTGGCCTCTACCTCGCGTGCGCTAACACCCGAAATTGTGGGCCAGGAACATTACGAAGTGGCCCGAGGAGTACAAAGAGTGCTCCAGCGATACAAAGACCTGCAGGATATCATTGCGATCCTCGGCATGGATGAACTAAGCCCAGAAGATAAAATCACTGTGTATCGCGCCCGCAAAATCCAAAGATTCCTCAGCCAACCATTCTCAGTAGCCGAAGTATTCACCGGTAGACCCGGTAAACAAGTCCCATTGGAAGAAACAATTCGCGGATTTAAGGAAATCTTAGAAGGAAAACACGACGATGTGCCCGAAGCTAATTTCTACATGAAGGGCACAATTGACGAAATCTACGAGTCGTAAATCGAACAATCTCGACATGGCTAATAAAATAAAACTTACAGTGGTCACACCGGACGGCGTCTCGTACACAGGAGAAGTAGATATGGTAACGCTGCCCAGCAGCCAAGGCCAGTTAGGTATCTACCCCAACCACGTGCCACTCGTCACACAAATAGTCCCCGGTGAAATCATCGCCCAAATCGAAGACAAAGAAGCTTACCTTGTTGTTGGTGAAGGATTTGCACGCATTACAGCAGATTCAATATCGGTGTTAACCGATATTGCGGTTGCTGGTGATACACTTGACGAGGCAAAAGCAGAAGAAGCACGGCGCCGGGCCGAAGCAAGAATGGCTGAACGTAAAAGCGCTGAGGAGGTTGCAGCACTCAGCGCTGCAATCGCCCAAAGCCTTGCTAACCTCAAACTCAAAGGCAGACGTTAACACTTAACCCGTAATTCAAGCCATGAGCACCGATATCCAACATCTCGCACACCTGGACAAGTTCCTCACGTGGGCACAAAAAAATGTGAGACTAATTATTACAGGCGCCATCGTCATTTGCATCATTGGCCTGGGTATCATCTGGTTCAACTGGCACCGGACAGCACGCGAAAACGCCGCCTCGGTTGCCCTGCTCTCCCTTACAGGGCATCTACACCCCGAAGGTCGCTTTACACCAAATACCCCAGAAGAATATCTGAACATTGCCGACACCTATAAAAACACCAAGGCTGCACCTCGGGCTTTGATTTTAGCTGGTTCAGCCTATTTCACAGACGGCAAGTATTCAAACGCATTGGCTGTTTTTGACCGGTTTATAAAAGAATATCCAAACCATCCACTCCGGAATCATGCCATCTTTGGTCTCGCCCTTTGCTATGAGATGACTGGTCAAACCCAAACCGCAGCCTCATTGCTTGAAGACCTGATCCGGAAATATCAAAACGATCCCATCATTTCTCTTGCTAAACTTGCCCTTGCCAGAATCTACAGTGTCACCGGTAAAACCGAGGCCGCCTTACTACTCCTCCGTGATGTGGAAAAGAGCGAAGGGCTAACATTGACTGGTTACCGCGCTGAAATCCTTTTGGAAAAATTAATGTCCAGCCTAACCAGTACAAATGCCGTCAACACCTTAACCAACAAATAAATAAGGCATCTCCACCATTCACATCGGAAGACAAACGCACAATACACCCCCAAGGGAATCCAATTTTTCAAAACCTTTCCCCCACCCTTGCGCCTAATCAGGGTAAGTACGTAACAGTTTAGTAACCTTCGTGTGGGCACACATGCCGTCGCCGCTAAGCAAGGGATAATGAAATTAGCACTTTCGTACTCGACTCCAAAAATTTAGCTAGCCGGCGCTTAAACGGAATTGTTATTCTCATACTAAGCTGGAGGTTTCGTATGAGACTGTGCATTATTGGAACGGGTTACGTTGGACTAGTAGCTGGGGCGTGCTTTGCTGAGGTTGGACATAACGTTATCTGCGTCGATAACGACGAAGCAAAAGTAAAATTGCTTAAAAGCGGCGGAATACCAATCTACGAACCCGGCCTCGAAGAACTCGTCAAACGAAATACCAGCAACGGCCGGTTATCCTTTACAAGTAGCATTCCCGAAGGCGTCGCCAAATCTGATGTGGTTTTCATCGCTGTACCCACACCCCCTTTACCAGATGGATCAGTCGACCTTAGCTTCATTGAAAAGGTAGCGCGAGAAATCGCAGGCTGCCTCACAAGCTACAAAATCATAGTGGACAAAAGCACGGTACCAGTGAAAACCGGCGAAAAAGTCGCCGAAACAATAAAACGATATTGCAAAACCAAGGTTGAATTCGACGTAGTAAGTAACCCTGAATTCATGCGGGAAGGGTCAGCCGTGTCAGATTTCTTGCATCCGGATCGAATTGTAATTGGCGTTTCGACGCCGCGCCCCGTAAAACGAATGAAGGAAATTTATGCCCAATTTAATGCTCCAATCCTTGTTACCAATATAAACTCCGCTGAGCTAATCAAACATGCATCCAACTCATTCCTAGCACTTAAGATCTCATACATCAACGCGATCTCGGCAATATGCGAGGCTGCCGGTGCAAATGTCCAAGAAGTTGCAAAAGGTATGGGCCTGGATAAACGTATCGGACCCGACTTCTTACAACCGTCCTTGGGATTCGGCGGTAGTTGCCTACCCAAAGACGTCATGGCCTTTATAAAAATCGCAGAAGACCTTGGCTATGACTTTACCCTATTAAAAGAAGTCCAGCGCATAAACGCCGCACAAATGGACCGGTTCATCAAAAAAATCAATGAAACACTCTGGGTAATCAAAGACAAAAAGATCGGCGTTTTGGGTCTTACATTCAAAAAGAACACAGACGATGTCCGCATGTCCCCCGCTATCGAACTGTGCCAACGCCTCCTTAAGGCCGGCGCAAAATTGCGCGTATTCGACCCCAAAGGCATGGAAAAAGCCAAAGCCATCCTAAAAGATGTCGAATACGTCGATGATATGAACAAAGTCCCCGAGGGTTGCGACGCCCTGGTGATTGCTACTGAATGGGACGAGTTTAAACAACTAGACCTAGAACATGCTAGGAAAACAATGCTGTGCCCGATTATATTCGACGGAAGGAACCTTTTTGACCCCGCTGAAATGGAAGAAAAAGGTTTTATCTACAAAAGCATCGGCAGGTAAACAGTGGAAAATCAGAAACCACGCCACATTGTAAAGGTTTGTGCCGCTGTAATCTATTCAAATGGCCGCATCTTAGTCACTCGACGCCCCCCAGATAAATTCATGGGTAATTATTGGGAGTTCCCAGGAGGGAAATGCGAACCAGGTGAATCCCCAAATGAATGTATTATCCGGGAAATACGCGAAGAATTAGCCATCGAAGTCAAACCCGTAGCACACTTGTTAACAACAAAAACACATCATCCCAACTACGAAATTGAAATGGAATTCCTTCTGTGCCGCTTGATTGCCGGCACGCCCAAACCCGTTCAATGCTCAGAATGTAGATGGGTCACACTCGACCAACTAGATGAGTTAAAATTCCCACCGGCTGACTCGGAACTAGTCAAATTGATCACTCAAAATCCGAGCCCACTCCACAGCCTTACATCCGCTTAGGCCCTATTGGCAATGCCACCTCTCCCAATAGAACTTGCAAAGAACCGTGCCTAGCCACCTACTAGAGAAAAAACCAACCCCCGCGATATAAAACGCAACCCTCGGACTAACCTAAAACACACCGGCAGGTTAATTGCCACCCCACCGCTACACCAAACAAAAATTCTCACCCACCGATTAGTTCAAACTGCCGTAGAAATCCTCCACCACCTTCCGAAAATTATTCTCCTCAATGTTGATAATTCGCATTTCCCGCTCAGCATTCTCCACAGAATCACTCGCATGCGCAGCGTTTACCATGACATCCCGACCAAACTCGCGACGGATTGATCCTGGGGGCGCTTTCTTCGGATCCGTTGGACCCAATACCTCCCGGATCTTCCGTACCGCATCTACACCCTCGTATACCAGCGCAATGCATTTCTCCGTTCCCGGCTTATCCAACTCCTCAGGCGGACAATCCATTCGCGTCCGCCCACACATGAACCGTATGATCCTCTGGAACTGATCCTCACCGAATTCCGGAGCAAGTACCTCCGCAATCTTCTTCATTCCAGCCTTCGAAATTTTGAACTCGAATTCCTTTTCGAGCACGGGCGCCGCACGCTCCATAATTATGTGATTCAACTTCGTTTTCAAGGCCTCGCGGACCGGACCATAAAATTCCTCCGCCTGCCGTACGCTCATTCTATGTACCTTGATCCCAATAATATACAACCCAGTACGCGAGAAATAATCAATCATGTTACCCGGCTTCCCGCTCGGTACCTGAAAGTTCTCCGGCTTGATTAACACCAAGGTATGCTCCACCTTAGCACCAGGTGGATATTCAATCACCCCCTTCAATACACCACCGTCCGTATCGGAGTACCTTGCCCAAAGTTTTAACTTCTGCTCGGCCTCCTCCGACGTAGGCGGACATAGCACCGCCGGCTCGAAATACCGGACATTTCCTTCCTCGTCGAAGACCAAATCCCCATAGGTATCCCGAATGGTAAGCCCCGCTTCACCCTCCAACTTAAAATTGCCTACCACATCCCTAGTCCGCCTAACCGCGTCTTCGCCCTTTAAAATCAAAACCATAACCCGACGCCGGCGCCCTGTCTTAGGATCCGGCATAACCTCCTTCAACAAATACTCACGGATCAGCTCCTGAACCCTCGGATCCTGAGGATCCTTCGGGGATACTATTAACTTAGCATACTCTTGTATAAGCTCCTTGCTCGGAGCAAACATCCGGGCTGCAACAAGCTCCAGCCCTGTCCGACTTAACAATCGACTAATAATCCCGCCGGTGCGGGATTTATGCAAAGAATGAGGTGTTATAATTACGTACGTCAGTTCCTCAGCCATAAAATTCCTCCGAAAATAAAAGGGGTCAACGCTCTGGCTCCCCCGGATTCGCCAGGTTTTCAACCCTCCCCTCAACCTTTCCAATCGTGCCAATCACCTTAACCATCACGCTCCCACAGTCTGGACACCGCCCCTTAATAGCACGACGCCCATTCTTCATCATGTACTCAGTCGCGTCTGCAATCTCCTTTTTGCACTTACATTTGATACAATAACCCTGCATTTTCCCCTTCCCAATACAACCCAACTATCCGCACAAGCCCAAGAATACCCAACCCACGTACCACGTCAAGGCAACCCTGGCACATAATTCCTTACCCCAACCCCAAAAATTCCAGCAACCCATTAGAATTGTAACCTACTGCACCTAAAAGTCTTGCGATTCCTTCGCCTTAAAATCTTCATTAATTACCAACATGCCTTCGAGACATAACCCCTTAAAATACAAAAGGAATGAACAGTCAAAATTTCCCTCCCCGGAGTCCACCCAATCATCGGATTGATGGAGTCACAGTCGAAAGAAAAAAGAGGGGCCCACAGGATAACAACCCGGCTACAAATCTAGCTTCGGAATGTCTGTAATCTGCCGTTTCCGGTATGGGTTTGCGCAGTCTATTCCATAAAGTCCCCCAAATAAGCCACTCAGTAAGCAGGTTCCCATTAGGTCACCAAAACCCTAGAATCAACTTCCCTTGCCGTGAAGACGTCGTCATGTGTAATCCCTCAGCTTTACCTTTGTTGCACCCGAACCCCGGCACTCAAAAAACCACGGCATTTGTCTTGTTGTAGACCTGGGCAGTACGTTTTGCCTCGCTGGACCGTAGTACCCCTTCCCAAGGAATTACCACCCAAAACTCCAAGGGGTTTACCACAACTGTGTAAGGCAGAAACCGATAGGCTTAGTCTGTGGACATACACTGAAGTTAAATCTTAAGTACTACCGATTCTCAATAAAGCCAGTGCGAGGTTGGCATCAAATCACGGAAACGCCCCTAATCTGTGTGCGCGACGGCTAAGAGGCTTTGCCCAATTGGCGGATGCCATATGCGCGTCTCAAACCAGTTTGTTACCGGAAAAATGAACCGGTCAAACACCCAGACCCCACGGGAACTGAATCGGCGTATCTTCAAAATACGAAAACTGAAAAACCATGCAAAATAACCAATCAGGTTATAATACCGCATATGGACGCGTGTGAATCCGGCCAAATTAAGCTTTTCACGCAATTCCGACCGGCTATACCTCCGGAAATGTCCGAAATCCCTGTCAATATTAGAATACAATTCTTGCCTGGCAGGTACAAACAGGCACAAGACACCACGGCTTTCAACCAGCCGCTTATAATACCGCCGCAATTCTCCCACATCATCCTGGATATGCTCCAGCACGTTAATACTCACAATACAATCCCACAACGAATCAGCGCCGACGTTTTCAATTGTGCCTTGGACAATTTCATGACCAGGAAACTTCCGCATCAAAACTTCACAGTATTTTGGATTAGGTTCCACCGAGACTAATTTGGTAATAGTGGGGATTTGCAAAAGTTCCGAGGTAATCTGCCCAACCCCAGCTCCCACCTCCAACACCCGGCCTCGTAAATACGGGGCTAGCTCATTTATTAGCGCCCGTCGATAGTTTTGGGCATGCTCAAGCGCCCCAAATTCAAAGTCTAATGCCAAGTTTTGTTCACCCACGAGCTCTAGGAGTTCTCTCCAACAGATTGTACTTCAGGATACACCAAAGGGCTTGCAAACCGTCTCGCCAATTTATCTTTTTACCCTCGGCATACGTCCGGCCAAAATACGAGATTGGCACCTCGTATACCCTAACTCGCATCTTTGCGACCTTGGCAGTGATTTCCGGTTCAAAGCCGAACCTATCCTCACATATTTCAATGCTTTGAATAAGTTCCCTGCGGAAAGCCTTAAACCCCGTCTCCATGTCCGTCAAATTAAGATTTGTCGCCATATTTGATAACGTAGTAAGGATCTTGTTTCCAACCGAATGCCAATAATACAGTACGCGATGTCCCCCAGGCGTCCCCAGAAATCTCGATCCAAACACTACATCAGCCTTCCCACTCAAAATGGGCACCAACAACAAATAATATTCGCTCGGATCGTACTCAAAATCGGCGTCTTGGATAACTACAATTGGTGCAGTGGCCAGTTTCACCCCTGTACGAATCGCAGCACCTTTACCTCGATTTCTGTCGTGACGTACCGCTAACACCCGGGGATCCCCAGCCGCCCCCACCTGAATCCGGTCCCACGTCCCATCATCAGATCCATCATCCACCACAATAAGTTGTTCCACCGGCCGCTGGGCCAAAACCTTTTTCATAACGTCCGAAACAGTTGATACCTCATTGTACACAGGCATTACAACCGAAACACAAGGGGCTATATCAGCGTTGGACTTGATCTCGTCGGTTTTCATCGTTCCACATCCTTTTAAATGTTTTGCAATTAATCCAGACCTACTCCCACCGTTACTCTTCACTATGCATTGTAACCAAATTCATCCCCCCAGATTAACCAACCGTATTGATCGCCTCATTCCATCACACCTATGGGAGCATTAGTACTTTGTGTGTTGCCGCGCGGCTTACGTCCTATCCATGTATGAGTAGCCGCATAATGCCATTCCAACCCAGGAATATTGGGCGCCCTAGAAGGGTCACGATACAAAATCAATCTGTCCTCGGGCCGCATCTTTTTTACCCAGGGCTCATACGCCTTGGCCTCACCAAAATTCCATTGAATCTTCCTGAAAATTGCAAGGTCTTCCTCTGGCATAAACGTGGGTTCGAACCCTAAAATATACCTCCATGGGGCGGTAGGATTTTTGTAAAAGGTGGTGTAAAACACTCGCATCGAGTCGCTATAAATGATACCTCCCGGCTCAGGCAACCATCCCTCGATCCCCGGCGTCTGCGGAGTCAAATATTCCACGTGCAGGTTCGCCGTCCAAAAACTTTCCCGATCAGCAGTAATGTGCAGATAAGTTGCGGCACAAATAAAGCCCGTTACAACCACCCTTTTCAAGGAATTGATATAACTCTTACTCGATAGCAATTCCTGTAGTTCCAGAGCAAGCCATACCATCAGAGCGGGTGTGCCCCAATCCCTCCAAAATCTCATGGTTTTAAGCCCTAGTACCCATCCAACGACACCCAACCAAAAAAAAGGGTTTCTCCAAAATTGTATCCAACAACCCCTAATCACCCTCGTAGCGATAATTAGTCCCGAAACCACCAATAGGATAAGAATATCGCCCGAATTCGGATGAAACTCAGTTACAAGCATTCGTGTCAACACCGGCCCCTTAAAACACATGAATGGAATCCTTAACTCGTCGTATAAATGCCGGATCGGTTCGCCTGTTAATGCCGCCCCTAAAAACGACCCCATTAGCCATGCGCAACCTATCAAAAGCGAATCTTTAAACCGGCCAGATAACAGAAACGCAAGAGGGATCAGCCCATGTAAATACCAACTTCCGTGAATCCACGCAGCCAAGCCAAACAAAATTACACTCAATACCAACCGCAGCCTAAAAGAAGGCTTTTGTAAATACCACATGCTTACAACCATTACCAACACAGCCATGCTAAAGATGTAAGGCCGACCACGTGATAACCTTATGAAAGTATCAAAGTTGCAGAGCCCGAAAATTAACACTGAACAGGCCCAGGCTTCCGGTATTTTCAGCCACGGCAACGGACTCACCAGAAACAACAACCAAAGGAATGCAATTGAAAACACCATCAACAAATCAGCATCAAAACCTAACCACAAATGAAGAGCGCGTAAGATCGCATGCCATCCCGGGTTATGATCGCCTGGCGCATCCGGGCGTAAAACCAAAATCTCGCTCCACGGTTTGCCCGAGATTGCCTTGCCCACGTGTCGCATCGCATCGTCACTTGGGATATACCCATATCCGATTACTCGCATCACTATAAACACAAACACAAAACACACAACCAGCCACGGCAACAAAGAAAACCACTTGTTTTCCCAATTCCAAAATGAATCACCAACTAATTTCATCTCATCTAGCTTGCTATCTGTGCGCACATTCATAAAAGCACAACCTTTTTATACAGGCATTCCCTGAGAATCAACAAAACATAGGTCTAATTTGGCCCCGATGTTAATTTAGAACCACCCGTCTATCCCTTTTCCGGCAACTCCGAAGCCCCTTTGGAAGCACAGCCCCTAAAAAGTTATTAACCCTATACAAAATAACACCAACTGCCTTGAGCAAGGGGAGGGTAAAAATTCTTGATAACTGCATAAGCTTAACTCCCAATCAGGTAATTCCGGATTGCCAACCGCTCCCCACCTATCCGCATTCAACAGCTGCACCACGTGGTAACAAAGTTAACTTGCAATTGCAGATTTACCTTGCAGATGTACTTGAAACACTACTCGGCCAGTGGTATGTGCAAGCCTACACCGATATACTTTAGGAACAAAACGGCTCTACCTTTCCGCCCCCACTTCGTTCAATATTTAAAGTATATGCCCGGAAACCGCCTTACCTGATTTACCGTGTCCCAAAGATAAGCTGCGCCCAGAGT
>CAZZJO010000041.1:0-28549 GCA_964654645.1 uncultured Verrucomicrobiota bacterium | reverse complement strand
GCTAGTTCGTGTGCCCAAGTATACCCACGTAACTCGCGGGGGTTAAACACCGTGGGGGTATAATCTCCCGGTCCGATCACGTATCGTGTAAATGGCAGGATACAGTTGTGTTCGGGTGGGAGTGTGCGGTTGTAGCGGATGATATGGTATTCGTGTCCTCGGACTGATTCACGAGTCAATTCATGGGGCCAGGTACGTTGTCGGCCGACTGGTTTATTTGCCCCGTGGAAATTGACCATTAATTTACGCGCAGCAGCGTCACGTAGCGTTTCCTCGTACCAATTGATCCATCGAACACTTGCCTCTGGGATGAAGTCGATTTTCACTCCGGCCACGCCAGCAGCCACGGCCCGGTCGAAGAAATTTGTTCGGCGAGTAAACTCAGGGATTTCTTTGCTATCGACCCAGCACCAGATTTTCACGCCTTGGGTTTTGGCATATTCGCATACCTCGCGGAGACATGCCCATCTGTCCTTATCGCCGTCTCGCCAATCTTTCCAACCTTCGTCCACCAGGTAATATTCGAATCCCAGTTGTTTTGCCCGATCCACCCATTGTTTTTGTTCTGCAAGGGGTGGTGCACCTATAGCCCACCAGTGCCAGAGGCACCGGCCTGGTTTAATCCACTCGGCGTTTCTCAATTCTGGTGCTGGTGGGGGACACAAATTTGGTATCAAGTCGCTATTTACCAAGTCGTTAAGGTTCCGCGCTAGTAACACTACGCGCCATGGCTGGATTACGGCTGAGTCGGTTCTCCAGCCACGCCGGTTTTGAGGGGCATGGAAATATCCTTCAAAGGCGTGATCAGGGGTAACTTCCACTGCCAGGTCGCAGTAATTTATCACATCGGCTTCGGTTATCAGGGCGTATCCACCACCGTCCAGACTGAAAGTTATGGGCAGGGCGATGATTGTCCCGGGTTTGAGATCTTTGAGCCGGGTGCCTCGGAAGATTTCTTCGTAACCCCAGGCATCGGTTTGGTACCATGCGATTGGGTTGCCTGCGATTCGCCATTGTGTGACTTCTTTTTCAATTTTACGGCCTGGTTTGGCTTGCAATCGCATTCGCAATGCCACTCCGTCGTTGTAGGCTCTTACATCCAGATAGTACGATTCGCCTTGGCTGGTCTGTACTGGAATGGTTGCATGTCTACAATGGTTTGTGGCCCAGGCATGTCCGCCGTGCATTGGATAAGTCTCTTTGATAGTTTGAATGCGGGGTTTACCCAGGACGATGTTTGTCCCTAGATCCACTCCGTCAGAAATGATTCCGAAACGCGACCAACTGACTACTTCTCGGTTGTCTATAGTGACTCGGTATTGCAATGCGTCTTGGTCGGTAAGGATCACCTGCACCTTGCGGTCTGGTGATTTTATGATTATTTCGGTTGGCCTAGCGTGAGGGATGAGCGCGGCCAAGCAAAGCAATGTGTAAGTTCTCCATTTCATTTTGCTTGGCGGGTTTTATTCGAATATTAATGCGTCGACTGCCACCGGGCCTGGGCCCCGATTGATTATAGCAACGGTGTGTTCTTGTGGGTTTAGGTCTCGGACTTCAAAGACGACTTGTTGAGCTAGGCGTGGGCCGTTAGTAGACAGGTCCGCAACGCCACGCGAAACACCGTCGATTATGACCTCGATTTTTCCGGCGCCGGGTTCCTTTGGTGCAATGATTTTCACGGCCTTGCCTTTGAACCGGCAACTCCAAACGGTTCCGGGGGTTTCGCTGATCGTAAGGTCGTTGTTGTATTCTCCCGTCCCCAGATTGCATTTCCTAATCCAGCCAACGTAGGATGCGCCTGGGTCATCGTCGTTGAACCATGGTTTATCATGGGTTATCCGAAGCACCCGCGTGCGTGTAGCTAAGTTAGTATCTTTGATGCCGGAGAAGGGCTGGATTGGTGCGGTTGGAGTTACCGTTAAACCGGTTGTGTCTTGGACAAACTGCAAAGGGGTATCTTGTCCAATTAGCTCGACGTTAGTGACTTTGCCAAGCGTGGCTCCGCCCGCGGCAAGCGCTTTGAGTGTGATTGAACTTCCGTCCCAGTCAAGGAGGATGGCGTAAACGTTGCCATTGTTTCTGGTATAGTGAACAGAGAGCGATTTTTCGCTGCAAACTTCAAATGGTCGGGATCCGTAGATTGCCTCTCCGTTAATCCTTAGCCAGGCACCGACGTCTTTTGCAATTTGAACCAATTCAGGGTCGAGATCGCCACGGCCTCTTTGACTTAAGTTCATTATCATGGAACCGTTGCGCGACACGATTTGGGTCAGTAACCGTATGACCTCCCAAGCTCGCATATATTTTTGGCCTTTTCTGTAATGCCAGTCACCGTTGGTTACTTCGGTTTGGAAGGGGTAGGGCATTATTTGGGGTTCGATATCTGCCTCCATGCTTTTAACCAGGGCGCGCTCTACCACGGGGACCAATTCTGGATTTTTGAAGCTGTTATATCTGCCGCCTATACACTTCAGGTTTATCACCACATCCATTTTGCCGGTGTTCCATTGTAACGACTTATTGTAGAAGTGAGCCACCAGTTGCGGTGCTAGGAAACCCAAGCCCATTTTGACCCCCAAATCTATCAAGGTGTCTCCCGCAGCTTCGTCAAAATATATGAAGTCGGGTCGATACTTGGTTATTGCATCGTCAACGCGCCACATGAACTGGTTTGCATAGGGGGAGCGCAACGAATCATCGTCAGCGCTATGAGGTGGCCCATATAGATCTACAGGGTCCATACCTTCCCACCATTTACCTCGGCCATCGCGAATGGTTTGCAGCGCGTCATAAGGTACGCCTTTTTTAGGGCCTTTCTTATCACTGGTATATCGGACTGGCATGAACTGACCCCAGGTGCGGGGTGGGCTATTATGGAAGCCTATACCGAACCGCATGCCTTTACTGCGTGCGACCTTTTCCCATGTACCGACGATATCTATTTTGTGGCCCACTCGGACAGAGTTCCAAGGTTGGTATGTAGAGTCCCAGCAATCAAAGTTGTCGTGATGAACCCCCATCGCCATGAAATATCGTGCCCCCATTTCAATGTACAGATCCATGAGTTCTTCGGGATTCCAGCGATCAATTACCCAGTTATGGCAGATGTCTTTATAGCCGTGTTCGGATGGGTGACCGAAGTTTCGGAGGTGATGGTAGTATTGCCAATGGCCTTCTTGGTACATACCTCTGGCGTACCAGTCACCGCTTTCTGGCATTGATTGTGGGGTCCAGTGGGACCATGCTCCAAATTTGGCGTCACGCCACCATTGAGGGGCTTGGTATAGTTGAGCAAGCTTATACCAATCGGGTTCGTAAGGTCCAGGTGCTACGGGCAAGGGTGGCAAATTCCAAATGTCGGGTGGCAACCCTAAATCACCGTCTCCTAGTAGAATCCGGTCGACGGTCACTGCAACGTCGTCCGAGTTGATGCAAACCGCGACTGTAGATTTGGCAGGTACTTCCAAGTCAATTTTTGCCCACAAGTACGAATCGATAAACGCACCTGAGGAGTGAACGTTTACCTTCCGTGAAAGCTGATTGTTGACCATCACGCTTATTGTACCGACGTTGGTGGTTGCGTACCGAATCGCCAGCTTAGAGGCAGTTGGTATGCGAGTGAATTGTACCCCTTGGCCAGGACAGAGTAACTGTATTGCTTTGCCCTTTGAAGCCGCGGCATCCTTTACTTGCAAAGGATTTCCTATCGGCTTTCCGGATTCCGCTTCATAGGCATAAACTTTCGATCCGGATCTAGGTGTTGACTTTTGGGGGAGTCCGGCTGCTTGAGCTTTATCTGGTGCAAGGCCAGACGTGGAAAAAATAAGCGACCAACTGCAGCAAATCAGTGCGGTTGCAGTGGATGGGAACCTCGTTAGAGATGTGGATGATTTGGTTTTCATGTAGGCGGTTTTCAAACGTTTGTTGAAAGGTAATCTTTTCCCTCTTTCCGAGGAGATGCTTTGACAACCCAGAGTTAGTTAGTCCCGGTTATTCCAAAAATCTCCACCAGTTCAAGTTGAGCAGGTAGCCTGGACCACCAGTAAATTTAAGGTACAAGTCATGACGACCGGTTACTTTTTCGACTTTGGCGGTTTTGGTAACCCATGATTGCCACCCACCTGTGTTTTCTACTTTGCAGGTTCCAATTAGTGGACCATCTGGGCGGTTCAACCGTATTTCGATGGTGCCGCCCTCGGTTGCAGAAGCGACACGGAATTCTATTGCACTGGCACCGTTACCGAAGTCTACCCCTGCGTACATCACCCAATCGCCATTTTGAATAAATCCGATGTTTTTCCCGCCCTCTACGCAATTCTCAGTTAGAATCCCCTCGTCGGCCGTAAATGTCTCAGCTTCGTTCTTCTCGAATGCGGACCGGAACGTCGCAGCTACGTGTAAGGGAGCCGCAATTGTATTGCCCAGGGAATCACGGTATTTGACTTTGATTGTAGTGGTACCTGCCTCAACTCCGACCAGCACACCGTTTGTGACAGTGGCGATCTTTGGGTTTTCCACTTCGTACTCGAGAAAAGGAGTTGCGTCTTCCTGATGCCCGTCTTGGAACTCCACAATTGCTGAAATTGGCCAGGTATCGCCAACATGAACCATCACGCGCGAAGCATTGAGCAATAGTTTGCTGGCGGTCAATTCTTTCTTTAACTCACCTACAATCACGATTAGGTCCTCACTTTTATCGTTATAGCTTACTTTGATGCGCGTTTGACCGGGTGCTTTCCCAAGGACGACGCCGTCTTGCACTACAGCAATCAGTGGGTTTTCCACTTCGAACTTTGCATTTCCAGTAACATCTTTGCTTGATCCGTCGGAGTACACGGCTAACACGCGGGCTTGAGTCTTATTTGCAGGTCCTGTTGCGGCATCGATTTTGTACCTCTCCAAGGTAGTACTGATACCGACCAAAGTTGCTGGGGCACGTTTCGGAGCGAATTGCCAAGAATCAAATTTGCAAAGTCTGACCAGGCCAAGTCCTTTAAACACGAAATACAAATCTTGCACACCAGTTGCGCCTGAGACTGGGATGGTTTTTGTCTTCCAAGCTCCATCAGTGAAGTCCACGGGGAGGATACCCACTACTGGGCCATCAACAGCTCCAACCCGCAGTTCGATTACGCCGCCCTGGACAACCCCGGGTCTAGTTTCGCATGCATAAGTGGCGGTGAAAGTACCGGCACCAATTGAACCAAAATCAATGCCTGCTACCTTAATAAATGCTCGCTCCCGGATAGGAAACACGTAGACACTGCGGGAACCTGTTTGATCGCTCTTTATTCCTTCGCTCCAACAAATAGTTTCGCCTTCGTTGCGAACGTAAGGGTTAAGCGGTTCTATCTGCTTGACGCTAGGCACAGGCGCCCCTTTACCCCACCAAGGCAACTTATTAATTGTCCCGTCTTCATTGTAAGTCATCTCTTTCACACAAACTGAGCGCCGTTCTAGTTTCCGTCTGTTACCTTGGATGGAGAACCAGAGTTCATAGTTTAGGCCAAAGACATACCACTTGCCCTTGTACTCAACTATTCCGGGATGGTTTCCATCGGACAGTGGGCTGGGGTCCATTATCATGCCCATACACTTCCAGGGACCGGTTGGGCTGTCGCTGATGGCGTATGCGATACCCTCAGGGCAACACCGCGAGGCCCAAGCCATGTAATATCGGTTATTTCGTTTCCACACCCAGGGACCTTCGGTGTAGGCGGCTTCAGGCGGAGCACCAGTAAAGTCTATATACATCTGCTGGATTTCGCCTGAGGTAGAAATCATGTCTTCGTTAAGTTTAATGCAGAAACATGGTCCGTTACCTCCCCAGTACAAATATGCTTGGCCGTCGTCGTCAATGAACACCGCCGGGTCGTAATCGCCATCCCGATCCCGGAAAATCAGGGGTTTCCCGAGGGGGTCAACATACGGACCGGCAGGGTGATCAGCCACAGCCACGCCAATGGCCGTCATCCTACCACGGTATTGTACGGGGCAATAAAGGTAAAATTTTCCGTTTCGCTCTATGCAGTGCGGGGCCCACGCATTAACGCCGTCTGCCCATTTGAATGTCCTGTATGGTTCGCGGACGCCAGCAATAATGCCGTGCTCGGTCCAGTTGACCATATCCTTAGTCGAGTAACACAGCCAGTTATACATCTTAAACCCGATGGCGTCGTCTTCATCGTGGCTTGTGATCAGGTATAATGTGTCTCCGGACACAAACGGGGCTGGATCTGCGGTGAATTTCGTTTGGATTATTGGATTTTCACCGAAGAGGTGCAGTGTGGTAAAAACCGCAAGCCACACCATTGAGGACAAGATCACCTTTTTCATATCCAGAAGCATCTCCTTCCTTTAACAAGACGCGCCGGAAAAGTGAATATGTCAAATGTCATATTTTACGGGGCGCTTCGTACGTTCTGGGGCGGACAAAGCACCCTGTAGGTTTTCTTCCCAGACTTGTTTCACGAAAGTTCGGGGGCCTCCTCTCTAGTGCTCAATCTCTATGTAGTGGCTTTATACGGTGTGTTTTCCTGCGCGAAGATTAACTTGCATCTTATTGTTTTTCAGAGGCTTCTTCTACACCGAGTTCGGCTACGGTGGCGAATGGCTGGCCTAGGTGTTCACTTAAAGCCACCAATTTTAGGTAACGTGCTTTTGTGGGTTTAGGCAGGGCGATTCGGAATTTGTCAGCGTCTCGTGGAATGCGCCCCTTGATGACGGGTTGCCCCCAGTTCTGGCCGTCATTTGAGAGATAAATTTCGTAATCTCGGATATGTCCGTTTTCCATGTCTACACGTGCAACGTAGTGCACGGCAGCAATGTTGATTTCCCGGCCGAGGTCAATGACCAGAAAATGGGGTGGTTGCGCCGGCTCGCCACTCCAGCGGCTGTGCCAAAACGTGTGTTCGTTATCGTCTACTGCGTGATGAATTTCTCCCTCGCCAGGCTCGTAACTACTTGCAGCGATAGCTTTGCCTCGGATCAGTGGTGGTTTAGGCTTGGCGATTTTTTCAACTGGTACAGGGGTTGGTTTAGCCCTAATTATCGGTATACCTAGGCGTCCAGCAGTTACGAAGTCTTTTGTGCCAGCGGGTAACAAGCGGAGAACATAGGAGAACGTGGCGGGTTCAGACCAAACGATGTATTGGTCTAACGGGCGTGGCCCACAACCAGCCGAGCCTACTCCTAACGTCCGTTTGGCGATGACTAATACGGTATTTGTGCTTGATGGCAGATCAATCGAGTATTCGGTCGGGTGCAATACCTCGTCTGGATAAGGCAAAGCAGAGAACTGGATCACGCCTTCGTCGGCTTGAGCCATGAGTACTGGTAGACGTGATCCATATACTGCCACCCATCGAACATCTTCATGATTGCCGCATTCCATGGGTTTAGCGTAAGGGGTCATTAGCTGGTGAGTTGTGGCTGAGTATAGTCCTACGTCAGACCCACGCTTTCTATCGGCATAGTTTTCCATGGGACCGCGCCCGAGATATGTAACTTGGGCATATTCAGGCAATAATTGTAGCCGCACGCCCAAACGTGCCCATGGGATGCGTCGACCGCTAGGTGTGACTGCGTTGTCTGAGACGATAGTTCCGTCACCATAGAGCGTATAAACCACCGAGTGGGCAACGACGTAGTCTTGCCTGCCTTCGGCTAGGATTACTGCTTCGATACGGACTTCGCTTGGTCTAGGTTGAGAAACGCTAACTTGCTGGACAGAGCGTTTAAGGTCCAGTAGGCCGTACCGCTGCCAGTCTCGGAATGCCCACATGTCATCGTTTCTGTGAGGCGCGCGCCACAGGTGAAGGTGGGGACCGCCCCCGGGAACCAGTATATCTTTCCCGTCGCATTTCAATTGTGCGAATGTACCTGTTTGTTTGTCGAACACGACCTCGAATCCTTTGCCTGTGACTGTAATAGTTTGGCTTGTTTCGCAGAGTTTGAGTGGGGGCATGGCATCTACCTCTGGTACAGGCGATGGTGTGGCAAACGGCAACTCAAATTGTGCAGCAGCAACTTCAAACCCTGCTTTTGCCCATAGCTGGTCCTTGGTTAATTTGAAAGACACGTTCAAGTGATAGATAGCGCCGGGCTTGGGTGAAAATCGTTTGAATGGCACAATTATCTCTTCTTCTTGGCCTGGAGCGAGCGCAAGCTTAGGTAACTTACCCTTTTGGATTACGCGTCCATCCTCTGTGATTGACCAGAACCCATTGAACCCCTGCAAAGTTATAAAGGCATATTTGTTACGGACTTTGATTTTCCCGGAGCTGAGGTCGACAGGATAGATGCCGATCCACTGATAAACACGTTTCATCTCGGGGTAGTGTGGTTTAGGTTGACGTTCCGAGAAGACGACGCCTTTGTGGATGAAATAGTGATCGTGCGGCACTTCGCCAAAACCGCCGCCAAAAGCGATAAATTGGCGTTTTGGATTACGTCGGTTCCACAGACCCTGATCTTGCCATTCCCAGATAGCTCCCCCCAGAAGACTCGGATACTGGTCGTATAAATCATTGTACTCACCGAGAGCTCCCATTGAGTTGAACATTGCGTGTGCGTATTCGCAGTGATAGAAGGGCTTGGTTAAATGCGGGTCAGTAGCAATCCGGCGTAAGTCATTTGGATGAACATACATGTGGCTATCGATATCTGCTGGATTTCCCGCCCCAATGCCAAATCGTTCGTAGTGGGTTGGTCGAGCGGGGTCAATTGCCTTGAGGGCCTCCAGTGCAGCCATAAAGTTGCTGCCGCCCACGCCACACTCGTTGCCAAGTGACCAGATGATCACAGAGGGGTGGTTCTTGAAGTTTTCGACGTTGGCTACGTTCCGGTCCACGATGGCGGCCTTCATCCTTGGCTCGTTGTCGAACCGGCGATCATAACCGTGATATTCCACATTTGCTTCGGCGACCAACCATATGCCCCACTCGTCGCACAGTTCATACCAACGTGGGCAATTGGAATAATGTGCGGTTCGGACGTGATTGCAGTTGCCCTGCTTCAAGAGTACTAAGTCGCGAATCATTTGTTCTTCGGTGATTGCGTGTCCAACGTCTGGCCAATGTTCATGTCGGTTTGCTCCTTTAAGTTTAATTGGGACTCCATTAACAAGGAATTGCCGTCCTTTAATCTCGATTTTCCGGAACCCGGTGCGGACTGAGAGCCATTCGGTTTCACGTCCATCTTCTAACGCAAGCACAGTGGTGTAGAGATTTGGGGTTTCCGCGGTCCATTTGGCGGGGTTAGTAACGCAAAAACTCACTTTTACTGGTACTTCTTCGCCTGGATTTAGGTCTGGGACAATTGCTTGGCCAGTTGCGCCCGGTACGGATTTACCGCGCGCATCATACAATGTGACTGTGAGCCTGCGTTGCGGCATGCGCGTCTTACTGTAGTTTTTAATTTTTGCGGTGACTTCCACGATTGCATCCCGGTATTGTTGGTCGAGATCGGTCTTTACGAAGAAGTCGCGGATATGGACTTGAGGTGCGCTCCAGATGTATACGTTGCGAAAGATTCCGCTTAGCCGCCACATATCTTGGTCTTCTAGCCAGGTACCGGAGCTGTATTTATAGACCTCAACTGCAAGGACGTTTTTGCCAGGTTTTACATACTCGGTGATATCAAACTCAGCAGGGTTTCGACTGTTTACGCTATAGCCCACTTTTTGGCCGTTAATCCATAGGAAGAATGCGGAGTCGACCCCTTCAAATGTGATAAAGATGCGTCTACCTTGCCAACTGGCGGGCAGTTCAAAATCACGACGATAGCTACCGACGGGGTTACGTTCCTTGTATGCAGTCCAGCTCCTTGGCGGCTCACTCATTATGCGTGGCCAGTCTCGTCTTATGGTGTACCCGAAATTGCGGTAGAATGGGGTACCGTAGCCATGCACCTCCCAGTTTGAAGGCACAGGAATTTCCTTCCACCCGCTTACGTCGAACTCAGGTTTGTAGAAATTTACGGGTCGTTGACTTGGCTCTGGCACCCAATAAAACTTCCACATCCCATTTAACATGCGGCAGTACGAAGACGAGTACCTTTTTGCAGCCAATGCCTCTTTTAGATTTTTATAAGGCATGAGCGTGGCATGGTAAGGTTCTTTGTTGATGCCGAGACATTCCGGATCCTCAAGTTCTGGCGGTAATGGGGCTTGGGCGAGTCCCGTGATTATACAACTGGATATGGCCAGCATTGCGAGAAGCGGTTTTTGGGCCTTCATACGTTGTCTTAAAACAATGCTAAAATCACAGTTTCAAATCAAGCATAACGGGTTTGGACCTCAGGCGGAGGTAAAAATTGATCGATTGTATAACTTTGTCTCGAGAACTTTGCGCGATGGGCTATGGAAGAGTACCAGGAGCTGGTCATATTCAAACGCAGGTGATGGATTAAGATCAATTGACTAGATTACCCTGGAACCAGGGGGCCGATTGCATACGGATGCAGGAGGTGGATCGGGAGTTTCGGTGTGTACACCCGTCTTGTTCGTGGATGACAAAAATTTCCGTTTTTGAAATGCAACTCTAGGCAGAATGCACCATGCGTTTTTGATTTGGGCATTGAAAAGCTGTGAGGAGTCACGCGATTCCCACCTTTGAGTTTTTCCTTTAGCGCTGTTTTTGAGCGGGCTGTGTAGGTTCGCGTCAACTGCTTTAAAGAAACTCACGATAATCCCACACCCAGTCCGGCATCATGGTGCCCAGCTGTTGCACCGGCTGGATGTGCGTTGGTAACTCCCCTCTGGTGTAGCAAGGGGTAATGTTATGGTGATTCGAACCTCCATTGTTGATTGGCTCCTCCTAGCCATTGCCACAGATGAACTTTAGCGCCGTCGGCGGTGGAAACACCTTCAACGTCTAAGCACGAACCTTGACAATGGACAGGGGAAATTCGATAAAACCCATTGTCGGTCGGGGTAAGGATGTATTTTTGATTTGCATTGCCGTAGTAGTCCCACAATTGCACCTTTGTTCCATTGGCAGTACCCCAAGCATTGATATCGATGCAACGGCCGCTTTGCACGCCGATGATGCTCCACTGGCCACCGCCGCGATCTGTGAGGATCCATCGTTGGTTATTACCGCCGTGGTAGGTCCATTGGATGATTTGGGTGCCGTTTGCAGTTTGTGCTCCATATGCATCCATAGCTTTACCACTATGTCGAGCTACAATTTTGTATGTGTTCCCGCTGACTGGGCCGCCGGTTTCAATTATTTTGCAGGACGAGATTTTATCATTCGCGTTGAGAGAATTTAGATTGGGGGTGTTGGCTGTTAGCGTCCACGAAGTGCCAGTGAAATTATCATGTTCATAAGCGATAACAGTGTAACCGCTGGGAATTTTTACAGAAGATACCCAATCGTTTGGCACGCCTGCATCTTTAAGGTCGGACATGGTGTAATCGCCCGCTGGCAAAGTTACTGCCAGACCTCCGTAATCCACATCTTGAAAGAAAGTGATTCCAGGACCGTATAGTGGTGAGCCTGAGGGTGCTTGGGCTGTATAAGTTGCCCACCAATGGAAAGCAGCTTTACCACATCCAATCGTTGGGTAGGTCCAATAATTTGTGCCAAGTCTCATATTGCCAATGGCATCTTCGACGAACATACATAGCCAGCTGATGTTTCCTGCGGTGTCGTAGAGATTTCTGATTGTATTGCCGAAGACCTCTGTTGATCCTTGCCCCAAGCCACTAACCTCCATGGTATCCCAGGACCCTTCGGTGACGATGATTGGGTATTTATCTGCGCATTTCTTCCAGTCGTCATAGAACCGGTTTATAATGTTTTGGACGTTATTTTCACCAATGGGGTACCAATGGCCCGCATAGCCAATATTCGTGCCTGAGATTGGATATTTTGCGAAGTTCTGGAGTCTGGTTTGCCAAATGAGTCCGGGCACCCAGATTATGTTCCGGTAGCCGGTGGCCCGGATCGCATTCACAATGTCTTGGAAGTACGCTTGTACTGCTCGGTCGGCTGCATCGGTGTCAGATTGCCAAACCCCGTTGCCTAATTGGGTTTCAATCACGACTGGTTCATTGCAGATCTCGATCATGACGTTTTCTGCGTCCCGAATTTCGGGATACCGATTAAATATGCGGGTCCAGTACCGGATCATGTTAGTTTTGTGTTGTGCACCCATAAATTGGCCCCCGTCAGGGGCATTGCCACAAAACACGACATAAACCCCGCGTGACTGGCAATGCTTAACGTAGGGAATGTACAGATTGGTCCACGCACGATCTTGCAGAGCTTCGTCAACTGTACCGTCATTACGCCAGCCATCATTTGGTGGCCACGTCCGCACGAATGTATTGAACCAACCGTGGCTTTTCCCGAAGAGAGGGTTGGTCTGTGTGAGAAAGTCAACTTGACATTTGAATATGTGGAGCACTGGGGCACATTCCTCCGGAGTGAAATTTCTAGGGTTAGTGAAAAGGTACCCATTGAAATCGGCCCCCGTCGGTTGGAACCAACCGCGAAGTGTAACTATTTTACCGCTAGGGTCTTTGACGTATTTGCCGTTTACATATAACCTCGGCGTCTTAGACCCTTGATAAGCTAGGGCCGCCTCTATGCACCACAGTCCTAGCACGCACATCGCTAATAAATTGGTGGAATATTGTTTCATGCTCCTCCTTTCAGTGTTTGGTTTTTGGATTTTTAGGTAGGGTTAGCCCTTTTTGCTAACTCCGGCTTTACATTAGAGCCTGAACGTGGCCACGTCCATATGACATGTGTCACGGAATGACAAATGTCACTATCCTGCGCTCATAGGTTGGGTCGTAGAGTATGGAAAATGGACCAGTTTCTGCGTCTCTCGGATATCACTTTAATTTTCCCCTTTGAGGTTGCTTTTGGTACGGTTACGGACGATGTCCGGAAAGTAGTTGTACATGTTGTTTTGTGGGTTTAGACTTAAATTGGGTTAAACGGTTCTTCAGCAAATAGGGGCTGGTAGTGGAGGAACACTGAAATGCATGCGCAGTGGGTACTTCTGCAAGGAATACCTGAGTTGCACTGAATCGACTGAAAAGTGATGTGAAAGAATTAGGTTTAGGGGGCGGTTGTGGGGATGACGAGGTGGGCTGGTTTGATGCCATTTGATTCCACGGTGAGCTTAATTGTGCCTGGGGTCTTTGTGGATTGAAGTATTATCAGTCCTCGGCCTTGATATGCATTGCGGGAGGTGGTTTTCCCGGTGTCTATTGAGTTTAGGTCCCCGTTTTCAATGCCCATCAACCTAGCCGGTCCGGTCAAGGTTACGGTTACCCGGTTAGTGGCCAGTGGGACACGCACATTTTGAGCGTCAACTATCTGGAATTCGATGTGGCACACGTCTTTTCCATCGGCTCTGAGCGTTGTTGTGTCTGGCAGAAGCTTAATCGCGTTTGGTTTGCCTGCGGTTTGAAGCGTGTGAGTGGCCAGCGTTAAATTGTTTGATGCCCCGATTGCCCGAAGTTCACCAGGCTGAAATTTGACTTCCCATGTGAGGATTTGGTTAGTGGCGTCTTTCAAGTATTTTTTGCCCAGTGATTGGTTATTTAGGAAAAGTTCTACTTCGGGGCATGTTGTGAAGCAGTGGACAGTAAGGCGGGAATTGGTGGGCCAATTCCAGTGTTGATGCCAAAGCGGCCGCTCTCTACGTGCTGATCGCGAGGACGTAGAAACACACAGATAAACCATAGGGGCAGGATTCCAAAGCGCTTGTCTGTACCAGGCAATGGGTTTTTTGAACCCGCATAAGTCAAGCAGGCCTGAACCATTGGCGCGGTTTGGCCAAGCTCTGGCCTCGCCTAAATAATCGATGCCCGTCCATAAAAATTGTCCGCAAACAAACTGGTTAGTGAGAACGGCTAACCAGTCTTGATATCTGTGACTGGTCTCACTTCCCAAGATTATTCTGTTTGGGAATTCGGCGTGGTCGGTTTCATACCGGTATTCCTGGTAGTTGTATCCTACGATGTCGAGCAATTCTGGCAACCCGACGGCTTGTGACATTTGAAGATTTGCTAGCGCCATGGTGATAGGGCGATTTGAGTCGAGGCTTTTTACCAGGGCGATAAGTGGACGTGCTAATTTCACCATTTCTTCTGCATTCGGATGTCCTGGCTTAAATTGCCCACCGAGAATAGGATGAGTGAAGGGGTCGTTTGGGTAATCGATTTCGTTGCCGATGCTCCAGATGAAAATAGAGGGGTGGTTACGATCTCGGAGAATCATATCGACCAGATCTCGAGCAGCCCATTGGTGAAAATGCTCGGCGTACCCAAATTTAGCTGGTACACCTGAATTCCACCCGTTTATCCACTTGTTTTTTCCAGGGCAGAATTCGTCGAAGGCTTCTGCCATGACGATGAACCCAAGTTCGTCACATAACTCGAGTAGTTCTGGGGAAGCCGGATTATGACTAGTACGGATAGCGTTGACGCCGATCTCTTTTAGTATTCGCAGACGCCGTTCCCAGACCTTTTTTGGTACTGCTGCCCCAAGTGCCCCTGCATCATGATGCAAACAAACGCCCTTTATCTTGAGTGGCTTATTGTTGAGGTAAAAACCAGTTAGTGGGTCGAACCTGAATGTTCGGATTCCAAACCGATTCGTTACAGAGTCAATGGTGCCATCTTTAGCGATTATTTTGGTTTCCAGTCGGTATAACATTGGCGAGTCGATATCCCAAAGTTTGGGTTTTGTCACTGTCATCAATGAGGTTACGGTCTTATTTGTCTCTGGATCTATTTGGGCATATGCTGTGGATACTTCGATAAGTTCGTTTCCGGGGTCATATATAGAGTGCGCGATTACGAATGTTTGGGAGGCCTCGAGGTGATTTTCCACCGTGACTTGGACGGCTACGGTTGCAGCGGTGCTCGTGATGGTTGGGGTGGTTATGTACACACCCCATTGCGCTACTCTGAGTTTGGGGCTGATGCATAAACGCACGGGACGGTATATGCCAGATCCGGTGTACCATCTTGAATCTGCGAAACAGGAGTGATCTACACGCACCGCCACTAAGTTGGGCCGATCACCAAAATGCACCACAGGGGTGATATCGCACGAGAAACTGGAATACCCATAGGGTCGGCCCCCCACGTAGTGTCCGTTGACCCATACCTTGGCATTATTGTAGACGCCATCGAATTCGATCCAGATAAGACGGTTTGTCCATTCTGGGTTAAGATTGAAGCGCAACCTGTACCATCCAATGCCGCCGGGTGCGTATCCAGTGCCGCTCGCATACTGAGGGCCGAAAGGTCCTTCCGCATCCCAATCATGGGGTACGTAGACCGTAGTCCAACGTGAATCATCGAACTCAGGTTGCATGGCCGTGGGGAAATCGCCTTTAGCAAACCGCCAAGGTCCATCCAACTCGATGTAATTGCGCTCGGACTGATTGGTTTGGAGTGACGCCTGAACAAAGAGGGGGGGCAACTGGATTCCAACAAATAGAAGTAGCCCACCTATGACTCGGAGTTTCATGGAATTTTAATCATTGGAATGTTGAGCAAGGTGATTTGTGGTCGCAATTAATGGCCAAATGAACGAGGTTTCGTTCACTGTATTTTGAGCGAGTAAGCATACTCGCATGGCTTCTTGGCCGGCAAGAACACGGTCAAGCCTTCCGCGGTGCGTACGAACCTGAGTTTACCACCAGCACCCAGTAATCTCACATATTTAATTGGTCCAGGCCAATATTTTGAGCCTTCACCCAAGGATTTGATCGTGATCATGCCATTAGTTGGCCATGCAAGAGCAATTGCGAAAAGCGTTTTACCGTCTTTGCTTCTTGTGAAACGAATATCCTCCGGTGTGAGGGGTTGATTGTAGGTGTCTCGGATTCCACCAAATTGACCGCGTTCGGTGAATTGGGTGGATGGCCCCTCACCATAAATGTGCCACGGCCGTGTTGCGTAAATAGCTTCCCCGTTTACTTTCAGCCACGCACCGATCTCAGAAACGATCTTAACTTCCAACTCGTCAATGGTTCCGTCTCCTCTGACGGGCACGCTCAAGAGCAAGTTACCGTTTTTGCTAACGATATCAACCAGCATTGGGATGACCTCGCTAGCTTTCTTATACTGGTTTTTGAGGTACACATCGCGGTTATAATGCCAGTGACCAAGACAAGTGTCAGTTTGCCACGGCTCGGGCAAAATGCCTTGTGCACGGCCTCGCTCAATGTCGTATACAAGGGCGCGGCGTTGGGTTTCGTTTAGGTGTTTTCCTGTTACAACAGCACGATTTTCCCCGTGCCATTTGATACTGGTATTATAGAAATGCGCTGCTAAATGTAGTCCGATTTCATCAGTCAAACCAACAAATGGTAGCACGGTGTCGTCAAAGTAGATAAGGTCAGGTTTGTAATCGTCCCATAGCTGTTTGGTGCGAAGATAAAATTTTAGCAGGTAGGCTTCGTCGGGGATACTGCTGCCTTTAGTCGGATCCCAATCCCATACGAGGGCTTTTCCCGGGGGATGGTTTTGAGCGTACAGATCTTGTGGATCCAATCCCTCCCACCATTGACCAACACCGTCTTCTTTCCGGAGTTTGCCATCGTAAGGGATGCCCGCAAATGGGCCTTTTTTATCGGCGCCCTGGGCGGGTTCGTACCATGACCATGCATGGGAAGCGTGGACACTCACCCCAAAGTACAACCCGTGTTTACGCGCAGCTTTTGCCCACATCCCAATGAGGTCCTTTTTAGGGCCGATTGCCACCGAGTTCCAAGGCTGATGCCGGGAGTTCCAGTTATCGAAATTGTCGTGATGATTTGCTAGGGCTACGAAGTATTTTGCTCCGCATTCTTTGTAAAAGGCGAGGAGTTTGTCTGGGTCGAACCTTTCAGCTTTCCAAATGTTAATGATGTCCTTGAACCCAAATTTTGATGGGTGCCCATAAGTCTTCACGTGATGCCAATATTGCGCACTGCCTTCAATGTACATGTTGCGCGCATACCAATCTCCTTTTTCGGGTTGGCATTGTGGTCCCCAGTGCGCCCAGATCCCAAATTTTGCGTCCCTAAACCATTCCGGGCACTCATAATTGGTAAGCGAATCCCATGAGGGTTGGAAAGGGCCGGGTTCATAAGGGTATTTACTTTCCATTCCACACAGCAGGGTGGGCATAACTGCCAGGGAAACTAATGCGTTCAACGCTTTCATGCCTCTGGCAAACTTTAGTGCTGAAGCTAAATGATGTAAACTTTCAAGTTTGCAGAGTTGGGTTTGGAAACCAGAAGCAAGGGCTCCATGCCTCTAAGTTTGACTCACCTACTAAAATCTTCCCCCATTTGAGTTGACTACAAATGCGTGTGTATTGCTAGCACCTATGCATGATTCAATATGTGATGGTAGAATTTTCAAGCTGACCGGTAAGCGCGGCGGCCTTGAAAACGGCTTATTGTTTAGGTTATAAGGGGCCTGGCATTGAACCTGGTGGTTTATGGAGGGCTTCTAAATTAAGAAGGTTTCGGGGGTTAGTCCGTCGGGGCACTTTGGGGTAAGTCTTTCGGTTGATGGTTTTTGTTTGAATAGCAACCAGTTTTGCACGGCTGGTGCAGGTGCTTGATTTATCTGCTATAGGTGTTATGGATTTGGGCATGGAGGATCAGGGAAAACATAACGAGAATTCGGTACCTCCTGTTCGCGGGGAGTTACATGACAAACAGAGCGAACGGGATACCCGAGAAATACCGATCGATAAGGTTGGTGTCCGGGGATTGCGATTCCCCATCAAAGTTCTTGATCGTGCTAACCGCTATCAAGATACCGTTGCCACGATTGGCATGTACGTGGACCTTCCTAAGGAGTTCAAGGGGACGCACATGAGCAGGTTTATCGAAGTGTTGAACTCGCATGGGCGAATCGTCCATGTGCAGAGCATCCCTAAAATCCTAGCCGCGTTGCAGGAGAAGTTCAATGCAGACACCTCGCACATCGAACTAGAGTTTCCATACTTTCTTGTTAAGCACGCGCCAGTGTCAGGTTTAACAGGATTGATGGATTATCAAGTTAAGTTCGATGCCGCTGCTCGCAATAGTAACATTGATTTCGTGTTGAGTGTCACGGCCGGTGTGACTACTGTTTGTCCGTGCTCAAAAGCGATCAGCGAACACGGTGCCCATAACCAGCGTGGATTGGTCACTGTCCATGTGCGGTTCACTCGTTTGGTGTGGATTGAAGAGTTAATCGAAATGATTGAACGATCAGGCAGTTGTGATTTGTACCCAATCCTCAAGCGGGAGGACGAGAAATACGTTACCGAATGCGCATATGCGAATCCTGTGTTTGTGGAAGATTTGGTAAGGAATGTTGCCTTGCAGTTGGACCGCGATTCAAGAATCACGTGGTATAAAGTGGAAGCTGAAAATTTCGAGAGCATTCACAATCATAACGCCTATGCTTGTGTGGAGCGGGGGTTGTACAAAAAACCCCGCGTGTAGTTCGAATAAGTGGGTAGTCCCGATGCTTCTTAGGGGGTTAATTCTGGCGTGTGCAAGGCACCAAAAGCATTTTTTCAGCAAAAATGTCTTGAAACTCTGGGTGTGTATTTAGCGCAACGTGCTGAATCTGCTGTGCAAGGGTTGTCAACTCGTCATAAGGCGTATAAAGAGCTAGTTTTGCGCCCAGCAACGCGGTATTGCCTGCTTGAATAATTTTCGAAGTAGGCCCTGGTAATAATCCCGTTTCCACTGCACTATTTGGGTTGATGTAGTTGCCAAACGCCCCAGCTAAATGCACTGCGGTTAGGTCCCTGAGTTCTATTCCAAGTGTGCGTAAGAGTATTTTGAATCCGGCTGCGATAGCCGCCTTGGCTAGCTGGATTTCACGGATGTCTTGTTTGGTTAGCGCGATCCCCGGGACAAGCTCCCATTTCTCCCCAACAAGTAATTGGCCGGTGGTTGAAATAATACCAAGGCGAAGCCCTACAGCAATAGCGTCCAAAAGTCCACTGCCACAAATCCCTCTAGGGCTAATGTCGCCGCCTATGACGGTAATTTTTATTTGGTCATTTTGAAGCGAAACACCAGAGATTGCCCCCGTAACGGCTCGCATGCCGCATGAGATTCCACCGCCCTCAAATGCTGGACCAGCTGCGGCAGAAGCGCACACGAGCTTGCCCCGCATGCCAATTACAATTTCACCGTTGGTGCCAAGGTCGACCAGTGCATTGTAATTGTCTTTGCTGTGTATGTTTGTGGCAAGTACACCTGCAAGAATGTCAGATCCGACAAACCCACCTATACAGGGTAGGAAGTCAACACGCGTGTTCTCTGGCAGCAGGCTCCGAACCTCGATGGGTAATGAATCGGTCCACCCAAGTTCTCGTGCCGTAAAGGTTTTCAAGCCAGGGTCGGACGGTTCAAATGGTAATACAGCTAGGGAATCTACAGGTAAACCGCAGAACAAATGGTGCATCACTGTGTTGCCAACTAGAACCACGTTAGAAACGGGATGCGACTTGTTTTGGCTTCTCTGGGCTACTTCTATTAGCGCCTCTTTGATCATTGTTCCGACTTGGTTTCGGATGATTTGGGTGAGGGCAGCGGCCCCATGCTTGATCGCGTGGTCAAGGCGACTAATTATATCATGGCCGTATTTAGCTTGTTGATTGAGGGCGGATTTAGTGCAGAGTAATGTCCCGCTTTCTAAATCCAGCGCCTGAACCACGACAGTGGTAGTCCCAATGTCTACTGCAATCCCAATCCCTGGGCGTGGGGTGATTTTGATGGGTGACAAATCAATGAAAAATTGAAACGTCCACTGGGCAAGTTCGATTTTGATTGGGTGATACACATAAGCTTGGCACGCTAATCGCCATCCTTGTTCCAGCTCAGCTGGCGTTAAAAGGGCTTTGTCTGCTTCGCTGGGTGGCAAAAAACCTTCCAGGAGTTTTATCTTGCACTTTCCACAAGTACCGCGTCCGCCACATGGGAATTCCACCCCCTGTTGAAAGAGCATGTCTTTTAGTGGTGCACCTGGGGTTAGATAAATGACTTTCCCTGTAGGGTGGATTTCAATGCGGAGTTTGTTCATTTCAGCAGTGTTGAATGGGCTTGGTAGGTTTTATCTACCCAAACGCCGATTTATGGCCCGAATAAACTCTGGCGTTGTCCCACAGCATCCACCTATAAATGCTGCTCCTTGGTGAGCAAGTTGGACTGCTTTTTCGGCGAAATCCTCTGGTATTGCATCATATACAGCTACGCCATTTTCAATTCTTGGGAGGCCAGCGTTGGGTTTAAGCCAGATGGGTTTGTTGGTACCTTTCTTAAGGCGTTCAAGGACATTGAAAAACCTTTCAATTCCAGTGCCGCAATTGGCCCCAATTGCATCGGCGTCTGATTCAGTGAGAATTTGTGCCGCTTCTTCCGGAGTTACTCCCATCATAGTTCGGTCCGATTCAGGCCCAGTATCAAACGTCATGCAAACCACTATCGGTAACCCCAGAGGTTTTACTCCTGCCAATGCTAACTGTGCTTCCTGAACGTCTGACATCGTTTCTATGACGAACCCGTGAACGCCCGCCTCCGCAAGGACTCTTGCTTGCTCCCGATAAGCTTCAATTACCTCGGCTGGCGATATTTCACCAGCAAAAATCATTTTTCCTGTGGGCCCAAGCGAGGCGAAAACGTACGCTTTGCCACCCGCAGCCTCTAACGAGATTTTGGCCCCAACCCGGTTTATTGTCACTAGCTCATCAGCAAGCCCGTAATCGGCCAGCCTAAACCGGTTCGCCCCAAAAGTGTTGGTAAGAATTACCTGGCTGCCTGCTTGGACGTATCCCTGTGCAACGGCAGCAACTTCCTCAGGTCTATCGAGGTTCCATCGTTCTGGTGGTTCCCCAGGGGGTAAACCGCGCTTAGTTAGTTCGGTGCCCCACGCTCCATCAGTAACCACAGGTGTGTGGCTAAGTAATTTTTCTAGCAGAGGGTGCACTTTTTAAATCAGTTTAGTCCAAGAACTTTTTTGGCAACTGCTACTGCGCCAGCCGCCGTCTCGCTATAGCCGTCCGCTCCTATTTCATCAGCAAATCTTTGTGTCACAGGGGCCCCACCCACTAGCACCTTAACTTTATCCCGAAGCCCGGCTTGCTTAAGCGCTTCGATTGTGGCTTTCATCCCGGGCATAGTAGTAGTTAGAAGCGCCGACATAGCCACGATCTGCGCTTCCTTTTCACGCGCAGCCTTGACGAACTGTTCTGGGGGTACATTGACCCCTAGATCGATAACCTCGAACCCCCCGCCCTCCAGCATGGAAGCCACAAGATTTTTCCCGATATCGTGTAAGTCGCCCTTGACAGTACCAATTACAACGCGTGCCACTGGCTTTGCGCCCGTGGCCACAAGCAAAGGCCGAATAAGTTCCATCGCGGATTTCATTGCGCGAGCTGCTAAAAGTAATTCCGGAACAAAATACTCGTTGTTTTCGAAGCGGCGACCTACCTCAGCCATCGCCGGAATCATGTAAGTTGTAACCAAATGCATTGGATCGACTTTTTGCTCGAGTGCCTTTTGCGTAACTTCGCGAGCTGATTTAGCGTCGCCTTTTACAATTGCGTCATACAGTGCCTGATACTCTTGCATACAGCTAAACTTTTACGTGGTCGTTTGAAGGATCTTTTTAATATCGCCTTACCCGCAATTTGCTGTAATAGTGCCCTAAGTCACATGAGTTGCCAACGTTTTTTTGTCTGACATCAGACTCGAGTTGAGGTCTTTCGGATAAAACAATTTTTGTGAACCGGCTTTATTCCCCTTGACAGCGAGCAGGCCCGGTATGGTTTCTGGGGCGGCCGGAGTCCGCGGTGAGTTTTGCGGTAAGTGGGTAGCACCCCCACTTGATGGGGTTGTCAATGGTTATGTCCCTTCGCAGACAGCGTATTTTGCTCTCCCTGGGTTCAAAGGTAAAGATTCAGATTAGTAGGCTTGCAAGCGCAGAGGGACCGAGGGTAATTTGAACCTAAAAGATGCGTAGCTTAATAAAGATCGCCTGGCTAATCCTTGGTCTTTTTGTGGCAATAATACTTTTTAAAGCAGCTAGGAAGCACTTGGGACCCATATTCATCCGTTCGAGTTTGGAGCGTGTGATAAGTAGGGTTGAGCCTTGGCCTAAGGAGGGGGAATACTCCCCACAGGCATGGTCCCGGTTATTAGCCGCTGCCAAGCGTGTCCAGTCTGCTAAACCTCAACTTGTTGAGGGAGCGTTAGCGAGATTAGCTGAGAAAATGAAATCCACACCCGACCAAGGCAAAGATTGGGAGTCGGGCTTGTTCCTTTTGTACTGCGTGGTTTTTGATTTCGAGGAAACCCGCGACCAGGGAAATTTCAGCCAATTCCCATTGTATGTGCCGCTAGGTCGCAATTTAGCCACTTGGCCAATCGAATGGGTTAACGGGAAACCAAACCTAGTGAGCGCACGGCCCGAAACAAACACACTGTTTTTAGTGCCGGTCGACCGAGCATTCATAGATCTGCGGTATCGATATAAATACCGGGAGCTAGAGAAAGTGAACCTGCGCTGACGGTAACGGTTATGATTGCCCCACGCTTAACTTGTCAACGCTTTGCAGCTGAGAGTCGGTACAAACTTGCCACCACTTGGGGGAGATCATTTACGCTCATCGAGCTGTTAGTGGTGATTGGAATCATCAGCATTCTAGCAAGCTTACTCCTCCCGGCACTGAATAAGGCCAAGGAACAAGGTCGGCGTATTCAGTGCTTGAGCAATCTCCGACAACTCGGACATGCAATGATGATGTACGGTATGGATTACAATGATCGGTTGCCCGTGGCTCATGGGGCACGTCGATGGGACGATACTACGCCAGAACCATGGCTCAAAACTCTGCAACCGTATTACACCGACACGAATGTGTTAGTGTGCCCGTCTCTGTCGCAACATTATAATCAGTCGCGTTACAACTATTTTATGGGTGCGCGGGCCCCCTTCGTATACGCAGGTTGGAAACCAGCTGGGGTCAATCTCACTGCGATCCAGTTGCCGAGTATGTATATCCTTTCTGGCGATGCTAATTATCCTTTTGCTCCTTGGGATGCAGACCCAGTCAATTACACCAACGACACCTTGTTTTCACCTAAGTTTATGCCACCCCCAGTCCACATAGGCCGACTAAATGTATTGTTTGCCGATAGCCACGTCAAAGCCTACGGAAAATTCACACCCTCGGATATGACTTACTCGTACCGCGTTCCTGGCGTGGACTTCTAGTACCACACAATATCGAGAGAGTATCAGATCCTGGGTTAAAACCCATATTCGCTTAGACAAGTAGTTCTTCCTCAGTTTGTAAATATGCCCCGTGTTTGCTTCCGATTTCAGGTAAACCGTGGCTGCCATCGCAAACTTCAATTCCCTGTGGTGTTCTCGATTCTCGGTTTTACCACAATCGAAGCCGTAAATACCCCAGCTGCCTCGATCTTTCTAACGAAAAACATGCAATTTCTTACTTGGCTTTTTTGGCTAACTACTAATTGGCAAGCGACCTTTCTTAAGCTCAAAAATGTAGAAAACCACTACCAATCAGAATTTTCGCTTTCTTTTCCGTTTTCCATGGACAATGGCACCTGGTTGATGTTTGCCCCGCACATGAAGGGAAAAGCGAGCCCTGGCGGACTGGAGAAAAATGAATTAACCCCATTTACAGGTAAACAAAACTATGCAGCTTGTACTGTCTTGAGATATTTACTCACAGGTTCGGGCCCGCATTTGGGGACAGATGGATAAATCAACAACTCTTCATACTCTGACTACTAGCTGTAGTGAAGTTCTCAGCGCTTCCAGCGCCTGCAATGGCGTCTCCCCAGCATCTCTAGCAATGAGTTGTTGTGCGTTCTTGGTCTCCTGCTACTGAAAAGCCCGCCTATTCCCGATTAATTCCAACCACGATCACTCCATGCAGATTCGTAATATTCACATTGATCTGTGATTCGAATGGGAGCGATGCCGTTCATCAATCTCCGTAGTCAGGGAACACAGGTCATTTTTTCAATTTGGAACATGTAGGCCAACAGATTAGTGCATCAGTTGGCATAGATAATTTGATACCTGGAGAACTGATTAGTCCTGGCCTTAGGAACCAGCAGTGGTAAGAGTCGATAAACCGCCCGAATAGGTGGTAATACCCATCCAGAGTTTGAGTTGAAGTGAGGGGTTTTTTGGGGCGAGGGTGCTTGGGGTATCAACATTTAGAGTAGTTACGTGTTTTCTTTAGGCCCCTGGGTACGCCTGTGATTAAACCAGTGGTAGGTTAAGATTGACCTGTGCGGTGTTTCACACAAAGAATAGCAGTGGCGTTTTCAGGATGGGATCGGAACCACAAAAGATCGCACACTAACCCAACCAATGCCCAGAAAAACCTCGGTTTGTACTTGAGTCTATGTCGTTCTGTGCGTAAGCCCTTTGGTCCCAGCATACCGATGACCTTGTATCCTTGGTGTCGCATTTCCCAGACTTCCCAGCCTGACAAGTGTTCTTCGAGGTCGTCGGGCGCAAAGTGTGTTTGGGGGAGAAATCCGTTTGGCGTGAACACGATCACGGTGCGTCGTGCGATTTGATCCATAGCTTCCAACAGTTGTATGCCGTCTGGTTTGGATAAGTGTTCGATCACATCCAAAGCCATGCACGCATCGAATTCACCCGGTCGGAAATAATCCAATAAATTCCGTACATCTCCCAACACTAGTTTATCATGTGTTTTGAGCTGGACCGCTTTTTCGAAAGTAGGTCTATGCCCTTCAATTCCTACTGTGTATTTGATCCCGATTTGCCGAGCTAGTGTTGATGTTCCACAACCAACGTCCAGTAAGCTTTCGCAGCCAACCAGCGCGTCTCTGATTAGTAACTTAACTAAGATCAAGCTTGGAGTATCCCCTTGTCTTAGAAGGGTAAAAAGTAAACTGAGTCGGCTTTGCATAAAACATACACAGGTTAGTTATCCTTTTACCCACGGTCAAGGGGTTTACCTTGTGCCTCAACCTGTTAGCTGGAGGGACGAAATAGGTTAGCAAAATGGAAAGCTCACTATTCATGAATAAACCGAGTTGCGATAATATTTCTCGGTGCCCGATCTACCACTAATTTATCCTATCCACGCCAATGTTTTTGAAACCCTATCTCTACAAGCTCGATTTTGGTCCACTCGCTCCATCAATTAGATGCATTAAATTTTCGACTGAAATTCTAAATCAAGGTTGGTAAAAATCCCAAAGATGAATGACACAACTGTCAGTGGAGCGGCCGCTGTTTGGCTTGCAGCTTTAGGCGGTGCTTTCGCATGGCTTATGACTATAATCGGCGCTTCGACAGCATTAGCTTTTCGGTCAGTAAGCCGAAAATTTCTCGATGCTATCTTGGGTTTTGCCGCAGGCGTAATGATAGCAGCCAGTTTCTGGTCATTACTGCAACCTTCAATTGAATTGGCGTCAAAAATGTCCGTCCCGGCATGGTTTCCGGCTGCCGTGGGATTTCTTCTCGGGGCAGGTGTGATGCGGATAGTGGACTTGGTACTACCGCACTTGCACCCGGAGCTTTCCCCTGAAAGAGCGGAGGGATTAAAAACAAGCTGGCGTAGCTCCACTTTGCTAGTTATAGCGATCACGTTACATAACATTCCGGAAGGCTTAGCAATTGGCGTCGGCTTTGGCGCGTACGGGGTCAACCCAGAAACCATCTCGTTAGCAGCTGCGTGGTCACTGGCAATCGGAATTGGAATCCAAGACGTGCCCGAAGGTTTCGCAGTTTCAATGCCATTACGCAGAAGCGGCCTGTCACAATGGGCAAGTTTCGGAGTTGGGGTCCTTTCTGGCGTGTTCGAATTGATTTTTGCCGTAATAGGCGCATTAGTAGTGGGAGTAGCTTCAGCCGCCTTGCCTTATGCTCTCGGATTCGCTGCAGGAGCCATGATCTTCGTTACCGCCGAGGAACTAATCCCTGAGTCACAAACCAGCGGTAATTCCGACATAGCAACTGCAGGGTTAATAATCGGGTTTACAATCATGATGATATTGGACGTGGCGTTTAAATAAAAGGGCCTCTCGAACACGGCTTCCACAAAATTAAGAGGCCACCCGTCAGTTCCGGCTGCAAAGCCATTCTTTGCAAAACCACTCTTGCGTATTACTTACCTCCTTAACGAAGCTCACCCACATTTTGGCACCACCGATCCCAAAGCTAGCCAGGAAAAAATATCTGGTAGTCTTAGTAGCCGCCGCCGTAAGTCGGCGGATAACTCCCTAATCAGCCACCACCGAACCGAAAGCTAGACAGGAAAAAATGTCTGGTAGTGGTGGGGGCCGCCGACATAAGTCGGCGGATAAATCCCTAATCAGCATCCACCGTAAAAATTTGAAACACCCGATACTTTTGCCTGCGTGAATACACTGCTGTAGTTACGTCGAGCAGGTTCAGTCCGACCCGGCAAATCGAATCCAGCGCTGGCTATCCGGAACAAAATTGATGGAGACACCCTATCTTGGTAGTCGCCGACGTGAGGCGGCGGATAAATCCACCGCGTTACCGCGGTGGCTACGTTTTTTTGGTAGGGTTGATTCACACAAGCGTGCGTTCGCACTGGCAAGGTTAACCACATTTGACCGACAATCCTTGCGCAGAGATAAGCCTTTGTGACCGGTGTATTGTGTGAGATGTAATTGCACAGCCCGTAGGCCCCACTTAATTGTGATTGAATTTGGTCTTTTCAGGGTATTCCCAAACAGGTCGTCTTCACAGTCGCAGCTAAAGTAAGATTTGATTTCGGAAAGATTGTGGGCTTCCAATCCGCCCTAACATCCACAAAAAAGATGCCTATCAGTCAAAATGTGTCCAGGTGCGACTGAGATGAAATTTCAGAACCTCTTTTGGCATAACGGCTTAGATGGGGAATCCTTACCAAGTAATGCGGCGGTGGTGGGGACAATAATGAGAAAGTGGCTCATTTCGTGGTAATGCAAGCGTATTCAGTCTGGATATTGTAGACGGAAAGTATTTGGGGTTGGGTTGAAAAAGAGCGCTCGAAAAAAAGCTTTAAAAATCTATTGACAAAATTTTGAGAGTGAGGGAAAAATGATGCAGAAACTCCCGAAGGAGGTTGTGACAATGAGAACGACCAAGTTACTACTCGCAGCGGCAGCGATAAGTGCCGCGGGCTGGATAACAGCCAACGCCCAGCAAAACGTTTACTCCCAAAACGTAGTGGGCTACATCAACGTAACAATCCCGGCCGGTAAAATGGCCCTCATAGCTAACCAATTGTGGCAGACTAATATGACATTGGAAAACCTATTGCCGAATGCGCCAGAGGGATTGGCAGTATATAAATATACAGGATCTGTGTGGGAGAGATACGAATTTATCCCGGGAATAGGTTGGTTTCCGGACGGGAGTGCTACGCTAGCGCCTGGAGAAGGAGCAATGGTAAAAAATCCTTCTGGTACTGAGTCATTAGTTCTTACTTTTGTTGGTGAGGTAATGCAGGGATCTTTGACCAATCAGCTTCCCGCTGGATTATCAGTGAAATCTTTGATGGTCCCAATTGCAATTGGTGGGACAAATACTCTAGCTGCCAACGGATTTCCTGCAGTAGATGGAGATCGCGTATATAAATACGCCTCAGGGGTTTACGAAGGGTATGAGTACATGGAAGGAGTAGGTTGGTTTCCGGAGGAGCCTACATTTAATGTGGGAGAAGCTTTCTTCGTGAAGAAGAACGCACCCACAGTATGGGTTCGGAATTTTACGGTTCAATAAAAATGAATAACAATTGCGGTTAAGGAGAAATTTATGAAAAACAAGATAAGAATTGTATTGGCAGGTCTGGTTTTACTGATAGTAAACGGGTATATTTTAGCCCAAGGTTCGATTGAATTTAGAAATTTCTCCACAGAGTACGCTATACAGCCTCAGGTGTATGGTCCTTTTGCAGATGACCCGTTTAAGGGCCTTTACGGGAATAGTCATGACTATACTGGGGCGCCGTTGTTAGAGGGTACAGGTTATTGCGCTTGGTTGCTGGCGGCTCCCGGTTTAGATCAGCCTGTTTCGGCGCTCCGGCCTGCCTTTGGGACAACACGAGATGCAAGTGCGACATATGTAACTTTTTATACAGGGACATTAGCGGGGTATTGGGAAGCAAGAACGGTAATAATGACGAACGTGGATAAGTCCAGTCCTTGCACAGTAGCTGTGGTTGCGTGGGAAAACAAAGGGCAGTATTACACGTGGGATGAAGCCTATCAGGCGTGGATGAGGGGAGAGATTGCGGCAGCGATGACACCAACGTTTAACATCGAGATATGTGGAGGCGATTTCGATCTTCCTCCGAAGATTCTTGGATTGGAGAAGTTCAATATCTACTACATACCGGAGCCTGGTGTGTATGTGCTTGGCGGCTTAGCCTTGGCAGCACTGTGGGTCTTCCGGAAACGGAACTAAACAAGACGGTTTAGGCTGAAAACAGAGGAACCCATCCCGGTCAAAACTTCGGGATGGGTTCCTCGCTTTTTATAC
>CAZZJO010000040.1:0-167385 GCA_964654645.1 uncultured Verrucomicrobiota bacterium | reverse complement strand
GTTCCTTGGCACATCACCACCAGAGCCCCAGCAATATAACTTCCCTTAAACCCAATGTTCCGCTTCAAGTATGAGCTATTTATGATATCCGCGCTCTTTCGACCGAGGCTACGTCAAAAGGGGGTTCGTCCGACAATGGCGGGATACGTTGCACCCGGGTTTGCCAAATGCAATTGTGGTCGGACGCGAGCTGGCTGCGCGCGGTCGAAAACTGGCTGGTGTACGGCTGGAGAACGGCACCTTGCGTATTTGTCCCGCGAGGTACGACGTGCGTTGGACACAGCAGGGCTGCACGAGGTGAAGATCATTGCATCGAATCAGCTGGACGAGTTCGTGATTCGGTCTTACCTACCGGGGCTAGTTTTACCAGGGCCACTTGCAGGTCCATTAACATTTCTGGGATGGTCTGCAAGCCAAACTGCCTAAGGAACTCAACGACTGGCGCGGTAATACTAACCATTTGCTGTGTGAATGGATCTCTATATTTCAACGCTACTGATCGTAAGCCGAAAGAGGCAAGGGTGCGTGTTTGTTTCCCCCCGTATAATGAATCGCCTACCAGAGGGTGTCCTGATGATGCTAAATGGACTCGGATTTGATGCGTACGACCTGTCTCTGGAATAGCCGCAACTAAACTCAATGGGCCTAAGCCGGGATGTGTCCAATGAGCGAGTTTATGGAATTGAGTTGTAGCTGGTTTTCCCTGCTTGAGGTCTACGATTACTTTAGGGCATGGTTTCGTAATCTCCTTCAAAGGCAACGCACAAATCCACTGGTCTTCCTCAACCAAGCCGTGAACGACCGCAAGGTACAGTTTCAACACCCGTTTCCGCTCAAAAAGTTCTGAATAAGGCTTTACGGCTCCTCGGCTTTTAACCAATAGCAGCACGCCAGTTGTTTCTGCGTCCAGTCGGTGGACAAACCTGAGGAATTTGAGATTCCGCGATTTAACCCAAAAACTGCGTCGGACAATTGATTCCTCAATTGCGCGTTGCAAATTTCGGGAAGTCCGATCCCAATCCGCAGGTGCAACCAACCACCCAGGTGGTTTATCAATCGCAATCACAGATCGATCCTCGTACAGGATTGGGATTTGGATGCGCGATTTACCGCGACCTAATTCAATGTAAGGTGGTGCTGGCATTTGGAGATTTGAGAGCTGACTCAAAGACCTGAGCTAGATGCAAAGGGTGTCTATTGGTTAACTGCGCGACTTGTTGCCTACAACTTGTTCCACCAAGGACGATTTTTGCCTCCGGGGGAAACGAGTTGATCTGCTCAATCAATGGCTGTGCAATTTTTACAGAAAGCTCGTAGTTATCCTCCCTCATCCCAAAGGCACCTGCCATGCCACAGCATCCCGTGTTCAGAATTACGCACTCGCGTCCAGGTAATTTCATCACCACTTCATGCAGATGTTCCTGATCCGCCAAGGATTTAGAATGGCAATGTGTATGGATCACGATCAATTCCTCACGTCGGTCAAACAGCTCCTCCACGTTACGATCCTTTATTTCCCTGGCAAGGAACTGGTCGAACAAGTAACACCTTTTAGCAACTTCGGGTGCACCGGGCACGTCCAACTCAATATAATCATCGACAAACATCGACCAGCAAGAAGGTTCAAGGAAAATCACTGGGATATGCTGGGGATATTGACTCAGGAGCCGAACATTGTGTGTCCCGAGCCTTTTGGCGCGATCCAATAACCCCTGGCTAAAAGCTGGTCTTCCACAACACTTCCGATCAGGCACCAAAACCACGTTATACCCCAAGGCGTTTAAAACTCGTACGGCGCTAATCCCAATTTCCGGCTCGTAGTACCGGACGTAAGTATCATCCCATAAAACCACTGTCCTAGATAACCCAGTGGCAACGGCATGACGTTCATACCAGGCATGGAATTTTCGACCAGAAACCTTTGGCAAATTACGTTTGGCGCTAATCCCAAACAATTTTTGCATTAACAACTTACTCAACGGTTTCCCTAAAACTGCATTAGTAAGCGATGGGAATTTTGCTGCCAGGCCAGAGACTACATCGATGTACGCGAAAAGTAATGTGGCTAGTGAAAGCCCCTGCATTTTATTCTTTGCGTGCAGAAGTTCTGCCTTTAATAAGGGTAAGTTGACATTTGACGGGCACTCGGTTGTGCACGCTTTGCAAGACAAACAAGTGGAAAGCACCTTCCATAACTCGGGTGCATTTAAAGGATTGTCTGGGGCAAACTGATTCTCTAGTGCTGCGCGGATTGTGTTACATCGGCCGCGGGTAGACATTTCTTCACGGCCAGTAGCGATGTATGTAGGGCACATTGTAGGCGTCAACTTTCGACAAGCTGCGCAACCGTTACACTGATCCAGATTAGCCAAGAACGACTCGTCTCGCTTCACGAACCGGAGCTGTGGCTCGAAAGGCAAACTAATTTGATATCCGGGTCCCATCCGCAAATGCGAATCGATCTTATATTCTCCTATATCGAGAATCTTGCCTGGGTTCAGGAGCCCTGATGGGTCGAAAAGGGATTTTATTTTAGAAAGCACTGAGTAAAGCTCCGGACCTAGATGCCTATGCAAATATTCCGTACGTGCCATCCCGCACCCATGTTCACCTGCGATAGACCCGTTGTAACGCTGGACTAGCTCTGAAATCGCGTCAGCTATCGCCCTGAACTTGCCAAGATCATTTACATCCCTTAAGTCCAACATTGGACGAATGTGTAACAAGCCTGCTTCCGCATGCCCGTAGAAAGAAGCCTTCACTTTGAACTGATTTAGCAATTGTCTAATTTCTTGGGCGTATTCTGCGAGCTGTCCGACGCGCACTACGGTATCTTCAACACCTGCTACAGGCTTCTTGGGTCCTTTCCTTGCAGTTAACAGCGAAAGCCCGGCCTTTCGCAAAGACCAAACACCGTCTATTTTGCTACGGTCGATTGTCGTTATAACCCTAGCCCCCCGCACCCACTGAGTAATGGTCGCAAGCTTATCTTCAACCTCTTCATACACCTCAACGATCAAAAAGCACTCACCCATAAATTCGTCCAACCCAAGAAATCGTCTGACGTTCGCAAACTGAAGCTGGCCTTTGGTCTGATCAAATAGAATCCGATCTACGATTTCAACCGCGGCTGGCTTCAATTCAACCAGCTGAGGTGCACATTCGAGGGCCTCATCAAGGGAATTGAAGAATAACACTGCCATCCCCACCTGCCTTGGCAAATGGACCACCCGCAATTCCACTGCGGTCACTAGCATCAAAGTGCCTTCACTACCTACTACAATATAGCAGGGATTCCCTCCACGACGAATAAAACGGTCTAACCCGTAGCCGGGCCACCGTTTGGGAAGATCGGCAGAAAACCTACGTGCGATTTCCTCTCGGGCAGGCTCAATTAGTTGGCTTAAGCGTTCACCTAAGCTCCTTGGCTCAGTACCTTTAGAAGTAATCTTGACCCTTTCACCATTTACTAACACACCTTCGATGGCAAGCACATGATCTGCCGTGGTACCATATAACAAAGTCCTAGCTCCAGATGAATCATTGCCCACCATTCCACCTATCGTAGCTCTGGAACTTGTTGCCACCTCGGGCCCAAATACAAAACCATGGCGTTTCAATCGATTATTTAGGACGTCCAATACTAGACCAGGCTCCACACGAATAGATAGCGTGTCCGGATCAAAATCACCCATGCGTTTCAGATAACGTGAAAAATCTATTACTAACCCCGGGCCAATTGCACCACCAGTTACACCACTCCCGGTGCCCCGGGGAGTTATCGGAATGCCACATTCGTAGGCCGCCCGAGTTACAGCCTCAACCTCGGCAACAGTTTTTGGGAATGCCACAGCGAGTGGTTTAACTCTATAGATGGACGCGTCCGTTGCATACAAATGCCTGGTCAAGTGATCAAAAGCCACTTCGCAGCCTGTGGCAGACAAAAACCTTTTCTGTTGTTCGGTTAAATCAGCCATTTTTGCACCGTAATCTAACCTAATTACAGGCAAATTACGATTTGAGAAATAGGCGGGGCAAAAACCCACAGCAATGGATGGATAAACTGAGGTAAGCAGCGGTTAAGTAACCTTTTGCCTCGGAAAGTACCATCTTTTATTAAGCTAGAACCGGGATAAGTCTGCTTTCTGTGGCCATGGAGTGTGCCGGAAAATGCCTCCAGTCATTGTTATGCCCAAAGAATCAATCATTACTTTGTTGAAACACCCCCTGATAAGCTCCAAGGCCCTATTGGGCTCCCAGGCCGCACCCACCAGAAGGCTGCTCAAGGCGGACAAAAAATCCTATTGCATTCCAGAAAAAACGTGGTAAGTTTCGCCCGTCCTTTTAATCCCAAAGTGGAAGTGAATCCTGAACTTTGCAAAAAAGCATTAGAGAAGATAGGCGACCCGAACCTTTTAGTGAACTTGGTTTCGCGGCGTGCGCGGCAGTTGCGAGCTGGGGTCGGGCCGTTGGGGAGACCATTTATCCCTGACGCCACAAACCTGAGTTTGGAAGACATCGCATTAAAAGAGATAATCGAGGGCCGCATCACATACGAATACGTAGATGAGAAGGAAACCGAAAAAAAGGGGCGCAAGCGGTTAAAATTTTGAATCCAACTCGTAGGTTTGCCACACGCACATCTTAATTGCATTGATCGTCCCCAGCGGTAGTACCAGGGAGTGCCTTGCAAAGGGGAAAGGCTTTGCTGTAGAATTTCTACGTAAATGGGCAACATTGCCACCAACACAAAGGCTAGCCGTGACTATATAATTTTAGAAACTTTTGAAGCGGGTATTGTCCTCAAAGGAACTGAGGTAAAGTCACTTCGGCAAGGCACCGCACAGATAAACGACTCATTCGCTCGGATTGAAAATGGAGAAGCTTTCCTTTACAACGCCCACATCCCTGAATACTCGCACGGGAACCGAGAAAATCACAAACCTGACGCTGTTCGAAAACTCTTACTTCACAAAAGGGAAATCAAACGGCTAGAAGGATTGCTTTCCCAAAAAGGACTCACATTAATCCCGCTTGCGTTTTATCGGAAAGGGCCCTGGGTGAAAGTAAAACTTGGTTTGGCAAAACCAAGAGCTAAATACGACAAACGTCAGTTACTTAAAGAAAGGGAAGCAGATCGCCGAATTCGGCAAACACTTATGCACAAACTAAAACGTGCTAGTTCCTAGAAATTAAAAACTCCCTACTAACTTTCGGTGTTCGAAGTTTGTTCGGGTTTCCATCTTCGTCTGGGCGGACGGACTACCAAGCCCTTCTTTATTGCCCTGGTGCAAACCCGGATGTACTTAACCTGCCCATCAACCAATGCTTTTACCCTCTGCAAATTAGGGAAAAACCGGCGTTTCGTGCGGGCTGTCACGTGGGTACCAATACCCCCTTGTTTCTTGGGCTTACCACGCCGCCACACGATGTTGCCTTTCATCGGCTTTTTCCCTGTTAACTCGCAAACTCGTGACATACCAAATCCCTTTTTTAGGTTTACGTCGTCAATTATTTATTTTTCCTATCTGAAGGTAAAAGCCGTTGCAAGGAAAAAATCCTAGCATGCCAAGTCAATCGTCCCCACGTCTAACCCGTAAAAAATATTTTCGCACTCAAACATTCTCACACTTAGCGGGCCACAATTACTGCTTCCTGCTCAATTGTTTTGCGAGAAGTTTGACTTCCAACTGCGTCTTTTGCCAAGTCCTAGACTGTGACTTAAGCCATTTAAAACCAAAAAGTACCGCTAAACAGTAGGCTTAATCCGAACTATCAGTATAAACTTACCCTCAGCACCTCGAAAACCGCTCTGGTGAGATTTTGCGTTTCAATTGAATTTCGCACTTATTCATTATGCGGCCTAAGAACCTTCCAGCGGTACTAGGGCGTAGGGCGAGCCAGGTCTTGGTAAATTCTGAAACGAAGGACCTTCAACAGTGAGCGGCCCTCGAGCATATTCACCCGATATTTGCATACCCTTTTCTGGGTGTCCTTCATCCCCAAGCTATTACCCAACCTGTGCAACATATGGCTTTTAGTGCGCAGTGTTCAAGCGCCTACAATGAAATAGACCATTGCGGGATTTGATAAAAAAAGGTAAGCTTGCGGTAAACAGGTATGATTTTGAGCAAGTGAACTGAAACCTACTCGAGCCTAAAAATCCATGATGCCATTACCAGGTATTTTGCTCGTTGGAGCCATTGTGTTTATTGCAGCGAGTTCTGCAGCTGGGGCACAAGAGATGCATTTAACAGGCGAAGTCTTAACTCCTAGTGGGGTCCCTGTTTCTAATGCCAAAGTATTGGCCATGGTTGACAATGGTGCAACCACTTTTGGGGAAACCCTTTTTGAAACCTACTCAGACGCCAACGGCAAGTTTACAATAGCCCTACCACAATTTCATTCTCATGTTACACTAATTGCAATAGATCAAAAACATGGCCCGGGCATTCTTTCGTGTCAATTCGAGTCTCCTTCTCAAGCAAAATCATTAGTTTTAACACTTAGCGAGCCTGCCGCGGTAACCGGAGAGGTCCTGACCGAGGATGGCATGCGTGTTTCCAATGCATGTGTCTATGTTGTGTTGTTAAACTCTACTGGGGATTCTCCAAAACTCATCCCTGGATATGTTACAACAAAGTTTTTTCGAACTTATACGTCTTGGGATGGCAAATTCCAATTTACAAACCTTCCGTTAGCCGCTTTTGGATACGTGCAAGCATATAGCACTGCTCCAATTCGAGGCGCATCAAGTATTTGCGCGTTCACGGCAGCCAAAACTTCAAGTCCGCTCACTTTAAGGATTAAGCCGTACAGCCGAATAAAAGGCCGGGTAATTAGCGAAATCGATAAAAAACCTGTTTCAAATGCCTATATACGGCTCTTACCCATAACCCATCCATGGATACCCGACCCCATTACAAAGTCAGATGCTGAAGGGCACTTCATATTTTCAGATGTTCCTGCAGGAGCCTATAAAATTTGTCTAATGGATCCAACCGAATCCAAACCGTTGTTTATAAGGCAAGCGGTTGAAGTGTGGGTTGCCCCCGAGGAAACATGTTCTAACGTGGTATTGCAGACAGTCTCTCCAGCACATTTACTCATTAAAACAACCTGCGAAGATACAGAAGCTCCCTATCCGCATGTAACCGTGGAAATAGTTTCCCCTACTGGGTCTGTGTGTGTGAAAGGCGCCACCGATTCCACAGGCAAATTTATTGCCGCTGTTCCTCCAGGTTCATACCTAGTTAGGTTTTTGACTGATAACGAAGTTCAAAAAGCCGTACCTCTGACTGCAAAAAGCGGAGAAACGAATGTAATTGAACAAATATTTTCAAAACGCAAAAAAATTGTCGCACGGGTTGTAACACCGGACGGTTCACCATTACCATACCCAAACGTGCTTATCATCGACAGCGAAGGAGAACAACACGTAGCGCAATGTTATTCCAACGGAATGTTCACCTACAAGCCACTGTCATGGGGGAGCTTTTCTCAGGAAACTTTGGAAGAAGTTACAATCATAATTTCATCTCCAACCAGCAATCTCATCCTACTGACCAATTTAACTTCCCCATGCACAGAAACTATGGAACTCTGCACAACCCCCGGGGTTATGGTTACGGGCGCCATCAATTTTGATGGTGAACCACCAAAGCAAGTTAATCTTTCCGCATACCTCTTGCTTGAGATCCAGAGTGCTGAAGAATACCGGCTTTTCAATCTCCGTATGAATCTCACTAATGCACAGGCTTTACCGATTAAACTGGGCGGATTATTCCCACACCTCCCGCAAGTAATTGAGATTTCTTGCGATGGTTATGTCCCTGCTGTGATTGACATACCGATTGCTGACACTAATAGCTCCGTAGACTTCGGCACGGTGACTATGAAACGGGCAAAATACGACATTTGTGGCCAAGTCATCGACAAAAATGGTCAACCGCTTACCAACAGAGTTACCATTTTAGCGAAGTCACTTCACGAAAACGGGCCCATATTGGAAACCAACACAGACAGCCACGGCCGCTTCGTAATTGCCGGTTTATTCGAAGGTCCTGCTCTCATAGAAGCATTTTCCGAAAATGGAAACACTGCGCTTGGTTCAACATTAGCTCAGGCTGGAACCACCAACGTCCTTTTTATAGCTGGTGAGCGATGCCGAACGATCACAGGCAAACGGCTCCGGAGAATCTCAGGCATTATAAAAACTCCTGACGGTAAACCCGTTGCTGGCGCAAAGGTTGCGCTGGTTCGTTATTCGGGCTTAGCTTCAGTAACCACTGACTCAGCTGGAGAGTTTGTACTTCCGTATTTTGCTCCTTCGCGGTTTGCCTCCGAAACTCCCCCCGAAACTCTCGTCGCGTGGTACCCCGAAGCACAGCTGGCTGCTATCGCTGAGGGGGTTGAAGAAAGCGAACCCATCGAAATCACATTAGCTCAAACCATAAAAGTATCTGGAAGGTCTGCAGACCCCTTGAAGGAACCAATCCCAAATGCTTGTATATTTGTGAGGCTGGGTTTGGATGGGTATGAGTTAATACCCTGGCAGACCCAAACGGATTCTTCTGGGAGATTTGTGGTGGAAGGGCTTCCACACACGAAATCGACACTCACTATTTGCATTACAAATTCTGGATACTTATCAATCCGTACCAACATCGTGCCGGAGGAAAATGTCACTTGCATAGACCTTGGTACGCTAACGCTTCAGCCTAGAAACCTGGCTGTAACAGGAAAGGTCCTCGATCCGGACAAGAAACCAGCTAGCAAAGCTAGTATTTTGGGGTGGATAACGTCTGAACAAGGGGAATTAGGCGAATTCCTAAATGGAATTGAAACCGACGCAAATGGCAATTTCATTATAACAAATCTTGCAAAGGGGCAAAGCGTGGAACTCATGTTTTACTCGAAAGACTGCTATGCCTCGCTCACCGTGCCAGCAGGAGCAAGCAATATAATCGTCCAATTAAAAAAGTCGCCCAGAAGACATCCCAGTAGACCGACCGCGAAACATGCAAGCACTACACTTGATCTTACTGAATTCCACCTGCCAACCGAGGTAACCGATCAGCAATGGAAATTGATTTGCGTGTTCGATCCAGAGCAACGCCCCTCAAAACATCTGCTCAGGCAACTCTCAGAACAGTATCAATCCATCACCAACCAAAATGTCCAAGTAATAGGAATTTGGCAACCTGTCACAGACAAGGAATCCTTTCAAGCATGGCGGCAATCTTCCCCAGTGCCTTTCCCTGTAGGGTTTAGAACTAACAGAAGCGAAAAAACTCAATGGATTGACCAAATCGAGTCTTTACCTTATCTGCTCTTACTGGATCCACAAGGGCGGACTACTGTTAAAGACCTCGAACTAGAGGAATTGCAATCGACACTTACAAAACACAGGGAACAGTCACCTTAACACTCGCCTCCCAAAAGAGTCCCAATTGCGTAAGACATTTCAACAACGTGTGGGCCTAAAGCTACAACTATGCTATGCTACTCTGCAAACTCACCACTCTAATCCCCGTAAAACACTACATCCCAAACGCTCAATCCCCTCATCCTATACCCGTAAAACAAACGTTATGTGATCAACTGATAAAACTCACCTCCGACGAATGAACTCCAACGTATTAAATTTTTCAATGGCGAGTTGTGTTGCTTGAGTAATTAACTCGGCCGGTGGTACCCAAGACGTCCATTCAACTTTAAACACGGTTTCTGCAATTTCTTTCATTGCCCGCACCCAATCACTCAATTCCAACCCGGCTTTAGGCAGCAATATAGAACCCTGAATAAGCAAGCCACCCCGTGTCCGTCGTTGTGCTGCTCCTGCGATTTTTTGCCCCTCAAATAAAAGGTCGTACTGTTCGTGCCCCACAAAACATTGACCGACGTCGACTGGTTTATGCTTTTGAAGCGCAAGCGTAGTGGCTAGGCCGAGTTTCGCAAAAGCGGCGGCTATCCACTCGTGTAGAACTCTGTAGCTTTCAATGGCCTTCAATCGATACCACCAATGATGGGCCGGGATTGCTATGGCGTAGGTCCAATCAGCACCATGAAATACAATCCCCCCGCCAGTGGGTCTTCTAACAATTGGACGCCCATTGGCTAGGGCCTCTGCTTCCCGGTAATTTTGGAAATATCCGAAACTTACGGTAGGTTCAGTCCAACCGTACACGCGGAATACAACACTTCCTAGCTTAGGGAGCCAAAGTAAAAGCGCTTCGTCGAATGCCATGTTAAATCCTGGGGATCCAGCCCCCGTGTCAAAAAAGAACCAACACTGTCTCTGATGACAGCTATTGGCTGAGACTAAAGGCAGCACTTGTACATCCATTATTTTTTTGCCGGTTTATCTGCGGAGGGGCACAAATTACGAATTTCACAATTGGCACAGTCTGGTTTGCGGGCTATGCACCGACGGCGCCCATGCCAAATCAATAAATTAGAAAATTTAGTCCATAATTCCCGAGGCACTAACTCCATTAGATCTCTCTCAATTTTCTCGGGGTCCTCCTCCTCCGTAAGCCGCAACCGATTAGCTAATCTGCTCACGTGCGTGTCGACCACAATCCCGGCATTTATACCAAATGCGTTGCCTAACAGCACGTTTGCAGTTTTTCTACCCACGCCCGGTAGCGCCGTAAGCAATTCCATACTTGCCGGCACCTGCCCACTGTATTTCTCCGCCAAAACCTTGCACACTGCCTGAATCGTTTTGGCCTTGTTGCGATAAAACCCAGTGGACTTTATTTCCTTTTCCAGCTCTGAAAGATCCGCGTTGGCGTAATCAGCAGCGGTACGATACTTCTTAAATAGCTCCGCTGTCACCATATTGACTCGCTTGTCTGTACACTGAGCTGACAAGATCGTAGCTATCAGTAGCTCAAGCGGATTAGAATAATTCAACTCGACCCGCGCATCCGGGTATACTTTGGACAACACATTAATTATCTTCGAAACCCGTTTTTTTCGATCGCTGCGCGATTCTACAGCCATGACATTGTCATTATCATCACCACCTCTACCAAAATTCAAGCTTACACAAGCCATAGTGAACCGTGTGATTAAGGATCCAGCAAGGTTACCATTGCGTCACCTGCTATCCGCTGGAACGACTCATTCAATAAGCTCTCCAAGTTTACCTAACCACGGTCATACTTCTACATACTCCAGTGAAATCCTCTTGATAAATTGTGTGCCTCGGAATCCCCCGAACCTTCACCTGGTTACCCTCACGCCATCAGCACCTAGCTCCTCATAAAAGGCTCCGTCATCTAACATGTTCTCCCGGTTTAGCATAAGCCTCTGCTCCAACACTTCCAGACACGAGAGCTTGGAGTACACCAATTGCTTGGCATTAAATTGACAAGCATTCGCACCCCCATGCATCCTAATTTCGTGAACGTACTTCACCAATGAAAACTGTTGCTATCACAGGTGGTATAGGCACTGGCAAATCAACCACTGCTACAGTGCTGCAACAGCTTGGATACTCAGTTATCGAGACCGATGAGCTTGCAAGGAGAGTGGTTGAACCGGGTCAACCAACGCACGCATTGTTGCTTCAGGAATTTGGCCCTGAATTTTTTGATGATTCCGGGCATCTAAAACGGGATCTCGTGGCAGAACTTGTTTTTTCAAACGAGCATGCACGAAGACGGTTGGAATCAATCACACACCCGGCAATCTACCAAATTTGCAAACGGGAGCTAACAGCACTTAACGAATCTGGGTGCACACTGGCTTTTGTGGTAGTACCTCTCCTGTACGAGGTAGACTGGGCCGCAGAGTTCAACTACGTAATTTGCGTAGCCTGTACCACGCAAACCCAGTGGGCCCGGCTACGAATGCGAGGCCTTTCAGATCAACAAATCCGTGGAAGGCTCAGTGCACAATGGCCTTTGGAGAAAAAAATGGAACTAGCCGACTTTGTAGTATGGACCGAAGGGAGCTTCGAGCTTTACCGCTTGCAACTTGAACGAATCCTGAAGTGGATCATTTGACATTGTAAGCCTTTCCCTCATGACGAGGTACAGGGGCTTGGACAAACCAGGAGTAATCCACCAACTACCAAGTTAAGTAGTTTGTCAAAAAATGTTGTCAACTGGAGACACGGGTGCAAGATTCATCACTTGTGAAACCAGCCGACCTTAGAGGAATTTTGCAGTATGTTCCCGAATTTAGGGACCGTGTGTTCGTTATTGCCATAGACGGCGCGGTGGTCACCGACGAAAACTTTTCTAATTTACTGCTCGATATCGCAGTACTTCGGTCCCTTAACATTAGGGTGGTACTTGTTCATGGTGCTGGCGCCCAAGTTCGAGCCCTCGCCCAAGAAAGGCACATTACTCCTTCGTCAGTAGATGGCACGGGCGTAACAGACCAACCTACAATGGAAATAACCCTTACCGCAGCAAACCGCCTTACTCATGAAATCTTGGAAGGCTTGTCAATGGTGGATCTCCGAGGAGCCGCCGTAAACGCTGTTGTAGCACATCCCCTCGGCATCTTCCATGGAATTGATCACCAATACACCGGGAAAATACAACGGATCGACGCCGATTTTCTTCAAACACTGCTTCAAAATAACGTGGTGCCTATCTTACCCCCCTTTGGCATAGATGGCGCAGGCCGGTCTTACCGACTGAACTCCGATGATATAGCAGTCGAAACGGCCGAGGCCTTAAAAGCAGTTAAGCTGCTATTTGTCACCACAAAGGATGGCTTGTTCTTCCACGGACAACTTCTGCGCCAGATTATGGTCAATGACCTCACACGCCTTTTGCAAGAGGCTCCTCATGGATTCCACCAGGATCAACTACCAAAAGTGAAAGCTGCCATCACCGCTTGCAATGCCGGCGTGCCCCGTGTCCACATCATAAACGGTTGTACGAACGAGGCCTTGCTAGCAGAAGTGTTCTCAAACGAAGGCATCGGCACCCTAGTTTATGCAAACGAATATGTACAAATCCGCCGTGCAATGAAAAAAGACGTTCGCCATATACTAGCACTCATCCGTCAACCTGTAGAAGCCGAAGAATTGATGCCTCGCACCCGCGCTGAGATAGAACGAACAATCGACGATTATTACATTTATGAGATCGACCGCAACCCAGTTGGTTGCGTTGCTTTGCATATTTATCCTGAAGAAAAAAAGGCCGAATTGGCATGTCTTTATGTAAAACCATCTCATCAAAATCAAGGTATTGGACGTAAACTCGCTCAATTCGCAGAAACAAAAGCGCGGGAAGCTGGAGCCCAAGTGCTCTTCGCCCTTTCAACCCAAGCTTACAATTTCTTCCAAAGCAAACTCGGCTTCATCGAGGGAACGCCCAATGATCTCCCACCTGCCAGACGCGAAAAATACGAAAGCTCTGGTCGGAAATCTAAAGTCCTAATCAAACACCTCTCAAAGTGATTAACATACCTTCTTCCAAGCTTGCGCAGAGAAAACAATAAATAGTCCTCCAACTTTTGAGCTTGGGCGCCGAACGTTGAGGAGGTGGGGGAGGGTGGGGAACCCTCAACGAAGGGACCACAGACGTCCGCTCGCCCAAGCCCAAGTCCCTTCCGGACTTACAAGCTGATTTTGACCTCGATATCGCAAAACTTTCAACACCCCCGCTCTGTTATAAAGTATCCGTATATTTGCGGATAGGGGTAGCATTTAAATAGTACACCCCATAACGTATCGCCGGGATAGTTCTCTGCCTCAACCAACTCCCCCCAATACATCTTCTGGCCACTCTCCAGACACACAAACTTACGTCGGACTAACCCCAGCCGTGATCCAAGAAACATTCATAGTGCACTAATAGTAGAGGACTCAACGGACCCACAGGAAATCCTATAGATCCGCTTTACGCTCTCCCGGGTATCCCAATTGGGATGAATAAATTCTTTCCTTTACGGCCACATTGGAAACCGATCCTGGACAACCGCCAACAATCCCTTTGCCCTATTTACAAGATTTGGTTTGAGGTACATTTACGCCCAAATAAAATCAGGTTTGTATGGACCTGCGTGAACAAATAACTGAACTTGCTAAGCGGGCCCGAGCCGCCTCGCGTGCGTTAGCAAAGCTTAGCACGGCCGAAAAGAACCAGTGTCTTTTGGCAATGGCAGAAGGCATTGAAAAAGCTGCTGATCAAATTCTAGCTGCGAATGAATGCGATATGGAAGCCGCCGTTAAAGGTGGGATGTCAAAGGCGATGCTAGACCGGCTTTTGCTAAACGAACGACGGCTAAAATCCATGGCCGATGGTCTACGCCAAGTTGCGGCATTGCCAGATCCAGTAGGCCGAATACTTGACGACCGTATTCGTCCCAATGGGTTGCGGCTTCAAAAGGTTAGTGTGCCAATTGGCGTAATTGTTATCATTTATGAAGCTCGGCCTAATGTCACGGCAGACGCAGCCGGCTTGTGCTTCAAATCCGGCAACGCTACCATTTTGCGTGGCGGCAAAGAGGCCCTTAATTCCAACCTAGCTATTGCACGCGTAATGAAAGAATCAGCTAAGCGTGCACTTCCTTCGTTCCCCGAAGACGCCATTCAAGTAGTCCCAACGACTGACCGCGAAGCAATTCCAATCCTACTCTCCTTAACCCAGTATATTGACCTGTGCATCCCGCGTGGTGGTGAAGGACTCATTCGGACTGTAACAGAATGCTCAAAGGTACCGGTGATAAAACACTACAAAGGTGTTTGCCATGTGTATGTTCACAAAGACGCCGACTTTGAAATGGCGCGCAAAATCGTTTTGAATGCAAAATGTCAGCGTCCTGCTGTATGCAACGCAATGGAGACTTTACTAGTTGATCGACAAATTGCTGAACAGCTACTGCCGTTGATAGCAACCGACCTAGCACCTTACAGAGTGGAAATACGAAGCGATCAAACTGCATTTAAGATCCTGGAAGGCATCGCAAGCCAATTGCAGATCACTCTGAAAGCCGCAACTGAACAGGACTGGTATACCGAATACAATGATTACATAATGAATTTGAGGATAGTTGACGACGTGGATCAGGCGATCGAACACATCAGCACTTACGGCTCGGCCCATTCCGATGCGATCGTGACTAAAAACGAATCCGTTGCTAAAAAGTTTCTAGCTGAGATCGATTCAGCGGCAGTGTATTGGAACGCATCAACCAGGTTTACTGATGGAGGTGAGTTTGGGATGGGCGCTGAGATAGGGATCAGTACTGACAAAATAGGCGCTCGCGGCCCTATGGGTCTAGAAGAACTCACCTCTTACAAATGGATCGGGATCGGTTCAGGACAAGTACGCACATAAAGCCAAATCTCTAAAGCAAATCTGGAGAGAAACATACATTTTGTGGCGGACTCCCCCTATTGGAATTCGGATAAGATCGCCTCACTTATAGGCGAAGTTGTTCAATCAATGATTCCACCAAGCGGCCTATTAGAAGGCCGCAATTGGAGAATTGGTACTGCTCCTTTCCTCATCCCCGTTTCAGAACTCAGTTTTTTCCAAAAGCTCGGCTTAGCGTTACTAGAGTTTTACCGAGCAGCCAATTTGCTTTATAGATGGAGTTTCACTGGCAAAGCCCCCAAATGGATAGCCGAGTGGCTAGACAGGGGAAAACCAAAAGAACTCATCCAACTCCAACGATCCAAGACTTTCAAAAATGAATTGCCACGCATAATCCGCCCAGACGTACTTCTGGGCGAAAGTGGGTACGCTATCACTGAACTGGATGCTGTCCCAGGCGGAATTGGCCTTACCGATTGGCTAAATCGCGTTTATTACCTCGCAGCCGTTCGACTCAAAAAAAACCAACCTTGGCAAATCATAGGTGGACCTGATGGAATGACAGCTGGCTTCCGAAACATATTCACTGGGTTTTCCCGCATTTGGATAATGATCTCGGAGGAATGCGCCACGTACCAGCCAGAAATGAAATGGTTAGCAAAACAACTAGGAGAGTCATTTGTCGTTACCGGACCTGATACACCGAAATTCACTCAAGGTGAAGCTGTATACAGGTTTTTTGAGCTATTCGACCTTGAAAATGTCCCGGGAAGCTTGGACGTGTTCACTGCAGCGCTGAAGGGGCAAATATACTTGACGCCACCACCAAAACCTGCACTCGAAGAAAAAATGTTGTTAGCCCTTTTTTGGAATGCAAATCTTCGCGATTTTTGGAAGGCACAACTCGGGGAAAAAACATGGACATTTTTAAGCCGGGTCATCCCCCGCACCTGGGTGATTGACCCAACTCCGCTGCCACCATGGGTTGAAATACCTGAACTCGGTATTACCGCCTGGGAGCAGCTAGCAGATTTTTCTCAAAAACAACGTGAACTGGTCCTTAAAGTGTCCGGCTTTTCACCAATGGCATGGGGTGCACGTGGTGTGTACGTGGGACACGACCTCCCAAAAACTGAATGGGAACGCGTCGTTAAAACAGCTATACAAGCTGCAAATTCCACGCCATTTGTATTGCAGCGATTCGTACGATCCCGGAGGATCCTCGCAAGTTGGTTTGACACCCAAACAGGAAAAATCGTGTATTTGGAGGGCCGTGTGCGCTTATGCCCGTATTATTTCGTGAGCGGCCAGTGGGACAATCCAACCGTCACCCTGGGCGGAATCCTAGCGACCATCTGTCCCGCCGATAAAAAAGTAATCCACGGGATGAGTGATTCAATCCTCGTTCCCGTAGCAGTAAGTCCCATGCTTGCTGCCAATACCTTTTCCGCCACATACCCAAATGAGGACCGATTGGTAGTACAAGAGCGATCCCAGTAGTGCCAACCTCGATTTGCATCTGATGCCACCACGGGTGGGAAAACATACAATGTGCGGTGCCTAATTCTACCCCCAACCAACGTGTGATTTAAAATAAACCACAGTGATGGTAGTGTGATGGATGTGCTGCCGCGATTTTTCCGAGCCTATAAGGTTACAGGCACACGCTGGCTATCGGTGCAAACTTCGCCAGTTGTAAATCTCTAAGCCTACGCTACATTGTTTTAGAAGCAACAGAACCGCTCCGCCAAGAAAAGCCTATAGCCAGAGAGACATTTACGCAAATATAGCGCTCCTCTTTGACCCGAGACACAAAATCTTTACCTTGTGTAACAAGGGCTACTATCCATTAGATTTCTCGTCGGGCCAGGGGATTCCTACCGTAACTTAACTGCAGTTTTCTTTCCGGTGTACTTGATCTCTTTATCACAGACTTGCGTGGGTACATCGGCAATGCCCTTGCCACTACTGACCAAAACCACTTTGAAAATTCGCTCCTCTAGCATCCCGGGGAAAGCCCCTTGCCGATCACCAATTGTAAGTGTTCCCGCGCTATCATCCCAATCGAAGGTAATCGTAGTGTACATCCCTTTCTCGTAGTTATAACTGTCAAGCTCATCTTCATATAACACGAATTGTCCATTTGCGCCTCCGTACACCCGAATTTCCAATTCATCCCATTTCTTCTGTGTTGAGTACTGGACTTTCGGTCCGATTGGAAGAATTGATCCTGCCCGCACAAAAAGTGGGATCATATCCAGAGGACACTCACGTTCTACTTCTTGGCCACCGATGAATTCTTCACCTGTCCAGAAATCATACCATATCGTCCCTTTCGGCAGGTAAACTTTCTTGGTCTTTATCCTTGTCAAATCTAGCTTTTCTTTCGTGGCATACATACGCTCCGTGACCGGGCAAACTAAAATTGATTTTCCGAACATAAATTGGTCAGCCAGTCGGACAGCCCGTTGGTCGCCTACAAAATCCATTACTAACGCTCGCATTAAGGTGGAATGATTTGCGGTAACTTCCCAAGCCGCCGAATATATGTAAGGCAGCAATAAGTATCGAAGGTTAATAAACCGTTCTATCGCGTTAAACTCGGGATCGCCTTTTGTGCCAAACTGATAGATTTCGCGTGGTGCATCGGTACCATGAGATCGCATCATCCCGCAGAATGTGCCGAATTGGAGCCAACGGACATAGAGCTCACGATATTCGGGATCCCCAAGCTTGCGCGGGAAGTTCCAAAGGAAAAATCCGCCAATGTCTGAATTCCAATATGGAATCCCACAAAGTGAAAAGTTTAGTGCAGCTGGAATCTGGTTCCGCAACGATTGCCATGAAGCTACGACGTCGCCGGACCAAACAATTGATCCATATCGTTGTTGGCCGGTGAAGGCCGAGCGGGTAAGGATTAAAACACGGCGGTCCGAGCTTTCTTGCCTTTGGTGGGTATAAACCCCTCCGACTGTCATCAGTGGATAAGCATTACGGACTCGTCTAAATGAGCCCAGATAAGTCTGGACGTCCAAGTCACTGTCCTTAAATTGGAGGTGATCCGGTTCAGATGAATCGATCCACCAACCGTCTATACCCAGCGTCAATAGCCCGTTTTTAAGATACTTCCAATAAATGTCTCTTGCTGTTGGGTTATATGCGTCGTAGACGCGAACCCCAGAAGGATAATCAAGTCTTGGGGGCCACAGATCACAACCAGATTCTGGCCAAGTTATGAAATCCAACAATGCCCCTATTTCTTTCAATTCCCGATACTGTTTTGTCATTGGGCCAAACGAGTTCCAGATTGAAATCATTATCTTGCAGTTCATCCCATGGATCTCCCGAATCATACCAGCTGGGTCGGGGAACTCAGGATCGAGAAACTCCATAGCGTTCCAAAGATAGTTATTTCCCCAATACCTCCAGTCTAGAATCACACCATCTAGTGGCACACCGAGCTCCCGATACTTGCGCGCCACTCCAACTATCTCGCTACGACTCTTATACCTTTCTTTGCATTGCCAATAGCCAAACGCCCAAACTGGCAACATAGGCGCACGGCCCGTCAATTCTCGAATCCCCGCTATTACACCATCGACGTTTTTCCCAAAGACAAAATAGTAGTCGATACTCTCACAAACCTCCGATCTAAACGTGGTTTCCTCCTGGGTATCAGCAAAAAGCGTAGGAGAACAGTTATCCCAAATCACACCATACCCTTTTTCGGATACAAAAATCGGAACATAATCGTCGGTATTCCCTTGAATCATGCGCAACTTGACTCCCCGTTGCACAAGTTTGCCGTGCTGTTGCTGGCCCAAACCGAAAATTGCCTCCTCCCTTCCTAAAACGAACGACTGCCAAGCACTTAAAGAAGGAACCCCTGCATCATTGAAGTTTGTGAACCCGAATCCACGCTCCTTTTCTACCAGAAGCACGATACCATTAGACCCGGCAAATGAGATCCTACCGGTGGCAAGCTCAAGCACTACTCTCAAATCGGTGCTTTCCAATGTTACCACACCGTTACCTGATCCGATCCTGTACTGGACCTGCTGCGGCTTCGCAATCACACTTAAACTCTGATTAGTGAAGGAGTGCGTTTGAAGCCTCTTAGTAACACGCACGATTGAAGGGGTATAAAACTGGAGTTCGATCAGGTAGGGATCAACCTCCGCTTTAATACCTCCCGGGATTTCCTGAAATTGCGCCCCTAGCGCAAGAAGCGTAAAGGCCCAACTAATTGCTGCGGTCTTTGTAAGGATCTTCATACGTTTGATATTTTACGCGCCCGGATCTGTTTTGCAATTTTTTGCACGTCAGACCAGAAGTCGGTGGATCTTGTGCAGTTTAGGTTCTTAGCTGGACTGCTTCGCGCTACTAGTCCATGCGAAATTTCTCTTTCCCGCGATCGCGACAGGTACAGAAAAAACCAAACAAAAGTAGTCGACCCTTTATAATTACATTCGCGCCTCGATCTTACGTTGGAGTTTGGGTTGGCAAAAATTCTTGTTCAACACCTCGCCCTTGTGTTTAGTAAAGTCTTTGCCCTATCCAACGTCTCCAACTTTTTGGAAATCTGTGCCATTCCGCACCGAAAATCATTCAAGTAGCCAGGCGGATCTTACCCCACATCTTCACGGGGGATGGCGGGCCATACTGGGTCTATGATTTCATCTTAATTTTAGCCAACGCGAAACGCCCTTACCAAAAAACGTCCACCAGCCACTTTCAAAAACACCCTTTGCGGGAATCGGGCTAATTTATCCCTTTTACTCCGTCGAGGTGAAACTACTGGGGCGGTTAGATTCCAGGCACTGGATCTCCAAACTGGCGAAGGCTAATTCGTACTTCGCTTCAGCAAATTTCCTAATCCTCGGGTAATCTTTTCTCCAGCCTCTTTACCCAATTTTTCTGCGGATTTACCCAACTCTACCATACCATCCACTGCCCCTTTTAGAGAGTCATTTAACACTTGTGCCAGAATCTGTTTCGACAAGTTAAGTGGGGTAATACCTTCAGGACCAGTACCCAAGTTGGTAAGCCTGATCTCCGGCAGCGAGACGGTCGACCCGTTTGCTAATCTTACCTTGCCACCAGTAACAACCAACTCATTTATCTGGATTTTCTTAGTGGAAGTTGGGCTTTCGGACCCTGGTTTCTCGCCCTGTTTACCTCCGGTAACATTTTCGAGCAATTTCTTCAGGTTATTTTCTCCGAGGGGGTTGCCTTCCAACCAAATCTCGGGAGACTCAATGCGAATTGACTTCACAACAAGCTTATCAGAAAGCACCGTTTTGGGGTCGATCGATACACTAGCCGATCCGAGGTAAATTGCGTTTGTAGGGGTATAACCCTCTGGGTTCCCGACTGAAAATTTCTTCATACTAACCGCTCCGGTAAAAAGCGATATTTTAACATCCTCGATTCGGACAGGTGTTTTAGTCACCTGGGGTCCGATTTTCTCAACTGCGGCCTTGGTGACTTTTCCCAAAAGCAAACCAACCACTACCACACAAAGAATCCCAAGAATGGCAACCGTGATGGCAGCGATAATCAAAAGCCTCTTAACCAGTTTCATATGCGGATATTTCACTGAGATACATTCGTTGTCAACATTCTCTCGCCTAAACGGTCATGTCACCAGTCGTCCAACCAATGTGGTTATGCCCACGGCTAGTGACCCTAGCGAATCGCCAGCAATTAGCCCCCCACCTATGAGCGAGACTGAACTCATATCTCGAGGTAATGCACTATTCATTTGACTCTTATTCTGCATCACCTTTCTACTAAGGTCGGGGATTATTCCGCCTAGCGCCCACCACAATGTGGTAGGCAAATCCACAAAGCCACCGAAACTTGAAGCGTAGGGACTAGGAATTACGAACACATGCAAAACGAAATCCATCTTTTTACCCCAAGAAGATTCCTGGAGCCATTTCTGGTACAAACCCCACTTAAAAATCGATTTCCGCAAAATCTCAGTAACAAGTCCAATTGCCACCCCAATTGCGAGGGCTTTTATTACATGAGGTTGCTGTGAGGTTATCCCACGGATTGCACCCACAATCTTGTAGGTCATTGCACTTTGCCATCGTTCTGCGTCAGGCACATGCTGGGTGAGCTGATCGATCTTAAGAACTGGGTACGCGCCCATGAAAACTCGTGCCAGTACAACTGCTAGCACAGCACCCATTAAAATGCCACCTACCTGATATCTAAACTGGATGACGCGGTTAGTGCCCAAACGCCAACCAGTAGAGCGATCTTGCTGCATGTCGCCACCAACTGCACACGCAATCAAAAGGATTGATGCACAAGTAAGCGCGGTCACAGGATCACGTAATCCAAGTGCTGCTAGAATGAAGACTGTAAGCACAAACGCACTTGATATGGGATTGCTGTCTGAAATACCGAGCGAAATCCCATTCACGAGGATAAACACGAACACTAAACCCACACTCAACGCCAAATATAAAATCGGTTCCCCAAAAATCAGATGCCCAGCCAGCACCGTGGCAACCGCCCAAAAAATCACCCATACTACCAGCTGGATCATATTGACCCGTTTCCAATCGGGTTGCTCTTGGGGTGGTACTCCAGCCATGTGCAATCGTTGGCACCATTGCCACATAATCAGACTGATATCCACAATCGCAGCCCCAAGGATCATGCCCAACCCTATAATAAAACCAATCTTCCGGAATGGTGCGTTTGTCTCTAACCAACCTATGGTTACAAGGTAGGGTTTCAAAAAATGGCCAATTAACGCCATAATCAATCCAGGCAAGGCAATTCGTGTACCGACGATCATTCCAGCGCCAATTGTGGCAGCCGAAAGCTGAGTTGCCCCTAACCAAGGTAATTTGAATGTGCTCAAGTTCGCCACAAATCCAGCCAGCATCCCACCACCCAAACGAGCGATCGACCGGCTAAGTAGTTGAGGATCGGTCAAAGCCCGGAGAATGTTTGCTACAGCAAAACCCGACGGATAAGCCAACTGCATTCGATCCACAAGTAGAGGGGTGTATAACATTCCCACGCCAACCCCTAGCATTCCAATACACGTAAAGTACGCGATGTATTGCCACGCGGGCAACTCAGGTAACCCTAACCAAGCCCGTGCTTGGATCAACACCGCCATCCCACACATACTGGCCACTGAGGCAGCCATCGTTTGAATATAATTGGCTCCGTGCTTGCCTTCCGAACCGTATGGGAGCGTAACTGCACTTCCCAGTATTCCGGCCAATACCTGCCCACCCACGAAAAACCCTATCGAAAAGTTCATGAACGCCGCTGAAACACCACCGAGTGGGCCCAGAACAAGCACAGCCACCGTGCTTAACAAAACGTGATAGCCTATACTACCCACCGGGGGTATAAAACCCGGCCTTATTTTTGTGCGGATTTCGGAGCTTAAACCGGTTTTTGCATCTCCCTCCATATCTCCTTAGCGACTCTCAAAATACACTTCATCACCATTCCTCCACAGCTTTATCATTGGGCGCGTCTTGAACCCGACCGAATACACTGTTAAGAATGAGCTGCTTCATTTTCCATAGTAGAGACATTACTGTGGCCAATGGAGTAAGCACGAAAATCACTACACCTGCCAAAAAAACAGGGTGGGAAGTGTCTAACACCGCGTCTAGATATTCCTGTGGCAAGAGCTTAAAAATACCTCCTACTACGTGACTCAGTAGCACTGCTATGGACGTTATTGCTGATATACGGACATAGGACCCCAGCCGGCGTGCATCTAATAAGAGAATTGGTTCACCCAACGCAAATGCTAATTGCTGAATCAAATAGCTCATCACAAAAAGCATTGCAAAACCTGTTACACACAAAACAATCACCATGCTGGAAAAGAACAGGTTTTCGGGAACCCGATGCCACCAGTACAAAAAGGGGGCCAATCCTACCATAATCAACCCTAGTAATAAGGCTCGGTCCACCTGTCTGCGCCAGACGAGGTCTCCTCCTACTGCAGAACCTACCTGAATAAAACCATAGCAGATCAACATGGGTGGTATGGCGGGACCTATAACCCCCAAATGTCCAAACCCAGCTGTGGTAGCCACCGCAGCAAATATAACCACGCAAAGTGGTAACCCCCAAAACAAAAAAGTCAACCCCCGCACCAGATCCCGAAGTACCGATGGCGGCGCATTGTCTAATAATCGTCCTTGCATTTTAGTGCGACTCAGATTGTGCCACACATAAAACCAATATGCCATCTTTGGTTTTTCGGACCGTCTTGAAGAAATTTTAATCCTACCGAACACACCGCCCACCCACCAAATGTGCTGGTCTGGGAGATCAAGATTGAATATCGGGTCCTGGCACGACTTTCTGGCTGGCACTTGCTCTTCGGAAGTGCAAACCTTTCCTTCAAAGGGAAGTCCAAAGTGGAAGTTGGCCCCCTATTAAGCCGCTAAGCCCCTTCAACGCAAATTGTTTCGCACTAGGCTTTTATAGCACCTTTACTACAAAACAAAAACTGTCCCTCACACGCACTCTTTCTGCCGAAGTATAACGTGTTCTCCCGACCCGCTTTTTAGGGAAGAATACTCACCATTTTAATAGCAAAAAGCCGCTGCCCTCCTAAAAATCATGAGCTCCCCTTCTAAGGCAGCAAAATCACAGCTATTGCTGGCGCCGGAACGCAAACAAAGCCCCTAATACAACCGTGATCATAGCCAAAGAAGTAGGCTCAGGAATCTGAAGGAGTTTCACATCATTCATGTAAAAGTAATCTGGCGCGCCTCCACCATTGTTACTGGCAAAGATGAGTTCGAGGTAGCTGGGATTCTCAGAAATTTGCGAAAGATAGCTTGAATAATTTATCACCACGGTTTGTGTACGTGCCGGTGCCCCCTCCCAAAAATAGAAGTTTGGCATTCCGTCCTGTCCATTGTTGTAAGTCCATCCGGTCGCCGTGGCAAGCGACCAAGGGATTTGCGTCCCCCCAAGCCGTCAGCATTTAAATAGACTGCGTAGATTTGCGAGTAACCGCTGGTAGAACCTGTTTCAGCTGCAGCTGGCACAGAAAATGCGAAACTCAACAGCTGATTACTCATAAACGCCTCCATTAGTGGAGGGTTATTATGCAAATTCAGGCGTAAGTTTTGATTCCAGCCCGCCTGAGTAATTTTCAAACTCACTGCGTACCCAGGCACCACATTCTGGGCAAAGCTATATTTCCCTGCATTCTCTGGGGCTGTTATCGACAGGCCATTACCGTGGTCTATCCAACCCTCATCGGTCATATTTTGCCAGCTTCCAATTACCACTTCTGCCTTACCGGGAAAGCCGGTGCTGAGTACCACAGAAAATGACAATATCCATACTGCCACTGAGTTTGTGTGTTTCATAGCGGGAGAACTTTGAAGGTTATCTTCATTTCTGGCCAATTCTTAACCAATACTTGTCACAAAGATCATCCCTGTCAATGGGTAAAAAAGGCGCGGAACGCCCGATCAGAAATTAAAACTTGCGCGCGCCTAAAAATTAAGGTTACTAATTGAATGACTGCTCGATCTTAGGGTAACCAGCGTGCCAGAGTAGCTCAGCGGTAGAGCAGGGGACTCATAAGCCCTTGGTCGGGGGTTCAAATCCCTCCTCTGGCACTATTTCTTTAGCCTGAGGGTCTAAAAAATTTTAAGCGGTGGCCTGGCCAGGTGTGCGAAGGTATCCTTTCGATTGCAAAATTGGTTTTAATATTTCCCAAACGGTACGCGCGATGGATGCGGCATCCGCAGTTGCATCTATCAATTTGATCCGGTGTGGTTCGGCTTCAGCCAATTTTTTATAACCTTCCGCCACCCGTTCAAAAAACGACTTGTCGGCCTCTTCGATGCGATCTCGAATGATAGGTAACGTAGCCTGACGCGCGGCGCGTCGCTGATAACTGACTTCGAGGGGTACCATGAGTAAGAAGGTTATGTCAGGGGTTGTATCTCCTACTGCGAAATTAATGATCCACCGGACGGTGTCTAAATCTATACCGCGTCCAAACCCCTGATACGCAAGCGAGGAGTCGTAAAACCTATCACTTATAACAACCCGGCCAGCCGCCAAAGCAGGACGAATTACTTCACGCACAAGCTGTGCCCTGCTCGCATTTAACAACAGAAGTTCCGTTTCTGGGGTCATCGCGTGGTTTGCCTGGCTATGTTTGAGAGTGTGCCTTATTTCTTCCCCCAGCGGCGTACCACCTGGCTCACGTACAACCACCACAGGAATGCCCAATCTCTGTAGACGATCGGCCAACATCGCAATCTGTGTAGTTTTGCCACTGCATTCAGTGCCCTCAAATGTAATGAACAGCCCACTCATATTCCTCCGTTACAACTCAGACCATTTACCAAATGTTGTTTCCCAACCCCTTCTAAATTTTTTTTAGCCTTGGACCCTTGGGCGTATCTTCCACCCACCAACCCATTGTTCTGAGTTGCTCCCGAATTTGATCAGCGCGGGCAAAATCACGAGCTTTTCTAGCCGACTCACGTTGTTGTACCAGGTCTAACACTTCTGGGGGCGCCTCAGCTGGATGGGCTTCGGGTAAACCTAAAACGGCGTTGACACATATCCATCCAGCCATTGCATTTGCCGCCTCGGTTGGATCAAGCCTACCCATCGCATGCATTCGATTGATTTTCCTCACCCACTCAAATACGCTGGCCCAAGCCTTGCTGATATTTAAGTCATCATCCATTGCTTCTTTAAATTGCGTTACTAACTCACGTCCACATCCTGACACAGGTTCTTCAGGGACAGAACACTTTGATCCTGAAAGCACAACTTGAAGTTTTTCAAGCACTTCATCTAAACGTTGCAATGCGTTACGGGCAGCCTGAAGACCCTGGATAGTAAAGTTTAGCGGCTCTCTGTAATGTGCGCCAAGCAGTGCGAATCGGACTTCCCGCCCTGTAAACCCTTTCGCAACTAAATCCCGCAAAGTGTAAAAATTCCCCAATGACTTGCTCATCTTTTGTCCATCCACTAATAAATGCGCACCGTGTAACCAGTATTTCACGAAACCTGGCCCAGGGAGGCGCCCATTCTGCAAGCGGAGTGCTTCACTCTGGGCGATTTCGTTCTCGTGATGTGGAAAAATGAGATCCTCGCCACCAAGGTGAAGATCGAAACTAGGGCCTAAGCATTTTGAACTCATTACACTACATTCAATGTGCCAGCCAGGGCGCCCACGTCCCCAAGGACTATCCCAATAAACTTCCCCGTCCTCTGGATCATACGCCTTCCACAGAGCAAAATCTGCCGCTGATTCCTTAGCATACTCATCTGCTCTGATGCGAGATTCGAATTTTTCGTCACCTGGATCAAGCTTAACCAAGCGGCCGTATGAGCCACCAAGTTCCTGGTAACGCCGGATGCTAAAGTATACTGAGCCATCAGGAGCCTGGTACGCCACTCCTTTTTCAATGAGCTTTTGAATGTGCGCAATGATATCGGGGATGTGTTCAGTGGCCCGGGGAGTGTAATGTGGCCTCTTGCAATTCAAGGTACTGAAATCCTCAAAAAATGCTGCTTCGTACTTCCCAGTGTACTCCTTAAGTGTCGTGCCCGTTTCACGAACCCTTCGAATTATTTTGTCCTCTACATCAGTAATATTCATCACGTGTTTCACTTCGTAACCCAAAAACTCCAAATACCGCCTCACCAGGTCAGCAAAAACAAATGTCCGCCAATTACCAATGTGGGCGTAGTCATATACTGTAGGACCGCAACAATACATACCAACCCGTTTGCCAGCCGGATCAAGTGGCACAAACGGTTCAACTTGTCGCGTTAATGTGTTGTAGATTTTCAAACCCATTGCCCAAAAACCCTTTCAAACTAAATTCATCGCACTGGTTTAAAACTTAGCGCAAATTCTTGAAGCCTCCGATCCACTATGTTCAAGTACGAATAAGCAATGGTGTTGACGTCCCGTTGGGGTAGTAGCCTTCGGGAGCGTTCTAACCATGGTTTCGCAGCGGCATAGTTCCTTACTTGGGCATAATGCCAACCAACATGACCTACTACATAGTATCCGTTCGGATCGAGGTCCACGGCCTTCGCAAGCCAACTCTCCGCTTCGTGGTACCTCTCAAGTAAATCCAAACACATTCCATACCGCAAATAATTGTATGGGTCATAAGGGTTAAGTTGCATGGCCCTTTCGTACCATTGCATTGCTTCCCGGACCACTGGCTCAGGATCTGCAATATCACTCATGGCCAGCACACGGTATGCTTCGCCAATGATGTATGCAGTATCAAAATTGCGTGGTTCGATTTCAAATGCTTTGCGCAATGCTTCTACCTGAGCCGAGCTATAACGTGAAGCCTTTTCAGCCTGGGTTTGCCAAAACTGTTCCCTCCCGCCTCGTATTGTCTGGGTAACAAACACCAAACATAACCCGAGGACAATTATTGTTAGCCCCACTCTACCGTGCATATGGATAGTCCGCCAATAACGTTCGGTAGCAAAACGCACGTGACTCACCAGTAACCCTCCTAAAACTATTACCAAAATTGCGTTTGCTGGAATATGCATGTTGAAATCGACATATGAATGAATCAGGATGGCTGTGAATGCGCCGCAAGCGCCAAGGACGAATGCAAACCTATTGCTACTTGGGCGCGAAAAATCGTCGCCCTGTTTCACCACAAACCGCCACATGCGAATTACTAGTGATATCAACATCCCTAGCCAAACTAACACAATACTGGCACCCACAATCCCCCATTCAGTTAAAGTCTGGATGTAATCATTATGGACCCAACCAGGTCGTTGTTGCACTAATTGATGACGGTATTCACGAAATCGGACGTCAAAATGTCCCGGTCCCACTCCTAGCCACTTGTGGTCACTCCACATATCCAAAGCCGATTTCCAAACCAAAGTGCGCGCATCGCGATCAAACTCAAAAGTTTCGATTGAACGCTCGATCCGTATCTGGGCATGGAGGTTCTTCGAGTATAAATACACGCCTATTGCCACAATTATCGTGGCCATTACCAAGGCAGGGATACGATAAACCCTTTGCCAGGCCAAAATCCCAAAAACTAAAACCAGTGAAATGCCACATGCAACCCATCCACCCCGTGAAATTGTCACTACCATACCCGCCAACATTAGCAAAACTGCGTAACCGTACAGCACCTTCATAGTTGGCGATTGCCGCCCAGAAAAAATAAAAGCTATTGCTAGCGGAATAATCAGTTCAAGAAACCCAGCCAAATGGTTTGGACAATAAAATGTCCCACCCGCGCGAGGGGCATAGGAATTTTTAAACCATAATACATGCTCGGCTCCCGTTAAGTACTGCAATCCTGCATAGCCTGCAATGATTGCCCCGAGAAATATTAGCGTGCTAACAATGAATTCGATCGAGCTTTGGCGATACAAATTAGCCAAGACTATGAAGAACAGAGCCGCATACACCAGTACACGCAATATCTCCCAACGGGCAACATATTCCACAGGAGCGGTAAAATATCTGAATACGGCATATGCGGTAAAAATCACTACTGGCCATATGATTGCAGGAACTAGAATATGAAACTCTTTCTTCACCCAAAGCCGCCCCACCCATAGTAACAAGGCCAGGGTAGTCAGGGCCATTATTCCCAAGAAACCTGTTCGGGTAGCACCACCCAAGTAAATTGGCCCCCAAACCAAAATCCCCAAAACAACTGCGAGGATCGATTTCTCTAAGAGGTTGTCTACTTTATCTACGTTCATTTTCACTTTAACACTAGCCGATAAAGTCACGCGGATCTGTGATACGACCAGTTACAGCGCTTGCAGCTACCGTGGCTGGGGAAGCTAAATAAATCTGGGCTTGTTTATGCCCCATCCGTCCGGGGAAATTACGGTTAGTGGTACTTATACATACCACTGGTGTATTAGCCCGGCCAAAAGTGTCCACTGGTCCTCCTAAACACGCAGCGCAACTGGGATTCTCCGTTAAAATTACCCCGGCCTCGTTCAAAATCTCCCAAATTGTTTTTCCATCCCAGTAGGCGCTCTTGAGGTCACGAATCACCTCCGGGGTTGCAGGCACTCCGAATGTTTCAATTGCCACTCGCTTTCCCCGAACGATCCGCGCAAATTCTATAAAATCGCTGGTTTTGCCTCCCGTGCACGATCCTATGTACGCTCTATCCAATTTGACGTTTGAAAGTTCCCTTGCCTTACGTCTTTGAGCAGGGTCGGGCGGACACGCAACCACGGGTTCAAGCTTATCCAACTCAACTACATACTCAGCCAGAAAACGTTGATCAGGGTCCGGTTCAACAGGCTCATAGGTAGAATTGGTACCATTCAGCCGGGTTCGCGTATCCACATACTCTGCTGTCCGCCCATCAAACGGGAAAATTCCATTCTTCGCACCAGCCTCAATTACCATATTCGCTATTGTCATTCGATCTTCCATTGTCAGGCTCGCTACCCCTGCCCCATCAAACTGCATTGCACAATATGTTGCCCCATCAAACCCAATTTCACCAATGCAATGTAAAATCACATCTTTCGCCATTACACCAGGTTGCAACTGACCCTCTAGCCTAAAACGAATCGTAGGTGGAACTTTTAACAGAAGTTTGCCTGTGCCCATTACAAAAGCAGCGTCACTGTTCCCGATCCCCGTAGCAAATTCATTAAAAGCACCTGCGGTACAAGTATGCGAGTCTGTCCCGAGAAGGATTTCCCCTGGTCGAGTATGACCCTTCTGAGGCAATGCGAGATGACACACCCCAGCATAACGTGGCCCAAACTGAGGTACAAAATGCCCTTTACTTGCGTCGAATCGCCACCCCCCAGTAGCTCCCCCAGGCAACACGTCGTAAAAATATTTGATCCCCTGCTCCTTCACAAACTCTCGCAAAATGTCTACGTTCCGGTTGGACATCTCATCACAGGTGAAAATGTAATGGTCCGGAATGATGACCACACGTGTGGGATCCCACACCCGAGCATTATCTCCAAACTCACGTTTAAACACACCGATCGTTCCCGGTCCACACACATCATGCGTCATCAAAACATCAACATTAACCCAGATGTTCTCACCGGGCTCAACCTTAGCCCTACCAGATGCACGGGCGAGGAGTTTTTCGGTCAATGTCATGCACCAAGTGTAAGGATAACCCCCCAAGCGTTCAATTCTCCAATTAACAACTTCAAATGTGAACCACCAAAAACTGCTTAACCTAATCAAAAACCAGATGCACTGCCTCCCCCAACTTAATAAAGCTTATGCCTCAACCCTCCCCTTGAAAAACTGTTGGCTAGGATCCAAAAATTCAACCATTGCTTGAGGCTGAATTGGATTAGGCACATAAACCACAGCTTAATGCGCCCCTTGCTTAGGCATGATAAGTCGCGCTTTAACACCAACGGTGGGAAGTTTGATCTCTATCGCTCCTTCGCTGACCGCTTCACAAACCGCAGTAAGTCGTTTCTGTCCGCAAGGAATGGTAACCTCTGTGCCAACTTCTAGTTGCTGAGCTTTCTGGCCAATAGTTACCACGCCTTTCCAATCTGTTCCAACTTTCATCGTACCAATTAACCTTACGTCATTTAATGCTTTTAGCGCATCTTTTACGGTGACGTGGTCTGTGCCTTCCACACTGCGTGCCATCCCACCATTAGTGGAAACAGGCAAATCTGTCACAATTACGCCAACCTTGGCCAAGTTTGATACAATCTGCATTTCGTTAGGCTTTGCGAAACTCATGAGGGTGGACACTTTGTTCTTAGCCGCTACGAAGAAGTCAACTGACCCCTTGGTACTATCCCGTCCAATTATTTTTTTGACTAAAAAGCTTGGATCACGCCCCTGCAAGGTGCAAACCAAAAATGCTCCTTCGGCTGCAATTACGAGAGCAAGCAAAATCCCTAAAAGCACGCGACGTCCTCGTTTCTTCATAGCGATTCTAGACATTAGACTACCATGAACGAGTGAAAAAGTCACCCCCCATTATTTCCCAACTTAATTAATATGGGCAAACATAACTACAAGGATTGAAATCGCTTAAAATTTGGCCAAAGGAAAAAACCACACCTCCAGACCGAGACCTTAGTTGGGCATGATACCTGCCTACGGTCATGACTTCTACTCCACCTGCTTCATATAGAGCAGCGCCATTGTTCCAAAATAATAAGCTTATGTAACTGGATAAACCAGAGTTGCCCGAGATGCTGCCTACCCTAACACCGACTCTCAACGTATGCAATCCTGGGGCAGCGTCCACGCGTAACCGCGTTATCTGCCGAGACAACCCCAATTCTACAACACTTTGGTCTTGCGTCGGTCTTTTAAATTGGCACCCATTTTCGACCTTAGCCTAAAAATGGTCCCTCTATTGCAGACAAAAATGTAAGTTCAACTCGCCAATGCTAAATTTGTCTAATGTGCATGTCGGACTAATACAGCTGTGTAAAGCGTGCTACAGGCTCCCTTCATTAAATAATCTAAATCTAACCGCAACCCACCTTAAACTGGTACGCCCATCCGAACAATACTTTGGCCGGGTGTTGGAATCCACTTGAAAACTTCTCAGAAAAATCCGTCCGTGAAACTGATTTCTTGCTGTTCACCCAATCCCCGTTCGCACATCACTTTCAGCCAAAGGTTATGCATTACCGGATGAAATTCTAAGCCCCAACTTACATTCCTAAAACCCCCACACGATCATCCAGAATTACTCCCTAGTCACTTGGCTTGCAGATCGCGAGAGTATTTTCCTTGCAAAACTACCGTGACGCTTTAGCAGCAACTTCTAATCTATCGAAAATTAGGTCCAAAATCCGAACGCCCTCGTAGCTTCCATCGAGGTTCCAAGTTCGAACCTGGTTATCCGCTTTTGCCCATCGCACAGAGCCATCGGTAAAAAGCACATTGAACCCGTTGTCCTGCATGTGAGCCCAAAATGTGCGACCCTGAATAACATCGACTGCAAACAACCGATATGGCTCTATTTGGGATTCTTTTTGATACCTACGATGTGTATCGATGGGCACACCTGGGATATTTCCCGCGTTTTTGCACCGCGGATTATATAGGTAACTCGAACGGACATCGCCCCCGTCATCAGTAGTCAGTAAGGGGGTATAATAACTCGCACTGAATGGACCCTCCTTAAAGGCCGGGCAAAAATAGATTTGGCCATCTCCAACATACTTACATGCGTAGATATAGCCTGCATTCTGCCACGACCAATTACTAGCGTATACGTCCACCGGCGCTTTTGTCTTAGCTGGGCCACTTACCACGTACCTACTGTAATGACATGCACTCATGTTATTCATCCGATCGCCTTGACCCGCACGCCAAGGGGGGAGGATTCCATTAAAATCTCCAACATACATCATAGTTCCGTACCAAATCTGCCTAAGATTACTGACGCATTTTACTCGACCCGCTCTCGACTTGGCCTTAGCTAAAACTGGCATAAGCAACGCCGCTAATATCGCGATGATCGCAATCACTACCAAAAGCTCAATTAGAGTAAAACCACGCTGTGGATGTGGGGGGACTAAACAACGCCGCATATGCACACCTCCTTTATTTATTTGCCTTGATTCGTGCCAAGGTGGTTTGGACAGCCTCACGCTGCTGAGGCGTTAACCGAGGGTTTCTTAACAGCTTTTCCAGCTGTTCGGCGGCAAACCCAAAATCCCGGGCGCGTATCGAGCCTATACACTCATCCACAAAAACCTTCATGCTTGCATCCGCATTAGCAAATGCCAACCGCATTTCACTTAGGTCAATCGGATCCACTTGGACGAACGTCGGGGAGGCAGCTTGATTAGATTGATTTGAAACTTCGGATTTTTTACAACCTGTGCCAGCCAAATAACAACAAATACTCCCACTTACTATACCAAACCTAACCACACCGATTAAGCGCGCCAAGTTACAATTCCAAACTTTGCACCGAAATCCATTATTCACACTAAAAATATAGGGTCACATGGCCAGCTTACGAAATAGCCAGTTCTGGCGACTGCCGTTTGTATTCACTTTACCTTTACGTCGATTGTAGCCTCAATATGCCTCCTTCGTTTAATTACTACCCACCAGCTACCTACGACACACGCGCTTTAAGCGCAACCGCCAACTCGTAAGGACATCATAGCTAACCGACCCTTTAAGCTTCGCGATTTCGTGCACTGAGATTTCTTCGTTGCCTTGCTCACCCATTAAGACCACCTCATCCCACATTGAGACCTCAGGTAGCTCAGTCACATCCACCATCAGCGCATCCATAGTAACTCCTCCTACAATGGGGACCCGCCGTCCACGAATTAGAACGGCGCCGGCGTTAATCACACGTGGATACCCATCACCATATCCTACTGGAATAATAGCAATCCGGCGAGGAGTAGTCGCCTTGTATCGCATTCCGTAGCCTACTGAATCACCCGGCTTAAGGTTTTGGAATCCTGCTACACGCGCCTTGACGGACATCACAGGTCTAATGCCTGGTATGCGCCTACACACAGCCGAAGGATAAACCCCATACATCAAAATCCCAATCCGCACCATGTCACGATGCGCATGCGGCAAGTCTAGAAATCCTCCACTGTTACAAAGGTGTTCCATCCCGTACTGGATACCCTTCGCCTTTAGTTTGCTAATCACCTCATCAAACCTTGCAACCTGCAAATTGGCAAAGGTCTTATCAGCTTCATCAGACTGCGCAAAATGGGTCATCACTCCTTCAAGGACTAAACTCTCCTCCTCCAAAATAACCTGAAATAATGGCATCGCCTCATCCCAACGAACCCCAAAGCGATTCATTCCTGTATTGAGCTTCACATGGATTGGTATTCTTTTGCGGGATTCCCTTGCCAAACGGCCTAGCACGCGCACGGTTTCAACCCTGTTAACACACACAGTAAGGTTGTACTTTAAGCACCAAGGTAATTCCTCCTCTTGTCGCTCGCCGAGCAACACTAATGGGGCTGTTATTCCTGCCTCACGCAACGTTAGGGCTTCTTCAAGTGTACTCAGACCAAAGCCCCAAACTCCCTCTTCTACGGCAATCCGAGCAACTTCAACTGCACCATGCCCGTAAGCGTCGTCTTTTACGACTGCCATAATTCGGACCCGCGGGGACAAATCCGCCCGTATAATACGTAAGTTTTCACGCAACCGACTTAAATCGATCTCCACCCATGCGGGCCGCATGGGAAAATCGACTTCCTTTAATCGTTCGTTCTGCATAAATAATTACCCCATTAATACGCGACGTAGTTCCACGAGATTTAATCATGGAAAAAACTATTCATTTCCAGGAGGCCAGAGACTCCGCCCAATATCGAGCCTGTAATAACTTCCAATGACGCGTAGCTTACGAATATTCTCATAGGCCTTTCGAATAGCTCCTTCTAAGGTTGAATCCAAGGCCACCACATCAGCTATCCGGTGCCCTGTGGCGAGCAATCGACCTTCTTGATCTACGGCCACTTCATTCAACCAAACATCACAATCTAACTTACCTTTTATTTCCAGCGGTAAAATCGGAGGCCGCAACTGCACGTAAGGATACCCATACCCAGCCAATGTCACCGAACATCCGAACCGGAATCCTTCCCGGAATTGCAGATCAAGCTTCTTGTTTTGAGCGACCCGTAGAAGGGTTTCCACCGGGTTCTTCAACATCCGCAGTAACATAGGCCCAGAAGTAATCCCTATTCTGACGTTGTACTCTATTACATACCAGCGATCGTTCTTTTTTATAGCGGTAACTTGAAGGGGTCCGTGATAGTTCACTTCTCTCAGCCACGGGCGTAACGGCAGAATAAGTTCACGAGCCAACCCGTACTTGTCTTCAGGATCCAACTCAACCAACCCTCCCAAGGGAGCTCCAGCCACAATCCCCATGTTGCCATCAAACGCCCGTTTATATTCTTGGTTTGTCACGATCGAGTAAATTTCCCCACCACTGACAAACACAATGTGTCCCGCCTCCGCCCGTCCAACATACTCCTGCAAAAACACACCTTCTGCGTAGTTCACTACCTTTAACCAAGCACGCGTGTCTTCCACAGTCTCACAAAGTATTGTATGAATAGGGCTAGAAGGAGAGCATAAAGGATTCTTTATCACAAACGGCTTCGGATGTTGCAGAAGTATCCTTTCGGCTTCCAAGCGATTCGAGGCCACGTACGAGCGGGGGAACGGAATTTTATACTGTGCACATAACCGACGAGCAAAATCGCGTTCACGTTCAATCAACATTGCTTTTCCCACTGGACTCAAAACTAGGACCTTAGAACGGACTAATGATTCTGCCCACGGCGCTTGCGCCCAATCAATCGATTGCGGCACAACAAGATCCACATCTAAGGTATCAATAAGTTGCATCAGATCTGGATGCGAAGAGGCCATATAGGTAGGCCCTACCAATGAGGGTGGGTAATGCCCATAATTCCTCGTCAAATACGTGTATACTTCTGCACCGCCGTCCTTTAATATTTGGCCAACTGCATGCGCAAACGCGCCCACACCCAAAATCATTACCTTGGGTTTGTCACTCTTATGCCTTTTCTTAGTGCGCTCTGACATGGACCTCCAGAGCGTGTCCCCCACCCATCTTCAAGTCAAGCAAGGATGTAAGCAAAAGAATGCAAAACTACACCGCTATCCTTTCTTCCCCGGGGGAACATTAACAACCGTATTGCTCACGAGAACTAAACCTAGTTTGTACCACTCTCACCTTACCGCGCTCACAATGACCCGCAACCCCACATTTACCAATTACTGACAAAGCTCATGGATAGCATTATAAAGACGGTGCTGGGCTTCAGGTTCTTGCACATGTGTTACAACAATTAGTTTCATTCCCGGCCGCCATAATCGCTTCACATGCGCCAGCACTACCTGGGGTTCCCCAACAATCCGTGCCTGCAATATGATCCCGGTACCAGTTAAAGCATCTCTAAATTCTTCACAAACGCACGGATTGGGATCGGTCTTATAGCTGAACGCGCCATCAACCATAATTAACCCCGGAATTTGCTTTACTGCGGATAGCCAACGTCCCCAATTGCCACACGAATGAATCGCCACGCCACCGAACTCCCGGCCAATTCGCGCCGTATCTGCTGCACAAAACTCCAGATACATTCGGGGTGAAATCATAACCAAATTGTCAGTGCTCAGCCCAACCCCTTTCCCAACCCGCGCACTTGCAAAACCATGCCCTGGCCGCGCCAACGCCGCACCTATCAAACCCGTCTGGATTTTCGTAAATCTAATGATTTCATCTGCCAACACCGACAAAATCTCCTTAGCCCGATCAGGTTGCTCGTACAACGCAACGAAAAACTCTGTAATCTCAACTAATCCACCTATTGCATTGATGGGCGACTGGATATCGCACCAAGAGATTGGGATCCGCCCGCGCGTTTGCTCCAGAAAATATTCAATCGTCTCCAACGTGTACCGCAAAATGGGGGTTTCCTGTAAGGCACGTACTACTAGATGCTGAATATCGTCCAAAGTACGCCACAAAGGTTTCACGACTGGAGATTGGCCAGGCAACCACTCATACACTGCACCAAAAGCCCCCGCTGTAGTTCCAATCCCATACCACGGCTCCAAATACGGAGGTGCATCGGTTAAGTAGTTCATTGCCCTCGTAAGTCCCCCAAGTTGCAGACGCAATGACAATTTCATGTCGCGGCATCCATCTCTAAACACTTCCCCTACACGCACACGTTGCCAAACAGCCACACCAGAGGGTTTGGACAAAAACTCTGCATACCTACGTTCTGCGTCCGTTACAAAAGTTTCAAATCGATCAAAATCAAATTTCTCTGGGTCGACCGGGTCCACCGGCATTGCCATCGGATCTGCTTCCCTGTAATTAAACTGCGTCCTGCTCATATGTTTATCTTCACAGCAAAGGCAGCGGCTATCAGATAAACCTGTTTTATCCAGTCCACCCCTGTTTAGAGACCAACATAGCCTTGTATTCCTGGCGCAGTTCCACAACAGCATCAAGCATCGCGCAAATCTGCTCATCCGTAACTGTATGGTCCATGTTGATACAACAAATACCAGTTAGCCATGGGTTCCCTGAAGCATAAACCAATCGTCGAACTGTGCCCCGAATTTCTTCTGGAGTCCACTGTGACATACTTACTGAATCAAGCCGCAAATTTAAGAAGGTAGTCGGTAAATATTGCCGAAGTATGGACACATCGCTTCCCCAACCTACATCAAGGAAATCCAGGTGTGGAATCTTGGCGTAGGAGGCTGCAAACCGATGTGCATCACGCCCACAATGGTGTATGCCAAATGGGCGATGGCGTAGCGACCATTCAATATCAATTGGCAGGATAAACTCTTCGTAATGTTGAACTGAAATCATTGTATGAGAGCATTCAGAATGGAGGAAAACCGCAGGTCGAATAAGCCTAACAGTTCGATTGACCGAGATTGAGCTCGTTCCAGTCTCAGCCTCAATCCCTGTTACAAACCGTTCAATCACCGTAGCAATCTTTTTAAGCTCGGCTTTGGTCCGCTCAGGTTCATCAATCATGTCCAGAAAGACATCCTGGCCCCGCAAATCTATTGCAATGTTCAATACTCCACCCCAATTGATGTCACCCAGTAGAAAACCAAAACGTCTCTTGAGGTTGTCCTGCAAGGCCACAAGACGCTGCATTGCACGGCTGTGAAATGGCCGGTCAACGTCGATATTCAATCGCGGGAACCCAGCCGGTACAACCTCAGGGGCTGCATCCACTCGATACCGCACTTCACAACCCAGGATCTCGGACACAAAAAACCCCGCTGCGTTATGTATAGCACCAATTATGGGCAGGTCTCGGTTATGATCCTGTCCAAACCCGTATCGACCGAAGCGCTCAAATAGCACTTGCTCCATTCGTCGTTCTGCTTCGACCCGTTTAATTGGGTGGAAGAAGAAGTCCTGGTCGAACTCAATCCCGGCGTGTTTGTACCACCAGGATGGATGCAGTACGAACTCGACGGGCAGCAAGTCATTTTTAAGTACGGGGTTTTTTGGGTACGGTTGCATTATAAATTCACCAAGGTGCCAACGGTTCAGCCTGATATGTGGTCATTTCCGCATATATGTCAAGCATAATGGACATTTGTATTAAAGATTTTCGCAAGCAAAGTTAAAAGCACTAACCTTATCCTCCGTGTTTAGGCGTTGCAGCATGCCAAGCCCAGAACTTTCATGTTCTAGTATTTCCAACCCTTAAATCACTTATTCTGACTCTATTCCACCGCCACTGTTAAAGTCGATAGCTCCAGGCTTCTTCGAGAACCACAACTTCTGCCGCAACTAAGGTACCATTGCCCAAGTTAGTATCCTTTTTGCAGAAAGTATGCGGGTTACTTGGAAGCATGCACTGAGCTTTGTGTTGCCCACAAACCAACGCAAGTAACAGATGGAACAAATAAAATTCTCCAAGTCTACAGGGCGAACTTGTGTGTGTTTTCAAGAGCATCCACAGCCAAAAGCGTTTGCTCTGCACCCAGACACGTAGGGGGCGCTGTGTTACACTACGAGTTGCAACAGGGGTTAAGATTCCACACACTCCGGGCATGCACGAACAATTTCTGCAGTTTATTCTGAAGATACAGGCCCAAATAATGGCTTTTCGCAACATTAAAGTGCCACATCCCAAGAAACGGAAGCCATGCCTTTGCATCAGTTCCAATAAACCAGCATTATTAATTTTCGCACCCCACCCGGATGATGAATCTATATGTGCCACATTGGCCCTCCGGCTAATCCGTGAAGCTGGCTTCACGACGTTTGCCGTTCCTGTAACTCTCGGCAGCGATCCCTCGCTGCGAGGGAAACGCTGGCGAGAATTCCAAGCCGCGTGCAACATTTTGGGCTTTGTGGCACTTGAACCCTTACCGTGTCCACATGGGACTAAGCTCGAGCCAAATCTGCGCAAATCCAGTCCGAGGCTCTGGAGGAGCATTACAGAAAAGGCTGCCGAAATCATTACCCAGGCAAACCCAGCATTAATCTGCTTTCCACACCGCCAAGACTGGCATCCGGCACATATCGCTACGCACATATTGGTGACTGACGCTCTAAAACTTTCCCAGCGTCGCGCCCAAAAAGTTGTAGAAACGGAGTACTGGCACCCAATGAAGAAGCCTAATTTGCTTGTTGAAACAACCCCTGAAGTAGCATCCCTTATAATGACCGCAATCGCTGCGCATCATTCGCAAGCCGAGCGCAACCCCATCCACGTCTTATTCCCAGCTTGGTTACTCGAAAATGTCCGGCGTGGGATTGAACTTATCGGCGGTCCTGGGTTCACCCACCCCGCTTTCTTTTTTGGTACACTGTATCGCCTTGGTACCTGGACGGGGGCCCGACTCAGACCCTTATTACCACATCCGCTTATAGTGCCAGCTACTCAATCCCTAAAAAATTTTCTTACCCATCTCGAATCATCGAGTTAACCTGCAACCAATGTCAACGTCCAGGATACCATCGATGCCACCACTCTCCTTCCTGGCGAAAAACGCTTCTATGTTGTCCCACGGACTTACGCAAATTGCACTACAAACGAATATCCTGAAGCCACAGCGCTTTTTACATCCTCTGAAACTGAACCTTTTACTGTGCAGCACAAACAGATAGTAATTTGCCTCCCCCTAGCATCCAGCTAATATGACGAAGAAGAAATCCGAAAGTCAAATTCACTACAACAGCAAGCCTTTTCGGCAATCCTCAGGTCCCAGTTCATCCAGTCTTAATTTTTTGAATGTCCGCCACCCGCCACAATTTTACACGCGTGACACAGATCTGTCTGGTACTAAGAGTCCCTTTTCACTTGAAGGGTAAAAGATCAATGCGTTTGGCCGCGTGGGTACCACATTCCGATCAAAAACGACCCACAATAACCACAGGTTGTTCACAGCCCACCCGAAATGCAAATTGCCTTCAGTGTTTGATCTCTAAATTCAAAGGTGTGAGGTTAGGCAACTGTGTCGAGGGCAAGCCCAAACTAACTGTACAATAGGGTTGCATTCAGCAAGGATTTTACAATCACCCCAGCAATAGAACAAACCTGTAGATCAACTTCCGCGCTTCTAAATACTTTCTGGCAATGTGACATTGATGCAAAGCCTGCAGTTTCTAATACTTGGGTTTGGTAACGCACTGCTGACCAATCTTCTCAAAGAATTCCAAAGCGGTTTCCGTTGTCCGGTTTGCAATCACATCCAGAGGCACTCCAAGTACCTCGGCAACCCTCTTAGCTGTGTGCACTAAATAAGCAGGTTCACATCGCTTACCACGGAAAGGTTCAGGCGCCAAATAAGGAGCATCCGTTTCCAACATAATGGACTCCAAGGGAATTTTTCGCAGCGTTTCTCTAAGGGTAAATGCGTTTTTAAACGTAACGATTCCTGTAAAGCTTAGCTTTACCCCCATGTCCAAGAGCTTCTTCGCCTGAGAATAATCACCTCCAAAACAGTGGAACACCATTTTTATCTTGCCCTTGTACTCCGAAATAATGTGGATTGTATCGTCAAATGCATCCCGTTGGTGGATAATGACACTCAGTCCCTTTTCTGCAGCGATTTCCAAGTGTTGGACGAAAAGTTCTTTCTGTCGACGAATATAGGTGGAAACATCCATCGATCCACTTCCTTTGGACTGAAGCAAGCGATGATAATCCAATCCGGTCTCTCCTATCCCGACCACTCGCGGATGATTGCAAAGCTGCCTTAGTAGACCAGAAAAGTTGGCTGGGGCATTTAACGCATCTGTAGGGTGCCACCCTACCACAGCAAAAACACCGGCGTACCTTTCAGCCAAAGCGATAGCGGCACGGCTACTCTCCAGATTTACACCTACAGTTATAATCTTAGTAACGCTGGTTTCTGTAGCACGAGCTATTACTTGTTCCAAGTCAGGTGAAAAAACTGGATCATCAAGATGCGCGTGTGTATCAACTAACCACATATTTGGGGACATGTAGTGGACCGGTGCGGGCTTAACTCGGAGAACAGCACCTATATCTTAATGCCGTAAGCTTTGATTTTGTTATAAAGGGTCTGCCGTCCTATTCCCAATCGCCTAGCGGCTTCAAGTTTATTACCCCCTGTCTCCTTTAATACTTGGATAATTGCATTTCGTTCCATCGTTTCCAAAAGGGAAAGCTGCGGTTGGGCCTGACCACCCTCTGAAACCGCTGGTATCGAAAGATCATTCACATCTATTTCGGTTCCTTCACAAAGTAACACAGCTCTCTGGACCTCGTTCTGCAACTGTCGTACGTTGCCAGGCCAATCGTAATTGATCAAACGTTCCATGGCCCGTGGGGTAAATCCAGTGATGTTTTTACCAGCCATTGCTGCAAAGAATTTCAAAAACGCTTCGGCTAAAGGCTCGATATCTTCACGCCGCTCCCGCAATGGAGGTAAATGAATTGTAAATTGGCTGATTCGATGGTAGAGATCTTCCCGCAATTTCCCACCGCTGATTGCGTCCTGGATGTTCCGATTGCTGGTAGCAACTATTCGACAATTGATTTTATAGTACGTTTGACCACCTACAGGTCTGACTTCCTTATCTTGGAGCACGCGCAGTAACTTGCTTTGCGTATCCACCGGCATTTCAGTGATTTCGTCCAGCAACAACGTTCCACCTTCCGCCTGGCGAAACAGTCCGATTCGATCTTGATGGGCCCCTGTGTAAGCCCCTTTAACCGAGCCAAACAGTTCACTCTCAATTAGTTCCCTTGGGAGCGCTGCACAATTTACTTTTATAAGTGGTCCTTTTGCGCGTGGACTCAGTGCATGCAAAGCATTACAGATTACTTCTTTACCTGTCCCAGTCTCGCCCGTTATGAATACAGAAACTTCGCTACTTGCTATTTTTTCAACCATCGCTATCACAGCTCGCATGGCGGCACTCTTAAACACTGGCCTGATTCCACCAGAAGCGACCAACTCCTCACGAAGTGTGCGCCGTTCCTCTTTAGCCCTTTTATGCTCAAGTGCCCGCTGCACAGTAACAATCAGGTTTGCCCACGCAAATGGTTTACTAAGAAAATGAAACGCCCCGCGCTTGACAGCTTCCACTGCGGCAGCGATTTTGTCCTCTCCATCTAATTGACCGGTCATCAGTATTACCTCCGTATCAGGCCACTTCTTTTTAATCGTAGAAAGGACCTCAAACCCATCACCTCCGGGCAGAATTAGATCCAATAGAACAACATCCACCTCCGGACCGTTTAGGAGTTGCTTTACTTCTGAAACATCTCCAGCCTGGAGGACCTCGTATTCTTCCGACGTTAACCGAGGATCGCTCAAGGCCATTACAATTTGCCCTCGCAAGTCTTTTTGGTCGTCAACTACCAAAATTCGCGCCTTCATTTTACAGTCGCAACTTATATCTTTTATGTTCCAGCTTCTAAATACCCTTCCCCCTTTTCACCCTGTCCCCAAACTTATAAAATCAAACTAGCGCACTCAATCCCAATAAGTCAAACACCTACTTATGGCCGTTCTATGGCTTTAGCCACCCACTGTCATTAACAATAACCTCGCCTCTGCTATTATTTGATCCAAATGCGCTTCACTGACGAAACTTTCTGCGTAAAGCTTACAAATGGCTTCCGTGCCAGAAGGTCGGATGGCAAACCACCCGCGTTCCGTAATAACTTTGATTCCTCCAATAGGTTCTCCGTTACCTGGTGCATTAGTAAGCTTGGCTATTATTGGATCCCCCGCCAAATGAGTTTCCGGTACTTGGGCAGGCTTCAAATTCGCGATGGCATTCTTTTCGCGCTCAGAAGCAGGTAGGTCGATCCGTTTATACCACGCTCGACCTAATTTTGCCACAAGCTCCTCGTACACTTGGAATGGGTCTTTCCCTGTTTTTGCTAGTATCTCCGCCGCCAGAAGCGCTGGTACAATCCCGTCTTTATCTGTAGTCCACGCCTGACCATCTTTCTGTAAAAAGCTCGCCCCTGCGCTTTCTTCTCCACCAAAACATAAAGATCCATCTAACAATCCATGTGCAAACCACTTAAACCCAACAGGGACTTCGTAAATCAACTTGTCTGAAGCTACCGTAACACGATCAATAAAACTGCTACTTACTACAGTTTTGCCCACCCGAGATGCTGGAAGCCATGCTCGCCTAGTATTCAATAAATAGTGGACGGCGACTGCCAAAAAATGATTGGGGTTCATTAGTCCACCGCTACGCGTGACGATCCCATGTCGATCTGCGTCCGGATCATTAGCCATAGCAATATCAAATCGGTCTCTAAGCTCAGTTAGCCCTGCCATTGCATAGGGACTCGAACAATCCATCCGGATTTTCCCGTCGTGGTCAACCCTCATAAACGAAAATGTCGGATCAATCTGGTCATTAACCAGTTCCACTTCCATCCCCCAGTATTCCCCTATCAACTGCCATACTCGAAGTGATGCACCTCCTAAAGGATCAACTCCAATACGTACCCTAGATGAAGCGATGCTGAGGACATCTATCACTGAACTCAACTCCCGAACATAGGACAAAAGAAAATCGATAGGATGGATTTTCGGATGGTTATGCTTATCAGGTATCGATATCCTCCGAACCCCCGCGAGTCTATCCTTCAATAACTCGTTTGCCCGATCCTGGATCCACCGAGTGGTGCGAGTATCAGCTGGACCGCCGTGTGGTGGGTTGTACTTAAATCCACCATCTTCCGGGGGATTGTGAGAAGGCGTGATTATGATCCCATCGGCTAAATGTTTGGCATTTACCCTATTGTGAGTAACGATCGCTCGAGAAATCACCGGAGTCGGTACAAACCCATCCCCCTCCTGGACAAACACATCTATTTCATTTGCTACCAAAACCTCTAGGGCCGTAAGTTCCGCCAATTTCGACAATGCATGGGTATCCTTCCCAAGATATAGAGGCCCATCTATATTGTGCGCTTTCCTGTAATCGCAAATTGCCTGGGTAATGGCAAGGATGTGACTCTCAGTGAATGTACCGTCCATTGATGTGCCTCTATGACCACTGGTACCAAAACGCACCAGTTGTATAGGGTTGGACGGATCCAGTTTGTTTTCATAATAGGCCTTTTCCAAACGAGCAATATCAACTAGCAGATCATTAGTTGCCAGTTTACCTGCCAACGGGTGCATGTTTTAAATGGTTATAAGTGTCGCCCCCAAAAGCGATAAAAATTTTGGCTCCTTTTAGTTTCCAACGCAATCACTCTATATTCGCCCCTTCCCAAATAGGTCGCGGGGAAAACCCCTATGTTGAACACGCCCTTTTAGGCCACGTATCCTCTCGCCAAATACGCCAGCACTTCATCATTTGTTCGATACTTGCGTACCAACGCAATTAGAGTTTCCATCGCCTCCACGGGATTCAATTCCACAAGCATCCGACGCAATTTCCGTACTGCCTCAATCTGCTGTGGTGGAAATAGTTTTTCCTCTTTACGGGTGCCACTCTTAGGAATGTCGATGGCCGGGAAAATCCGTTTATCTGCAAGTTTTCGATCTAACACCAGCTCCATGTTCCCTGTACCCTTAAACTCCTGGAATATCAATTCGTCCATACGAGACCCCGTATCAATAAGCGCAGTAGCTATAATGGTAAGAGATCCACCACCTTCGATCTTCCGTGCTGAAGCAAATATCTTTCTCGGGATCTCCAGAGCACGCGCGTCTATCCCGCCGGTCATAGTCCGCCCACTTTTCCCAAGAGCATTGTTGTATGCGCGAGCTATTCGAGTAAGGGAGTCGATCAATACCACTACATCCTTGCCGCATTCTACCATCCGACGGCACCGCTCCATTGTAAATCTAGATATTCGGACGTGCGTTTGAATGTCTTGGTCATTTGAAGATGCAACAACCTCAGCCTGCACAGAACGCTGGAAATCGGTGACTTCCTCGGGTCGCTCGTCAACCAACAACACCAACACGTAAACATCAGGATGATTGGCCGTTATAGCATTTGCAATTTGCTTTAATATAGTTGTTTTGCCACTTCGAGGAGGGGAAACAATCAAACCACGAGTCCCTCGACCAATTGGCGTAATCAAATCTATTATCCGAGTTTCAATCAGCTCCGGCGTGGTCTCGAGCTTGAACTTCTGGTATGGATCAACCGTGACCAAGTTTTCAAATCGTTCGAGACGCCGGTACTCATCTACAGACATCCCATTTACTCGTTCCACTACTTTCAGCCACATGTCTTGCGGCCGACGCCCTGGCTGAACCGTTCCTTCTATGTAACAACCCTCTCGCAATTCGTATCGCCTTATCACATCGGCCGGCACAAACACATCGGTTGGCTTCGGCCTGAAGTGAAACTCAGGCGTTCTCAGAAAACCAAAGCCCCTGTCTGTAATCTCCAGATACCCCTTCGCAAGATTGTTTTGTGATCCCGAACTGTTATTAGCGCTCATACAAAATACCTCTCAAGATGTGATACAGGGTAAGGCAAAGCGCCTTCAACCCGAATTAATCAAAAACTGGTTCTCTCCGACCCAGAAAGATACACCCCAAACTTACTCACTTTCCTTCTTCCACCTGATATCCAGTTGCACGATTGCCAGATAAACCCGAGCTCGGAGGTCCTTACCCAAGCGAAATGTATTTTTATGCAAACAGTCAAATTTATCAACTGTTTTGTGACGTGGCAGTCGGTCCTGGCCCGCATCACACCAAGAAATTTTATTTCCCTCCGAACTGTAAAATCGAGTTCCAGCCCACCAAAGCCGTTTGCAAATGGATTCTCACTGAAGCGTAAGCACCGGTTCCAAACTGCACCCAAGCACTACTAAACTTTCTGGCTCCTTCTCTCACTCAACCCAACCGCCAAATCATTAACCCGGCAAGTGCCGTAGTGAGCCTGGGATGGACTATCCAACCCTGCTCTAACAAATCTCTCACTGCAACACTCCTGCAAGTGCTCTTTATAATAAACCGCGTCCATTGCAATCACACCCTCAAAATACGCGACAATAATATTTGCTAGAAATCGAGGGTGTGGTGGTCTTGAATGACCACCCACCAAATTTCAATTTAAACCTCTCGTACTCACCCACCATAAACCCCGAGAACCATCCTCACAAGCTTTCAAAAAGGGAGGGCTTGATTTTCCCATGCCACATGATATAAATAAAAGGAGATTTTGGTGCGAGCGTAGCTCAGCCTGGTAGAGCGTCACCTTGCCAAGGTGAATGTCGAGGGTTCAAATCCCTTCGCTCGCTCCATTTTTTGTGTTCTTACATTCACTTCTTCCCACTCTTCGGTTATTTAAGATTCATTAGGCACAATCGCATCCTAAAATGAGTCTTGCAAGGATTGCAGTGGCCGACTATAAAAGGAAATTGTAAGCGGGTGTAGTTCAACGGTAGAACGCGGGCTTCCCAAGCCTGAGGTGAGGGTTCGATTCCCTTCACCCGCTCCAACTTATTATGGGGCCATTTGATCCTCGGGCGCGATGTTTTAGACCTCACCTTTGTGCAAAACGTGTAATTTCCCTGTAAATACTACCGTCTCCAAACAGACCTACCATGTAAGTCTGCGAGTACATCCAGGCCCCAACGCGATCAACCACTCAAGTCTCAGGTCTACAGATTTGGTTGTAACTGCGTCACTTCCTCTAATAAACATTGCAGCCGTGAAAAACCTTTTGCATCAACGGCCTCGAACCCCTCATTTGGTATTTGGAAAGCTCAATTTACATAAATCAGCGACTTGATTTTATTCTCGCGAATAGGTTTTGTTATCGACAAAGCATGTACATAGGTTACACATCCCGCTACTTACAATCTGAGATAGCCAGCGGTGGGCCAGAAATCAGCGTCCTAGTAAATTGCCTACTTTTGGACGCGATTCGGATGGGAGCCAGCGACCTTCACATCGAACCTTGGGAAAACACCATTGCGGTTCGGACCCGGGTGGATGGAGTTTTGCACGAACTGATATATCTACCTCTTGAACTCCTCGAAAAGATCTCAATGCGATTCAAGGTAATGGCCAATCTTGCCACGCACCTTGCAGGTGTACCTCAAGATGGTGCAGTCATCTGCGGCCCGGAACTAGACAACGTCCAGTTGCGAATCTCCATTTTCCCCACCACACGCGGCGAAAAAGTAGTCGTGCGAATTTTCGACCCTAAAGACAGGCGATTCGACCTGAACGCACTTCACTTAGAAGAAGACACATTGACTGGGCTATTACGACTTCTGCGACACCCAAACGGTCTGTTGCTTTTCACTGGCCCTACAGGTTCTGGTAAAACATCAACCATGTATGCGTGTCTCTGCCATATTATTGAGCGAGAGGGCACCGCTGTAAGTATTAGCACCGTGGAAGATCCAGTTGAGTTTAACCTGCCTATGGTAAGTCAAACCCAGCTTAACCCAGCCCAAGGTTTTACATATGCAGTAGCCCTTCGAAGCATCCTTAGACAAGATCCAGAAGTGATCATGATTGGTGAAATTAGGGACGCCGAAACTGCGGCAATCGCGGTGCAGGCAGGGTTAACCGGTCACCTGGTTCTGAGTACATTACATGCAGGCACAGCTACAGGTGCGTTTACCCGTCTCATAAATATGGAGATCGAACCGTTTCTTTTGGCTTCCAGCGTGTTGGGGGTATTAGGCCTCCGGCTTTTACGCCGAAATTGTGAGCACTGCGCAGCCGAGTATCTCCCAAATGCAAGCGTTCTGGCAGCTGTTCCTGAAGATCTCAGAACATATGCAACCTTCAAAAAAGGACTTGGGTGTGAATTGTGTAACAACTCCGGATTTAAAGGCCGAATCCCAGTCTCAGAACTATTGGTGGTAACGGACGAATTCAGAGAAGCTGTGCTCAAAAAGCTACCTACAGCCGCATTAGAAAAAATCGCTATCAATAGCGGCATGCGCACACTTTGGCAAAACGGCCTTGCGCGGGCAATCAGCGGAACCACACCGTTGGAAGAAGTTTTACGCGTGCTGGCTATTGATAGAATTTAATCCGTATCGATTTTTCGAGCCGACGCATTTCTACCATCAAAATAAGTTGCCTTCTTCTTGCAGGAGACTTACGTAGACCCTCTCACACAACCAGTTTCCTTAATATCGCCGACTTTAGTTAACCAATGGAACTACCAGGACCGTGCACCCATCAAAACCTTGTTGGGTCAGGTAGTTCCCCTACATGCATTTTTGAACTGATTTGCTCGCGTATGCACAGTACAAACTTTACGATTAGACCCACCTCGAGTGCATCCCATGGATTTCCATTTTGCTGATATTTCTGCTGCGGTTTGTAAATTTGGATCTCAGGAAAATTACAAAGCTTGCAACTAATAACACTCGGCTATTCCACAAAAACCCGATTTTCTAACCCTATACGAAGCCACGACTTAGCTCGAATCCACTCGCTTGAAACCTTCTGCTCGTGGTATTTACCAACAACGGCACTCGTGCTAGGCTACAAGATTATGACAGTGCAAATTAACCGACTGGATAGGAGTCGCCACAACATACTCCGGTTCCATCGGTTGGCTTACCATATTTACAAGGGTGATCCCAACTGGGTAGCACCGCTGCTAATCGATCGCCTTGTACTTTTCTCAAATCGGAACCCGTTCTTCGAACATGCGGAAATGGAAATGTGGGTTGCTACCAAAGACGGACAGGATGTTGGCCGAATCGCCGCCATCATTGACCATAACTACAACAAGTTCCACAATGATAAGGCTGCCTATTTTGGTTTTTTTGAATGTGTGAATGATTTTTCGATAGCACGTGCGTTATTCGAAACCACATTTAAATGGGCGCAAGCGCGCGGAGCCATTCATATATTAGGGCCTATGAATCCCTCCACAAACGAGGAATGCGGTCTGTTAATTGAAGGGTTTGACGGCCCTCCTACGTTTATGATGCCTTATAACCCACCTTACTATCCACAGCTCATCGAAAGCGTAGGATTCCAAAAAGCTCGTGACTTGTTAGCGTATTACGTGGATGTTAAAGCGTGCCCATTAGACAAAATCTCCAAAATTGCCGAGCGAGTGAAAAACAAAATCCCCGGGTTAAAACTAAACTTAGTTACACCTAAAACCTTGCGGAACGACATGGAAAAAATCAAAAAGGTTTACAATCGTGCCTGGGAAGCTAACTGGGGATTTGTTCCTATGACCGATGCAGAAATGGAATTTTTTGCGCGTCGGGCTAAACCGGTGTTTAGAGAAGGGCTTGTATGGTATGCAACAATTAACGAGGAACCAGTAGGCTTTCTATTAGCGCTGCCAGACTTCAACCTAGCATTTAAGTGTTTAAAAGGACGCTTACTCACCCCAGGTGTTTTCAAAGCCTTACCTTTCATAATGGGGTGGAAAACACCTCATAGATGCCGCGTCCTGGTGCTGGGCGTGGTCAAAGAATACCGACAACGAGGTATCGAAACTGCTTTATTAGCGGAAGGTTTCAACGCCGGGATTAAAGCGGGCATCACAGAAGCCGAAGCCTCTTGGATACTGGAGGACAACATTATTATGTGCCGTGCAATGGAGTTCTTCGGCGGGAAAGTCTATAGGAAATACAGAATCTACGACCGAGCCATTTAATCCTTACTTACTTTGTCGGATGATTGCCCATCAAACCGGTTGTAACACCAATTAGCTATCGGCACCAAAATCCCAGCGACTAATGCCCCACCAATTACGTCCACTACATAATGGTAGCGACCATAAACAGTCGACGCACAAAGCAGTATCACGCAAATAGTGTGAATCAATCGAAGCTTTTTCAGGTATTTATAGGTGAAAACCAATGTACAAATGGCAACTGCAACGTGACTGCTTGGGAATGCCGCCCCTGGTGACTCGAAAATGTCATAGATTATTGCCATGATTTTGTAAAAAATGGCCGATTGCACAGGTCCAGGTATCTCAGGAACGTGTGAAGGAACCACGTCAAGGGGCAAGTGAAACCCTCCCAAATCACGTGAAAATAGCCTTGGTCCTACCACTGGCAAAAAGATATACGTAAGATAACAGATGTAAAAAACGAACGAGACAGTAGAAACATAGTGGTCGAATGCCCGTTTACCCCTCAAGAAAAGCGTCAACCCTATCCCCACAATCATTACGTAATACGAGAAGTACGCTGCATACATTAACTCCCCGGCCCAACGGTACGGCAACATCGCCATAAACTCTAAGCTAGGCTGACAACCAAACAAACGTTCCTCCAACCGAATAAAGAACGGATCAAGAACCCCTTCAATAAACATCTGATTGAGCGCCCCAGTCTCACGGTAAAACCCAGTATACAACAAAATGGGATAAAAATGCCTGAGAAACCGGAAAAATTTATTCTCCGGGTCAAGCGAAGCCCTCTTTATAACGTAATGCACTCCAACTAACACCAATGCATGAGCAGCTAATAAAACCGGCCAAACAGGCACAGTATTCCGATGAAAAAAAAGAATCAACAGTCCAACAATTAGCACATACCCCTGAGTGATATAATCTATGAACCTGTAGTCCCTGACCAGCTTCATGAGCCATCCATTACCAGCTGCTATAACCAACCGTTTTCTTGATACCAACGTACTGTTTCGTTTATCCCCACTTTGAGCGGTGTGCGACATGCCACGCCAAGCTCGCTTTCTAATCGCGAAGGGTCACAAGTCCAAGCGCTTGCTTTAAATTCGGCAAATTTTTGCCTATTCAAAATCGTAGGTTTCTTCCGCACTCTTGCCACCAATTCAGAAACAGCGCAGACTGGCCACATTGCCCACACCGGAATCGGCACCGGCACAACGCTGACCTGCATAGCTCCCGCAATCAACTCAGAGAATTCCGAAGGCGATACGACCTCACGTGCACTCACAAAATATGTCTTACCGCCAGCCGCCCGATGAACCACAGCCTCCGCAATCACCTCAGCTAAATCCCTCACATAGACGAAGCTCATCTCTTTGATTCCACCAATAAACCGCGGTACTAACCGAAACCCAACCAACCTAAACATGCTTAAAAATCCATCATCCCTGGGACCGTAAACTGCTGGCGGGCGCAAAATAGTATACTCTACCTGGCTATGCTCTATGACTTCTCGCTCGGCCAGCAACTTGCTCCACCCGTAAATCGACACTGGGTGGGGTTGCACCGATTCGTCAACCGGTTTACCAGCTGTTGATGGTCCAACCGCAGCCAAACTCGATACAAGGACAAGCCGGCATACCTGGTTTGAATAGTTGTTCACCGCCGAGACCAAATTCCGTGTCCCCACATGGTTTGTATTAATAAACTCCTCCGGATAACAAGCCTTGGTAAGTCCCGCACAATGAATCACATGAGTGACACCACAAAGGGCCTGGGTTAAGCTTTCTGGATCGTCAAGGGCCCCTATCCGCACTTCAAGTTGATGAAGCACGTGCTTGATAAAATCACGTCGGCTGGTAGGCCGCAACAGTACCGCCGTTGGGATTCCACGCTTTAAAAGGGACTCTACCACATGACTACCTACAAACCCTGATGCACCTGTGACCAGCACTAGCATGTTGTTTGGACTAATTGCCCGGCTGTGGCTTTAAAATTAACCCCCGCGGTTAAATCAACCCTAATTCCTTCCCTACCTTGCCGAGCTTCTCCAAGGCAAACTCGATCTGGTCATCGGTGTGTGTGGCCATCAAACTGATGCGGATTAGTTCATTCCCTGGTGGGACTGCAGGGGGTAATACTGGGTTAACGAACACTCCTTCTTCCTGCAAGCGTTTACAAAACCGTAATACCGTTAACAAGTCCCGACAATACACTGGTAAAATTGGCGTCTCTGAATTGCCTAGATCAAACCCTAGGGACAATAGCCCCTCTTTCATTTTTTGCGTGTTGTACCAAAGGCGGGCGATTCGTTCCGGCTCAGCGAGCATGATTTCAATTGCGGCTTTAACTGCCGCTGCGTTGGCCGGACTCATACTGGCACTGAATATTAGCGCCCGCGAATGGTGCCTAAGATAATCAATTACCTCGAAATCGCCCGCAATAAAACCGCCTAGGCTTGCAAGCGACTTGCTAAAAGTGCCCATGATTAAGTGTACTTTCTCTGTCAATCCGAAATGGCTTGCGGTTCCTGCCCCGTTTTTACCTAAAACGCCAATCCCATGAGCATCATCTACCATTACTGCCGCCTTATATTTCTCCGCCAAACGGCACACTTCAGGCAGCTGAATTATATCTCCCTCCATGCTAAACACGCCATCTACCACAATTAGCTTTCCTGCATCAGGATCGATCTTTTGAAGTCTTTGTTCCAGAGCCTCCATGTTCCGGTGCGGAAACCGTAAGAACTCACCTTGGCAAAGGTTGCACCCATCAACAATACTCGCATGATCGGATTTATCTGCTATTACATAATCTCCCTTACCTACAAGGGCGCTAATCACTCCCAAATTAACCTGAAAGCCTGTGCTGTAAACCAAAGCAGCCTCTTTCCCAACCAGCTGCGCCAACATCTCTTCAAGTTCAACATGGATTTGGAGCGTACCATTTAGGAAGCGTGACCCTGCACAACCGGTACCGTACTTCTCGATGGCCTGCCGCGCCGCTTCCTTGATTTTGGGGTGGTTGGTCAATCCCAAATAACTATTGGACCCCAGCATCAAGACCTTCTTCCCGTTGATGATAACCTCGGTATCTTGGGCTGAGGAAATGGTACGAAAATATGGGTAAAGCCCTACCTGCCGGGCCCAAGCAGCACTTTTAAACTGCTTGGCTTTGCGAAAAATAGGCAATCCGTTGTAGACAACATTGTCTTCCTCTGCACCGCTTAAAATTTGCTTCAACCGCGCCAGGTCAAATCCACTTCCTATCCCGGCGCTCCCTTCCAATTGATTTGTCTCGTCAATCGGCATCATACCCGTCGCAAATCAAACCACTTTTCAAATCAAAATCAATCATTCATTTATACCTCTACCCTGCAGATGCATCTCCTACTTATATAAACCGCCTACAACCTTTTCGTAAGCGTCAAGGTGAAATTATGGCCTTCAGTCCGCCCATGTGCCAACAGCTCGTAATTGTACCGCAGCGAAAGCATCACGCCTATTGGTTTCACTTGAACTACCAATTCAGGACCCAAACCCATAACTTGTTCGTGCACATCAACTGCTTGGCTCCCAGAATCGCCAGTGGTTTGCCATTGGAAATATCCAACTCCGCCCAACTCCATTCCAGGTTTAACAACTCGGCTAACACCCCATTCTACCGTCCAAACATGTCCAGGGGTTACATCCAAATCCCGATGTTCATGATTCAACTCGTACCGATTCAACACACTTATGGCCCATGCCTTCTCTTGATCTGGGTAAAAAGTCGTCCCAAGAGTGACCATATGACCCCAAAAGCCTTTCCCCAGGTCGCACACATCGTGGTAGGAACCCATAGGCACCCAAAGTGCATAACCAGCTGCAATATCAAGGCCTTCAAAATGCCAGCCCAATAAAACAAGTCCTAACTGCGTATCCCCCATTGACCATCCCGAACTACGACCCAAACCCGCCGGAGGATGATCTACATCTACGTATCCCATCGGCACTAGCACATCCATCCCATAATTAGCTCCAAATAATTTCCAATCGCTGATCCATATCAGCCGCGGGACAAAAACAACAACATCGGTGCGATTAAACCAGGGGGGACCATCATCAAATTCACTTCCAGTATAAAATACCGTATAAACTCGCGTATAGAGTCCGGGGGATGGCAAAGTAGCACATTTTATCCCTTCCACACCCGCCGGATAATGAGCCTGGCTAAACACATTGGGTATCCAGAAACCCAGTAACGCACAAAGAATGCACTTTCCTAACCATTTGAGCATAATTGAACCTCCCTTAACTTAATAATAACTTGCCGCTTCGTCCCACTAACCGTTTGAGTTATCCACATCCTTCATCTTACCATTTAAGTAGCTCTCGTAGGCACTCAAATCGAAGAAACCATGACCGCTAAAATTAAATAATATGACGCGTTTCCGCCCTTCTTCCCGACATTTAATAGCTTCATCGATGGCAGCCTTGATTGCATGCGCAGTTTCTGGAGCTGGCACAAGCCCTTCCGTGCGCGCAAACATCACTCCTGCTTCAAATACCTCCGTCTGCCTATAAGCAATCCCTTGAACATACCCCAATTTGACAGCATGGCTTACCATCGGTGCCATCCCATGATATCGCAATCCACCAGCATGAATTTTAGGCGGCATAAATGTATGTCCCAAGGTGTGCATCATTAGCAACGGCGTCAGCTCAGCAGTGTCACCGAAATCGTACCGTAGCTCGCCCCGTGTAATGGACGGACACGCCGTTGGCTCAACAGCAAGGATTCGATAAGTCGCTTTCCCAGTAATCATTCGATGAATGAACGGAAACGCCAGCCCAGCAAAATTACTCCCCCCACCTACACAACCAATCACCACATCGGGTTCCTCTCCTGCAAGCTCCATCTGCTTAATCGCTTCCAAACCTATCACTGTCTGATGCAAACAGACATGGTTAAGGACACTTCCCAAAGAATACTTTGCTGTTCCACCACTCTTAACCGCATCCTCAATAGCCTCACTTATGGCTATTCCAAGGCTACCCGGCGAATCTGGGTCTTGCCCCAATACACGGCGTCCAAATTCGGTATTAGTACTTGGGCTCGGATATACCGTAGCCCCCCACGTATGCATCAACATCTTCCTGAACGGTTTTTGCTCGTAACTAACCCGGACCATGTAAATTGTACATTCAAGATCAAACAACTTACACGCAAAAGCCAGTGCGGATCCCCATTGGCCAGCACCAGTTTCTGTGGTAAGTCGTTTAGTGCCGGCAACCTTATTGTAGTACGCCTGTGCAATCGCAGTATTGGGTTTGTGGCTACCTGCTGGGCTCACCCCCTCATACTTGAAATAAATATGAGCCGGTGTCTGAAGAGCCCGCTCTAACCGACGCGCACGATAAATAGGCGTCGGCCGATATAACATGTATACCTGACGGACCGGATCCGGGATCTCTATCCAACGCTCTCGACTCATCTCCTGCTCGATAAGATTTTCTGGGAATACAGCCGTCAACATGTCCGGAGTAACTGGTTGCTTTGTAGCAGGATGCAATGGCGGGGGCACCGGCTCAGGAAAATCCGCCAATAGATTGTACCAGTGCGTAGGTAATTCTTTCACTGACAAAGTATATTGAATCTCTTCCACCATAGATCACTCGTCCAAATCATCGAATTTGTACCACCAGGGTACTAATTGGTCACGCACTTTTTTGGAACAATTAAGGCCTGGGTCACCGGTTCAAACTTGCTAAAGGGAATGGGAGCATAAACTTCAGCCTCAAATTTCGAGCCATGACCCCAGTGAAATTCCCCTCAACCAAACTGGAATCCCAAATTTAACTGGAACCAAGAAAATGTGAAAATCCTAGCGCACCAATACGGTCACCATCCGAACACTCAGTCGTGTTGGCTTAAAAACGCACCCAAAGCTTTTGCTAGTATTGGGACTCCCCATAAAGGTTTGAGCATAACAGGCAGTCAAAATATGAAATCTAATTGCACAAAAGCATTTTCTCCGGAAACGCGCCACTTGATATCTGCGTCCTTAGTACCAACCACAGTGCCCGCTAGTTAAACGTCCCCGGAACCGCTTATGGATATCCAAAATTGGGACTTGTAAACATTATGGGTAACACCTATTTCCCACGGCGTTTGTCTAACACAGCACAAACACACTAGCTAGCTTTACACCTTGTACTCGAAGAAAAGCCTTTAGGAGTTTGACCTGTTGCAATGGACAATCAAACAACCTCGCATAACCTCCTATGAAAGCGGCAGGAGCCTTCTCCTCGTTTCAGGGAAATGAGGCACTCTTATCCACCTAGCGCCATGGCATAACAAGATCATTTCTTATCCAATCCGCCTTCAAAGGGGCTAATAAGTGTACTTGCCAATTAGATTGTTGAATCTAAATCGTCAGCACAGTGCGAATTCGTGCCACAAACAGTCCTTTGCAGTAAAGTCCTCATATTAGTAAATTGTTTCAAACCCCAAAAGCCTGAGTGCCCAACATCTTTACTCGCTCTATGTCCAGCAGACTAAAAATTTTCATCCGGTTCAGATTCGAGGCTGGAATCGTCCCCTGAAACGTTTTTATCTGAGGGTGGTTGGTGATCTCGCCATTTTCGATATTCTTCCACTACGGCAAGAAAATCGGCACGGGTTGATATGAGGCTTACACGTTGCCTGAAAAACTTTGCGGGGCCAAAGCCTCGGGAATACAGCACTGCAACCTTCCGGAACATGCGACATGCAACTGCCTCTCCGAAAAACTCTATCATTAAATCCAGATGTTCACACATGAAACGGAGTCGCTCTTCCAAACTAGGTTCTGGTAAAAGCTCGCCCGTTTGAAGGAAGAGGGCAGTTCGCTTGAAAATCCAAGGGTCGTAGAAAGCTCCCCTACCAATACTGACACCTGTACAACCAGTTCTTCTGATCATTTCGAGGGCGCATTGCGGAGTTGTTACGTCGCCATTGCCTATAACAGGGATCGACCGCGCGGCCTGAACAACCTGTCTAATGCCGTCCAAATCAACAGTACCTGAGAAGCCTTGATCGGCTGTGCGACCATGCACAATTACCGCTTTCACTCCCAGATCTTCAAACACCCGGACAAGTGTTGGAGCGGTTATGCATTGCTTGTCCCAACCCAACCGCATTTTCACTATGACCGGGATTTTAACTGCGCTCGTGGTAGCTTGGACGATTTTGGTTGCGCGATTTACGTCAGCAAGGAGTGCCGCCCCAGCTCCAACTCGACACACCTTTCGCACTGGGCAACCCATGTTAATCTCAACAAACTCGTATCCCATGCTTTCCACCATTTGAGCTGCGGGCTTAAAGTACTCCGGGTCCCCTCCAAACAACTGCACGGCCAATGGCCTGTCACCTATGAATCGATCGAGTAGTTTTAAGGCGCGAGGATTTTCTTCTACTAACGATCGAGTGTTAACAAGTTCAGTACTAGCCAGGCCTAACCCACCCAAACGACGCAACAACACGCGGAAAGGCGATGCAGTATAACCTGCCATCGGAGCTAACAACAAATTGCTCGTCAACTCAGTATCTCCGAGTCGGATCGAAGAAAAGCAGGGGGTATGCTCGATAGGCATACAAGAGACAGCTAAGCTATTCTGTGTCCTGGTGCGAATTAGATTGTTCCATTGCCTGAGTAATGATGCTTTCTCGGCGTCGGGAAATAAGCATATACCAGAATGCCGTACCCACCAAGACAAGCCCTACACCCGATAATACCAAACCGATTATAATCAGCGTTCTTGTCAAACTCATCCAGGGCGGTTCAGGCGCAGCAACTAGAAGTGGTTGGCTTGGTAAGTTTGACTCTCCAAGAGTGCTAGAGGACAAAATTATGCGCTTCGTTGAAAAACGCTCTCCATCTGATGCATGGAGCTCATTTGCAAATTTGTTGACGTCTGATTCAGATCCACTTATCTCGGACCATGGTTGTTTGACCTCGTTAGTGAGTGAAATTTTTGGCGCTGCGGTTTCAGGTGTAAACACTTGGGTCGTCATCCCCGTTTGGACGGACAAAGCCTGGACTTCCGGTTTTTCAAGCATCGGGGGCGCAGGTGCAGCTGGCCTCGTAGTCGGGCTTGCAATAATCAACGCCTTTTCCCCGGTCTGGCCTGTGTTGGATAGGATTTGGGGCGCTCCTGTTGTTAAACTAGCCCCAGGATAAACAACTACATTACCGGCAGGCGACTCAGCTTGTATGGGTTCTGCCTTCGGTGTGGGCAGTGGTATCAAGTTATTTTTGCGCGTAGCAACAGTCCTGGCTTGAACAATGTTGGTTTGTGATGTGATCGTTTGCTTTCCTTCAGGCCTCACCGGGTAAGCGGGGAAAACAATCCTCTGCGAAGCGCGTGCAACCGATCCTCCTATAAGTTGGCCGTGGTATGCCCTAAGCACGATTACGATTGGTTCTTTGGCTTTTTCAGCAACGGAAGCTAGGTTAGTAAACGCACCGTTTATCTCCTCATCAAACGGTGTCCCCAAAAATTTTGTCCTCCCATCGGTTAAGATGATGATCGTAATGGTCTTAGAGCGCTTTACGACGAGGTTAATCCCTTCAATGAGCACGTTAAACCGCGTCACACCCGCAAACCGACGTTTTCTTAAAAATTCACACACATCTCGTGCAATAAAGGCTGCGGTATTGGTGGACCATACTCGGAGAGGAAACTCACCGGTGTAAAGTAAGTCGTTAAATGTCCAAACGCCAATTGTATCCCCAACCTGCGCTCTTCCATAGAAACCAGATTCAATTAGGTCGTGAACAAAATTTGTTGTAGCTTTCAAGCGCGACCGCATTTTGGATGAGATATCAAATGCGATCAAAAAGCGCTCGCTTTCTTGCTCCAGTGTTACGGCATTCGTGGCAGTGGACACCGGCTCTGCAAACGCTTTCGTCACCCAAAGGAGCAAAATTACATACAACTGGAATCGTCTACTCATTTGGTAACAATTTTTGGCCAAATTGCTCTTTCTGAGTCAATCGCATCTGATTTATCCGATCTCGCATTTGCCCAACAGCAGTGAGAACCTGCTCGATAAACATCGCACATGAAAAGGTGTAACATCCAAAGCCCCGCACTAGTGACGATTCCGCCACATCATCTGTGACCACCGCAACATCGCCAAATTTGGTGAGGCGCAAAGCCGTTCGCTCAATTAATTGGTCCGCTGTTTGACAAGCCGACGAATAAATGATTTCCACTTCGGGCGTTGACTCTGCGGCAGTTTCCGGAAAAGCGCCGGCACCATCATAAAAAATTGTTACAGGGATACCCGTAACGTCATGGAACAAACGCATCATTTTCAGCAAAGAATCCCTGGCAGCCTCAGAGTGCGGGGGATTGGATCCACACAACTCTGGCCAGGCATGGAGCAAACTGTAGCCATCAACCAATATCCGGACGTAATTCACTGGCTCTTCCTATAACCCTAGGAATAATGAACTAGCACAAGCGAATTCTCAACCTTTTACTTGTTTTTGGAGTGTTGTCTGGTTACAAGGCTCGACTGCCAAAACGGCGGTTAAATTCTACTGCGTCGCTGTATCTGACAGCTGTACCTCCGAAAATGTCTAAGGCCGATCCAATCGTCAGGTCAACTCGGCCCTTGCTTACTCTGGTTACATCGTACAAGTCCTGTATTGATCTGGCACCCCCTGCATAAGTGACTGGGATGGGGCTCCAGTCCGCCAATTTCTCTACCAACTCCAAATCCACGCCAGTTAATTTTCCTTCACGGTCGATAGCATGCACAAGGAATTCATCGCACCAATTCGCGAGCCCCTCTAAGGTAGAGGGACAAATTTCTATCTGGGTAAGTGTCTTCCAGCGATCACATGCCACTAGGTACTGGTCACCGACTTTCTTGCAACTTAGATCCAATACCAAGCGTTCTTTACCTACAATTTGGGCTAATACGCGTAAGCGATCCCAATCTATTTGGCCTCCGTGGAATACCCACGAGGATACAATCACATGTGACGCTCCTGCATCCAACCATGCCTTTGCGTTATTTGAATTAATTCCACCACCCACTTGTAATCCGCCAGGGTATACAGCGAGCGCAGCTCGAGCCGCTTCTTCATTACCAGGACCTAGCATTATCACATGCCCCCCGCGCAAACCATCTCGCTTAAATAATTCGGCGTACCAAGTGGCCGGCTTCTCAGACACAAAGTGGGTTATCAGCCCTTGGGTACCCGATTCCAAGGTGGAACCCACAATCTGTTTAACCCTCCCTTCGTGTAAATCTATACAAGGCCTAAACATCTAATGCAGGAGTGTACCGTTTCTCGGCAACAAATCAAATAATACAGGCCAGTATGTGCTCCGAATGTCTTTTGCACACCCACAATCTCAAGGCTTTTCAATCGCTTTTAGATCGGTCAAAATAAAACCATGGAGAAAGAGTTTCAGGTAGGTTTTATAGGCGCTGGAAAAATGGCCACTGCCCTCGCCCAAGGACTCCTAAAGGCCCAGGTATTAACCACAGAAGAAATGATTGCGTCCGACCCAGATGCTCGCGCGCGTGAGGCTTTTACGAAAGCAGTAGGGGTGCGCGTGGTACCAGACAATGCGGAGGTTATCCAGCGTGCCCAAATAATCATATTAGCCGTAAAACCTAGTCTTGTTGTACCCGTGCTAGAAAGCGCCAAATCTAAATTTTCCCCGGACCAGCTTGTAATATCGATCGCGGCGGGAGTTAAGCTAGCTCAAATTGAATCTGTGCTTGGGGATCGCCAACGCATAATTCGAGTAATGCCTAACACCGCAGTATTTGTCGGGGCCGGTGTATCTGCGTATTCCCCGAATACAGCCGCTTTGCTCCAAGACATTGCACTGGTAGAAAAATACTTTTCGGCGGTGGGAATGGTAATCCGAGTCCCTGAACCCCTTATGGATGTTGTCACGGGACTTAGCGGGAGCGGCCCAGCCTATGTTTGCACGTTTATCGAAGCCCTCGCCGATGGAGCGGTGGCAATGGGTATGGCAAAAGATGTCGCATTGAAACTTGCAGCACATACTGTCCTCGGCTCCGCAAAGTGGGTGATCGAGTCGGGTGCTCATCCCGCCGTGTTACGTGATACAGTAACTAGCCCCGGCGGAACTACCATTGCAGGAATACGGGCACTTGAAGAAGGCGCATTTCGTGGCACTGTGATTAATGCTGTCATGGCAGCTACTCAGCGAGCCAAGGAACTCAGCGGGGCTTAATGCCATACGCCCATATACGAAACTAATTTAAAAGGTTAGGGTAACCAACAAATAGTACTTATGAATGTGCAAGTTGCAGTACTCTGCGATGCAGCCACGGATGATAACGGCAAACTCAATCTTCTGGGCGCGTTTGACACTTTGATCACTCCTGTTTTACCCGCCATCCATCCACAGTGTTCAATTGCCCTACGAATCACGTTCAGCCCAGAGGACGAAGGCCAACATAAACTGCACATTAATTTCGTTGACGCGGATGGACGATCCATCATGCCTAATTTTCCTCATCTGCCAATTAACATCATGCTGCCTCCAGACATCCATTTTATCACTCGCAACTTCATCATCAACATCCAGCAGATGAAGTTTGATCAGCCTGGTTTGTACTCAGTAGATGTTTTCATAGACGACAAGCAGATTGCCAGTATACCCCTGATGGTGCGGTATATGCCACCCCAAGCCCCCCCAACGCCCTGGCCTCCTGGCTCAGAACTGGCCTAGACATACACGCACAAGAGGTGCATTTTTTAACCGGATCTTTAACCAAAAATCGATGGCGCACCTGCGGCCTTAACAAATAATCTGCCATCGCAAGCACCCGTGAACATTTTAGAACCCAATTCACCTCCTCAAACATCATTGCCCGAACTGGCAGCTCCCGTTCGGGATTGGGAGGCTTTGCGTGCCGCTGTGGAAAACGGCGCACATGCGGTTTACTTTGGGCTACAACAATTCAATGCTCGAATGCGAGCTCGAAATTTCACCGTGGAAGAACTGCCCAAGCTCATGCGATACTTGCATTCACGCGGGGTGCGAGGTTATGCATGCATCAACACGCTCATATTCACAGACGAACTTTTAGAAGCAGAACATCTTGTACGGGCCTGTATCAATTGCGGTGTTGACGGTATAGTAGTCCAAGACATTGGTTTGGCCATCCTGATTCGGAAGATCTCTCCTGACGTTCCTATTCATGCCAGCACTCAAATGACTATCACCCATTCGGATGGCATCAAGTTCGCATCCGAACTGGGTTGCAATTTGGTTGTGTTGGCAAGGGAATGCTCCATCGCACATATCCAGGAAATCCAAAAAACTCTCAAAACCGAAGGGATCTCAATGCCGCTGCAGGTATTTGTTCATGGCGCACTTTGTGTATCATTTTCTGGACAGTGCCTTACGAGCGCATCATTTGGCGGTCGGTCAGCTAATCGCGGTGAATGTGCGCAAGCGTGCCGTTTACCATACCAGTTGGTAGTCGATGGCAAAGTTTGGGATTGTGATGGTGCTAGATTTCTCTTAAGCACCCGCGATCTAAACACAGTGTTGCTCTTGCCTGAACTAATTGCCGCCGGCGCAGCCTCACTGAAAATCGAAGGCCGCATGAAACACGCAGGCTATGTAGCGATCGTTACAGATGTATACCGAAAGGCACTCGATCGGTTGTCAACCAATCCAAACCTCACTGGAGAAACGCTCTTCACAGATAGTGAGTGGCGCGACCTAAATTATAAACTCGAAATGGGATTTTCCCGTGGATTTTGCCCAGGTTGGCTCCTGGGACCAAATTACGAAAGCCTAGTCCACGGCCTATTTCCAGGGAAACGCGGCCCCCTAATCGGAAAAATCGTTGCTGTAACAAAACGTAGCCTAATCATAGATCAATTGACGCCATACCCAATCGCTGCTGGTGACGGGATCGTTGTTTCAAACCTCAACTCTGAGGGGCCAGAACCAGGAGGTCGCGTCCACACTGTTATTAAGAGAGACGGTACTTTAGAACTCACTTTCCCCCAAGACAGCATTATCCTTAAAAAGTCGCGCCTAGGAATGCTCGTCTACAAAACAAGCGATCCGCAATTAGACCGCGAAATACGTCGCACCTACACATCCGAAAAACCAGTCCGCCGTTCCCCTTTAGACATTTATGTAAGTGGCCAGGCTGCCCAGCCCCTCAAAGTTATTGCGCGCGACCACCTCGGATATAAAGTGGAAGTGACCTCCAAAATTCCACTTCAAGTTGCTCACAAACACCCATTGACAGAGTCTTTTCTGGCCGAACACTTGGGCCGACTTGGCGACACCCCGTTCTATCTTCGCAACCTCACTAGCTCATTAAATGACAAGCTTATTCTACCCGTAAGTGAACTAAACCGAATGCGCCGGGAAATGGTCGAGGCCTTGATTGAAAAACGCGTAACAGCAACAAATTGGACAATCAGTGAACCTGAACCAATTGCTCCAAAGGAACTGGAACGCCTCAGGACAAAAACAAACGGCTCAACCCAAGAAAACGAAACCCAGGTACAACTTTGGGTAATGGTGCGTAGCCTTGTACAGCTTGAAGCTGCATTAGAAACAAACGCACGGTTTGTATATCTTGACCTCCCCACAATAAATGAAGTTTCAGAAGCCCTCCGTATGTTTAGATCAGTTTCACCCATAGCTACCACTCCAAACCAATTGGCCGCTTGCTTTGTTGCCCCACCCCGAATTACTCTGCCAGGAGAAGAAAAGTTTATCGATTCATTGCTCGAACTTAACCCGGATGGTGTCTTAGTAAGAAACGCTGCTCAGTTATATCGAGTCAAAAACTCAAGGTTTGTTATCGACGCTACCTTTAATGTGGCAAACCCCATTGCCTTTAACTGGTTGTTGGAAAGGTTTCATCCCGAACGCATCACCCCTGGCTACGACCTCACTCACAAACAAGTACTCGATTTAACCCCATTTGTGCCGGCTGACCGCATCGAACTAATCATACATCAGCACATTCCCATGTTTCACATGCAGTATTGCCTATTTGCCAGATGGACTGCCCGTGCTCCCAACCGGCTATCCTGCGGCGCTAAATGTAAAATACATTCCCTCGCCATCCGGGACAGAAAAGGGGTTACCCACCCGGTGCTACCTGATCCATTCTGCAGAAACACTGTGTTCAACGGCCAACCCCAATCCGCCGCCGAGTATTACCTAGATTTCCTTTCCACTGGCATCACAAAGTTCAGAGTGGAATTTGTAAATGAATCACCAGAAGAGATAAAGCGTACCCTGAATTTGTACCAAAGGTTGCTTGCCAAGGAAATTGATGGGGCCACGGTATGTTCAAGTCTAAAAGCGAGATCTCGGCTAGGGGTACTCTCAACCGCCGAAGATACACCAATTACCTAATCCAAATAATTTTACCCCCGAGCGTGTTTGCTTGTTGGTCAAATTGCGCAGGCCTGGCCACAACTATTCGCTTAACAAATGTATTCCCGGGTACGGTTTACCCACCTACCCTCTTCCCCTTGTCTAGCCTGCGATCCCAGGACGCGCAATTTGGAATTCCAGATTGGAGGTTACGCATCGATTTTGCTAAACCTACCGCCGGAAATGCCGTTGACTATCTTCCCTTGATTCGATAAGAGGAAACCTAACAACACGCGTTACCTAAATGGGGTTTATCGACTGGGTCTTAAATATTATTGGGCTTTTACTGTGGCTCAGTTTCTGGGCTAGCAGGTTTGACCCATTGTCCAAACCAGCAGCAGGGACATTAGCAGGCACTCTAAAACCAGCCGAGCCAAGGAAAACCACCCATGCAAATGCCTTAATTTGGCTAACTCTGCTCCTGGTAGCACGCGCAGTGTTTTATGACCTTATAGGCAGGTCGCTGGAAATCCCATTCCAGCTCGATCCAGGCACTGTTACAATGATCTTTAGACCCTTAGCCACACCTAGCTTCAACAGTTTCCTTCACATGCTCAGCTATTCCATCGCAAGCTTTATCCTAACTTTTACATGGGCCCACTTATGGCTGGTGTTCCTCGCCGCCATCAACCACAGGGAAGGTGACCATTTAATTTATTTGAGGCTATTACGATTTTACCTTGGGCGACTAGCCCGATTACACCCCGCGATCCAACTTTTTTTGGGTTTAATCTTGGTGGGTCTTGCTTGGGCATTAATTAGGCTACTCATGATCTGGCAAGGGACATTACCCCCCAGTAAATCTACTCTGAACGTCCTCGCCCAGATCGGTCTAATAATGGTAAGCAGCCTAATTTCCTTGCGATATTTGATTGCAATTTTGCTTGGGCTACATTTCCTCTCTCAATTCGCATACTTTGGCCAGCCGCCCTGGTTACTTTTTGCAATAACCTCCGCAAAAAACCTATTAGCACCATTTGCAAATCTGCCCTTACGAATCGGTCAAGTTGATTTCATGCCAATTCTGATAATCGCCGCCACTTTCGGAATCGCCCAATTGATCCGCCACTATATGCCGATTCTCCTAACATTTTAGGGTACACGCACAAACGTACATCCCATAACAACAGTCATTTCAGCCAATTAGTCAGGGAAAAAATCGCCTGTTTCAAGCTCAAGACAACACAAGCAAGCCTCTCATAATCAAGTTTATCTGGGGTGTCTTGCTCACTGTGGTAATACGGATACCTAAAGGGTGCCGTATCAGTGATCATCACCGCTGGATACCCGTGCTGCCAAAATGACCAGTGATCCGACCAAGAAATCCCCGGTATAGCCGCAGGGAAGGCCCCACCTTCAACCGGGATTAATCCAACATCCCTGAATACTTTCACTATCTCACGAACTAACCACCCATATTTCGTACATCCAACTACGCCAATAAAATCTCCTCGCCCCGGATAAAACAGTCCCATAGGTGGTGGATAATATTGGCTACACGGTGCGTCAGTGAAATACCCGATGGTTTCAACTGAAATCATAGCAACTATTTTTTCATTTTGCGCCCGACACCATCGGGCATACACGTAGCTTCCCATATGCTCAGTATGGAAATACGGCGGTTCCTCGTTAGCAAAAGCCACAAACCGCAAAGTACGATTGGGCTTATGCGATTTAAATTGACGAGCCAGCTCTAGCATAGCCGCTACCCCACTGGCGTTATCGTTCGCCCCTGGACTTCCCAACACCGTATCATAATGTGCACCTACTACCACAATCTCATCCCCCTGCCTCGCGCCTTTGATCTCTACAAAAAGATTAACAAACTCCACCCCATCAACCTGATACGTTTGGCGCCCGACTGCATAACCAAAAGACATGAGGGTGGAAGAAATATATCTTTCTGCCCTTGACAAGCTCCCCGGCAAGTATAAGTTTCGCTGACCTATTTGACCTGCCAAAGTGTACACATGACTCGTAAGAGCTCTAATCAACTCATCAGAGGGACGTTCTCTCTCTTTGCCATCGATCAAATCCTTGTCTCCTCCCATTTCGCTTATGAATTGCCAGCAAAGATAAAAATGGCAAGCCCGAATTACTACTCAGTCTATAGTTTGCCTCTGTGTTTGTACGCCCTCATGGGTACACCAGGCTGAATCTCTCAACACCCATAACCTCCCCTGCTAAATAAGACTAGGCCACTAGCCTTTGTTGTTTTCCACATGGTTAGGGGATCTGCTAGGAATCCACGGTAGCAGTCTTGACCTATCAAGGCCTCTTAAAGTACGGTTGAACGTAGCATATGAGCATACTTATTCCAATGGTAATTGAACAGACGGGCCGAGGCGAACGAGGGTATGACATCTACTCGCGCCTGCTGGTCGACCGCATTGTGTTTTTAGGGACCCCCATCGACGACAACGTGGCTAATCTTATAATCGCGCAATTGCTATTCCTTGAAATGAACGATAATAAGAAACCCATCCATCTCTACATTAACTGCCCTGGCGGCAGTGTAACAGCAGGCCTTGCCATCTACGACACAATGCAATACCTAACCTGCGAAGTGCATACTTACTGCCTCGGCCAAGCTGCAAGCATGGGAGCTGTTTTACTCACAGCAGGTACGAAAGGTAAACGTTTTGCTTTGCCCAACGCCCGAATTATGATCCATCAACCGTGGGGGGGTGTCCAGGGAGCAGCTACAGATATAAGCATCCAGGCCAAAGAAATCTTACGCCTAAAAGATAAACTCAACGAAATTCTCGCCAAACATACAGGTAAAAGCGTTGAGGAAATTGCGAGGGACACCGACCGGGACTTCTACATGTCTGCCGAGGAAGCTAAAAATTACGGACTAATCGATGCGGTCGTGCAATCCAGGAAACAGGTTCAGGCTGAACAAACCACTCAGCCCATTCAATAATAGCATCTGCTAAACTTGACCGTACTGTAGCTCATACAGTCGGCGGTACACACCGTTACGACGCAAAAGCTCTTCGTGTGTGCCAGATTCAACCACACGGCCTTGATCGATCACAATAATTTGATCTGCGTTTTGGATGGTGGAAAGTCTATGAGCGATGCAAATTGTAGTTCGACCCTTCATTAGCTCGGCCAGCGCTTCCTGAACTACCCGCTCCGACTCAGAATCCAATGCACTAGTTGCCTCATCAAGAACCAGAATCGGCGCATCTTTCAAAATCGCCCTGGCTATGGCGATTCTTTGACGCTGCCCACCCGAGAGCATCACACCCTTATCCCCTATTACGGTGTCATACCCTTTCTCACACGCCATAATGAATTCATGGGCATGGGCCAACTCAGCTGCGCGCACGATCTCATCCTCGTTAGCATTAGGTTTACCCACCTCGATATTCCGACGAATTGTGTCATTGAATAGGATTGTATCCTGGGTAACAACAGCAATTTGCTGGCGCAGGTCCCGAATTGAAACTTCCCGGATATCTACACCTCCTATACGTATGGATCCTTGCTGCGGATCATAGAATCGTAGGAGCAAATTTACTATTGTGGTCTTGCCCGAGCCACTTGCACCCACAATCGCTGTAACCTTACCTGCTTTGGCTGTGAACGTCACACCACGCAACACCGGTTTGTCATCGTAAGCAAACTCCACCGAGTCAAATTCAATGTCCGCTCCAGCACCGTGTAGTGCCTTTGGATTAAGTGGTTCAGGAACCGAATCCTGGAGCGCTAATAGTTGGAATATCCGTTCTGTGGCCGCCCGGCCCTGCTGCAGTTGTCCGTATAATCGCGCTAGGTTCTTCATAGGCCGGTACATTGCATATATCCCCAATACCACGGCGAGGAAATCGCCTGAATCAGGGCGTTTCCCAGGACCAAACGCCAAATACAATAATAACAATGCTAATCCCAAAGCCCCAAAAAACTCCAAAAGCGGCCCCGGTAATTCCGTAGATCGGATTATCCGCATAAACTGCGAAACAAACCGGACTGCTGCACCCCGAAACCGTTCAATTACAGTCCTCTCTAGATTGTAAGCCTTGATTATCCGGTCACCTGTAAAAGCCTCTGTCATCATGTGGGTCATTTCCGCTGCCTGGGCTTGGAGTTCACGGCTTGATTTCCTAACTTTACGGCCAAAAATCACCACCGGAATCATGCACAGTGGCATAACAAGCATCGTTGCAATCGTTATCCTCGGATGCTGCCAAAATAAATAAGCCAACAAACTGATGATCGTAATCGGATCCCGCACTATCACAGCCACAGCTTGACTAAAAATCATTTGTATCACCTGGGTATCGTTACTGACTCGCGAGATTAACTCCCCTGCCTTTGAACGACTAAAGAAACCCGCGCTCAAATTAACCAGATGCGCAAACAGGTTCACACGCAAGTCTGTTACCACTCGAATAGCAACCCAGTTCAATAAATACGCGTTCAAATACGCAAAAAGCCCGCGTAAAAAAATCACGGCCGGAATAGTAAACACCAGAGCGACTGCCGCCCATGCATGTTCCCGAACTCCATTCGATATCGCCGTCTGGGCGTTCACCAACCAAGTACGGATCCATTCAGGGGCACGCTGCAGTTGCATTGCTAACGGTACCGCTTCTGCAGAGGGAAAAACAATGCTATACACAAAGGTAACTGTGGCTATCATCAACGGTTCAATCAGCCCGCCAATCACCCCGCATAATACCCCTAGAAAAAGCCTATACCGATACTTCCATGCCAACCTAAAAATTTTTGTTACAAACTCAGCCATCTGCTCTTACATCGTATGAGGTAGTCTAGGCACTTCTCCATGATAGACAACTGCAGATTTTGGAAAACCAGGTTGGACTACTGCCATCCTCATCCCGGGAAATAAGCGGGACAGGCATTGGTTCTGGTAAACTAACCCACCGCCAATTTTCTTTCAAAAATTTCGTAAACCATTCTTCAGGCGGAGTTACAAACTCGAACTTTCTGCCACGCCACGTGAATTCCATACGCCAGGCATGTAAAGCCTGCCACGGTAAACGCAAGCGCTTCAATTGATCAATTGTCATATATCCGTAAACAAACGCTAAGTATGCTCCCTCAACGATCCCATAAAGCTTATCTCCCACAATAGGATGCCCCAAGTGTGTCAAATGAATGCGTATTTGGTGTTTCCGACCTGTGCGAGGACAAACCTTTAAAAGCGAAAATAACTCCCCTTGATTAATGAAACGTTCCAATACAAACCCCTCTGTCACTGCAGGATCCCCGTCGGGCCGAATACAATCCCGTACCGCGACCTCACTCCTCCGATCAGGGCCAATGGGTGCATCCACTAAAAAATAGTCGTGCCTAGGCCAACCTTCCACAATCGCCAAATACGTCCGACGAATCTCTCGAGCCATAACCAACTTCCCCAACTCAGAAGCCGCTTGCCGGTTCTTTGAAATAAGAACTAACCCACTCGTTTCACGATCAAGCCTGTTTACCAAATGGGGTGTACCACCCTCTCCCACGTATAAACGTGCCCTCCCTATCAAACTCGAAAGATCACCATGTTTACTCGGGTGACATGGCAATCCCGCCGGTTTGTGCACCACCAATAAATCCTCGTCCTCAAAAACTACATCTAGCAAGCTAGTGCCCATACATCAGACTAAAAAATATCTCTCTTAAAACCTTCAGCAACGCCATTAAGCATAACGTTTGTAGACCACCTCCTCTTTGAAACCCATCATGAATAACAAGCCTCCGGTAAAGAAAATCTTTCACCATCCAATAAACTCACGCTGAGCTCTCACCCCCCACACGTCAAGTGAACAAGCGCATTACTCCAATAGCACGCCGCCAAATGATCAAACAGAAAGCCTGTTACCCAAAAATACTTCCCCATCGAGCCTATAGTCTTGGGATCCCCCGAAGGTGCCACCTAATACTCACACCCACACCACCTAAAAGATTGGTGAGCGCAAACAAACTTATTCTGCAGCCCCACCAATTTAACCTGTCGTTCTCACAGAGGTTAGCTTTTCTTTTTAGAGATGGAACCCGTTTTGTTTTAGCTCTCGTCAGGAGCAATTGTCGCCCATTTAACCCTCACTACAGCACGTACTTGAGGCGTTAAAGGTGGCAATTTGCTTGGATCTGTGAAATTTAAGTCAAAACTCCATCTACGCGTAGGTGGGTTATACACATCACCCGTTCTAGGCCACTTGTTTGTCGCGTACTGGCTCGGGTACATCACTACCATGGATCCGTTATAAGTGAACACTTTACCACTCCAATTTTCGAGAAACCTTGGCAAGTTTTCCAACCCACCACTGTAATCACTTCCGACTGTTTCGACGATGCCTGCCATGATCGCAGCATTGACGGTTGTGTCTGAGGCTACACGACTTGAACAGGAGGAGGAGGAACTCCTACTGTCATCCCAACTACCTGACAGAATCGTAATTGCATCCGATATTAGCGCGGCGGGTTTAGTATTCGCCGTGTTTGTGCTGCCAACTGAGGCGCCGTAAGCATTATAATTTCCCTTTACATAAAGCGGGTTTGGTGTGACAACCGTCAGTCCTGAAGGTGGCAGCACCGATCCATTTACCAGCCGGACCGCCGGAAGTTGCACATCTGTCCGCGGCCGTTTGTCTATTACATAAAGTGAATTTATGTACCTACCCTGAGCTGCCCGCACTGAATTTGCAATGGGATTATTATTTGTAGCCCAGTTGTTGAACTTGCCGACGTCAATTTCCGTCAAGACAACCGTCTTTTTCTCGCGCTGATCATAGAAAGTCTTGTTGGTGGAAATCCAGTTTGAGGCTTGCTGCCAGGGAATTGTAGCTGCACTACCGGGAGAAAGCTTACCTCCTTTTATGACCACATCATTTGTGTATACTTCAACAACCACATCACAAATGTTATAGAATCGTTGCTGTGCTATTAAGCTATTTAGATTCTCACTTCCTTGGGGTGGTTCTACAACCTCCCTTACCGCCTCAGGCGTGTTGTCCGTACCTATTGGCAAATTAAGTGAAGACACATTTAACTGGTAACCAGGCGAGGGTCTACCACTAAAAACGGGCGCTTTCATCGGAGTTCCCCATTTACGAGTGTTATATAGCCTGCCAACCATCGTTACTAAATCATAAAATGTCAATGTGGCCTGCGGCTCTGAACCCGCGTAAATATCCCGATTGCAATGCACAGGGCCCCGCATATCCATATTTGCACCCGGGAAGACCTCAAGATCCAGATTGTAAAAAACCGCGAATTGGAATATTGGAACTAAAGCCAATTGAACATCCTGGTACACTGCCGCTTCTGTGTCGTTCAAAACATCGTACGCGTTTGCCCGAATCCTAAATATGGAAGAATATCCTTTCAACATCCTGTACTGGGATTGAAGAACTACCCCTTGCGTCCATGGCTGGACTTGGGTTACCAAGATTTCGTCCTCAGCCCCACGACCGTTTTTGAACTTGTACCGGCCCCACTGAGGATGTTCGTCTGGCTTCGGAATACGCTTTTTATACTCATTCATACGACCCGCTACAGTGCCAGCTCCCTCTTTGGCGAAATCGGTAATCAACGTTGATAACGCTTTCTCAGTGGCCGCCTCAGCAGCCAATACCGCATTCTGATACGCAATGTTTCTATTGATCACCATTGCGTTATGGGACGTCCATTTTAAAGTCCCCGAGAGTACAATCGTACCTGCCACACCCAAAGCCATTACTACCAATAACGCAGTAGCCTTTTTGTTGATGCCCCTATTAACTTTTATCCCTTGCATGGCTCCTCCTTTTATTCTATCGGTCTACGCCCTATTCTAGTCCTGACTTGGTAAAAATCATATAAACCACCTTCTCTGAAAACGGCAGAGGGGAAAACCAACTTATAAAACTGCAACGTCACACCTATAACCCGCCGATCACTGGCGTTGGTTAAAACAGTACCTCTGAAATCTTCGACCCGAAAAACTATGTGATTGGTAATTCCTTCAACGTGAACAATAGGCTGGACCCGATTATGGGCAACACTCTTGAGGCATCCAGCATTTGTCTCCAAATAGTACCGAATCCAAATATTCGTATTTGTTTTCACAGGGTAAATCATGATAGCATTGCCTTGGAAAAGTTGACCAGGGGTGGGTTCAACAAACGAAGTGGCCGTTCCATACCCAACCCTAACGTCCGCCGCTTCCCTGATCTGTTTAAATAGTAACGACAAAATCTCACGCGCCTGGTCACTAGCCCCCAACTTCACGGCCGTAATTCGATTCATTTTAATAGAAAACACATGCAAAGTTATAAACCCCGCCATAACCAGAGAAAAAATTCCGGCAGTGACCATCACCTCCGGCAACGTCATTGCCGCTACACGTGATTTTAGTCCCTTTGTCCATCCAACAATGCCCATCCTCATTGGTCCGGTCCTCGATAAACCGTGGCTGTGTTTGTGTATAATCTCCCCCTAAAACTCCAAACTGTCTCAGATACTATAAGCTTCAAAGGTGGGTTTGTGGAAAGAAGGTTAATCCGGACATAATTAGTCCCATAATAACAATTTGTTTTACTCAAAGGCACATCCATCAATTCAACCACCGGAGGGAAATTGGTACTAGACAACTCATCCACCGGGGGATTTCCCCAAGGATCCCATTTGGCTCCACGTGATTGCTCGATCCTCTGCCACGCTATTGATTGGGCCGCATACGAAAGTGCGGACCACTCAGCCCTATAAGCACTCTGGATATATGCCACTAATATCCCACCAAATAAAAGTCCGCCTATCCCTATGGCTACTACCACTTCAGTCAACGTTAGCCCCTTCGTTCCCCAGCCATTTTGCCGCAAAGATTTGGTTTTACTCTTTCTGATTTTCCAGACCAACTCCATTTCTCTACTTCACCTTATCTCCTTATCCCAGACCATATTTTCTCCCAATGCGCGGCTCCATCAACCCGAAAAGCCCCTTACAATGAGTCACTTATTATACGGAAGGGATTAGCCCTTTATGTGGCCTTACTTCAGTATAAATACGGAAGCATATGTACGCAGGTAGCTATCAGCAAATATGGTTTATGCGTACTACTTATCCCGGGTTTTCCTACGAGGAATGTCTTTTTAATTTACTAATAGCCGTAGTTGCTACCTACCTTATCACCACTTTATCCTGTGAAAAGTAATGCCGAGTGCGATACTGGAGGGATTTTAGAACCCTGCCTATTCCTTTGGCTGTTTTGATTAATCCGGCGTGTATGTGCCAAATTCTCCCACAGCTATGACACCCGACTGTTTTTGGCTTGTCCCCTGCCCGAATAATGTCGAAAGTTTTTTGGCTATCATCTTCAGCTCTGGCAAGCAATTATAAACTTTGGACTTCTATGTTTGAGGGTAATGCAGGCAACCAAACTTTTGGAACCGAACATGAATCGCCAGAGATTTTAGCGCGGCGATGTATTCGCTGGGATCGTGCCCGGGCCGTTGTGGAAGAAAGATCTTTGCTGGATGATCTGCAAGGGTTTCGGATTGGGGCATACAGATATTTAAATGCCAGACCACTTATTTACGGTATTGAATCCCTGGTGAAATACGGAACACCTCGCGAACTGGCAGTTATGATGGCACAAGGGGAACTGGACGCAGCCCTTTTAAGCATTGTGGATGTAATTAAGGCCGACAGATACGATGTCTTAGATGGTGTTGGGATAGCTTCCCTTGGCGAAGTGAAAAGCGTAGTGTTATTCCATAGCGAACCGATCGAGCAGGTAAAAGTCATTTACATTGATCCTGCTTCCTCAGGGAGTTTCTACCTGTTACGAGTGATTTTGAAGGAATGGGGATTAACCCCGGAAATAAAAACACTCTCTGAATGGCCTCCGAAACTTAAGCCTCAAAATCTTTTATTAATTGGGGATCGCGCGTTGGACATGCAATTCCAAGAACATGATTACCACATTTTAGATGTAGGGGCTGCGTGGTATGAAATGACTGGCTTACCATTTGTACACGCGGTCTGGGCGATTCGGCGCGACATTAATTCAGAGCGTCTGAGGCAAGGGCTCCGGAAGGCTTGGAAGCTTGGCCTGGCCAATTTAGACGAGATAATCCGATCAGAGAAGCGGTATACGTACGAATTTAGACAAGATTATCTCGGTTGGCATCTTCACTTTCACGTTGGCTCGGAAGAAAAACGCGGCATTTCTACCTTTGCCAAACTCCTTGAAATCCACGGGATGGGACCAGTATTTGACCCGAAATTTGTGTAGATCGGCATGCTCAAAAAGTGCAACTTTTCAGAGTCAGCGTTGTTTTAAAGATACGCAGTGATTAATTGCAATGATAGACGCTCGCTCATTACTAGCAACAGCAGTTGGCGTCAGTCCGGAGACTATCTCGGATTGGTATCGGGCGTGGCAGGCCGCTGTGGCCAACGGCTCCCAAGAGGGAATGATCCAGTTTTTTGCACGCGAGGCGATGCTTTCGGAAGAACAACTTTTGCAACGCCTCGCCAACCATATAGGCTGGAAATACATCGACCTCTCAAAAACTGCCATTCCTCCCGAAGTCCGGTCAAAACTCCCCACAAAAATCGCTTTCCAATACACAGTCATACCCGTCTCTTATAACAAAGACGTGCTTGAGGTTGCCGTGGGGAATCCATTTGACACCGCAATGTCAAGCGCTGTCACTTTTGCCGCACGATGTCCGGTGGAATTCTGTTTAGCCCCTCGTGACGAGATAGAAAAAGCTTTAAAACGATATTACGGGGTCGGTGCCGAAACTATTGAAGAACTCGAAAAAGAAGATGAACCCATTGAACTCACAGTCACAGAAGATAAAGAAATCACGGCGGGCGACCAGGAAGCCAGCGTGATCAAGTTCGTCAACCAGATTATCTGGGAAGCGTACAAAGACCGTGCAACTGACATCCACATCGAACCCATGGAAGACGAGCTTCGTATTCGGTACAGGATCGACGGTATCCTCCACCAAACCCCGGTGCCGCCACAACTCAAACGATTTCAATCAGCACTCATCTCACGAATTAAGGTCATGAGTGGAATGAATATCGCCGAGAAACGCCTTCCCCAGGACGGACGCATAAACGTCCGCATCAAAGGAGAGGAACTTGACATCCGTGTCTCTACAGTGCCGACTGTCTATGGCGAGAGCGTATCACTCCGACTGCTTACACGTGGAAAAATCTTTTTGACTTTAGACAAGCTAGGATTCTCCCCAGAGGATGAAGCAATTATTCGGGAACTAATTGTAAAACCACACGGCATAATACTCATCACAGGCCCCACAGGCTCTGGGAAATCCACCTCCCTATACGCAATGCTTGCCACCATCAATTCCGTCCACAAACGAATAATTACTGTTGAAGATCCAGTCGAATATGAGTTAAAAGGAATCAACCAAATTGCAGTCAAACCGGAAATTGGGCTGACCTTTGCCACTGCGCTACGTCACATCCTCCGACAAGATCCAAACGTAATCATGATAGGTGAAATCCGGGACCTAGAAACTGCCGAGATTGCTATTAGAGCAGCGCTCACGGGTCACCTCGTATTTTCAACCTTGCACACAAATGATGCACCTAGCGCCTTCACAAGGCTGATCGATATGGGTATAGAGCCGTTTTTGGTGGCCTCCTCAGTTGAAGCAGTAATTGCCCAACGATTAGTCCGCACAATATGCCCGAAATGCAAAACCCGACAGGAAGTCGACCCCGACTACCTACGGCGAATCGGTTTTCCAGAAGAGGATATCCTTACTACCACTTTCTATTATGGCGCAGGATGTGAAGACTGCCGGCAACTAGGTTATCAAGGCCGCATCGCCATTTACGAGTTGCTCGTGATGAAGGAACCACTCAGGCCACTCATCCTAAACCGCGCACCAGCTACCACTATCGCAGCTAAGGCTATAGAACTCGGGATGCGCACACTACGTGACGATGGATGGAAAAAGGTCAAAGCCGGCATTACAACTATTGAAGAGGTCCTCCGCGTAACTCAAATAGAGGAACATCTGGATGCCGTTCTAAGCCAGCACAAACACGCCACCGGGATTAAATAAGAGAGATTAAATCGCCATGAGCCGCTGGAAATCATGCAACATTCTAAAGGCCACCCCCACAGGTTACACCTTGTGGCATTTTGAAGTGACCCATGGAGAACCCAAGCTTGTCACTTACCTTCAAATCGAACAGCAAACCCCACTACCTACCTCTCTAGTTTCTAAAAACTGGCGTTCGCTACTTTCTCCCCGCCTCAACATCGCTTGGCTACCATCCGATTCGATTTACCTCCGCATATTACAGCTACCTCAAGTCTCAAACGAGGAATTACATTCCATGGTCGAACTGCAAATCGAGAAGCTTTCCCCAATTCCGCCTTCGCAAGCTTTATGGGCATTTTACCCCCTGAGTTTAAAGCCATCAGCTGACTCTGAAAAAATACAACCTGTAGTGGTGCTTATCGCGGAACGCGAAGCCATAGAAACCCAAATAATTACGCTTGAAGAAAAAGGCTATCTTGCTGATTCACTCGAAGTACCTGTTATCGATCTAATCGAACTTACAAAACCAGAAGGGAATGTAGTTTGCATATACCCAGAGGCAACTCTGTTTGCGGGAGCAGTCGTCTTGGCATGGTGGTCCGATAGCACACTCAAGCACATCAATACAATACAGTTACCGTCGACCGAAAATCGTGTTACTGTGTTTAAACACCTATTTCTACAAACGTTAACGGCAGGAACGTTGGAGGGGATATTCAAGACACCGGAAAAAATAAAGCTTGTAGTTCCCAAAGAGCAGACAGATCAATGGCTTGCTCTGATTAAAGAGGCTGCACCATTACCTATAGAAACAGTGGAAGCCCCGTCCTCTGAACAGCTTGCGCTTGCCACAGCCAAACGCGTAATCAGAACCAGCGCACCTTCCACTCTAATGCCAAAGGAATTCGCAATCCGATACCGTCAACAGCTAATCGATTCCTTATGGATGCGGAGCTTGGGCGCACTAGTAAGCGCATACGCTGTCTTTGTCCTAATCTACGGAGCGGCCCTTCAGGTTCTCCGGTGGCAAACTGATAAAGTACAGTCAGAACTACGAGCCCTTAACCAAGCTTACACAAATGCCCTTAGGCTAGAAGCTAGATTAAACGTGCTTCGCGAACGTGAACAACTAAAGTTCGCTGCATTAGATTGTTGGAAAACAATCGTCGAACTCCTACCTGAAGAAGCTACACTACAAGCTTTCGATTTCACCGAGGGACGTCGACTCCGAATCGATGGTACTATTCCAGCCGACCAGGTCAGTAAGGTATTGGACTTTAATGAGGCTGTCAGGAAGGTAGAACGCGACGGCAAACCTATGTTCAAAAATTTCAGCGAATTTAACTCGCGAACGGACCCAAACAATGTCACTGCTTCATGGAACTTTTCCTGTGAACTCAATTTAGCATCCGAGTAATGGCTACACGATCAAAAATAACTCTAACGACAGGTGAGCGCCGGCTCCTGGTACTAGTGGGGCTCGTGGTGTTCATACTACTGAACATGTGGCTGGTGTGGCCCCACGCCGGCGACTGGAAAAAATTTAAGTTGGCACTTAAATCTGCCAAAAATGAGCTCGAACACAAACGGCAGGTAGTGGCTCGCCTCCCCGAACTCCAAGCAAAGGTAAAAGAATACGAAAAGCTTAACCCAGGTATAGAATCACATTCAATTGAGCTCCTCCGCACCATCCAAACGAAAGCCACCCTAGCCAAAATCAACATTACCTCGTATTCACCTGCACGAAGCGTTACAAATGAATTCTTTGTAGAACAACTTCAAACAATCACGGTTCAAGGACGTGAACCGCAAATAATAGAGTTCTTATACCAACTTGGGCTTTCCGAGGCGTTGCTGCGTGTTCGTGGCTTATCACTACGACCAGACGCAACCCGCCAGTATCTTGTTGGCAATATAACCATAGCGGCGAGCTATCCACGACTATCTCCTGAAACCGCAGTTCAACCATTGACTCAGCGTGCCTTCCAACAACCAAGTCCACCGACTCATATCTCAGCTACACAAACATTCAGTAGGGCGCCAATACATCTGGCTCAGTCAAATGTCCCTGTTGCACCTCCAAACCCACGATATATAACGAATTCCACAATTATCACCAACCAGAATTTGCCTAAACCAAGATGAGCATGAAAAAAATCTACGTAATTGCATTATTAATTCACATGGGGTTAGCCAAGGCCATTAGCCAAACCCCAGAAGGCAATCCTCAACAAAATCCGCCCGAAACCGCACAATCGGCTCCTACGACCCAACCACAAGTTCTAAACCAAAACCAACCTACCAACCCCTGGGTAATTACGTTACCGGATTCACAGTTTAAAGACCCAGAAAGTCCACTTAACAGGCTACCCGCTAGCCGACCGACAGCTAACCCCATCCTAGCAACCGGTGGCCCAACTGTTCTAAGGCTTTCCCCTCCAGTCCAATCACCTCCATCCACAGAACCTGCCACAAACACGTTCAACTTCCAAGGAGTCGACCTTAACACATTCCTAACCGTGTATGCAGGATTAGTTAACAGAACTATTTTACGTCCCGCTACGCTCCCTCAACTCCAAATCACATTCAAAACCCAAACCCCGCTTACTCGGACCGAAGCAGTGCAGGCGTTCGATACCGTGCTCGCGATGAATGGAATCGCAACTATCCCGGTAGGGGATAAATTCGTGAAAGTAGTACCGGTAGCTCAAGCTAGCCAGGAAGCAGCTAGATTCAGTGACTTGCCACCCGAACAACTGCCGGAGGCAGCGCAATACACAACCCATGTGGTGCAATTAACCTATGTCAAACCTTCTGAGCTTGTGGCGGTGCTTCAACCATTTGCCCGAATACCCAACGCAATCCTGCCCATCGACAGCGCTCAAGTACTCGTTATTAGGGATTACGCCGAAAACGTAAAACGCATGCTCGAACTCATAAAACAGATCGACGTAGCTGTCCCGTCCGAGTTTGTTTCTGAGGTAATTCCCATCAAATATGCCCTTGCAACAGAAATTGCTGCCGCACTAAGCAGCCTAAGCGCGGGTGGTGCCACCGCCACCGTTGGCAGCGGCGCAGGAACAACTGCTACCCGTGGTCTAGGAACACGAACGAGTCTGCCTAGGACTGGTATCGGAACTTTGCCAGGGACACAAATTGGTGTTCCCGGCGCCACCCAGTTCGGTACCACACCAACCGCTCAGCCAACCACCCAACCGAGTTTTAGCGATCGACTCCGGAGTATCATCCAACGCGCCGCTGCTATGGGCGAAATCCAAATCATCGGTCCTAACAAGATTATAGCTGATGAACGGACTAATTCATTGCTCGTATTCGCTTCTCGCCAAGACATGGAAACCATAAAAGACATCATTGCAAAGCTCGACGTGGTACTCCCACAAGTGCTAATCGAGGCATTAATTTTAGAGGTCAGTGTAGGGGACCAATTAGACTTTGGTGTTAGTTGGTTAAAACGGCCTGAGACAACCGGCAAGTTCACTTATTCAGGAGTAGTGCAAAATAAACCAAGTTTCACTGATCCAAACTCTTTGGCAGAAAGCCTCGTAACTAATGTTTCGTTTGCTAGTGGGCTTAGCTGGTGGGGGCGTTATACGGGCGACTTCGATGTAGCCGCAAGCCTAGCTGCCCAAGATAGTCGTGTTAGGGTGCTCTCGCGACCCTGCATCCAAACATCACATGCAGTCCAAGCCAACATTTCTATTGGTGTATCCCGACCAATCATCACTGGCACATACACATACTACGGAGGTCCCCAAACCCAGTACCAATACCAAAACTTTGGCATTAGCCTAAGCGTACTACCGTTGATCAATCCCGACGGACTGGTCGTTATGGACATCGAACAACAAATCCAAGACGTTGGACGCGAAATTAAAGTCGACGCCAACTTCAGTATGCCAGAGGTTACTACCAGATCTGCAAACGCAAAGGTCGCCGTCCGAAACCGCGAAACTGTCATGCTCGGGGGCTTTATAAGTGACCAAGCCACCCGGACAAAATCAGGCATCCCCATCCTCAAAGATATCCCGCTGCTTGGACTTGCATTCTCAGACTACTCCCGGAAAAACAACCGATCTGAACTCATTGTGCTCATTCGACCCACAGTGCTACCTACCCCTGACATTGCAGCTGAAAACGCCACCAACATCCAACAATCCTTACCACTCGTAGCAAGCTCCCAAAAAGAGTTCGAAAAAGTCGAGGTAAAAAGCGGTAAGGCAACTCCTAAGTACCAATTTCCCGACGTAGATTCCAGCCAAACGCGAACCAACCAAGGCACATCCACCATTCGATAGACTACCACTTCCAGCCAAAAGCTGAGTTCCCCGATGCCTTCCTCCAAGCACCACCATGATCCCATGGCTAAGCAAAAGAAAAAATTCCTTGTATGTTCCTTGGCGGGGATAGGGGACACACTCATCGCCACACCATTGATCCATGAGCTACGGTTAAACTTTCCCGACTCACAAATAGACGTGCTAGTACTTTGGAACGGATCCCGCCAATTAATAGAAACCAACCCTCACCTCAACCGTGTACTCCAGCACAATTTCCTGGAAAGCAATCTCCTCACTACACTGAAATTTCTGCTCCGTTTGCGAAGGACTGGCTACGACGTCTCAATTAATACATTCCCACAAAGTCGTGTGGAATACAGAATTATCAGCTGGATAATAAATGCTAAATTGCGGGTGTCACACCAATACGACCATTTCGGCTGGTTGACACCCGTGCTGATCCATAAAACCGTTCCTCATGACTATTCCAGACACTGTATCGAGCAAAATTTGGATTTGCTGAAGCTTGTACAGGCTGAACCAAAATTGCAATCACACCACTATGAAGTGTACTTGACACCGGATGAAATCAAATGGGCCCAGGAATATTTCACCACAAACAAGCTCAATCTTGGTCACTGCTTGGCAATCCACCCCGGTTCCGGCCGAACAAAAAACCTAATACTAAAACGATGGCCAATCCAGTACTACGCCATTCTCGTTCAGCAGCTATCGAAACTACGTCCTGACTTGAACGTCATTCTATTAGGTGGCCCAGATGAACAAGCCGAGATCCAATACTTAGTGAAATCTGCTAATTCTCCAAAAATCTTCTCCCCGCACACACCGACAGTGCGTCACCTGGCTGCCTTACTCAAACATTGCAGTTTATACCTTAGTGTGGACAACTTTGTCATGCATCTTGCAGCAGCTATGCACGTCCCGCACATCATCGTGATCGAATCACCCACATGGAATCCCACCATTGCCCCCTACAACGCTAATTACACCCTCGTGCAAAATCCTGCAGTGCACGGCAGGAATCTAGAATTTTATCGGTACGACGGGCGGCCAATACAAGGATCATTTGAATTTCTCCGAAAATGTATGGAGGCGGTCTCGCCAGAGGCTGTCCTCAGGGCCATCACGGAAAAATCACCCAACAAACTCTAAAAACCTTCCATAAAAAGCAGGTAAACCATCCTCATCGACAAAACGCTATGAAAAAACATACCACCTTAAAACCAGATGTGTTGCCGGTCTGCAACCCAGTGGTCGATTCTCCTCTCTTATGCGTCGCCATTTTGTTCTTTACGGTGTTGTTGGTATCTCCCGGATTTAACATAGTAGCCGAGGCCGCCTCGCAAGTAACAAGACAACCGCGCATCTACAAGATGCATATTACCCCTCACTGGATAGACGACGGGACGCGGTTTTGGTACAGAAATGACCTCCCCAACAACGAAAGGGAGTTCGTTTTGGTGGATGCTCTCCAGGGGACACGCAGACTTGCATTTGATCACGCTGCAGTTGCTCGGCAACTCGGATCAAATGTAAACCCTAAACGCCTGCCCATCGAATCTCTCAACTTCGATATGCCCAACAACCGTATCTGGCTTATTGGGATAACAAATCAGTGGATCCTTGACATTTCTACAGGCAAAGTCACCCCTGCAACTAATTCACAAAACAGATCTTTCCCCAACCAACTCCCAAGAACATTTGTTCCCCGCCCTACTTCTCGAACCGGTGCCGAATCCCACGTAGTATTCATAAACCAAACCACCAACGAAGTTAAGTTATTCTGGATCGATTTCGACGGGATAAAACATCTCTACGCCACAATTAAACCCGGGGATACACACTTACAACATACATTTGGTGGCCATATGTGGCTGGTCACAAGTAAAACGGGCGAGTTACTGGGTGTATTCGAAGCCTCGGACCTTCCGAGCGTAGCAATCATTTCCACAGATCAATTCATCTCCACAAACCAATTCAGAGACCGCAAAATTTCCACGCCGCCAGATTACACTAATTGCTCCGGACATCAATTGAACGTAAAAATCAAGGACCATAATCTTTGGCTCAAAGATCAAGAAGGCAATGAATATCCTTTAACCTGTGACGGCTGCCCAACAAACTATTATTCCCATTTCGTATGGGCGCCTGGGTTTACACATCTCGTAGCATGGCGTGTAGAACCCGGGGACACAAACGAGGTATATCTGATACAATCTTCACCACCTGGCGGCGGCCGGGCAAAACTTGAACGACGCCCTTATCCTACCCCTGGGGATAAATTCCCGCGTTACGAACTCACAATTGTATGCGTGACCAATAAGTCCATCCTCAAACCTGCCGTTGAACGATTCGAACACGTGTGGGAACGTCCAAAAATCCACTGGGAAAAAGACGGTCTTCACTTCACTTGGTGGCAAGTGGATCGGGGACATCAGCGTGCCAGGATTCTTGAAGCCAATGTGCTAACCGGCAATGTACGAACGGTATTCGAAGAACGGAGTACAACTTTTATCTGGACAGCGCACACTGAGTCGATGCGTCTACAATTGGTCAATTGGCTTACAAATACCGATGAAATTATATATGTGTCTGAATTGAGTGGCTGGCGTCATCTTTACCTTATCGATATCAAAAGCGGATCAGTGTCGCCTATTACTCAAGGAGAATGGGTCGTACGCGGAATCGATTTCATCGATGAAACAAACCGGGTTATTTGGTTTAGCGCTAGTGGACGCGAGCCTAACCAAGATCCATACTTCCTCCATCATTACAAAGTAAACTTTGATGGTTCCAACCTGGTACGCCTTACGGAAGGCATTGGAACCCATACAATACAATTCTCGCCTGATAGACGTTTTCTCATCGACACTTACTCGCGGGTTGACTTACCACCTGTCCATCAATTGCGCCGAGCCTCCGACGGTATGCTAATTTGCGAACTGGATCGGGCAGATGCCTCTGAATTACTTGCAAACGGCTGGACCCCACCAATTGTCTTCACCGCCAAGGGGCGCGATAACAAAACCGATATCTGGGGCATTATATACAAACCTAAAAATTTTACCCCGACAAAAAAATACACCGTCATCGAACAAATCTACGCTGGTCCACAAGGCTATGCTACACCTAAATCGTTTTCCGAGGTGATTAATCCTCCCCCTCTGACGGAACTAGGTTACGTAGTTGTGCAAATCGACGGCATGGGAACAGCCCACAGATCCAAGCAATTCCACGAGGTGTGTTGGCGTAACTTGCGGGACGCTGGATTTCCCGATCGCGTCTTATGGCACAAAGCAGCTGCAGCTACTTTCCCCTGGTACGACATAAGTCGCGGTGTTGGAATCTACGGCGTGTCCGCCGGTGGACAAAACGCCGTAGCGGCACTCCTTTGGCACAATGACCTTTACAAAGTAGCTGTGGCTGCTTGCGGTTGCCACGACAATCGCTTGGACAAGGCGTCATGGAACGAACAGTGGATGGGTTATATGCCCCCGGATCAAATTTGGGTTAATAGCCCAACCAACTGGTACGCTCAAAATTCCAACATCGAAAACGCCTCCCTACTCCAAGGCCACCTCCTGCTCATCGTCGGAGAACTCGATCGTAATGTCCCACCTGAATCCACTCTTCGCCTCGCAAACGCCTTAATTCAAGCTGGCAAAGACTTCGACCTAATCGTTATCCCAAATGCAGGTCACGGGCTTGGCGGGCCTTTCGGAGAACGAAAAATGAAAGAGTTCTTTCTACGGCATCTGCCACCTAATAAGTGAACCGCCGCCTGCCACCCTCAACCTTATTAACCGATATAAGCCCAAAAATTAAACCATATAAGGTAATTCTACCCCATAGTCGAGTGGTTCATTTTATTGCGCAGACCGTGCAATTTTTTGGAACAGCAACGTATTGACCAGGCAGACTGTGCTGCACAATGCTAATCTCATGAAACACTCAAACATCCAACGTCCTAATAAACCCTTACCAGCTCTGGCGGTTATATTAGTCCTATTTCTGCTTTCCAAAGCAGCCGTTTTTTGTGCCGAGCCTACAGTACTAGAGCTCAACGTTAGAGACCTTGGTGCACGAGGGGACGGCACTAATTACGATACAAAACCAATACAACAAGCTATCAACATGTGCGCCACCAACGGAGGTGGAACCGTGCGATTTCCACCGGGCGTCTACCTCTGCCAACCTATCAAGTTGTGTAACAACCTTAAATTAATTCTTGAAGAAGGCGCCACTTTACTCGCCTCACGTAACCATCAACATTTCATGAAACAACCTGGTAACTGGCTTGAAGCCAAAAATAACAATGATTTCATCCCCCTAATCTTAGCTGAAAAAGCCGAAAATATCCATATAGAGGGACGTGGCACAATTGACGGCAGCGGCCAGGTGTGGTGGGATGCCGCTGAAGAAGCTCGCCGTAAAACCCCAGGATATACCCTTCCCCGGCCAAACCTCATCTCATTTGTCAAATGCCGAAACATCTCAATTAAAGGAATAACCGTGCAAAACTCCCCCAAATTCCACGTCGTACCTATTGAATGTGAAAATGTGTTAATTGAGGGCGTCAAAATCTTGGCACCCCATTATACGCCCAACACCGACGGTATTGATCCTAGCCTTTCCGTAAACGTGATTATTAGGAATTGTTTTATTGACGTAGGCGACGACAACATCGCTATAAAGTCCGGACGCAAGCTCCCCACGCGAGAATGGGGATGTGAAAATATCCTAGTTGAAAACTGCCACTTCAAGCATGGCCACGGAATGTCCATCGGAAGTGAAACCGTTGGTGGCGTAAGAAACGTAATCGTAAGAAACTGTACTTTCGAAAATACAGAAAACGGAATCCGGATAAAATCTGCTCGAGGCCGAGGTGGAGTTGTCAATGGCTTGTACTGTGAAAACATCTCCATGACCAATGTGGAACGTGCCATCACCCTTACCTGCTATTACCCCCGAATCCCGACCAATGATTTACCTCAGCCTTTCACCAATACCACCCCTGCCTACACCAACGTCGTTATCAAAAACCTCACTGCAACCTGTTACGAAAATGCGGGTTTAATTGTAGGACTCCCGGAAAGCCCAATTAAAAATGTGACCCTAGAAAACATCACAATTAGGTCGCGTACCACAGGGCTGGAAATAAGAAATGCTGACGGAATTATCCTCCATAACGTAACGATTCAACCGGGACGCGGTTCGCCAATTATTACCAATAACGCAGCAGTCAGCCTCAAATAATGGCTTTCCAGGGGGGTCTCTCAATTACCCCGCGAAACCTGGAAAAATCCGCTTACACACTTGGCGGTAAAAACAACACGAATTTCTGAACTGATTTCCAATTAAAGACAAATAGTCACCAACTAATCGCTTCACAAAGACCGCTCCAGGGAGTCGGATTCCTAAAACACCCCCCCACCAGGGTATTAAACTAACCAGCCACTGCGTCTGGTGTTAATAAAAGCACTTCTCCAACTCGTAAAGTTGCAGGGACCGAGTTTTTGTCCCACCTATTAGAAGCAGGCTTACCAGAGCTGATATACCTCCCGCTACGACTTGCCATTTGTCCAGATTTCACGATCGGCTAATCCAGGATGATGAACTATTGCATAGTAAACATTTAAATTACCCCTTTCTCATAAAAAACACCCTCCCCCCGTTTTCCGGGGGGAGGGCTCGAACTCACAATTAACTCAACTTAGAACTTATAAACGAGGTTAGCTGCCAGCAGGACACTATTCCGACGAGGACCTGTGGCTGAGGTGAAGTATTTGCCCTCATCACAGTGATCCCACCGGACTTCTAACCTGCTTAGCACATTATCCCACAGGTCGTATTGAACCGTACCCGTGAGAGCCCAGATCTGATAGTTATCAGCAGTCGGAATAACTTGGTTGCTGTTTTCCGTATACAATTCCCCACGACCGTGCAGGCTTAGTTTCTCAGTAGCCTGGTAAGAGGCATACACCGCTAGCGCCCAAGCGTCACCAACCCCGTTGTGTTGATCGAGTACATCCCATGCCACACCGAGCTTCAAACCAGTAACTGGAGTGTTAAGTGTAGCCCCAACATACCAAGATGTAGCGGTATCATTGAGCCCGGAGCTAAAACCATTTACAACCCCGCCGTACAACACTGAACCAGCCAGGAAGCCCATCGTGTCTGGTGCAGTCAGAGCCAGCGACCCCATGTAAGCCTTATACGATTCAGCCTTCCCATACCAGTGAGCACGCTCGTTAATTTCTGGTCCAATGGTGTTCGCCACGCCAGCTGACACAGCAACGCAGTCACTCAGCCGATAACTGCCAAGCACTCCAGTGTGCGTCTGAGGTTCGATCGTCCTCCCATATGAGCGGGTGTAGTTAGGATTCTTCCATGACTCATCTGATTCATACCCGATAATGGAATCAAACACACCCATCTTAACATCTAAACCATTCTCCACTGGCAACCGAGTGACAACATAAGCCTGCTTGATGGCCACCTCATCATTGCCTTGCCAAGTCCCAAGAGCTGCTGCATCAGGACCTAACCATAAGTCGACATTATACCCAGCGGCCCAATCAGTCTCGTCAACAGGCTTGCTTAAACTGACCTGGACGACGTTGAGGTTAAACCCATCATCCTTATTGGCACCGAACTTATAAAAAGCGTTGTTGCCTGTACCTGTGCCCAAATTCCAATGGGCTGATACGTCGACATACCCGCTAAGGGTCGTCGACGACAGCGCAGTTTGTACTGCGCTCATTTGCTGCTCCTGAGCCTGAACTACGGCTGCAAGACTTACTACACCAACCGCAGTCAGTGCCAGCGTCCATTTTTCAAGTTTCATATTAACCCTCCTTTCGTTGTTCATTTTTCAACAAAGCTGAGTAAAACCCTGCTTCTACTCAGCGCGCCTTAAAAGCGCTTTATTTGCTCAATAAATATGCAAGAACGCTGCTTTTTGCAATACTTTTTGTTGCTCAACCCTACGCCACTGAGCTTGGGATAACAACCTAAATCTTTGCCTCTTCACACTCCATGGCTCCGCCTTTAGACATGCTTTACCTGTGCTAGTCCTTTACCAAATACACCCGAAACTGCTACGTAAATTTGGCACGTGTAATGCCGATATATGATTGTGGAATTGCAAGAGTAGTTTCAATAGGGTATATCGTAACTATAGTTTTGGAGTGGTATGCCAACCTACGTCTACGTTGCCAGAGACGCAATAACGGGCCGGGAACTCCGGAGCACTATCTCGGCTCCGAATGAACAAACGGCCATAGCCACATTATTAAACCGAAACCTTTTGGTTGTCTCCATCCAGGAAAAAGCTTCCCGCCGCACTAAAATCGGTGGCGGTAAAGTTCCACTCCAGGACTTGGTAATATTTACCAGACAGTTGGCTACGATGGTAGATGCGGGCTTACCGTTGGTCCAGGCTCTTCAAGCGCTCACCGAACAGACAACCCACAAAGTTTTAAAAGAGGTGATTCGAGATGTGTGTGCAAAGGTAGAAGGTGGCGATACCTTGGCACAAGCCCTCCAAAAACATCCAAAAGTTTTCAATCGGTTATACGTGTGTATGGTGGCTGCGGGTGAACGGGGCGGCCTTTTGGCAGAGATACTCGGCCGTATAGCTACCTATTTGGAAGACACGGCCAAATTACGAAGAAAAGTCAAATCCGCAATGATGTATCCAGCTATCGTAAGCGTTGTCGCCGTGCTAATTTCAATTTTCCTATTGGTTAAAGTGGTTCCCGTGTTTCGAGAAATTTACGCCGGCTTCGGTGCTAAGCTTCCTGGACCAACCTTATTCATCATCAACTTAAGCGCCTTCGTGCAAAAATACATCCTGTTAATTATCCCAATCGCAGCGGTCATTATATGGGGCATCAAGTTTTTCCTTACCAAGACACCCGTCGGACGCAATATCTGGGACTATTACCGGATCCGAATGCCCGTTTTCGGACCAATTGCTCATAAAATCTGTTTGTCTCGATTCGCCCGCACAATGTCCTCATTAATCCGTGCTGGCGTACCGATACTGGAAGTGCTTCAAATCGTCTCTCAAACAGTAGGCAATGTGATAATGGAAAAGGCCATAAAGACAGCAGCCACCGACATTGAAAAAGGTGAAACAATTGCAGGCTCACTCGGCAAACACCCCATATTCCCTACCATGATTATCCGGATGATCTCAGCAGGCGAACAAACAGGAAAAGTGGATGCGATGCTTGAGCGCGTAGCTAATTTCTTGGACGAGGAAATTGAAACCACTCTATCTGGTCTTACTTCGCTGATCGAGCCACTCCTGATCGTATTTCTCGGTATAGTAGTTGGGGGAATGGTAATCTGTATGTTCCTGCCTATATTTAAGATGAGTGAAATCATAAACGTGCAAAGGTAAACCCCGACAACCCAACTTGCTAGCACTAAGCTTGTTTTTTACCCACCCTGCTAATGCAAGTTATGCTCAAAGCCGGCACCTGTCCCCCTAAAACGAGGCGTAGGAAACCGAATTTCAATTTGTCTCATTACCTAAAATGTTCGCTAATATTAGCAAACAAATAAGAAGTTGCCCATTACTTGTCGGAAGGTGAGATTTGCTGCTCCAATCCAATCACCACAAAGTCCCCAAAGGCAATTGTGTTTAAAATTGTCGCATAATCCTTAAAGTGGCGATTTATTACCTCCTGCAAGTCCCTAACAATCACACATGCGCACCCTATTGGGTTTGAGGATTTACCCAGCGTACCCGCCGCCCTTGGATCACAACCTGCCCCGTTGCGATCGCAGCAATACACCTTGGATAAAGCCGGTGTTCTGCTTCTTGAATCCGCTTGTGAAGGGTTTCCGGAGTGTCATCCTCATACACGCGGACCGCTTCTTGGTCGATGATAGGCCCTGAATCTACACCAGCATCTACAAAATGGACTGTGCACCCAGTTATTTTTACACCGTACTGGAGCGCTTGTTTCCAAGCTTCTAAGCCTGGAAATGCAGGCAATAAAGAGGGATGAATGTTTACGATTCTATTCGGGAAAGCATCCAAAAACCGTTGTTTTAAAATCCGCATAAATCCGGCCAATACGACAAGATCTACCCTGGCTTCTTTAAGAGCAGCGATGTATCGTTGTTCGGCCTCATCATCAAGCTTGGTCCTAAACCTTCCAGGTGGGATGTACAGAGCAGGAATATTCCGATTGCGAGCATGGTGTAAAATCCCAGCATCTGGCACGTCGCTTATCACTAGCGCTATTTGGGCCGGTACCTGACCAGCTGCAATGGCGTCCGCGATAGCTACAAAGTTTGATCCCTTACCAGAGCCAAGTACACCTAGCCTAAAAGTCTGATTCATAACTTTTAAATTACGACTGGTATCGGCATGTCCAAGGCTAAAAAAAACAGAAGCGCTTCACATCACCGATCTCAATTAGGCCGCAACGGGAAAAGTATTCTCCACCTTAACTTTCTCTGGGAGGTTCCGCCTCAAACTTAACCAGCTCGTACTTTGGCGCAAGTAGGTGATTTAAAAGGAAGGCCACTAAGTAAGCTGACGCACAGTAACCGAATAGTATCGCATACGCCAATGTGGGATTTCCTTGACCCTCATAATAGTCCACCAGCCGTCCCGTGATAATGGGGAATATGAAACCACCTGCTGCACCTGCAAACCCTCCCAGACCAACTACACTAGCAACCGCTTTTTTGGGGAACATATCAGACACGGTAGTGAAAAGGTTTGCTGACCACGCTTGATGTGCCGCCCCAGCAATACCGATAATCACCACGGCTGCCCAGTCACTCACCCACTGCTTTGTAACAACCACCACTGGTAGCACACACAAGGCAAATATAAACATACCCGTCTTCCGCGCTCGGGTGATGGACCAACCCTTCTTTGCCAGGTGACCGGTTATCCAACCTCCAAATATGCTCAGAATTGTGACAATTAGGTAAATCGTGAAGATGTGGATCCAACTCTTCTTAATTTCCAGACCCCGCGTTTTCTTGAAATAATCAGGCAACCAGATCAAGAAGAACCACCAAACTGGATCGGTCAAAAACTTAGCCACCACAAACGACCAAGTCTGCGGGTAGCTCAGCAAACTAAGCCAAGGAACTTTCTCGCTCGTTTGCTGGCTCTCGTCTTTATCGGATAAAATATGGTCTAACTCCTCCTTCTTAACAAACCGGGATTTCTCAGGAGAAGTGTAGAACGGCAACCATAGAGCCAGCCACATAAACCCAACTACCCCGGCAATCAAAAAAGCGGATTGCCACCCCCAATGTATCGCCAACCATGGGACCACCAATGGTGCAACCAATGCTCCAACATTAGTGCCCGCATTGAAAATACTGGTTGCAAAAGCTCGCTCCCTTTTAGGGAACCACATTGCAACTGCCTTAATTGCAGCTGGAAAGTTACCCGCTTCCGCTGCACCAAGAAACGCTCGGGCAAGATAAAAATGGATGGGAATTTTACAAAATGCGTGAGCTATCGCCGCCACACTCCAAGACACAATCGATACCGCGTAGCCAATTTTGACACCACACTTATCAATGAACCATCCAAACCAAAGAAACGACACTCCATACGCTAATTGAAAGCATGCGTTTGCAATGCCAAACTGTGTATTTGTCCATCCGATCTCTTTATCGAGGAATTCCTTTAACAAAGAAAGAATTTGGCGATCGATGTAGTTAATCGTTGTCGCGATAAAAATGATTCCACAAATCACCCAGCGGAATCCCCAAACTAATTCCTTGGCGGTTTGTGGCGTACCAGTTGCGTCAAATTTAGGCTCTGCCTTCATAGCGGTAGCTCAAGTTATTTTGCGCGATTGGTTCGTTTTACTGACTTCTTACCAGAACCCTTGCGGCTGTACTCCAACCCAGGGAGATTTAAATAGTGATAAGCGTTCAAAAAACAAATGTTTCTAACCATAGACCCAACCAGGTCCCAATCCCGTGGCAATAATCCAGCTTCAATATCTTGCCCAACCAGGTTGCAGAGCACGCGGCGGAAATATTCATGACGACAATAGGACATAAACGACCTCGAATCAGTTACCATTCCCACAAATCTTGATAGTAGGCCGAGGTTTGACAGCGCATTCATTTGCCATTCCATACCTTCCTTTTGGTCCAAAAACCACCATCCCGAACCATACTGAATCTTACCCGGCAATGAACCATCCTGGAAATTCCCTAACATTGTAGCGAAAACATAGTTATCAGCCGGGTTCAGGTTATATAGGATTATTTTAGGCAATGAATTTTCGGAGTCTAAGGCATCTAAATACTTCGCCAGTGCCTCAGCTTGCGGCCAGTCACCTATCGAATCAAACCCAGTATCAGGCCCAAGTATTTTAAACATTTTCGAATTGTTATTCCGCAATGCCCCAAGATGCAATTGCATTACCCAACCCTTCTCTGCGTTCAGCCTTCCAAAGAACACCATAAGATACGTAGCAAATTTACGATGCTCCTCAGGCGAAGCTGGCCTACCAGCCCTGGCCTTCTGAAATATACTTTCTGCCTCGTCATGGGTGCAAAAATCCGCATACGCGTGATTCAACCCATGATCTGATAAACGACACCCATGCTCATGGAAATAATCATGCCGTTTTCGCAACGCATCCAATAGTGCATTCAACGAATTAATCTCTACGTCCACAGCAGCTGCAAGCTTATCCAACCACTGATTGAAAAATTCTGGCTTATCAACACTCAATGCCTTGTCAGGCCGGAAGGTGGGATACATTTTTGTCGGATGCCCAGTCTTGGCAAAGGCAATGTGATACCGGAGGTCGTCTGCAGGATCATCAGTAGTACAAACTGCGCGGACATTGAACTTCTTGAGGATCCCCTGAGTGGTTAATTCATCTGTGGCCAAAAGTTTGTTGGCCTTTTGCCAAATCTTTTCGGCAGTTTGCTCATTTAGGAGCTCGTCGATACCAAAATATCTTTTTAACTCAAGGTGGGTCCAATGATACAATGGATTGCGCAGGGTATAAGGGACCGTCTTAGCCCAAGCCAGGAACTTCTCATATGGTGATGCATCTCCAGTGCAATACCGTTCAGGGACGCCATTTGACCGCATTGCGCGCCACTTGTAATGATCCCCCTCAAGCCAGATTTCAAAAAGATTTTTAAATCGCCGGTTTTCAGCCACATCCTTCGGGGGTAAATGACAATGGAAATCTAATATAGGCTCGTGTTCTGCGTACTCATGATACAACCGGCGCGCCGCTGGGGTAGTTAACAAAAAATTTTCGGATATAAATTTCATGGTGCGTGAATTTAGTCATATTTTATAACACCGTAATCGCCCCCTTGACAAGCCCAACCATAACAGCTTCCAACCCCATACCACCAATTCTTTCGCCTCCAAATTTATACCCGTACAAAAGTCCTGGTTTATCCTTGAGTATATGCTCCCCAACAGAAATACTAAGCGCGTGACTATAAAGGACGCAAACTTTTACCTGACTGTTTTCGTTTGCGGAATCGTATTAGCTGGTTCGGCCTCCTTAGGCCAAATTTCAAACCCAGCCCCAGCACAAATCGTGTGGGGTGTCAAACTTGGAACTGCCTACGTGGATACATCACCCGCAGTATCCCATCAAGACGGCACGATCTTTGTTGGAGGGTGGAATGGCAAACTTTATGCCATTACTCCTGAAGGAAAAATCAAATGGGCCTTCCCTACCAAAGGTGACATCAAGTCAACCCCCGCTATTGACACTGCCGGCAGAATTTATTTCGGCAGCAGGGATAAACACCTCTACTGCATTTCTCCTAATGGCCGGCTGGTTTGGAAGTTTCGCACAGGTGGATGGGTTGACTCCTCACCGGCCCTTTCAACAAGCGGAGAAGTCTTGTTCGGATCATGGGATAAAAAATTCTATTGCCTGTCTACTAATGGGACCAAACAGTGGGAATTCCTGACCGCGGGTCCTATAGTCTCTTCCCCCGCAATTGATAAGCAAGGCACCGTTTACTTTGGTTCACACGATTCCAATTTCTACGCCTTGACTCTAAACGGTAAACTAAAATGGCTAGTCCCGACCGGCGGTCCAATCATTTCCTCCCCCGCAATCGCTGGTGATGACACAATCTATTTCACCTCAGTGGACGGGAATTTGTATGCATTGAACCCAGATGGATCATTGAAATGGAAACTTTGGACCGGCGGGTGCACTGAATCGTCTCCCGTAATCGACCGCGTGGGCGATTTATACATTTGCATCACAAACGCCTTAGCAAAAATATCATCCGAAGGCACTATTGTATGGGTACGTCGCCTAGGTACGTTACTGGCTGACACCACGCCAGCAGTATTGGCAAACGATGCCGTTTGTGTGTACGGGCCCGAAGGTACCTTTTCTTGTCATTCATCCTTAGACGGTAACTCGTTATGGCGGATTTGGATGTACGGCCCGGGTACGGCCTCCTCCCCCGCTGTTACCCCCGATGGCCGGATCTACGTCGGCAATATACACACAAACTTCCTTGCCCTCGCCACAACAAACCGACTGGGAAATACCGCTTGGCCGCTCTTTAAACGAAATCTTCGGCGTACAGGCAATGCCGTCGACCTAGAATAGACCCGACCTTTCCACGAAAAAACGCACGGTCTTTTGACTCAAAGGCCATTTCAAAATCCCACAGTACGCGGCATCGGTTGCAGGTGCCATTTCAAAACAACCCGCTACTAAACGGAAAGGGCAAATGCCAATCAACTTCACTGCCACAAAAAACATCAGCTCACACGTCTTCTTTGAGCTTGACCAGCGCAAGACGCTACCCACGAAAGCCACACAACTTTCAGCCTCAACTACTAACGCTACTTACCAGGCCTAACGCTTGACGTGTACTACAAGACATGCAAAAGTGAAATAGATATCGAAGATCTTTCCAAAATTATTTGGGGGCGAATTGGATTCGACCTGTTAGGTAGGTCACAGGTGGCATGCCGAGGGTGATGCGCTGGCCTCGTAAAAAAGCGCATCAAAAAAGAAGTGCCAACGCTGAATTGGCCCTCGCGGCTTAATGTGACCGCGACGCTCACCAGCTGACGCCTGCTAGGCTGGCTGGGCGACGGCAGCAGGCTGGGGCTGCGACGCTGCTCGCACGTCAAGGCCTGAGATACCACTGCGAGCTGGGTCAGTGGATTCGCCGCCGGAGCGTTATCCAGCTGGCCGACAAAAATCTACTCCGGCTAAGCATGTAGGCACCTGTGGCTGATCTAGCAGGGACGTGGGTTCGATTCCCACCGCCTCCACCAATTTGTGTTACGTTTGGCACCGTCTCCCGCCAAGAATTGTTATACGACCAGTTACAACTCTTTGAGCCCATGGCCTAATTCCGATAAATCACCGCAAGTGTAATCCTATAACAACCACTTATCCGTCACCTCCACAGACTATTCTCCAACCGTACACCCACTCTGGCTTAAAACCGCGATTTAAAGCAGAGCTCCAAAACACACACTTCCCCCTCCCCTTTCACATGTCGAAGGAAGGAAACCTGATCAACCGTTAAGTAAACCTACACTCTCAAATATACGCGATTTTCGAACCGCGTTTACCCTCCCAGTCCTTCCCATCCTCTCTTTGATTGAAAGTAAAAGGATAAGTTAACTTTGCGGGCCACGAGTAAGCCATTGAATTCGAAAAAATTTGGTACACTTTACCGCCTTCGTGGCCAATTAGACATCATTACAAAATTGCACCTTATCGAGAAAGAGGATCGACCGCACTCACTTCACAGGTGACTGACCCGTTAAAACATAAACTTTGCATGGTAAACATGAATACCCTCGTGCACAATTTTCCTCTGAGGCGGTACTCCCATCGTACGAACAAAATATGGCACGTTGCACTATAATATGGTAAGAAAAGAACATGCTTTACAAATTCAATAGCACAAACTCCCCAGATCATTCACACCGTCTGTATAAAACCCCATATTACTCAAGGCTAATATTTCTGACCGGTTTATTGATCTGTAGCTGGGCTGCTTTTCCACAGCAGCTAAGCAACCTAGTACCACATGTGCCAACTAACGCAGTTATTCCTACAAACTTATTCCAGATGCGTCCGCCAGAGGGCACGCGTATCTTTCGCGACATCCCTTATGTAACAAATGGGCATCCACGCCAAAAGCTTGATCTATACTTACCTCCCAATGGAACTAACCTGCCCTTAGTAGTATGGATCCACGGTGGTGCCTGGCTTGCCGGCAGCAAAGAAATGTGTCGCGCTTTACCTTTGCTCAATGACGGATTTGCCATTGCAAGCATAAACTATCGACTTAGTCAACATGCCATTTTCCCAGCACAACTCCAAGACTGCAAAGCAGCTATACGTTGGCTCCGGGCACATGCCCACGAATACGGAATCGACCCGGACCGGATTGGGGTTTGGGGTGAGTCAGCAGGCGGTCATCTGGCTGCCTTAGTGGGTACTACTGGTGACACTACCGAGTTCGACGTTGGGGAAAATCTCCATGTTTCCAGTGCGGTCCAAGCAGTATGCGATTGGTTTGGGCCAACTGACTTCACTAAAATGAATAACTCTCCTGAAATATTAAGCCGCAACCCAGGAAATCTTCCTGAAGCACGTTTGATCGGTGGCCCTGTCCACGAAAACAAGGATCGTGCCCGTCGCGCCAACCCAATTACCTACGTGACCAAAGACGATCCACCATTCCTTATCATGCACGGTGACAATGACAACGTGGTACCAATTAACCAGAGCGAACTTTTGGTGGAGGCACTCAAACAAACAGGTGTAAAAGTCAAATATCATGTTGTCCAAGGCGGGGGTCACGGCTTCGGTGCACCGGAACAACTTAACATGGTCCGCCAGTTCTTTATTGAACATTTACGTCCGTCCGATAGACCAATAAATGGCACCCAACCTAAAACTCCTTAGCTCTTTGCCCCTAAACCTCACTGATGAAACAGTCCCCTTCGTGTTTGGTTGCCTAAAAAATTTGGCTCCCAAAAACAGTCAAACTTCCACCGGCCAACGTTACTTGCCTGGCTATAAAAGCCGCTGATATCACTCTTCTAAAAGGGCGCGGTAAAACCGTCTGGAGTAACTGGGTGCCTGCGTATCTAAGATTCGCACCCGGCCAACGAGGTTCGTAAGGGTGATTAATCGTTGCCAGCTCAATAAGTCACTGGATACCTCGATCGTGTAATCCCCTGGTAAAGGTGCGCGTAGCCACGCCTCGAACCCCCCAGCAGTGAGGTGCACTGGACGTTCGAAGTAAGGCCGAGCATGAACTCGGATAATCTGCATGCCGTATTCACCACTTGCAACAAACATACAATTCCCAGCCACAGTGATATTTAATGGCGCGCCGCCTATAATATTCCGCCCAACAAACCGAGGAATAGTGGGATCACTTACATCCAACACAAGAATCGATCCCATATAATTAGACCCCGTCCACGTGTCGAGATCTCCCACGAAAGCGTAATCCCCAGTCACCGCAACGCATTGTGCATATCCCACCTCCTCATAAGATCCTACTAACCGAGGGTTTGCAGGATCTTTCACTTCAATTATTTCCAAGCCAGCGGATCCCAAGGGCAAATACACGTACTCACCTCCTAGGTCCAACTTTGTGGTAGCATTAGGAAAACTATATCCACCTACTTTCACAGGATTAGCTGGATTACTTACATCGATCACATGAAGGTTGTGAACATCCACAAGGTAGACAAACTGGTCCTTTGCCCGGACGTCCCATGCGAGAAAATCAGTTTTTAATCCTCCTATTGCTACAGGATTTGTCCTTTGATCAATATCAAGAACGCATAATCCCATCCAATCATCCGCAACGTAAGCATAGTTGCCTAGCACTGTTATACCCCGCGCGCTACCCGGGGTGTCACATCCACCTACCCTGCGGGGGTTGGCAGGGTCTTCAATGTCAAAAACTTCGATTCCTGCCTCTGCTACTGCCACGTAAACATAATGGTCAACAAACCTCAAGTCGTGTGCTGCACCGGTTGTAGGACAACTATGCACAAGGATTGGGTTTCTCGGATCACGAATATCAATTATTTTCAACCCTGCCTCTCCATCCGCCAAGAAAGCATAACCATTTGTGGGAACTACCTTAAGTGTTCGGCCATAGGTCTCACAACTGCCCACCAGTTTTGGAGGTTTATAGGAATTTGCGATGTCAATAATTTGCAAACCTCCCAAATAATCTGCAACGAATGCGCAACTTCCCGACACAGTTAAATCACGGGCAGTGCCAGGCGTGTCGCAGGTACTAATTATTGATCCCAATACAGTATCAATCACTTGTACTCCCTCATTCTCGTCTGCCACATATACATACCGCCCGACTACGGCACAATCACTAGCAAATCCTGGTGTGTCAAAGTAATTGACTACCCAAGGCTGCGTCGGATCAGAAACGTCGATCATTTCAACCCCAGTTGGACCCTCCGCTACAAAAGCATAGTTTCCGGATACCGTCACATTGTATGCATATCCAACTAAATAACACCGGCCTACAAGGGTAGGTGCCAAAGGATTGGAGACATTCACTATTTGTAAGCCTTCCTCCCCCGCCGCAATAAATGCATAATCGCCAGCCAATGAAATTCTTGAAGCATACCCCCCAACTGCACAACCTCCCACCACACGGGGGCGATAAGGATCACTTACATCAACCACTTTCATTCCACCTCCTTCTCCAACGACTACGTATGCGTAGTGCCCCGCCACCGCCACATCAAGTACACGAGGCTCTATATAACGAACCGCAATTACAACTGGATTTGTTGGAACTCTCACATCGATCACTTCCAACCCCACTGCGCTTGCCGCTACAAATGCATATCCTTGAGATACTGCCACTCGCGAAGCGATACCCTCCGTCTTGCACTTCCCTACAATCTTGGGTTGAGTTGGATCCCCTACGTCGATCAGAAGGAAGCTGCCCTCGGCAGCCACATACGCAATGTTGCTCACCACCTGAACACCCCGTGCCGGTCCGCGCATGTACCCGGGCCATTTACCCATGGTTTCAAAGGTTATTCCGTTACCCCACAAGTGGCTGCTACAAACCCACGATATTAACTCAGCCACCAAAAATCCAATAGCCCATCTGGTGCAAAGGGAAAATACCAATCCCGGTTTTTGTATAGAATCGATACGCCAATAAATGCCGCTCATTTTTCTATAACTTCCCAAACGCATTCCAGTATCTTTTCTACATCCTGCTACAAAAGCAGGCCCTCATTTGCAGTAGCGGAAACCCTAGGCTAGTTTAAAACACATCTATTGCCGAAGTCAAAAGCGCTTTAGCGTTAAGTTGTATTAAAAGTCCCTATTTGTGCCCACTCATCCTAACTACGTTTCCTCGCCCTTCTGCGTTTTTTGCCGGCTTGTTTTGAATCGATCTACACATTGGGTTATAAACCCAAAGAACATTCACTGGTAATTGAAAAATCTAGGTATGCCCTCGTTATGAGAAATAGCAAACACTTTTCGGGAGCCAACTCTAAAACAATTTCTCGCAAACTAAGACGGTTCACACACAACAAACATGCAAATGCCGCCTTTACGGTACCCTTAAACCAAACTATTGAACCACGCCTTGCCGCTCTTGGGAGACAGCTTTAGGGAAAGCTGATGTGGCTTTTTTTAAAGCTACCCTGACTTCTGAGGAGTTTCTGGATCAGATCCAGCTGGTTTTGCACCCAGGCGATTATGCTGAGGAGGTGGCACCACTACGATTGGCAAGGCATACCTAGATTTAAGAACGTTGTCCACCAAAACCTCAATGTAATACGTCCCGTCTGTCCTAAACTCGACCTGTGGAAAGATCGTCACAGTAGTTGCAGCGCCGAGAGGATCCCGCAACGCAAACCGAAGCTCACTCTTCCGCAACACCGTCCTCTTATCAGGCGCCAGCAACCGTACACATTCGATGAACTCACCAACGCCAGCAATCCATCGATTGAAAATCGCTATGCGATGTGCTGTAACTGGAACAGCAGGTACGCGGACTACATCTAACACACCTACTAAGATAAAGTTGCCTGTGACTTCGCGCCTGACATCTTCACATACCAGGGAACCTTGTAGATCCGGTAAAATACGTGTAGCCTCCGATGAACTCATTTCCCATCACCTCCTATTCCTGCAAATCTTTCAGCTGCAAGGACAGTATTTTGCATTAGCATAGCGACCGTCATGGGCCCTACCCCACCTGGGTTGGGAGTAATCATACTTGCAACTTCTGCCACAGATTCAAAATCCACGTCACCTACCAATCGTGTTCCGGCCGGGGCATTTGGATCTGGGATCCGGTTAACCCCTACATCAATAACTATAGCCCCAGGCTTAACCATCTCACATTTTACGAAGCGCGGCACACCCATAGCTGCAATTAGAATGTCTGCACGCCGACAATGTTGTATGATATCGCGAGTGGCCGTGTGACAAACTGTGACGGTGGCATTAGCGCCCCGTGCCTTTTGGCATAACATTGCCGCAAGGGGTTTCCCCACTAAGTTACCGCGACCCAAAATTACCACATCCGCTCCTGAGGTATCTACACCGTATCGAAGCAATAACTCTATTATTCCTGCGGGCGTGCAAGGGCGGAATCCATCTGGATCCCCTAACAATAGTTTTCCCATGTTCTCTGGATGGAACCCATCCACATCTTTGCATGGCGAAATGGCCCGGCTGATTACTCGGGCATCCAAATGCCGTGGCAATGGTAACTGCACAAGTATTCCATGAACGGAGGGATCTTCGTTAAGGAACCGTATTATTCTTAGCAGCTCTCCAATCGGAGTATCCACCGGTAACACCCGAGTTTCAGACAAAATCCCTAACGCCGTAGCTGTTTTCTCCTTTTTCCCAACATAAACTATCGAGGCCGGATCATCACCCACCCGTACAAATACAATTTTCGGTGTCACACCTGCTCGTTTTAACGCTTCAATCCTTGGAACAAGTCCTCCTTGTATTTGGGACGCAACTGCACGACCATCAATCAATTTGGCGGGCATTTTACTGAAATTATTCTACCACCTGGATCTTTTGGATGGTTAACACAGGCGTGTTAGGCCAACGCCGATGAATCCCTTCCTCCCCTGTGACAATCACACGCAACCCCTTGTACTTGGCCAAATCAAGGTTAGTAGTAGGCACATACAAGAAATTGATTGTTTCTCCTGTCTTAGGATTCACAAGGGAATAGGTTGTGGGTGCTTGAATGCTTACGCTGGGTCGAATCACACCTTCCCTTTGGACAATACGTTTTTGAGGCTGCTCAGGCTCCGGTTGAATTGCTGGGTGCTGCTCTGATTCCAATACCGGGGCCTGGGCAACTTGACCGGTGGCCTGGTCCACTGGCAGGGCGGGTGTTACAGGAGTTGGTTCTGAAACTGCTGGTTGGCTAATTGGCGAAGGAACAGGTACCGGCGGCCCGGCTACTGTTGTGCCAGGTTCCCCAACGGTTGGTGGGATGCTCGGGGGAACCTGTGGAGGAACTTGAGGTTGAACCGGTGCACTAACTACTACCGGTTCCAAATACTGAGCTGCAACGTAAGCCACGGCTACCTCCGGTGGCTCAATTTGGATCCATTTATCCTTCGCAATTATCGGAACTACAGGTGCCCCTCTCTCTAATCTTCCCAAAACGGGATAGTTTTCACCGGGACCACTCCTGACATTAAGCTTTGTCGCCCTCACGGTCTTCGTCTCGGGATCGATGTAATCGGAGTGGACCCAAGCGGCACAATTGGCTGGCAATTTAATCTTGGCCCACATCGATGGTTCACCCGCCGCTTGCTTCTCTGCCTTCACAATCTCAACCACATGGACAAGGTCACCCTGACGCAATTGTCCAATGACTTCAGATTGAAGGGTAGGCCTAGCCCGGACGTTTAAATAGTCCGCTTTCACTGTAGCTGGACCCGGCCCCAGCTCCGCTCCTGCCTTCACCAGTGTAAAACCAAACAACAACACCAGGGCCCCAACACCCACATTCACAAAGTACCCATTTGGTCTCATAATGCCTTTAGTAAAAACTTTTTTGCCCCCTGTCAACAAACAAGCGGTACTACAACTTTCCTCGCCTCTGTTGGTGGATCTTCAAACCGGAAGCGTTTTACATCGGTTTGGTTTTAGGAAGGCCGAGCACGCGATCGCCTGGTTTCCACTTTCCTAGCTTGCTCAGAATGGCAATCCGCTCGCGCCGTTTTAAAACATTCCGCTTAACACCAGTGGCAAGCTTTATTTTTAGCGAACTGTGCTGTGACATAAGTTGACTTACAATTTAGTTACGATTACCTGGTTCGATCAACTACTTAGACATTGTAAGTTGTAGAACTGACTCGCCCACCTGTACCAGTCCAGTTTGTGTGGAAAAATTGGCCGCGTGGACGATCCACCCTTTCATACGTATGCGCACCAAAGTAATCACGCTGCGCCTGGAGCAAGTTATGTGGAAGATTCTCGCATCTAAATCCGTCGTAAAAAGCGAGAGCGCTGCTAAACCCAGGCACTGGTAAACCTTTTGTAACTGCCCCAGCAACTACTCGACGCCAACTATCCACCCTGGACTTCACCTCGTTAGCAAAGAAATCATCAAATAACAAGTTTTCCAATTCTGGATTTCGATCGTAAGCTTCCTTAATCTTGCCCAAGAACACGCTTCTTATGATACATCCACCCCGCCAAATCTTTGCGATGTTGCCATAGTTAAAGCCCCAACCATACTGCTGGGCCGCTGCCCGTAAAAGCATAAAACCTTGAGCGTAACTAATTATCTTCGAGGCATAAAGCGCATTACGGATATCAGTTAACCATTGCGCCCGATTCCCTCTAAATCGTCGCCTCCGCTCTCTAAATGCAGCCGACGCCTTTACCCGCACCTCTTTCATTGCCGACAGACAACGGGCATACACAGCCTCAGCAATTAATGTAATGGGAATGCCTAATTCCTGACTTGAAATCACCGTCCATTTACCTGTACCTTTTTGCCCCGCTGCATCCAGGATCTTATCGATTAAAGGTTTTCCATCCTCGTCCTTAAATGCCAAAATATTCCCAGTGATCTCTATCAAGTAGGACTTTAGCTCGCCATTATTCCATTCTTTGAACACTTCCGCCATCTCATCCGGTGTCATTTTCAACCCATCACGCATCAGGTGATAAGCCTCGCAGATTAACTGCATGTCACCGTATTCGATCCCATTATGAACCATCTTAACATAATGACCTGCACCATTTTCACCCATCCACTCACAACACGGTTCCCCATCGACTTTTGCCGCAATCGCCTGGAAAATGGGTTTAACATGTGGCCATGCCGCCGCACTTCCCCCCGGCATTATGCTAGGCCCGTGACGGGCACCTTCCTCCCCACCACTAATCCCTGTCCCAATATACAACAGGCCTTTGCTTTCAACATACTTTGTGCGGCGAATCGTGTCTTCAAACAAGGAATTCCCGCCGTCAATTATTATGTCCCCAGGTTCCAAAAGCGGAATAAGTTGTTCAATCAATTCATCTACGGGTTTACCCGCTTTAACCATTAGCATCACCCGGCGTGGTTTCTTTAACAGCGCCACCATCTCCTCTAAAGAATGAGCACCTATCACGTTGGTACCTTTCGCCTCATTGGCCAAAAATTCATCAACTTTCGAAACAGTCCGATTATACGCGACCACGGTAAACCCGTGGTCATTCATATTTAGAATTAAGTTCTGGCCCATCACAGCCAGACCAATTACAGCAATGTCAGCTTTCTGTTCCATAAGCTTATATACGCCCAAATTTTTCCCTTAAAGATTATCCTCACCACCAGCGGATGCAAAGCAAAAAGAAAACTTAAACCGTTATGTTTACCCAATAGCAATCTCCTACAAAACTCCGGCCAGATTGCAAACTCCTTTTTTCGGTCCTCAATTTTGCAAACTCTAAAGCGGTTCTTTATCTCTCAGTCATAGCTAGCCTTTGGCTAAAATGGGGTGTTCGTAAATTGGAGATTTTTTTGCGCAAAGTGGCGTTGCCAAGAATTTTCACTGGAGGAAAAAATATACCCGTAATAAGGATTGTCCCGACTGCCAGGGGCAGGAGGGATAAAAAATTAACTAAACCTCTCAAAAAACCTATGAAAACAATAAGTAACCGGGTCCTTGCAAGCTGCGTAGCTGTACTGGCGGGTTTACAAATCTCCGCCTTGGGGCAAACACTAATCCATAGGTATAGCTTCACAAGTGACGCTTCTGATTCAGTAGGTGGTGCCCATGGCACCCCTATGAACGGGGTTACATTTGTGGATGGCCAGGCGGTGTTGGATAACCCCCTGGGATACGATTCAAGCAATCCAGATGGAAAATACATAGACCTACCAGATGGGATAATGGGAACAAGGGAAAGTATTACATTCGAGATTTGGCTCACTCCTACCATTGGAGATCAGTGGGCGAGAATCATCGACTTTGGAGATAACACTGGCAAGTATTTATTTTTAGCAACTGGTAATTACACTATCGGGCCGGAAGCCCAGGGGATTGCGCCTGGTGTGAGTGGGAACTGGTTGCGGTCGCGAAACACCTTGATGGATGGTCTAGAAAATCACATAGTTTTGACTATCAATGGGCCAAACAAGTTGGCCAAAATTTACCTCAACGGGGAGTTAGTTGAAGTGAAATATGATTTTACTAATACTCCGGCATTATTAGGTCTCACTACGAACAATTATCTGGGCCGATCTCAATGGGGAGGGGACGATTATCTCGTGGGAATGATTAACGAATTTCGAATTTACGATGGTGCTTTAGATCAATTGCGCGTGAAGGCTAATTATTTGGCTGGCCCGGACGCCGCACCCCCAACCCCGAATGTCACAAACATTGAGTTCCGAATAAACTTCCCGTTCTATGTTGGTTTTTCAAGACCGGTAGGGTTGTATGCGTATGCCGAGGGGCTTACTGACCCAGTGGACATTAGTGACAGTCCTGCGGTCACTTACACAGTGGAAGATCCTACAGTTTTGCAAATCAGCTCGGCAGGAATAGCCACAGGATTAAAGGCAGGCACAACCAAGATCACAGCCACATATGGCTCCCTCAGCGTAAGCCAGACAGTCCAGGTACTTGACCAGTCTGCCGTATTGCGGCACCGGTACAGCTTCACAACCGATGCCTCGGACTCTGTTAGTGGCATGCATGGGTACGCATTTGGAAACGTACAATTTGTTGGCGGACAAGTAGTGCTCGATGGGTCAGAAGGTACATTTGTGGATCTTCCGCCAAATCTAATTGCCCCAACCAACATTCCTCATAGCGCGGTTACGTTTGAAGCCTGGGTTTCGCTATCCCCTCAAAATGGTGCATGGACCCGGATCCTAGATTTTGGAAATACGGTTGGTGGAAATGGCAGCAAGTGCATTTTCTTATCGCCCAATACGGAAGCCAGTGGCGGGGTCTGCCGTCTTGCAGTCAGCGATGCAACTCCAGGTTGGCGTGCAGAAGACCAAGTCTCCGCTCAAAACTTACTGGGCCAAACAAACGTACATGTGGTAGTGGTTTATAACCCCAACCCCAACAGAGGAATTTTAGCGTTATACATAAACGGTGAATTAGCAGGCCAAAATAGAACATTCAAACCGCTAGATACCCTCAATAATGTATACAGTTACTTGGGCCGTTCAACCTACACTGCTGATGCTTATCTTAATGGCGCAATCAATGAATTCCGAATTTGGAGTGGTGAACTAACACCGTTCCAAGTCGCAATAAATTCCGCAGTTGGGCCCGATGCAATTGGTCCCTCTGACCCAGGGACTTTGCAACGCGTGCGCCTAGTAGTAACCACAAGCATGATAAAAGGCGCCATCCAGAATGCAAAAGTCTACGCAGATTTCTCGGCTGTCACGAACGTGAATGTTACCCGCGAACTTGGAACTGTGTATCAATCATCTAACCCGTTGGTAGTTACAGTTGACACAAATGGCGTTATCACAGCTGTAGGCCCCGGAACGGCTACTGTAACAGCCACGTATGGGACAATGAGCGATTCCAAGACCATTACGGTCACAGTGGCTGAGACCCGCTTGAAACATCGTTGGAGTTTCAATGAAACAAGCGGTGACACAGTAGCAGACAGCGTTGGTGGCAAGCACGGAACGCTAATGAACGGAGCATACTTCACCGGTACGGGTGAAGCAGTGATGAACGGTGGTTACGTGGAATTGCCCGGTGGGCTAATCACAAACTGCAACCAGGTCACCATTGAAACATGGGTTACGGTCTCATCCACAGAAATGAACAGCAGCGACGCACGGTTGTTCGTATTTGGCGGAAGCCACGGTCAAAATGAAATCGGACTGACTGCACGCAGTGGTGACAATAACGTCCTGGTACGTACATTTGGGTTACCAAATATAACCGTGGTACGAGGCGGGCACATTGCAATTGATAAGAAAGTGCATGTGGTAGCTATCTTCAATGAAGCTGCTAATATGGTTCAACTATACATCGACGGTGCCTTGGAAAACTATGCCAATGCTACGTTCTCGTTGGCCAGTTTGAGCAACGCAATTAGCCGGCTGGCTGGGAATATTAGTGGAGATGTATTCACCTACTGCAGCTTCGATGAATTCCGGATCTATGAAGGTGCCCTGACTCCTTACCAGATTGCAGTTAGCAAAGCAGCTGGTCCTGACAATCCTATCCTCGATCCAGGCGTCCCACAATCTGTAACACTCAAAGTCGATAAGATAATGATGCCTGGTATGCGCCGTCTGGCGCACGTGATTGCAAACTACGCACAAGTCTCCAACGTTCGATTGCGCTCAGATATGGAAGAGGTGGTTTTGAGCTCTAGTAACCCGAACGTGGTGCGCGTAGCTTCCGGTGGTTGGCTTGAAGCCGTGGCACCTGGGACAGCTGAAATCAACGTGAACGTAAAGGGACGCACCGATACCGAGACAGTGATGGTGGTTGAAAAACAAGTGGCAATACTCCACCGTTACAGCTTCACAGAAGATGCTAGCGACTCAATCGGTGCCCAAGACGGACTATTGGGTGGCGCTCCCACAATCAGCGACGGTAAGGTTTTATTACTCGGAGACGCTAACAATAAAGCTGGCGGATATATTGAACTGCCGCCTGGTCTAGTTAGCTGCTTGGACGCAGTCACCTTCGAGATGTGGGTCGACTTGGGTGTCCAAGGCAACTGGGCACGAGTGTTTGACTTCGGCGACCACACTTTGGGTGGTTCCCAAAACGGCATAAGCTACATCTTCCTCACTAGGCCGTGGGCAGCTACGCCAACGCGATTGGTACTGTCCGACGGAGTGGCCTCAGCTAGCGAAGTCGTGCTAGACGCTCCGTTCTCATTGGAAGGTTTTGTTGGGCAAGTGGTGGCTGTGTTGGATCCACCCAATAATCAGATGAGGCTGTACACCAACGGAGCTCTGGCTGCCACAGGCACAATGAACAACAAGCGCCTGTCGGGTGTACGCGACGTCAAATGTTGGATCGGCCGCTCGCTATATGCAGCAGATGCCGGGCTCTACGGTAGCATTGATGAGTTCCGCATCTATGCGGGTGCTTTAAGCCCTGCAGACATTGCTGCTAACTATGCGGCTGGTCCTAACGTCGTCAGAGCATCACTACTGCCTGTTGCCCGGCCTATCTTGTCCGTGAAGGCGGTCGGGAACAACATCCAACTCGCATGGCCAGAGTGGGCAGGTGACTTCACCCTAGAATCCACACCGAGCCTACCAGCGAGTACTTGGACAGTTGTTTCAGGGACACGGATCACAAATGACTCCATTATCACAATAACCTTGCCAATCACAGGCACGCAGCAATACTACCGACTACGCAAGTAAGAAACTAAAGCCGTAAAACCCCTCATGTGGCGCGCACTCGGAAATGCCTGGGTGCGCGCCACAGTTTTACCTAGGTCTCCTTCGTAGGCCCAAAAGCGGGTAACGAAAGCCGACGTTATCACTAACCTCCAATTTCAATGGGTATTGACTTGGGGACAAAGCAACTTTTGTGTTCCAAAATCTTCTTTGAATCCAAACTCACCCTGGAAACAACCCCCTAGATTAAAGGTAAAGCGGTCATAACGCCTCCACCAAACCGACCTCATTGGAAAAGTTACGTCATCAACCAAACTATCCCCTTTCTTCAAGCCCACTTAAAGTGACGGCACACGATTCCGAAAACCATGGGCTCAAGGGGGCATGGTAATATTTTCTTTATTTTCCCTAGAGTAATCCCACTTGATTTAAAGAACCAAAGCGATTACACGAACACCTAAGGACTGGATCAAACTTGCCCCAACCTTTTGTTTAATTTGAAGTTTTCCGTGGCCAAAAGATATCCAAGGGTATAACCAAAAGCTTCTAGCTACTTTCTTATTACACCTTTTTCGGGTTTATAAATGCTACCTTTAAAGCGCCCCGATGGGCTCTCTACGCCCCAGGTTTTTTACTTTTAACCAACTCCCCCAATTAAGAGTAAATTTTCCGGCGCTCAGGGGGGCAGTTACTTCCTCTTTTACAAAAGTACGATAAGCAGGTCTGGATAGCCCCCTTTCAAACATTGTTGCAGGTATGAAATCCAGACTGTGAACTGTTCTGTAAACATTATCTTTTGCCCTGCGTGAAAGATGGAATCCAATTACCACGATGTGTTTCTGTTCACGGCTTGCACCACTTACCGTTTCAGGGGGGAATACACCAATTTTACGAATCGTATCACCCCCAAACCCTGTAACCTTTTGGCCTCCTTTATGCACAAGGCCTCTTATCTGACATTAACTAAATGCGGTAGGACGTGAAATTCTTCCGGCCTTTCTGCAACTGCACCCCCAGCTTCTGTATTACATATCATGATACTCTGGTTTTGGGCTCACGTTACCTCACACAGATCTAACAAAGTGCACCCCCACACCGAGCAAAATCGCCAATCTTAAAAAAATTAACGCGGGGGCTTACTACATTTACCATTTTTAGCACATTTTAATCCAAGCAAGTAATCATACGACTTTGTGCTTCGATCAAAATTCAGTGGTTTCCCCATCCAAGGAGCATTTTGCCCTACGAGTCTTGTTATAACAAAAAATCCGGCCATATGCATTAACGCATATGGCCGGCACTCCAAAAAAGGCCACAATTGCACTCTAAGGCATCGGCTTACTTTCGTCTCATAACGCGCAACATGCCAATCGCACCTACAGCCAACAATCCAAACATCAACGTATTAGTTTCGGGAATCCACAACCGCACATCATCAATTAAAATCGTACCGCCACCATTATAGGTACCTGACATGCGGCAAGTGAGCGCCCATATATACATCGCGGAGTCGTCAGCCCCCGTCGAGATTGACAAAGTAGGTGACTCCGTCATACCTGAAAACCCATTTATAGGACTAACATCTTGTGGGTTAACCCAAAGATCGAAAGCATCATTCGCGTCCCCCGGCACATAAACGTATCGCCCTACTATCAGGTAAGTCTGCCCTAGTTCTAGTTGCGCGGATGTTGTTGCATAAGTATCAGGCACCTTTCCTATTGACACAGTCAAATTGGGATTCAAAAGGACAAGCCCAGACGGCGTAAAACCACCACTAGTTCCGCTGCTGTCTCTATAAGCCGATATCATTCTAGGGTTGTCACTGGGTGGCGTATCTACTCTGAGTAAGTACGAAAAATAGAATGTCGCCACATTAGAAAACGCTATTCCTTCTGTACCAAAATATACACCCCGGTCTCTATTAGAGGTAGGAATGCCCGTGAAAAACACGCTCATTCCACCCTCGTCATTCAATCCCGGGTAAGTTAAATCAATATTGGTAAAATACGGACTACCTGTACCGGTAGAATTCCCAACACTCCAAATGGTGGCAGAATTTCCTGCTCCTAATCTCGTGCCTTCCCCATAATCACTGGGAAAAGGTTCATACAAAGGCAAATTTACTTGTCCTTGTGCTAGCCCTATGGTACCAATTGCAACCAATCCAACCGCCACTATTGCCTTTTTCATACACCCTCCTTACTCCTTTGATTTAATTGTTTGCCACTTCAGCATTTTTGTAAATATCAAAAAATTGCAAAAGAGTTTCAAAAAATTGCACTTATAACTTCTCTCAATACGAATAAAAACCAACGAATCTCCTCCAGTTGAGAATTTATAAAAATCAAACGTGGACATCCTCCATCTGGCTGAGTCCCTGGGGATTGAGCATATCCCCATAAGAATGCTAGCCTTTAAATAGATAGTTCTTCAATTACGGATATTTGATGGAGGTGGATATGAAAGCATTGCGCAAAAATACCTGCCATTTATCAAAGGTTTTCCTGTTATTACTTGTAGTGGCAGGACTGGCACGTGCGACCTCTTGGGGGCTCCCCATCAAACTCAACTTTACAGGCGTTCACTGCGAACACGTAATACCATTGAGTGAGCTTGGATCCGGGTTTCCTACAGATTGGACGCCTTATGAGTACCTGGTTTTAGAGTTTCGGGCCAGTTCATCTCAACGATTTGATCTGGGGCTGAAAACCGATACAGGAAACCTGCTGCATCGAATCGGGCCATTTCCAAACGTATGGGTGCGAGCATCTATTCCGTTGCGATATTACCGGAAGGCTCCCGGGGCAGCCTACGACATGGCGGCCACGTACAATCAGCCTCGTAACTCGTACTGGATTAATATCCATTCCGGCAAGTTTGGTCCCACAACCAACGTACAAGGGTTGGTAATTAGGATGGATTACCCTGTAGGTAATTCTTCACTTGAAATACGGTCAGTACGACTCGCCAAAGAAGATCCTGGAGATGACATTCTGGAAAAGAAACCAATCGTTGACGAATTTGGCCAATACATCCATGTGGATTGGCCAAGTAAAGCCAAGTCATTGGCTGCGCTGAAAAAACAATGGGCCCAGGAAGAAGAACATCTGAGGACTATTTTGCCCACCAACCGTTGTCCCTACGGTGGATTTCTTGGCACCACTGCAAATGCCACTGGGTTCTTTAGAGTCGAGAAGATAAACGGGCGATGGTGGTTTATCTGCCCAGATGGACACCTGTTTTTTTCCGTAGGCGTAAATGGTGTACGGCCCTCGTCTCCTACTCGTGTGGAGGGACGTATGGACTACTTCGAGAAACTACCCCCAAACCTGGAAGCTGACTCCCCAGGTCGCGGAGGGCAAATGAAGTCGTTCTACACATGGAATGTCTACAGGCGGTTTGGAGTCGACTGGCAAGCCAAATGGGCCGAACTCAACACATTGCGGCTCCAAGCGTGGCGTTTTAACACCATGCATAACTGGGGAATACCTTCTCCAGGTGAGCCCAATGCGAAAGTGCCATGGGCGGCGATGTTACGAGCCTGGCAACTCGGAAAATCAATTATGGGTATGCCAGACGTATATGCCGACGACTTCGAGGCCCGGGTGGACAGCATTGTTGCTCAACAAATAGCGCCTTTTAAGGATGATCCTTGGATGATAGGGTATTTCATTGGGAATGAACCGCCTTGGCCAGGCCAGGAATCCAGATTTTGTGAAGAAGTTCTTGCAGGCCCACCCACTAAAATGCAGACCCGACTAAAAGAATTTCTCGCAAATGGAGACACACCGGCACGCCGTAAACAGTTTGTGATTGAGACATTCAATCGGTATCTACAGGTTATTTGCGCAGCAACAAAGAAATATGCACCCAATCACTTGAACCTCGGAATACGATTCGGCGGCATTCCCCATGAAGAAGTACTTCGCGAAGCTCAAATATTCGACGTGGTAAGCATCAACATCTATTCATATGCCCCTAGTAGAAAGGCCCTGGATCGGATTTATTCCATCACTCAACGCCCAATTTTGATCGGTGAATTTCACATAGGAGCCCCTGAACGTGGTATGGCCCCCGGGCTAGTCCAGGCAATGAATCAACACGAACGCGGCGTGGCTTACCGGTACTACGTGGAACAAGCAGCTGCTCATCCAGCGGTGCTTGGCACGCACTGGTTCCAATGGATAGATCAACCCGCAACCGGTCGGTTTGACGGTGAAAACTATAACATCGGGTTCATCGACGTAACTGACAGACCGTACCAGGAACTCGTTCAGGCAGCCATCATCACTCACGACCGCATTTACAAAGTGCATGCTGGCGAGATTCCACCGTTTGATACTTTACCTAGAGCTTCTGAAGCTGACCCTGCTGCGAAATGACCAACTGCGGGCATTCTCCAAGAACTTGGTCGTTCACCTTACCTTGACAAAAAAATGGTGCGCGATGCAGGACTCGAACCTGCGACCCCCAGTGTGTGATACTGGTGCTCTACCAGCTGAGCTAACCGCGCACCTTCATCACTTTATTTACCCTAACCCCAGAACACACTCAAGCACCAACTTAATTTCTTGCTCGGACTAGAAACATCGTGCTTGTGCCATAAACACTTCACAGGACTGTAGGCTTGTGCTTCAATACGAGAAGGTTAGTCACTGCGTCTTAAACTATCACAACTTTGCAAAGCTCTCCTGGGACCGCGGCGGGATTACCCCCTAAACCAAAATTGTGTTTTTGTCCCTGTTTTTCGAATCCAATGGCCAAACCACCATCTTAAAATAATGTATGGTCCCCCTTCAGACTATTAGAATGTAAATTTGTTTTGGATCGATGGACCACCGACTGTGAAATAGCCACTAGGTTTATAATAACCACCCAAGCGGACTTAAGTTCAATCACAGAACTCGCACTTGCACCAACAACATAGCAATGGCTATAGTGCCGCATAAATATGGCTCAAAACGGAACCAGACCCATTCGCGTGGCAGTGACAGGTGCAGCAGGTCAAGTGGGTTACGCGCTTGTGTTTCGGATCGCTGCCGGCGAAATGTTTGGCCCGCATCAACCCGTTGCGCTGCATTTGATCGAGGTGGAATCCGCATTGCAGGCGTTGACCGGGGTCGCCATGGAACTGGAAGACTGTGCATTTCCACTTTTAACTGAGACGCGTGTGACTGCTGACTTGGCAGAGGGGTTCGAACAAATTAATTGGGCAATCTTGGTTGGCGGAGCCCCCCGCAAAGCCGGAATGGAACGAAAAGATCTTCTCCAAACAAATGGCAAAATCTTTGTGCAGCAAGGGAAGGCCCTTCAAAAATACGCGGCCGAAGATATCCGGGTACTGGTGGTGGCTAACCCATGCAACACAAATTGCCTGGTTTGCATGCACAATGCCCCAGACATACCTCAGAACAGATTTTTCGCCCTTACCCGCCTGGATGAAAACCGTGCTCGGGCTCAAATAGCACGTAAAGCAGGTGTGCCTGTAGCAGGGGTTACAAATGTGGCAATTTGGGGAAATCATAGTTCCACCTTGTACGCCGACTTCTACAACGCGCGTATAAACGGCAAACCTGCACCCGAAGTCATTCGCGACGAACATTGGGTTAGGGAAGAATTTTTACCCACAGTCCAGCAACGTGGCGCCGCCATTATCCACGCACGAGGCTCCTCAAGTGCCGCAAGCGCTGCCAATGCTATTATTGACACTGTGCGATCGATAATTATGCCCTCCCCGCACGGTGAATGGCACAGCGTTGCGGTGTGTTCCGACGGTAGCTATGGGATCGATGCCGGGTTAATATGTAGTTTCCCAATCTACAGCGATGGCCATGCCTGGCAAATTGTCCAGGGACTACCCCTGAACGACTTCGCCAGAGAAAGAATAGCCATCTCAGTTGCAGAACTTCGTGAGGAGCGCGACGCTGTAAGGGAGTTACTCAGCCGAACATAACATTCCAGTCCAAACGAATTGGTTTAATTACTTAATATGCCCAGCTTGACCATGAAATACCGGCGTTTTGGCCGGACAGGTCTCGAAATGCCGGTCATAACTTGCGGTTGCATGCGCTTCCAATACAAATGGGAGGACGTGGACTGGAGTCAAATCCCGCCAGAGAATCAAGCTAACGTAGAAAGGATAGTAGCACGGGCTTTCGAACTTGGCATAACACACTTTGAAACGGCCCGGGGGTACGGCACCTCGGAGCTCCAACTAGGCCGGGCTCTAAAACAACTTCCACGGAACAAAATTATCATTCAGACGAAAGTCGCTCCTAAGCCCAATCCGGAGGAATTTTTGCAGCTGTTTGAAAAATCGATGAAAAACTTGGACCTTGAATACGTAGATCTCCTCGCCTTGCACGGGATCAATAACAAAGAAACACTGGAATGGGCTGTAAGAAAAGGCGGTTGTCTGGACGCAGCACGCAAATTGCAGAGGCACGGAAAGGTCCGGTTTATTGGTTTTGCCACGCATGGATATTCAGACATCATTTTGGAAACACTACAAGCGGCGGACTTCGACTACGTTAATCTCCACTGGTACTACGTTAACCAGTTTACCTGGACGGCAATCGAAGAGGCCGGTCGCCGAAACATGGGTGTACTTATAATTAGTCCAAACGACAAAGGGGGAAAACTTTACTCGCCACCACGAAAACTTGTTGAATTATGTCACCCACTTACACCAATGCAATTCAACGATCTATTTTGTTTGGCAGCACCACAAGTCCATACCCTAAGCATCGGGGCTGCCAAACCGGAGGACTTCGACGAACACATCCAAGCACTCCAATATTACGATCGTGCCGCCGTGATTGCCCAAGAAATCGCCCAACGACTCGACAAGGAACTCGAGCGTGTCCTCGGCTCCGATTGGGTTAGATCTTGGCATGAAGGGATACCCTCCTTCGAATCTGTTCCTGGGCAAATCAATGTGTTTGAAATTCTTAGGCTTTGGACATATGCGAAAGGCTTAGGCATGGTTGAATGGGCGAAGATGCGCTACAACCTCCTGGGCCAAGGGGGGCACTGGTTCCCGGGCAAAAACGCAGCCGAAATCGACTCTTACGACTTAAAGGAGTGCTTAAAACACAACAGGTTTGCCGAACGAATCCCCACAATCCTAAAAGAGGCCCACGCTTTATTGGCGGACAGTCCTGTCAAACGACTCAGTTCTGCCTAACCCTGCGAATTAGAATTTTGGTGGCTTCACCCAACTCTCTTTTTACCTAACTCTGTGGAAAATACCAACACTACCCGTTATCTCTGTCTAGTAGGCGCGTTTGGAGCCGGCGGAGCTTGATTCGTGGACGTGGGTTGCATTATGAATCCAGGTGGCGCGGTAGCGTTCAGTTGTCGCAATACCTCCTCACTAATGTCCACTGCCGGAGAATTGTATAGTACTATGGGCACATTATTAACACCCACCGCGGAAGAATCTAAAACGATCGTATAACCTCCACTTTGAGCTACAGCTGTGATTGTCGCACGAATCTCATCAACAAGGTTCGCTCTCAATCGCCGCTGTTTTTCTTCCAGCGTGATGCGCGCCTGCCTCTCATGTTGAGCTACCGTCTTTTCAATCTCCCGGACTTCATTCAGTTTCCTTTCAGCCTCGGTCTTTCTTCTCTCTCGTTCTTCGGATGAAATCGCGGGATCAGCCGCAGAATCAACCAACTTCTGGTATTCAACCTTAGCCTTATTCCATTGATCGACTAACTCTTTATGTTCACGTTCCAGCTCAGCTGCCTGGTCTTTTAGCGAAGCCTCTGCTTGTTTAGTCCGCCAGTAATTATCAAAAACCTTCACCATGTTTACACACGCAATCCGAGGGGTCTGCTGTGCCAACCCGAAAACCGTTAACCCAATTGTGCACAAAATTATTGCACAAAACTTATCCAAATGCAAACTCATAGACGTATGGTAAGCAGAAGCACCAGTAAACCGCAAACTTAAAACCACCACATATCGGGATCGACGAGTGAAACTAGGTAGTCGTGCAAATAAATCTAAAACACACGGACATTCACGGGCCTGACAGATGTACCCTTTCCGCGAAGATCCTCCACCCCTGGGGATGCATAACAGATACCGGAGCAATTTTTCAGCTTTTTTAGCCAGTGCTGCGGGAACTCATTAATTTCAACGAAAGCCCAGTGCAAACATAGAGCCTCCAATTTACAAAGCTAGCCCAACGAACAACCAAAAAAGTGCCGCCAAAACCTCCTACGTCGTAAAAGCTTGTTTTCAGCCAGCCCCCAAACTAGGTATGATACTACTAAGCATATCTGATGCGTTGGTTCTGACTTGAGAATTTCTCTGGCTCAAGCATATCTTTTGAGAAGGTAGGGGTTTGTTGCGCGCGTGGCGGAATCGGCAGACGCGCCAGACTTAGGATCTGGTCCCGAAAGGGGTGGAGGTTCGACTCCTCTCGCGCGCACCAGTTTTGTTTTAGTGGAAAAAATTGACATCGCAAAAGGCGTCGCGGTGCCGCTGTGGCCCCTCGACTTACATGCCCAATAAAATTTATGATTGCCAGAAAACTAAGGAACGAACAGCAAAACAACAGCAGAACGGACTTTGTAACAATCCCTTCCCGTTCCCGGGCCAAAGACCAACAATCCGAACCTTTGCTTTGGGACGCAGGAAAAGCTTACACGATGGCGAGATTACTTCTATTTCTTCTAACCTTTTTGGCGTCTGAAATCGCCATTGCACAGCCCTCCCACACAAACCATTCCTATAAAAATGTGGTTTTGATAGGCTGGGACGGGACCGACCGAAAATTTGTAATGAGCCTGCTGGAAGCCAAGCAACTGCCAGTACTAGCCAGTATTGTTAACACGGGCAGTTTTGTTAAAATCCAAGTGAGAGGCACCACCGATAGCGTAGCTGGATGGACTGAGATTCTCACTGGATGTACACCCGATATAACGAAAGTGGTATCAGGTGAAGAGTACTTACCCGTTGACCCTAAGCTAACGGTTTTTACGCGAATCAAGAAACCTTATCAAGAGCGGGGTTTGGACATTTTCTGTGCGGCGATTCTTGCAAAGGGCGGCAGCTTTGGTGCCACTAATCCAACTACTTTGCAACTATTTGACCCAACTCATCCGCCGAGTACAAATGCACTTCGCAGGATCGTTACAATCGATGGAACTAACTATCTTCAATTGGTGGGTGGCGTCGCTGCAGACCTTTGGCATACAGTGGATGAATGGCATTCCCGCGCTGGGAATAACTCAAATGCTGCCTATATCGCTACATCATTGATTCGAACACTTACTAATCAACCGTTCTTTATTTTCGTGCACTTTGCTGACGCAGATAATGCCGGACACCAGTTTGGGTCCGATTCACCCAACTACATTGCTGCTATTAAAAGGAACGATTTCTATACGGGTATTATCCTCGACACTATCAAAAACGTCGGGTTAATGGATCAGACTCTGATATTCGTAGTGTCTGATCATGGGTTCGACCCAAATGCCAAAACCCATCTTGCAGCTCCTGATTCGTTCCTGGTTGCTAATATCCGTGGTTTACAAGAAAGTGGCACGCGCGCCGATGTGTTGCCCACGATCCTTGAAGCCTTAGGTATTTTGCATCAATGCACCAACCCACCCATGTCAGGTGTGTCACTCCTGAAAAGAACTGAACTTACTGGCACACGCTAAAATTCGGTCAATTTTGCAATAGGGCTTTACAACTAGAACAGCCAATTGTCACACGAGCGCTTTTTTCGCTTCCAGATTTCGGCTAATGTGCCAGACTTCAAATAGGCGATGGACCGCATACGGATTGTGTTTATGGGAAGTGCAGGGATTGCGTGTCCAGCATTGGAAGCGCTGGCACGCAACCCTGATTTTGAAATTGTGGGGGTAGTCACACAACCGGACAAGCCCCGTGGGAGGCACTTACATCCCGCCCCCTGCCCAGTAAAAGAAATTGCATTCGCAAAAGGACTTCTTGTGTTCCAACCTGATAATCCTAATACAACGGAATTCCTTCAGACATTGCGCAAGCTTAGCCCAGAACTAATTGTTGTGGCTGCCTACGGTCATATTCTATCCAAAGAGTTGCTCAGTGTTCCCCCCTTCGGATGCCTAAATATACACACCTCCCTATTACCTAAATACCGTGGTGCAGCCCCCATCCAATGGGCAATCATAAATGACGAACAAGAAACCGGCGTCACAATTATGCTAATTGACGAGGGTCTTGATACTGGCCCAATATTGGCTCAAGCTCGTACAGCGATTTTGCCTTCCGACACTGCTGAGAGTTTGGGACATCGACTCGGATTACTCGGGGCAGAACTATTAATTCAAACAATCCCCCAATTCATGAAAGGTACACTAAAGGCCGTACCACAGCCCGATGTGGGCGCCTCGTATGCACCCAAAATCAAAAAAGAGCATGGTAAAATCGATTGGACCCAATCAGCGCGGCATATTTGGAACCGGGTACGGGCGTTTGTCCCGTGGCCAACTGCTTATACATGGTTCAAAGACCGTGACTCCTACAAATTGCTAAAAGTATGGAAAGCGGAGGTGATTGGTAAGATACACCACACCGAACCTGGAACAGTACTTGCCACAACAAAACAGGGCATTGATATCGCATGTGGTGAACACATCCTGCGAATTACGGAACTGCAGGTCGAAGGCAGTCGAAGAATGAGTGCCGATGAATTTCTTCCTGGGCGAAAGCTTCAGCCTGGCGACAAGCTAGGCCTGCCTGCAACATTACATACCACTGAGAAAGCTAGCCAGCCGAGTACTACCATTGCCTTACACCCGCACCAACCAACTGCTGCTCACACAATTTCAAGCGACTCACGTACAATTGAAAAAACCATGCAAACAAACTCCCTCCAAACCATTAATACTGGAATGGTCGCAGTCCGATTACACGGTCCCCAAGACCTGCGCGTGGAGAAAATCCCATTACCGGGTAAGCCAGGCCCAGGCGAAGTACTTCTCCGCGTCACAGTAACAACCATATGTGGGAGTGACCTTCATTCATATTTAGACGCTTCAATAGGCGGAATTACCATCAAGAGCCCTCTTATACTTGGCCATGAGTTTGCTGGCGTGATTGAGGAAGTCGGCCCGAATGCCGTCGGGGGTGATTTTAGGCCCTTGGCACAAGGTATGCGTGTTGCGGTTGATCCGGCAATGCCATGTTGGCATTGTGAAATGTGCGAACAAGGTAACCCTAATCTATGCCTAAACCTCCAATTCTGCGGGACCTACCCCACCGACGGTAGCCTATGCGAATACAAGATCATGCCCGCGCGATCCTGTTTCGCTTTGCCGGGTAATCTAGACGATACCCAGGGTGCTCTTCTCGAAGCACTAGGCGTGGCGATTCACGCAATAGACCTTGCAAAGATCAAAGTTGGGGACAGAGTAGCAATACTCGGAGCCGGCCCCATCGGATTACTGATCTTACAATTAGCCCTTTTAGCAGGTGCAACTAGGGTGCTTATCACTGATAAACTTCAATGGCGGCTCAACCTCGCCCAAAAATACGGTGGCGAACCAATTAACGTAACACTAACCGATCCCGTGAAAGCTATTTTGGCTCAAACCAACGGACTTGGCGCGGACGTGGCCATCGAAGCAGCCTGGGCCGATGAAACGGTCGCCCAAACAGCTGAAATCGTTAGGCCAGGGGGACGAGTCGTACTAGTAGGCATCCCGCGTGACGAAATGCTTGTCATGCGGCATGCCACCGCTCGCCGGAAAGGCCTTACAATTCGCCTCTGTAGACGGATGAAACATTGTTATCCGAGGGCGATCCAACTTGCATCAACGGGCAAAATAACGTTTGAAGGCATGGTAACCCATCGATTCCCCCTACGCTCAGCTCCCGAAGCATTTAAACTCAACGCGGCATATGCAGACGGGGTTATTAAGGTCGCTATCTATAACGAATCACACCCGTAACCGAACCGACCGCATCGAAATAACTGCTCCGCCCGTTTCTAAATCGAAAAAGCCATTAAAAGAGTGTTCCATCCCGCAAACACTAGTCCATTGCTATTCAACCCTCCTGGGGCTTTACTAAAGGCATGAAAATTCTGCCATGGACACGTTCGTGCTTTGTTTGCGGGGAACAAAACCCTATTGGCTTAAACCTTCGATTCCGGATAGAGGATGGTCCTGATGGCAAACAAATGGTGTCCACCACTGTAAAATTCAAGCCAGAACACGTGGGATTCGTGAGTTGGGTGCATGGTGGCTTGATTGCAACCGTGCTTGACGAAACGATGTTTTGGTCAGCTGCAGTTGCCTTAAAAAACCTCGTTGCTTGTGCACAACTTGAGGTCCGCTTTTTTAAGCCAATCTTGCCAAACGTTGATATTCAAGTATCTGCAGTCGTACAGACTCAATATAAAAACCGCCTTGCTATCACTGAGGCTACAGCCATTGCCCATAACGGAGAAATCTTAGCCAAAGCAACTGGGAAGTACATTCCTATCCCCCAAGACCAAAAAGCTAAGTTCCACACGGATTTAGTTGGAATTTTACCATGGACTCTCTAACCCTGGACTCGCCAGCAGTTATTACCTCTTCTACCTTTTCTTGCATATCAACTGCACTTCGATCTTAAGACCATAAAAGTCCATTTCGACACAACCTGTGGATGAAAAACCCGTTTTAAAGATCCTGCGCTACTTTCCAAAGCTTGAACATACCTGCTAACAATCCTTTTCCGCCCCACAAGACGGCCCCTTTTAATTTTTCACCTCCCACTACCCCTTAGTTAAGCCTTCTGGGCTCGAACAGCTGCCGTATCTCAAAACTGAAACCACGGCAAAGCTTGACTTTGCACTTCTCAATTGACAATCTAAACACTAAAAGCGTGAGGGTGCTATGAAAAAATCAATCCCGCCAATGGTTTTCGGATTACTCGGTATCCTTGCTTGCTTTTTGTACCAAACCACGTGGGCGCAAACTAAATGGGTTCTCCCTGATTACGACAAACGACTAGCAGCCCCCATGGTACAAGATCTCTCCGTAGTAACGGACCGGGAAGCGGCCGCCGGCTCCTTACGCGCACGGGTAACTAACGCTGTGGTTAACATAGACCGCCTTCATGGTTCACCTAGGATGGTAATCAACCGTCGTGGATTCCTGACAGGCCCAGCTGGGCACGACGGCGCAATACCAGAGGAAATTCTTTCACGGTTCCCTGAAACAGACCCTCACAAAATAATTCGCGCATTCATCGATACTTATCAATCAATGTTTGGCCACGATGCATCTGTGTTATCCAATGCAGTCCTAATTCGGTACCATACAATGCCAAATAGTGGGCTTAAACTCACACTCTGGCAACAGACTGTGGATGGGATTCCTGTGTTCCAAGGGGTGCTGGCAGGGGCTCTCTCGTCCAACGATGAATTAGTATCCCTATCAAGCTTGTTCATCGGCGATCCCGAAAACGCTGCAAATCGTGGCATGCCAACTCGCAAAAGCCGTGAACCGGTCCCAACAATTGATCCTGCGCAGGCGCTCCAATTAGCTGCGCTGAACGTTGGTGTGACAATCGCACCGGATGAATTAACAATTTTATATCACAGTGATAATGCCGAGCAAAAGCACATATACAAGAGTCTCAAGCTCACTCAAGAGGCTTGTGTGCGATTACGGTGGTTCCCTTTAACACCTAAAATCCTACGTTTATGTTGGGAGGTAACGCTCTGGCCCACGAACACCCCTGGGAAATACCTAATCTTAGTTGACGCAGAAACAGGCGAAGTAATGTTGCGGCGATGCCTAACTCGATGGCAAAAACCTGTCACTTTTAACGTGTTCACTAACGATAGTCCTACCCCATTTTCACCGGGATGGTCAGAACCCATTTTAGACCAACCACAAGCAGTCTCTCGGTCGCTAGTCACAGTTACCAACTTTTCGCCTACTGGCTCACCGATGGGGTGGGTGGACGATGATGGCCAATTCCCTACGACCTCAGGTAACAATGCAATCGCTAGGGCGCCTGGTATTGGTACGGTGATAGGAACAAATCGCGTGTTTAATTTTCCACTAGATCTCTCCCAGGAACCCTCAAATTACGTCCACGCTTCAGTGGTTCAATTGTTTTACGATGCTAACTGGTACCACGACGTTTTGTACGAGTTAGGGTTCACAGAATCTCTGGGCAACTACCAGAAAAGGAATTTTCGCAGAGGGGGATTTGAAGGTGATCCCCTAATTTGCGTTGCGCAAGATGAAACAAACAACGCTTATTTTATCCCAGCGGAAGACGGAGAAAGCGGAATATGCATAATGGGTATTTTTACCGGGCCCAAACCCGACCGCGACTCTGCGCTTGACCAAGAAGTAGTGTTCCATGAACTGACTCATGGCGTGAGTCTACGGGTAGTTGGAGGGGGGTTGGCATTAACCTACTCTCAACCTAGGGGGATGGGAGAAGGTTGGTCGGACTTTTTCCCAATTCGCATCCTTAGCCAACCTACAGATAATCCCGATGGATGTTATGCATATGGGGGATATTCTTCGTACATGCTTTTTGGCCTGAATTTCCCAAATTACTATTTCGGTATTAGGCGATACCCATACTCAGCTGATCTCAAAAAGAACCCGTTGACTTTCCGGGATATTGACCCCACACAAGCAAATCCGCATCTCGACGTACCAATAAACCCGTTATTTGCCGGAGGTGATCCCGAAGAAGAACACAACCAGGGTGAATTCTGGGGTGTAGTCCTCCATGAAGTATGGGCAGCTTTAGTCAAGACTTACGGTTGGTATCAGGGGAATCAGATGGCTATGCAACTTGTATTCCTCGGAATGACCCTTACTCCCCCCGAACCGACATACACTGAAGCTAGAGACGCAATCCTTTTAGCAGATCAAGTTTTGACAGGCGGAGCAAACTACGCACTCCTATGGCAAGCATTTGCAAAGCGTGGTCTTGGTTACAGGGCCTCGTGCCCACCACCCTACACCACAAGGGGTGTGCGCGAATCGTTTGACCTGCCCCCTGATGTAACTAGCATGATCCCCGATGACGTCCTCGAAGTGCGCGTCACACCAGAAACTGGGGCAGCGCTAATTGCCGGCTCTGACGAGCAAATTTACGTACACGTAACAGATGGCACCCCCGTTACAAACGCAAAAGTAACAGGCGATTTTCTCGGGGCACCGATCGAGTTTAGAAACGACGGCCAGGAACCAGATGTCTGGGCAAGCGATAACATTTACACTGCAAGCATTCGGATCCCCATGACACCAACAAACCTCATAGTGAAGGTAATAGCAGAAGCCCCTAACAAGATTGCGGCTACCACTACTGTGGAATATCTCGTTATCCCAAGACCTACAAATGATAACTTTACAAATGCCATAAAGGTCATGGGCGACGGTTTCTTCCTTTCAAATAACAAACTAGCCACGTTGGAAAAAGGCGAACCATGTCATGCCGACATCAAGTCCGTTCAAGGTTCTCTGTGGTGGAACTTTATACCTCCGCTATCCGGCCAGTATCTCATCGATGCTGGAGGAAGTGAAAAGCGAACGGTGCTAGCGGTTTATACAAACAGCTATTTAACCAACCTTGCACCGGTGGCTTCTGCTGTTGGATCCGCTGTACGGAAGGGCCCGTATTTGGTATTAAATGCACGCACCGGTACAGTTTACCAAGTAGTCCTCGCAGGATACGACCCAAATTCTTTAGGCTCGGTGCAGCTTAAATTCGTTTACCAAGGTATCCCTGATACAAACGCGCCGATTGTATCGATTACATCGCCAATAAGTGGGTCGGTTGTAGACAAAAAATACATTAACGTTGCAGGTACCGCCACGGATTCCGGAGCCAATCCAAGTGGCGTAAAACGTATCTACGTGGTGTCAACACCAACCGCAGGCCCAGGCGTAACAAATCAGATTATACCACCTTCTTATGAGTGGACCGGACCAACTACAACTAACTGGAACCTCACTGTAGGTCTACAACCCGGTCTTAACAAAATCATCGTCTGGGCAGAAGATTTCGCAGGCAATCAATCAGCCAAAGTCCCCATTGAAATCACTTACAAATATATCGATCCACCAAACGACTTCTTCGCAACCGCGTTATGGCTCACCAATCAAACCGAGACTAACATTGTTCGCACAGCCAATGCTACCAAAGAACTTAACGAACCTAACCACGCTGGAATTAGTGGTGGTAAATCCGTATGGTTTGCGTTTCGCGCCCCAGCAGATGGTCTCTTTGACATAAGCACAGAAGGGTCGGACTTCGACACTGTCCTTGCCGTATATCAAGGCGATTCGATTACAAACCTCTCCGAATTAGCGTCTAATGACGATGAAACTGACTCCAGCACCTCTAGGCACAGCAGGATCTGTTTAGGCGTGAAATCTAACCAGGTGTACCACATAGCATTGGACGGTTATGCTGGCCTGTTTGGCCGTGCTATCCTTATACATCGATTTACTCCAATGCCTGTGGTAAACATATACGCAAGTAACTCGCTTGGCGGTTGCGCCACAGCCAAGCTAGGTACTACGAGTCTGCGGTTTCCATTGTGCCTTCCAATTGGGAAGACGATAACACTTAAATCAGTACCTAACACCGAATTCCATTTCGATCATTGGAAGATCGGTGGGGTAATCTATCTCTCCGATCCACTGCCGTTAACAGTAGTCGAAGATACCATAGTAGTTCCGGTGTTCCAACCCACCTATTACATTGATGGATTCGAAGGTGGATTCGCCCCACTAGGCTGGATAACCAATGGCACTAACGTGGGCGCCGCCCCGTGGTTCACCCAAACAAACGTTGTAAAATCCGGAGCTTGGGCAGCTCGCTCCGGACCCATCTCCCACAACCAACATAGTTCATTAATCCTCACCGCAAAATTCCGAGAAGGGTTAATTTCGTTCTGGTACAAAGTTAGCTCCGAACCTGGGTTCGATAAGCTCACCTTCTTAGTAGATGGCGTACCGGTAATGACCGCTTCTGGAGAGGTAGATTGGACTCGGTTTGTGTACAATTTAACCGCAGGGGTTCATACCCTCGAATGGCGATACTCCAAGGATGCAGCTCATAGCGGAGGTTTAGATGCCGCATTTATCGATAACCTCGACTTGCCCTTTGAACTGCCAACAAATCAATCTACACCGGCTCGGCTCTACCTAGGCTGGTCTGGAGAAAAAATTTTCTATCTAGAAGTTGCAGGTCAAGCCGGGCAAAGATATATCATCCAACGCTCAGACGATCTCCAAACATGGGTAAACATTAGTACCAACGTACTAGGTACCGGACCGATCAGGCTTGTTGTTCCTGAACCGACTTCATCCATGCAGTTTTACCGCGCAATTGTGCATGTGGGTGAATAATAATTTGCGTTTTCTGAGTACCTCCGAAAAAGCTAGGCTTAAACGCAAAGGCGCCACTAGAACCAGAAACATACTAAAAAGACATTCAACCACGGCGATCTGCGTGAAGTTAAGTACCTCCGGTAAGTTCCCAAGCGGCGGAGTGGGGTATCTACCTGTCTTGATGGAACAAAATCCCACCTAATTTACCGTGCCCGTCTCGTGCAAAATTTAGGATTTGGGGCAACCCTTCTACAATGGCCCGGATACGTTTGCTCACCATTCCAATGAGTTCAATTCCATGTCGGCACCTTTCAAATGTCCCCACGCAACGCAAATTAAACTTCGGTCCTTTTGAAAATTCCCAATATCTTGTTGAGGCAGGCTCAAACCTTACTCAATTCCTGAGATTTATCTCCTAAACTTTTGCGGCGACTGGTCAACCCAGTTTTGTATTTCTGGTGGCTGTGTGAACGAGATGCATAAGGTTAGAAACTGGGCCAAAACTCCTTGCAGAGGAAACGCTTGCCATACAGCAGTCGGCGTTTCAGTATATTGATGTGGTCCACACCAAAGGTAAGATGCGTAAAAAGACCCGCATAGGTCTCCTGACTGCGGGGGGCGATTGTCCCGGATTGAATGCTGCGATTCGAGCCGTTGGCAAAAGCGCCATTAGTGATTACGGGTATGAAGTAATCGGGTTCAAGGACGGATTTCGAGGAATCGCTTTAAGTAATTATGTTGCCCTGGATGCGCGTGCGCTTAGCGGAATTCTCACTATTGGGGGTACCATCCTTGGGACCAGCCGCGAAAAACCTACCAAAATCGAGGTTGAAGGGGAACTCAAAGACATGACCGATGTGATAGTATCAAATTACAAGCGGCTTGGGTTGAAGGCTCTCATTTGCATAGGCGGTGGCGGCACACAAAAAAGCGCTCTTAAACTAGCCAAAGCTGGTTTAAACATCATTACGATTCCCAAAACTATTGACAATGACATTCCTTACACGGACACCGCTATTGGGTTCGACACTGCATTAACAATCGCCACGGAAGCGATCGACCGTTTGCACAGCACTGCCCACAGTCATCACCGAATTGTCATCGTAGAACTGATGGGACATAACACTGGGTGGCTGACGCTTGGTGCCGGGCTAGCAGGGGGAGCTGATGTCATTCTAATACCTGAAATACCATTCGATGTGCAGAAGGTAGCGGCCGCAATCGAAGCTAGAAAAGCCCGGGGTTCCCCTTTTAGCATTGTAGCTGTTGCGGAAGGTGCAACCCCTGTGTCCGACCTTAAGCAGCATATGGAAAAGTCTCGGGCAAACCACAAAATCTTTTCAACACTTAAACGGATCTTGGACAAAGCCAGCCCGGCTGAACATCCATTGTTACTTGCATTGGCCTTGGAACAGCTGACTGGGCTCGAATCTCGTGTTACAATCTTGGGCTACGTACAGCGTGGAGGAGCGCCATCTGCTGCGGACAGGTTACTCGCTACCACCCTTGGCACTGCTGCTATACGCTTAGTCTCAGAAGGACGCTTTGGGGTTATGGTGGGAGTAAGCCAGGGGGAAATTAAACCGGTACCCCTCGAGCTGGTGGCAAATCGACGAAAAGAAGTGCCTTTAGACCACCCATGGATCCGTGCCGCTCGCGCAATTGGAACCTGCTTGGGTGACTAAAATCTAACCCCAAGGAGGGACAGGTGAATAGCTAACAAAGCAATCCCTTTCTGCCTACCTATGGGCTAAGCGTTCCAAAAGCCGCGTATGGATGTTTTCAAACCCGCCGTTGCTGAAAATGATTACTACCTCGCCTGGCTGAACCTTCCGATACACAAAGTTTATTATTTCATCCGTTTTAGGTATATAAACCGCCTCTTTGCCACGCGACTGCAGATCACTAGCAAGTTTTTCCGGGTTAAGTCTCTCTGAGTCAGACAGTAATTCCGCCCGGGCCACAGCCGCTATGATTACACCATTGGCAGGTCCAAATGCGTCCACAAGAGCTTGCTGAAACACATTGCGGCGGGTGGTATTGGATCGCGGTTCAAAAATTGCCCATATCTTTTCCCTCGGATATCTCTGGCGCAGGGCTTGAAGCGTTTGATGGATTGCTGTAGGGTGGTGACCAAAATCATCGAGCACTATCACTCCACCAGCAATACCTCGCACCTCTAACCTGCGTCTAATCCCTTTAAAGGTATCAAATGCTTCTTGGATCTGGTGGTTCTTCAAACCGCAATATTTCGCCACAGCGATTACAGCAAGCGCATTCCTGATATTGAACTCACCTAGCAACCCAATTTTGAACTTGAAGCTTGGAATCTCAAACTCTGACACCGTGGGAGCGTAGGCTGTATTGAATGCGCGCAAGGCATTATCCTCGCCAAACCCAAACCGCTTCACCGGACAATGTGCGGCGTGAAGAATCGAAGCTATGTTTGGATCGTCTCCATTGACAAACAACGCGCCGTTACGAGGTATAATACGGATCAGCTGGATAAATGCCTTTTTTACGGCCTCCAGGTTCTCAAAAATATCTGCGTGATCGAACTCTATGTTATTTATTACTGCGATTTCCGGGCAATAATGGACAAACTTACTACGCTTATCGAAGAAGGCCGTATCATATTCATCACCTTCCAAAATCACCCACTCGCTCTCTGTGAACCGCGCCCCGCATTCGAAATTGAGCGGAATCCCACCTATTAGAAAGCTTGGGTTCAACCCAGCGTGCTCGAACACCCACGCCATCAGTGAAGTAACAGTAGTCTTTCCATGAGTGCCGGTAATTACAATGCATCTCTTACCCCGCAAAAAGAACTCCTTCAACAATTCCGGCAAAGAACAGTAGAAAAGTTTTTTCTCCAAAACATACTCAACCTCCGGGTTTCCGCGGGAAACTGCGTTCCCAATCACTACAAGATCAGGGTGCGGCTGTAAATTCCGCTCAGCGTACCCCTCGACAACCGGAATCCCATGCCGCATTAGATATGTCGACATGGGCGGATACACATTCTGATCGGAACCTCTAACCTGATAACCCTTTTCCTTCAAGGCGACAGCCACGGATGCCATCGCTGTCCCGCAAATTCCTATAAAATGAACCGACCGAATTTCGCGAAACATCGTTTTAAAAAATTAGATGGGCTAAAAGGTGTGATAAAGTTAAAACACCGCCTACTGTCGGAGCTTTCGTTCCAAGATTTCCCCAACCAACTTTGGGTTTGCACGTCCCCGGGTCAGTTTCATGACCTGGCCCTTGAGAAAGTTTAAAGCCGCCGTTTTCCCGCCCTTAAAATCTGCGACGGGCCCTGGATTCTCAGCAATTACACGTGCACAAATCTCTTCTATAGTTTTCTCGTCCGTAATCTGTTTCAATCCACGGGATTCTACTATAAGACTGGGAGCCCGGCCTGTCTCAAACATTTCCGCGAACACCTCTTGAGCTGCACTTGAACTAATTTCTCCTGCCTCTACTAGTTCAATCAGCTCCAACAATTCATTGGGGGTAAACTTTAAGTCTTTGATGCCAGAAAGGACAACTTCTTCAGGTGGTACACCCGCGGCAATCTGCTCCTGTTTTTCACGTTCATTCAACTCAGCCAACTTCCCACGCAACGTGTTGATTATCCAATTAGCCAGCGTCTTAGGGTTACGAGCTCTTGGCGCAAGTGACTCAAAATACAGGCAAAAATCTGGGTGTGCTTTAAAAACCTCTGCATCTTGGGGCGGCAACCCATATTGTCTCATCAACCTGAACTTCCGTTGTAACGGAAGTTCTATCATTCGCTTACGGAGAGCCGCCAAGAGATCCTCGCTAACCATCACGGGCATTAAATCAGGGTCCGGGAAATATCGATAATCATGAGCATGCTCTTTTGTCCGCATTTCCTCAGTAACGCCCGCAGTCTCATCCCAACGCCTTGTGGATTGTACAAGCACACCTCCATTGCGGAGAACTTCTATTTGCCGGTTAATCTCGTATTCTAAGGCGCGCCTGACCCCCGAAAAACTGTTCATGTTTTTTATTTCAATTTTGGCTCCCAACGAAGAACTGCCCCGTGGTCGTACACTCACATTTACATCGCAACGAACCATGCCCTTCTCCATATCACAATCGCTAATCCCACCTTGCACAAGCACCTCTTTCAACGCATTCAGATAGGCAAACGCCATATCTGGGCTGGTGATGTCTGGTTCGCTTACAATCTCCAATAACGGAATCCCCGCCCGATTGAAATCCACCCCACTGCAAGTGCCAAAATGAAAACTTTTCCCCACATCCTCTTCCAAATGTACCCGGGTAATTCGCACCTTAACCACTTGACCTTGGAACTCAAACTCTAGGTATCCATTCACTGCACAGGGTTGATCGTATTGCGAGATCTGATAATTCTTTGGCATGTCAGGGTAGAAATAGTTCTTACGATCAAACCTTGCCCGCTTTGGGATCTCACAATTCAAAAGCATTCCAGCCAATATTGTCAGGTGCCATGCTTCCTCATTCAAAACCGGGAGAGTCCCCGGCAAGCCCAAACATACTGGGCACACATTCGTGTTCGGCGGAGCCCCATATTTATTTGGGCAACCGCACCAAAGTTTGGATTTTGTCTTAAGCTGAACGTGCGTTTCCAGTCCTATGACCGCTTCGTATTCAATCACGCAAAATATAAAACCTTGGAACCTCGCGTAATCCAAGCCAAAACCTTTTGGGCATATGCATAACAAAAGGGGGGTTCTACCGTGGCCCTCCAGAAGACCTGTTCTGCGTTAATTACTCGCTCGGCCTTTCCACAACTCTAGGATTCGATGCCACCTGCGCGTGGCTTTACTGTCATGTGGTGCATTTCTCGTGGTCAATTTCACCAACCCAAGCCCTTCTGCCAATTCATCGAGCAAAACAATTACCTCACTCTTTGCTTTCCTTGAAAGCCTCCAAACCCACAAACAAAGCGCTCCACCCATCAATATGGCAAGCCATCCCGCTGAACTGGCCTGCAACCCTAATAAGGCTAAACCCAACGCAAAAAGTCCCACAAAACATAGTTTTGTGGTCGGCGTCCATATGGTCCACAGGCGACACCGGATCAGGCGTCTTTTTTTTGGATACAGTTCACAGGCTGTCTGAAGCCGAACGCCAACCCAAGTATTCGCTAACAGCTCTAAATCGAAGTCTTCCCATCCCGAATCCAATCTATAGGGACAGCCCAGCTTTTCCAACTCGAACAACACTTGCTGAAGGAAGCTCATCCGATCAACGTCTAGACCTTCCACCCAATAAGCTAGTGTGCTAGGCAACCTCGTTTTCCTAAGGGATATTGCTTTCCAAGAATCACGTAGGTTACAATTACGGCATAATTGGAGCTTCGATTTGTGCCTCGCGACACTTCGGACAAATGGACCCAATAGATGCATCAATGCAATCAACGATCGTACCCACCAATAATTTTTTCCCTCAGGCACGCGGGCTATTAGCGCGTAATAAACGGCCGATATCAATGGCAAAATAGCCGTCACTGCCGCTAAAACTAAAACGCCACGAAACCATAAACCCACTATAGTCATCGGCACCACTAGCAAAACAAGATACTCAACTGTACAAAGAAGGTTGGTGAGTTCCCATCCTGGTCCCTTGAAGGATTTAGGTTGAAAAGGCGCACTGGCAAACCGGCCGTGGTAAACTAAAATCTTTTGAAACGGCCATATGAGCAGGGATTGCTTATAAATTCGCCCTTGCCATTGGGGTGTACCCAGGAAGCTAAATCGTCTTGGATGTTTCTTAACTAACAACGCCTCTGCTTCACCGTAACCGAGTTGCTGACGAAGGTAACCTGTTAAAGTTGACCGCCGGTGGTGCCAAACCACTGCTGCTGGAGCAAAACCAATTTTGTATCCTGCGTCTTGAACACGCCAACAAATATCCACGTCATCACCTGCCCGCGCAAAGACCGGATCAAACCCACCTACTCGCTCAAACACCCACTTGTAAAACGCCATGTTGCATCCTGGTACGTGCTCAGCAACCGTGTGGCTGAGCATGACATGCCTTGGGTTCCCTGGCGCAAAACTGACCGCGGTGGCTACGAAATTGTCGACAAGTGGGGGCAAATTTGGACCTCCAACACAAACGTAGTCGCCAGAAACAAGTTCCTTAACTAGATATGTCAACCAGTGTTCATCGACCACGCAATCTGCATCAGTGAAAGCAACTACCTCACCAGTCGCAGCAGCAATTCCTGTATTTCTCGCCGTTCCTAAACCAAGGTTTCTATCGTGACGGATGTACCGGACTCGAGCGAATTGATTTACCACATTAGGGGTTTCATCTGTAGATCCATCGTCCACAACAATTATTTCGTAGTCCGGGTATTCCAGGCGGTTTAGCGATTGAAGGCATGCTTCGAGCGTTGGTGCTGCATTCCAAGCAGGGACAACCACTGAGACCCGCGGAAACGGTTGCACATTAAAGACGGGCAAGTTTAAAAATTTTTCCTTAACTACTTCGAATGCAAGTTTAGGTCTCCGCTCTGTTGTGGTTAGCCCAAACGCCCAATCATCTATCAATTCTCCTCCTACATACCATTCGTCCGTAAAATTAAACACCACCAAACCTGCTGTGCCGCATTCAAAAGCCGTTTCAATTTGCCACTCGAGAAACTTCGCCTGTGCTATTTCGCCTTCCCGAAGCGAATCCATACCTATCTCTCCCAAAACGAGAGGACATCCATCAGCCATGTGATGTAGTTTATAGACGTATGCTTCGAAGGCATGACGAGTGTGTAAATACACATTAAAGCAAATGAAATCTTGGTCGGGCGGTTCCAAGAATTCTGTAGAGGGGTAATTGGCATATGTACACAGGCATTCCGGATCCACATCTTTTGCGGCCCAAATTAAGTCCCGAATAAATCTTTCAACCTTCCTGGCGCCGTACCATCGAACTATATCTGGCGGGATTTCATTACCGACACTAAGTGCGAAAAAAGCTGGGTGTCCCGCGCACTGTAGGGTGGCCGTTTTGACCTGGTTAATAATCTCTGCCCTATCTTTCGCGGAATCTAGAAAACAACGTTGACGGTTCCACGGTACATCTACAAACACCCTTAAATCATACTCTTGAGCTAGATCTAAGAACCAACGAGGTGGGACTTCATACACCCTAATAACATTGGCATGCAGCGCTTGGATTAAGCTAAAATCCCGCCTACTGTCTTCAAGTGATTTGAAAGGCTCTCCTTTTGGATTTGGTGGAAAAGGCCCATAGGCAACACCCCGCAAGTAAAACTTTGCGCCCCCCAGACGGAAAAACTTTCCGTCGGTCTTCACCCTCTGGCTGTTTGCACCTAGGCTACCCACACTTCATAAAAGCAGCGGCTCTAAACCACCTTAATGGTGGCCAGTTTTCGCACGATATTAGATCCGCTAGAAATGACTCATTTAGCTGGGAAGTTATTCAATCTGAATATTAATTCCAAGGCGCTCCAACGTGGTACCTTCTACAAAGCTTAGTTGTGACAACGCTTTGTTGTAATTTGCTAAAGCTTGCACTTCACTGCTCATTGCCGCGGTGAGATCACGTTGCATTTGTGTCACCGTGTAGGTAGTACTTTTACCGGCTTCCAGTTTTCGCATTTCAGCTTCTAACGCAATTTCGGCATATTCACGAGCCTTTCGTGTAGCTGCAACCCGCAGGTAACTGGATTCAGCTTGGCGTATAGCGTCATCGACTTGGGCCATTATATCTCTTTCAAGCCTTTTAAGGGTTAGCATAGCTTGTTCGAGCGCTAGTTTAGTAGCCTTGTAGTTATTGCGCGCTGCTACATTACCGATGGGTAAGGTTATCTGTGCCCCTACGTAATAGAAGGGTTGTTCTCTATCCCTGATGTCTCCGAAGATACCACTAAACTCTGGCGTTGATCCTGCATATCCACCCCCCACCCGGACATCAAGTTCAGGGAAAAGTTGATTTCTATCATATTTTAACTGCACCCCCAAACGTTCCAGATCCAACTTTGCCTGCAGGATTTCTGGCCGTTCCGTCAATGCTCGGGCCCAGCTAAGTTGCCGGTCGAATACTTGGACAGGTGCTTGTAAGGTTTCTGATGGTTCAATCTGCACATCCGCAAGTTCGGAATATTTATCAGCTATAAGCTTTTTCAAGGCGTGTTCTTGAATAGCAAGATTATTTCGAGCGGAAATTAGATCTGCTTCTGCAGCAGCCAATTGTGCCTCTGCCTGTTTTACGTCCAAAGGTGTCATCGCACCTATCTCCGCCCGCTTCCGGTTTTCGGTCACTAGCTGCTTCGCAAGTTCAACTGCCTTTTCTTGCACGCGAACGTACTCCCGTTGGGCAATCAAATCGTAGTAAGTTTGTTCCACAGTGGTAACAATATTCATTACGCGTTGCTTAAACGTTAGTTGTGAATACTGAAGCCGATTTTTTGCGACGCGGATGTTCAAACGGGGGCTATCAATCCACAAGTTTTTTAGTAATGGTTGCGTAACGTCCAACGTCAGAGAACCGCGACCCACCGAGTAAGGGATCGATAGCGAGCGCCAGGTATTTGTATCGAACGCGTACCGAGTACCTTCAGTATCAGTGGCTGTTAGACTAAGGGTGTAACGCGTGCCAATAGGTAGCTGGCCGGAAATTGAGCCGGAAATATTGTCTGATTCTGAGCGTTGACCCGGTATTTCGATTGTACCTTGTAAAAGTGTAGATCCAGCTTTTTGGTAGCTATGTTGACCAGACACCCCTAAAGCAGGATCGTATGCCCCGTACAACCCTTTCAGATTAGCAAGAGCGATCATTGGGTTATATCGTTCAATCTGGATTTCCAGGTTTTTCTGTACAGCCATTTTTATAACTTGTTCCAAGGTTAACGACATAATCGTATTGGTGGTGCCAGGGTAACTTGATAACCCTTGAACAGCTTCCCCCGCCGATGTGCTTAAAACGAGACTAAGCTGCAACACCATTGTGGCACCTTTAAATGCAATGACGCGCCATTTAAACTGCGCAATCCTGCCTTCTGGTCGCTCTCCTTTTGTGCGTTGCCTTTGCAAGCTGCGTTCTAGTAATCGCATAGGCTATTTTCTGGATAAAGTTAAGCTTAAAGCCAAATTAGTTTTCTGCCGAGTGTATCTTAGGTCCTATATTGCCCGCTATATGGGCTTTCGAGATAGTATGCTGGGCGCGGATCAACCTGTCTATGATTCCTTCCCAAGCAACCTCCCGCGGTGGAGCTTCAACCAAAATTAGCCGTGCACAAGAAGCATCGGCCTTATAAAGCTCCGAATATAGGAGGTGCGCGTAACTAACCGGATCGGCTGGCATCACAGAAAGCCCTTTAACAGCATTCCTAGGTGGTAAGTTTTTGTGTGCTATTACGTAGCATTCTGACAAAGTAAACCCGAATTTACGCGCCTCTTCAGAATAACGATACAAAATGTTGTTGGAATCCGCGGGGCAAAACTCCACCACATGCAGGGGTGTTCGGGGGGAATAATGCCGCGGCAATAAACCTGGGCTACGCAATGGAATATCGATGTTACCTGTGGGGCCACGTGCGATTTTACCAATCACCCCCTCCAAAATCGCAGCATGTAGTATCCCCGGCCTCAAAATTTGGGGAGGATCCACAGTCAGATCAAGCACAGTAGACTCGATCCCAACTTGCGTAGGGCCTGCATCAACAACTAAATCAATCTTATCTCCGAGTTGTTCGATCACATGACCTGCAGTCGTTGGCGAAAGATAACCTGACAAATTTGCACTAGGTGCAGCTAAGGGTATCCCGCATTTACTAATTAAAGCCAAAGTAAAAGCCTGATTAGGCATGCGAACCGCCACTGTTAACCCACCAGCCGTGACTATGTCTGGTACCCGAGAGTTTTTCTTTAACACCAGAGTCAGAGGTCCAGGCCAAAAAAAACTGCTAAGAAGCTGTGCCGTAGAGGGCCACTCTGCAACGTATTCTTTTGCCATTTCAACGCTGCAGACATGGATGATTATTGGGTTATTAGAAGGACGGCCTTTGACAGAAAAAATTCGGCTTACGGCAACCGGGTTCGTGGCGCATGCTGCAAGTCCATACACTGTTTCCGTAGGTACAGCCACTAATCCACCCGAGAGTATAATTTCAGCAGCTTTCTCAACCGCACGGGCAAAAGATTCAGCGGAATCTATTTTTACAAGCTCTGCCATTTTGCGCCCAGTAATCGTCAAAAATTCAGTTCTCGGGTTCTCTTATTCATACCGCAATGCTTCAATCGGGTCTAAACGAGAGGCTTTCCGCGCCGGATAAAAGCCAAAGAAAATCCCAATTACTGCGCTAAAGACAAATGCGCCTACCACTGCATACATTGGAGTCAAAATGGGCCAACCAGTTTTAGATGCAATTGCATGTGCTACCGCCACTCCCAGTCCAATTCCCAAAAACCCCCCCAACACACTTAGGGTTACCGCTTCGATAAGAAACTGCAGCATGATATCTTTTGGACGCGCACCTACAGCCATTCGAATTCCGATTTCCCTGGTACGTTCAGTCACGCTAACTAACATGATGTTCATAATCCCTATACCACCCACGATCAATGACACACCAGCAATTGCTCCCAAAAGAATTGTCATCGTCCTAGACTGCGCAGTTGCAAACTCGGCGATATCTTGCTGGGTTCGCACCGTAAAATCGTCTTCCTTATCAGGCCCAATCTTGTGTAGTTGACGCAGTAAAAGCGTGATTTGATCCTGAATAAACGGCAACAGCTGTGCACTTTGAGCCTGGACTACGATTGTCCGAAGACTTGTCACATTCAGTAATCGTCGCATTGCGGTTGTGTACGGAACCAGTACCAAATCATCTTGGTCGAATCCCACCATTGAAAACCCACGAGACTTTAACACGCCAACGACTGTGAACGGGATGTTTCTAATACGAACGACCTTACCGATTGGGTCTTCGTCTCCAAATAGTTGGGTTGCAACTGTCCGTCCGAGTATAGCTACTTTATTGGCGCTACGAACGTCCGTCTCAGAAAAACCGGTGCCGGCTTCACACGGCCAGTTACGAATTTGTAGGTATTCTGCTGATACCCCCAAAACTTGGGTGTACCAATCCTGATTCCCTACCGCAATTCTGAAACTACTTCGTACCTCTGGGCTAACAGCGACTACCCCAGGCACCTCCCTTAAAATTGCTTGAGCATCCTCAAGCGTCAGCGTAGGCGCTGATCCCCAACCGCCGCGAACCCCGCCCCTTGTCAAGCTACCACTAAATACCATTATTACGTTTTGTCCCATGTTAGCTATTTCAGACTCGATCTGGGCCTTTGCTCCGTTACCAATCGCAACCATAGCAATCACGGCCCCTACTCCGATTATAATACCCAGCATGGTCAACAACGTCCGCATCTTGTTTCTGCGGAGTGCGCGCAATGCTATCCGTATTATCGTTATGAGTCTCATACCGCCTTTACTCAACCTGAATAGCTGGGTGTTCAGAGCGCAACTTTTTTAGTTCCTCACGAGCAATTAATCGTTCCGTAACAGGGACATCCTTTAAAATCCGCCCGTCCCGTAACACCACCATCCGGCGTGCATATTTCGCTATATCGGGTTCGTGCGTAACCATTACAATTGTGATCCCCTTTTCATTTAAGTCCTGGAAAACTCCCATCAATTCCACGCTGGAAAGGCTATCAAGGTTCCCCGTAGGTTCATCTGCCAGCACTAGTGAAGGGTTCATTACCAATGCCCTGGCTATCGCTACGCGTTGTTGTTGTCCCCCAGAGAGCTGGCTTGGTACCGCATTAATTTTCTCTCCTAACCCAACCAACTGAAGCATGTTAATTGCGCGCTGACGCATTTCTGCCCTACTGAAATGATTCTTGGCATAAAACATTGGCAGTTCGACATTTTCGAGGGCGGTGGTTCTGGGGAGTAAGTTGAAGTTTTGGAAAACAAAACCAACTTTCCGATTACGGATTTCGGCCCGTTCATCTGGACCTAATGTTGAAACATCCACCCCATCTAAAAAATATTGTCCCGAAGTGGGCCTGTCTAAGCAGCCGATTATGTTCATGAGGGTTGATTTACCTGATCCACTCGCACCCATTATCGCCACAAACTCACCCTGGTATACTTCAAGTGAAACACCCCGTACCGCATGGACTTCCACTTCACCAGTCCGATAAATTTTATGGACGTCGACGAGTTTAATAACGGGAATCTGGTCGCGCATGAATCACATCACCTTAAAAGTTTTTCGCGTATGGTTTATCGCGGCCGCCTAAACGGAACAAATGGGTTATTGGGTTGCAATGATTGTCTTTCACCGGGTGGAATTATACCCACTACCACCTCCTCACCCTCAGCAAGACCTTCAACAACCTCGGTATTTACCCCATCGGTGATACCAATCTTAATTTCCACTGGCTTTAATGCCGGTTTCCCCGGAGCATTTGTAACAAGCACATAAACCGTGCGTACCTCTGGTTGTTCATCTTTCTGATTAGAATCGTGCCCCATTCTTCTACCAGCCCCAAAGCCTCGACCTCGTCCACCAATCCGTTCACGGTCAACTGGTAATGCAGCGGCTGTCATTCGCGCTGCAGCCTGAGCATCCGAATTTGTGACTGTTTCCGGGGGTCTAAAGCGCAAGGCTGCATTAGGAATTAATAAAGCGGATTCTCGTTGAGCTGTAATGATTCGCACGTTGGCCGTCATGCCCGGCAGTAGTTTCAAGTCGTGGTTTGTGACCAAAATAATACAAGCGTAATTCACCACCCCTTGATTAGTAATTGGGCCGTATCTGACCTGCGTGACTGCACCTTCAAACGTCCGGTTCGGATATGCGTCCACAGTAAACTTCACAGGCTGTCCGACGGATACATTCCCAATGTCAGCCTCGGAAACCAAAGCGTCTATTTGCATATACCTTAAGTCATTTGCAATCACAAACAAAGTTGGCGCACTCAAGCTTGCAGCTACTGTCTGGCCAACATCTACTTTCCGCGAAATCACTACGCCATCCACCGGCGAGTAAATGGTGCACCTCTCAACATTTACTCTGGCACGGAGCACTTCCGCCTCGCGTACTCTTACAGTCGCCTCTGCCTGACGCAGCTGAGCAACGGCCGTGTCGTATTCAGCCTTCGAAATCAACTTGTCTCGGTACAATGTTTCTGCCCGCTCAGCGTTTAGCCTAGCTAATTCCAACGCAGCCTGAGCACTGGCTAGACCAGCTTCAGCAGATTTCAAGTCCGCTTCGTAAAAGGCGGAATCTATCCTCGCAACTACCTGGCCAGCCTTAACAGGCGAGTTAAAATCCACTAGTATTTCCTTGATAATGCCCGAGATTTGGCTCCCAACTTCCACATTTGTTAATGGAGTTAAAGAACCTGTCGCAGTCACTACCTGTTCCAACGGGCCGCGTGTAACCTTTGCAGTCTGATACTGAGGCAGTTGTCCCTCAGATCGCTTAACATACCAGTATGTGCCCGCTGCTCCTATTATAAGGGGCAACCATACCCATTTTAAAAATGACTTCTTCATCGTTTCTTCGCTAACTTTCTAAATCTGACCAAGTTAGACCCGGGCAAAGCGATTTCATATATTTGACGCGGCATTGGTGGCTATGTTCAAAAACCCCCACCAATGAATCCATCTTTAACGCTGGCGGCTGGCGAAACAAGGTAGTCAATACGATAGCACGCCTGCAAAATTATACCAAGTAAAAATTCCCCTTTTCCTTGCGCGGCGTAGCTGCTCCCAACAATAAACAACCACAACTAAACATAAGCACTTTTGGGATCAAAAAATAAATCAACCGGACGGGTTGGTGCTCCACCATGCCATCCTTTACGATCAGACAACATCAGTTGCTTCCCATACCGATTGAGCGGTACTGCAAAAACAGTCCAGCGCCCAAGAAATCTCGACTTCCATTCCCCTTGGATAAGCCAGCCTTGCTTAGCTTGGTACACCCGTCCTGAAAATGCTTCGCGTTAGGCTAAAGGGATACATAATCCCGGATGAAATCCTCGCATTCAATTGACACGGGGCCCGGATAAATTCATTTCTTGGCTTATAGTTTCGGTGGAATTTTAACTTCAATATGAAGCTCCCGGAGCTGTTTCGGACTCACTGTGCTCGGAGAGTCAGTCATTAGACAGGTTCCCTTCGCCGTCTTAGGGAATGCAATCACATCCCTTATTGATTGTGTTTTGCAAAGAATTGCACAAAGCCGATCGAATCCAAGCGCGATTCCGCCGTGCGGAGGTGCGCCGTACTTAAAGGCTTCTAACATGTATCCGAATCTCAGCCTAGTTTCCTCGGGAGGGATCTTAAGGACCTCCTCGAAAATTAGTTTTTGTAATTCTGGTTGGTGAATACGGATGCTTCCTCCACCAAGCTCGACCCCGTTTAAGACTATGTCATAATGTTGACCCCGAACTTTGTGTGGGTCGGTTTTTAGTAAAGGCACATCTTCGGGCACAGGAGCAGTAAATGGATGATGCGTCGAATACCACCTCTGATTTTCTTTGTCGTAACTCAGCAAAGGAAAATCTTCGATCCAACAAAAATCGTACCTATCAGGAATCCGGAGTTTGCCAAACTGAGTTAACAACTGAGCAGAATAGAGTCTGATTCGACCCAACACCTCACATGCTGTTTCCCACTGATCCGCAGCAAACAAGATTAGGTCCCCTTCCTCTATGTTCAGTTTTTGCTGAAGGGCTTGTTTTTCTGTTTCGGATAGAAACTTTAGGATAGGGGATTTCCATTCCCCGTTTTCGACCTTAATGTATGCAAGGCCCTTTAAGCCACCAGACCGCGCCATCTCAGTCATCGCCTCAATTTGTCCTTGCGTGACACAGGCTAGTCCTTTCGCGTTAATAGCCTTCACAACGCCACCTGCCGCCACAGCATTGCTGAACACACGGAAATTACTTCCTCGAAATTCATCAGTAAGATCAACTAGTTCTAGTCCAAACCTCGTATCAGGTTTATCGGTACCAAATCGATTCATTGCATCCCTGAAAGCGATGCGCGGGAATGGGACGGCGATTTCGATACCAAGAATCTCTTTCCAAATCCGTGCCAGTAATCCCTCGATGAGCGAGTAGATGTCCTCGCGATCCACAAAGCTCATCTCAATATCTATCTGCGTAAACTCTGGCTGTCTATCTGCGCGTAAATCCTCGTCTCGATAACACCTCGCCAGTTGGAAGTATTTATCCACCCCAGCAACCATCAAGATTTGTTTGAACTGTTGAGGCGATTGCGGAAGAGCATAAAAAAGCCCAGGTTGCAACCTACATGGTACTATAAACTCACGGGCGCCTTCGGGAGTAGACTTAAACAGGGTAGGTGTTTCTATCTCAATAAACCCTTTCTCATGCATGTACAGCCTGGTTGCCAAGGCGGCTTGATATCTAATCCGGAGGTTGCGAAACATTTCGGGGCGTCTCAAATCTAAATAACGGTATTTAAGACGGATGTCCTCCGACACCTGGGCTGCCACCTCAGGATCGTCTATTGGGAACGGCAAAACCTCCGCTGAATTTAACACTTCAAGTTCATTTACTACGACCTCGATTTGCCCCGTAGCAATTTTCGGGTTTTCAGTGCCTTCGGGGCGTTTTCTAACCGTGCCTGTGACTGCGACCACGGATTCAGGTCGTAACGCAGCTGCACGATCTACCAATTCTTGACCCACGAGAGACGGGTCAAACACCAGTTGGGTTCGACCTTCGCGGTCTCGGATATCAATAAATACTACTCCACCTAGGTCACGCCGCGAATGGACCCACCCGCATAAGGTCACAGTGCACCCCACGTGTTCAAGCCTTAATTCGTTACAATGATGTGTCCGTTTTTTCATTCCCAAACTCTCTCTTCTTTTAGTTGCCGGATAATGCCCAGGCATAACGAATAATTCAAAGCCATTTTTGTTTCCCAACGAAGCTTTTTACTCAGAGTCGTTTCCCGACACGGCACCCTTGCAAATACCCCGTTGGCTCAATCGAATGAACTCAATCAAGTGGCAAATCTCTGGCAATGCCGGCAATTCCTGTTCGATCTTGGCAAGGGCATTAGGAATTGACAACCCCTGCCTGTAAAGAATCTTAAAAGCAGTTCGAATGTGGCGCTGCACTTCTGGCGGCACTCCGTTTCGTTCCATACCCACCCGGTTTACCGTATGAACAACCCCAGGATTTCCATCTACCATCATGTACGGGGGCACATCCTTCACTACCTTAGTGCAACCTCCAATCATTGCCATGGTTCCGATCCGACAGAATTGGTGGACGGCCGCTAACCCACCGATTACCGCTCGATCCTCTACAACTACGTGTCCGCCCAAAGTGGCCACATTAGACATTATTACGTGGTTACCTAATACAACATTATGAGCTATATGACAGTACGCCAAAATGTGATTGTGAGATCCTATTACAGTGGCTTCTCCATCGCCGGTGGCACTATGCACCGTTACGTACTCGCGGAATGTGTTATAGTTGCCAATTACAGTCTTTGTAATTCCGCCTCGCCACTTAAGATCCTGGGTTTTCAACCCAATACTGGCAAAAGGATAAAATTCATTCCCTTCACCTATGGCGGTAACTCCGTCAATTACCACATGCGAATGGAGTTTACAGCCAGGACCCAATTCAACGTTTTCACCAATTACACAATATGGCCCAATGTAACAATCCGGGCCTATCTTGGCTTTAGGATGAACTATTGCCGTTGGATGAATGTATGCGGATCCCATAGCTGGAAAAATGTATTGCCCTGCCGGGAAAGTTTAAATCAAGCATCCTGTAACATGAAGGTTACTTGGGCCTCGCTTACGATCTCACCGTTCACCTTGCATACGCCCTTGGCACGCCCAATCCTTCCCCGAACTCGTGTCAATTCGACTTCTATCACTAAGGTATCTCCCGGTCTAACTGGTTTGCGCCATTTGACCTCTTCGGCCGACATGAAATACGCGAGCTTGCCTTCGGTTTGTCCCTTGGTGAACATCAAAATACCTGCAGCTTGTGCAATGGCTTCGAGCTGAAGGACGCCAGGCATTATTGGGTGGCCAGGGAAATGACCTTGGAAGTATTCCTCGTTTATAGACACGTTCTTTATGGCTACTATGCGATTCTCCTCCAGCCTTGCCACGCGATCAATCATCAAAAATGGATATCTGTGTGGCAAAATTTTCATAACCCTCATAATGTCCATAACCGTCTCAGTTGGTATGGGTTCAACTGGAGCACCCTCTTTCGGCTCCTCTGGAGTTGTTAATCCTACCGGCGGTGCGAATGCCTGAGCCACTGACTTGGTTTTCCTCTCCAAAGCCAAAAGTGCCCGAACAAGCTCAATGTTTGCGGTATGATTGGGTTTAACCGCAATTACATGTCCACGAATAGGTCGACCCAACAAACAAAGATCACCAATCAAATCCAAGATCTTATGCCGGGCGAATTCCTGAGGGTAACGCATAGGTTCGGTTGTCAACACTGCATCGTCCAAAATTATAACCGCATTTTCAAGACTTCCCCCTTTAATAAGTCCGTTTTGGATAAGATACTCGATCTCTTCCATAAAACAGAAAGTACGTGCCCGTGAAATCTCAGCCCTCCAAGATTCCGGCGTGATATCCAGACTATAAAACTGCGTGTACCGTCCTTTCTGATCAGCACTGGTACAAGTGATTCTGAACCCGTCGTGGGGAAGCACCGTTAACATACTTTCTCCCACCTCAATTTTTACCGGTTCATTTACCACGAAAGGCTCACGGGGCTGGTTCAAACTCACAGTCCCAGCATTATCGATCAGATCACAAAACAACTTTGCACTACCATCCCCAACTGGTGGTTCGTTCGCATCCAACTCAACTATCACATCATCTATCTCCAACCCTGAAAGAGCCGACAATAAATGTTCTACCGTGTGAATACGAACACTTCCCTTTCCAAGGGTGGTCGCCCGTGTCGTATCCACTACGTTCTCAACAACGGCAGGTATTTCTGGTCTATCCTGCAAATCTACTCGGCGGAAACGGATCCCGCTCCCCGCCTCTGCGGGTATCAATGTCAAAGTAACCTTGTTGCCACTATGTAAACCGATACCGCTTACAGTAGCCTTTTTTGCAATTGTTTTACGTAGCTGCACGTGCCCATTTAACAATTTACCACGGTAATTGCAAGCCACAGACTAGCTTACAAGAAAGGGTTTGCGCCCCGTCCAAAACTTATGTAATCTCATCTCAGGTGTGGGAATGTTTCCCTGGACAGTGTAATTTAACAATGACAGATTCCAAGGGCGGAAATGTGAGAATATGCCCGAGTCGGAACTAAAATCTTTACGCCCACTGGTGAGCCAGAGTAAACCCCGAATCCCGCGGTCATTGAAGGATTTAACGCCTACCAGGGCATTTCACCCCACCAAGTTTTTCCGCGAAATGATACTAAAATCGCTACTAACGCCGCGAAAAGGGGCCCACAAAAACCCTAAATTGCCCAAATTAAAAGGAAACAAACTGGCAATTACCTGGATAGGTCACGCAGCTTTCCTAATACAGTTTGTGGATCTAAACGTTCTGATCGATCCGAATTTTGCCAATTGGCTGTTTCTGCTCAAAAGGGTAAAGCGAGCTGGGTTGCGTCCTGAACATCTGCCGGAGATCGACCTGTTACTTCTTACTCATGCCCACTTCGATCACTTCCACAAACGTTCCATTAAGCAACTGCCTTATAAACCCAAAATCGCAGTGATGCCGTTAGGAATGGGCGAACTCGCACATGGATTGGGCATCAAAAGGATTGTTGAGCTTGATTGGTGGGAAACTTTTACGCATAAAGACTGTCAAGTCACCCTTACCCCAGCTAAACATTGGGGCGCCCGCACATTGCACGATCACTATCGAGGCTACGGCGGTTTTGTTCTCCAGTATAGATCACGGAGTGTGTATCACGCAGGTGACACAGCCTATTTCGAGGGTTTTTCACAAATCGGGCGCATTTTACGTCCAGAAATTGCTATCTTGCCTATCGGAGCTTACGAGCCAGACGCCTTCAAAAAAGTCCATATGGGCCCCGAAGATGCGCTAAAAGCCTTCAGAGACCTAAAGGCTAAATGGTTTATCCCAATGCATTACGGGGCTTTCAAACTCTCATTCGAAGATCCGGAAGAACCCCCACAACGCTTAATAGAAGCGGCAAAACAACGCAGAATCTTAAACCGAATTATTATCCTTGAGGAAGGCGTGCCATTACAGCTTTAAGCTTTTGGTACCGTTTTCTTCACAGCCAATTTGCGATTAGCAACGCTAATTATATACACTTTGCCTTTTGGTACAATTTGAACCAATGATTACTAATCCCACATTTGCCGGCAGGGGAGTGTCTAGTATCTAAACTTCACATTTAATTTTTCCCGGTCCGATGCCGATTACCTAAGTGAGAGGTGAACGACCATGCGGTTAGATGCCAAAAAGGTAACATCCCGGGTCCCGGTAACTGAGAAAACGAACTCCACCACCCTCAACCGGTACCCGGTAAATTACCGAGTTTTTGGCCGGCCCAATGGATGCTCACCTCGCAAATTTTTGGTTATCCCGACCCAATTCATAAGCCGACCTGCCTGTTCAGTAGCAATACACCTGGTAAACAAAGTGCCAGACTTGCATGACAGTTGAAGCTCCTTGGCGGCTCAACGTTGGCTTGGAGGGTCGGGATAACCTCTTCTCTACTTGATGGCCTTAATTTCCCCTGTCTCAACAGCCGTTCGTCCACCAGCACGACCATCCGTTCCATAATTTCCGTCCTCGTGGGAAGGCGGACTCAAAACATAGTCATTAAACTCAGATAAAAGATGTGGGGGTACTTTAGCACGAAACCAACCACCACGCTCGTCAAACTTGCTTTCCAATACCTGTGCCACCTCATACAACCGAGCCATGGCCTGTGGCCTAGTTTGAGGGATGAAAAGCTCAACCTGCTTCCTCGCAGGCCGAAGTTTGTTGCTAATCTCATTGAGCAGGAGGTCCAAACCTTGACCCGTCAAAGCAGAAATCGGGATTGCATCTGGATACTTTTGATGGAGCCGAAGCAAAACCCCATTTCCATTGAGGCGATCAATCTTATTCAACACCATGATCATCGGTTTCCCCTCCGCACCAATTTCCTTCAACACCTTTTCGACCTCCCTGATTTGGTCCTCGACAAGCGGATGGCTCACATCCACCACATGAATCAACAAGTCAGCCTGGACTACTTCCTCTAATGTGGCTTTAAAAGCCTCAACTAGTTGGGTAGGTAACTTGCGAATGAATCCAACTGTATCTGACAATAGAACGACTTGCTTATCGGGCAACTTTAGCCTACGTGTAGTAGGATCAAGCGTGCAGAAAAGCAAATCTTCCGCATACACACTCGCGTTCGTAAGCCGATTCAACAAAGTCGACTTACCAGCATTGGTATATCCTACTATCGAGGCTTGCGAGATGTGATTCCGCTGCCGAGCACCCCGTTGAATTGCCCGCTGTTTTTGCACTTCCTCAAGCTCGTCCTTGATCCGAGCAATTCGATCTAAGATCCGCCTTCTATCAATTTCAATTTGTTTCTCACCCTCACCACCACGGACACCAATACCACCGGGTTGTCGCGATAAATGCTCCCAATACCGCGCGAGTCGCGGAAGTGTATGCTGCAACTGTGCTAGCTCAACTTGTAACTTGCCAGCCCGAGAATGCGCCCGTAAGGCAAATATCTCCAAAATCAAATCAGTCCGATCTATGATCTTTGTCCCAAAAATTTTCTCCAGGTTCTTAATCTGAGCGGGGGTCAGGTCCTCATCAAAAATTACAGTATCCACACCGAGCTCCTTACACCGTCGTGCAAATTCCTCTGCCTTTCCTTTTCCAATAAAAGTAGCTGGGACTGGGGACTCCAATCTCTGAAACCCTTCACCCATCACTACACAACCTGCTGCCCGCGCTAATTGAGCCAACTCGTCCAACGCGTCCCTCGTTTCCCAGGGACTCGCTGAACGCCTTTCAATTGCAACCAGGAAAACCCGGCGTGATCTTTTTTGAGTTGTCTCTATAAGCGCCTTCAATTTTGCGTTTCAAGGAGTCCGCTCCGCAGAGCTTCTAAATGCATCTAGCAAAACCGGACTCTAAACGCCCGTTTCAGCAGCCACCACGGCACCAATATTCACTACAACTGGGAAAACTTCAATCACATTTACAACCCGGCACGTTCCGGTTTTTTCCGGTCTAATACCCCGCTAAATTCTAGGAACTCGGCTTGAATACCAAGCAACCATAGGGTAGACAAAAGCTCGTGCCGACAATAACCATTGCAATTGCAAACCAAAAGGGCGGGGTAGGGAAAACCACTACTGCCATAAACCTGGCCGCTTGCTTGGCAGACAAAGGCAAACGTGTACTCCTCGTAGATATTGATCCCCAAGCTAACGCAACAAGTGGCTTGGGCGTCCAAACCCAACTAGGGGAAAGTATCTATGAATGCCTAATTGAGGGCGGTGATCCTCAACAAAAAATCAAAGAAACCTCTGTACCAGGGCTGTACCTTATCCCTTCAGAACTTGATATGTGCGGTGCTGAATTAGAACTAAGCCGGCTTAATAATCACTTAAAACGGCTCGCTTCTGTGCTCTCCCCGTTACGAAAATCCGACTTCGATTTGATCCTTATTGATTGTCCACCTTCACTGGGCCTACTCACACTAAACGCCTTTGCTGCGTCGGACTATCTCCTTATCCCCATGCAATGCGAGTACTACGCACTTGAGGGAATAACCATCCTACTCCGCGTACTAGAACAACTTAGAGAATCAGGGGTTAACCCAGGGCTACGCCTGTTAGGTATAGTAATGACCATGTTCGACCCGCGGACACGACTCTCTCACCAAGTGCTCGAAGAAGTCCGGAAACATTTCCCGGAGTTGGTCTTCGAAACAGTAATACCACGGGCGACACGTTTGGCAGAGGCTCCCAGTTTCGGAAAGCCAATCATCCACTATGACAAATACAGCGCGGGAGCTGCCGCATACCAGCTCCTTGCTCAAGAGATACTTGCAAAGCTAAATTTGTGACCCAAATGAGCGTAAACACGATTAAATCCACCCCCTTAATTGATAAACACCGTAACCTAGGGGCAAAGTTCACTATTTTTGCCGGATGGGAAATGCCACTCTACTACCGATCGGTCCAGGCTGAGCACCTAGCAACACGCCATAAATGCGGAATATTTGACGTTTCACATATAGGAAAAATACTGCTCTCAGGATCCGGCGCTTCACAACTTTTAGATTACCTATTTACCAACTCCATCAATGACCTCCAATCCGGCCATGCACGATACGGATTCTTTTGTACCCATACCGGTGGGATACTCGACGACCTCCTTGCATACCGCTTAGATCCGGGCACATTCTACTTGGTCGTGAACGCAGGAACCGTAGAAAAGGTCCTAAGATGGATAAAACAACATGCAGCCGATTTTGGCTCCCAGGTTCAAGTTACGGATCTTACAGTTTCCCACGCCGGGATTGCCATTCAAGGACCGTTGGCACGGTCAACTGCCACCGCCGCCATCAGAAAAATTTTCCCATCGGTTCACGTAGAGTCCGTGCTAAAGCTACCTAAAAAATCATTCCTATTCCTGCCCGTCGACAACGATTTCCTCATTCTTTCGGCTACCGGATACACGGGCGAAGACGGCTTCGAAGTATTTGGCCCTGCAGAAACTATTGCCACGCTTTGGGATCTGATAACTGCAGATCTGAATACCTCCCCTGCTGGGCTCGGAGCGCGGGATTCACTCCGATTAGAAGCAGGCCTGCCACTCTACGGGCACGAAATAGACGAGGCCACTTCACCGTTTGAAGCTGGTTTAGGCCGATTTGTTAAGTTAGACAAAGGACGTTTTATAGGTGTAGACACACTGCGAGAACATGCATCGCGACAACCCACGCGCAAATTGGTATTTCTTCAAATGCTCGAGCCCGGAGCAATACCCCGCAGTGGGATGGAAGTCCTTTCTACAAACCAAATAGTGATTGGAAAAGTCACCAGCGGTGGGTACAGCCCCATCCTTCGCTCAGGCATTGCACTGGCTTACGTACCGACTGCACTAACCGACCCCGACACTTTATTGCAAGTCAAAGTTCGTGATCGGCCAATGCTAGCTGTTGTAACCGGTCGACCTTCTGCTAAATCTTTTCGTGGCACACCCACTTAAAATGTCCGATCCAAGGCATAAGAATGCGACAAACACCCTTCAATTTTCTTGGGGATGTTGGACAGTAGGTGGATGGGCATTTTGCATTTTATCCTTGGCTTCCCTTTTAGCATGTACAACTAAACCCCAACCGGCTTCCCAAAAACCAAAATTTTGGCCTCTCCCACAAGCTCGACCACTCAAAGTACAACCTTTCGTCCAGGGACGGATAATCACGGTCAACCCCTCGGTATCTGCAGCCGTTGGGTGGTTTACCCCTGGGTTCTTACCCAGCCCGGGACTGGAATTTTACGCAATCCGAAATGGTATCCCAGTAGCGAAACTCGTGGCCCTTCCTGGGCGTACGGAGGACTCAGTGCTTATGGAAATAATCGAAGGCCAATGCGAACCTGGGGATGAGCTTACGCCAGTACCACCTAAACCCAATGAACCCTAAATATAGAATTAAGGATCAACCCCTGTCCGCTCCAGTCTCAGAAGGAGGCTCATCCGCCTTTCCTGACGTTGCTGCGCTTAACAGCTGTTGCTGATATGGTGAGTACAAATTGAAGTAAATACCACATAGTGGGCGAGGCCCATCAGTTTGACTAATGATGATGGTTATGTGTTTATCTAATGCAATCCCGTGGCGTAACCCTGGGGCCCTCGTTTCATAAGCCTTGATTGCCTTCGCTAAAAGTGACTTCACCGATGCAACGAAATCCTCCGGCGTTTTCTCCAAACAAACGATGTATTTTTCGTACGCACGCCGGGCTGCATCTATCTCCGCTTTAAACATGTCGACGGTCATACACCCATAATTATAACAATTACAGCAGAATTGCACTAAAAATGCCGTGCCGTCAGCCTAATAAAACCTAACCACAAAAAGCAGCAACAACAGATCCGTCAATCTCCGCTTGATTCAACCTTTAACGTTGACCTAGGCCCAAAAATGGCTGTCCCAATTCGGACGATTGTGGCCCCCTCTTCTATTGCCACTTCAAAATCGTTACTCATGCCCATGCTCAAATGTGGTAGGGGAGCACCTATCTGGTCTTCACACAACTCCTTCAGCTCACGAAGTTTCCTAAATACTGGGCGTACCTTTTCGGGATCAGTCGTAAATGGCGCCACAGTCATTAAACCCAAAACCTCGAGCCTTGCCATACTGTTGATTTCCTGGAGTGCCCCCACGACTTCTTCAGGTTTAAACCCGTACTTAGTTGACTCACCTGCCACATTAACTTCTAACAACACGCGAATTCGACGTGCCGCTTGCTCTGCCCGTTTCTGTAATTCTTGCGCCAAATGCAAACTGTCAACACTTTCAATCATATCAAATAGCGTGACGGCATCCTTGCACTTGTTAGTCTGCAAATGCCCTACCATATGCCATTCCAATCCAGATGGGCAAAGAGGTATTTTCGCTTTCGCTTCTTGAACCCGGTTTTCTCCAAAAACGCGCAGTCCCAGCTCCACACTCCGTCTGATTATCTCTGGTGAATGCCCTTTCGTTACCGCCACTAAACACACTGAAGATGGCTCACGCCCTACTCGAGCACACGCTCTCTCTATGGATTCCCGAACTCGTTGTATATTTCGTTCCAAATCTACCTCCATAACCTCTGATATTCGCGCTCCTGGCCATATTAGGTCAATCTTATCTATACTGCTCAATAAATGTCTGTGAATCACCGCGCAAGCGATTCGGTGACTGGCGTGTAGACAAAAAATTTTCTACGACCGGTACTTACAAGGTGAATGAGTCCCCCAAGAATATCACCTTGGATGGCTAGCTGGTGCAACGGTCCTGATTTTCACCTGTGCTGGTTCTAAGCCGCTGCTTCTTACCCGCAAGATCAACGTCCCTGGCTGATTCTTCAAACCGCGCACAATTGCCAAACAGAGACCGTTAAATGCTGCTCGTTCATGCGATTTAAAAGATTCGTAGCTTGTAGGATCACCGTTATCGGTCGCCACAATCACACCGGGACCTTGGAGTTCGAACTCAAGTCGATTTGCCGCCCTTGGGACAGTAATTCCGTTCTGATCAACCACCCTCACCGTGACAAAGCAAAGGTCTTTTCCATCTGCTACAATCACCTTTCTGTCGGGTTCTAGTTTCACCGCAACAGGTGCTCCTGCAGTGCGAACTTCGGTGCGAGCCCATAGGGAACCGTTACGATATGCAACTGCTTCTAACACGCCCGGTTCATACACGACATCCTCCCATCGAAGCCGATACTCCAAGGGACCTTTCTTTTTTCTCCCAAGAGAGCGACCATTTAAAAACAATTCGACCTCATCACCCGTTGTAAAGACGTGCACGGGAGTGACTAAGCCAACACGTTCCGGCCAAGTCCAGTGTGGAAGTATATGTACCATTGGCAAATTTGGCCGCCACCTCGATTGATAGAGGTAAAAACGATCCTTTTTGAAACCTGCAAGATCAATTATCCCAAAATAGGAACTTCGCGATGAGTAATACGGTGTAGGTTCTCCGAGGTAATCCCAACCCGACCAAACAAATTCCCCAGCTACAAACGGATGCGAATCGAGCGTAGCAAATACGCGGTCTGCAGACGAACCAAACGGTGCTGTGTATAACTCGTAGGCACTCACGTAACCTGTTTGTGGATCACCGCCCAAGCCATCCTTTACTGGCGCGCTTACGCCTTCGTACACAGGAAACAGATACGTGCCTCGAGTACTAACTGCGGCAGCCGTCTCCGTGCTGATAATCATCTTTTGAGGAAAAGCTTTCCGGAACGCAGTGTATTGGGGTGCGCACCTATATCCCGTCAAATCTGCGTATGCATCCCCGAAACGCACGCCCTCCCCTTGGTAATTGAGCCCAATAATATCCACTACTTTAGGTAGAGGCATCTCAGGTTTTGCCCAATTCATAGCTGTTGTAATGGGGCGCGTTGGGTCCTCCTCCCTTACTATTTCTACCAAGTGCTTAGCAACTACCGCCCCAGCTTCGCCAGTGTACTGTTCACCTACTTCATTACCAATGCTCCAAATAAACACACACGGATGGTTCCTATCGCGCCTGACATGCGCCCGTAGATCCTGCTCATGCCAATCCCCAAAGATTAGATGGAAATCGTATGGTGTCTTGCCTCGATACCATACATCGAAGGTTTCGTTTAACACGAGAAATCCCATCTGGTCACACAGCTCAAGGAGCTCCGGAGCAGGTGGGTTATGCGCAGTCCGAATAGCATTACAACCCATTTCACGGAGTATCTGCAACTGGCGTTCAACCGCCCGCCGGTTGAAAGCAGCACCTAACGGGCCTAGATCATGATGCAAATTTACGCCACGAATTGGTACCCTTTCACCGTTAACAAATACCCCCTGATCAGGATCAAACCTGATGGCGCGGATGCCAAATACAGTCTCATCTTGATCAATCACAACCGCTCGTTGAATGACCTTGGTCACCGCTACATACAAGTTGGGTTTCTGTGTCGGCGGCGGGCCCCAGAGCCTCGGCTTTTCCAAAGTCACTTGGCTCTCTACAACAACATTTGATTGTGCGGGAACAATCACTTGGACTGGCCTTGTAGTGGCAACCGCCTGTCCAACAGGCAGTCCATGCTCACCAGCCCGATAAATCTTGGTAATTAAGGTGACTTCTACATCCACTGCTGTATCGTTCTCGAGTGTAACCTGCACGTTCACAATAGCTTGTTTCCGTGACACCTTGGGTGTCGTGATGAAAGTCCCCCAGTGAGCAATATGGACGGGAGTCGTTTTAATAAGCCAAACGTTGCGGTAGACTCCTGCCCCTGGATACCATCGCGAGGAATCAGGCGGGTTATCGACTCTCACAGCAACGGTGTTATTAGACCCAAATTTGACGAATGGCGTAATATCTAACCGCCACGTTGCGTATCCATATGGCCAACCACCTACGATGCGACCGTTAACCCAAACAGCGGCGTAAGACATCACGCCTTCGAATTCCAAATAGATTTTCTTAGCGGCGTCTGCAGCAGGTAGAAAAAGCGTTTTCCGGTACCATCCCACACCTGCGGTTGGTAACCGACCCATCGCAGCATTGCCGGATTTATTAAAAGGGCCTTCGATTGCCCAGTCGTGGGGTAAATCCACCAATTGCCAATGGCTATCGTCAAATTCAGATAGAACATACGGAATCGTCAACGTTGGTTCCTCTTGAGGGCGATTCACCCTTCGAGCTGGATCCTTGAGGAATGCGTTACCGGTAGGTAACACCCATGGTTTTAACGCAAACAGAGGCAGGTTCGTAACCGCAGCCTTTCCCATTGCATTTATTAAGAGATTTCCGTCCGCCTCCGCATCAAATCGCTTGACCTCTTGAAAGTTCCATTCGTCATAACACAACCGTACTGACAAGTTTGTAGGATCATCCCGAGTAAACCGCCATCCTTCGTTTATGCAAATGCGCTCCCGCGCCTGACTGAGAGATCCAACCCAGCAATTTAACCAGAGTGCAATGACAATTAGTGCAGTAAGCTCCCGACTCACCTGCGAAACTGACCTGCTTTTTCGCCCTTGAATGCCAAAACGCATGGTCCTACAAAGCTAACCCTCTTTAAAACTTGAAAAATCCAAAACTTGGTGTGGACCCAGAGTTCACCATCTCCAATTCCAAAATGTATCCAATGCTAGTTACTGCCCTGACACGTAAAACCTACCCATCCCAAACTCACCTTTTTCGTAGCCATTTGTGGCTAATAGGGCCCCAAAATAAATCGAGTTTACTTTCTCACCTCGTAAAAATTTGGAGATCGATGGTTTCGGCCATTGCATGATATCCAGCTGGACTTAAATGTAAGTGATCCCCGGAATCATATTGAGGCAAAAGACGTGTTGGATCAGTCGGATCACGGACCACAGCCTCGAAGTCTATCACTCCGTCATACACAGAGTTTGTGCGGATCCAAGCGTTTACAAACTGGCGAGCTGTTTCCCGGGCGTGGGTGTAATAACTATGCCCACCAAACGGTGTCAACGTACCTATAAAAGCCCGCACATTCTTCTGATGCGCTTTTTGCGCAAACTGGGTGTACGCCACAACTAAGTTACTTGCTACAGTCATTACTTTATCATCGGGTGCTCCGCCGATGTCATTTATGCCCTCGAAAACAATCACCCAACGGACACCACAAGTACCAAGGACATCACGATCGAAACGTGACACAGCGGTAGGGCCTAAACCACCTTTTAAAACTGCGTTCCCGCCGATTCCCATGTTTACCACTGCCAAATGTGCAGTAGCAGGGTTTGTTGCTAGACGTCGTGCAAGCACATCGGGCCACCTGTCATTCCCATCAGTAGTTGACCCCCTGCCATCTGTGAGTGAATCACCCAAAGTTACAACAGCAGCGCCGTTACTCGACCACACATCAACGCCAGCAATAAAATACCATCGCGTCACACGAGTTGCTTGCGGCATTGACGGAGCACTTACCACATCACCCGATTGTATAAATGAGGTCGTGCGTGACCCAGGGTGTCCAGTGATAGTTCCACGCGGAACGTTTTCGAAATAAATGCTAATAGCTAAATTGGTTAAGCTTGGGAGCTGAAAGTCTACTGGATCTGAAATTGCGATCTCGCCTGCTGAGATTGATACAGAGGCAGACCCGTTGAACTTCAAAGCTACATCGGTAGCCGGATCGATTTCCCCATCGCCCGCGCTACCGCGGTTGCGTGCCAGGGCTATGTGAGCTTTCGCAATTTTCACCACCCCTGTTCCGTACTCATTTGAAATGCGGACTCTTAGTCGTGGCCCACCCAGAGTGCAATACACAAATTGCCGCAGTGTACATCCATCAAGTACTACCGGGGGCAAGTTATGCGGCTCTGTCAACTGCACGCCACAGGCCCAGGTTGTTGTCCATACGCCCTGGTCAACTGCATTGGATCGTGACACAAACAGCAAAAAGACCGCCACTGGTAATCCCCATCGCTTAATCGCAAACAAAAATTTGGCGACAATGCTGCTCAGACTCTTCAACCCGCGATTGTGAATCATCCTTTTGGACTTCATAATATTCAAACGTACTACCCGAGGGATAACCATCTTCCGACAATGGTCTATTCTATCGGTGTCCCATACAAAGCCACGGCGAAATCCGAGGCCTCAGGCCTAGGCCCTCTATTGGCTCGAATCTTAGTCCGGTTCGCGTATGCTGCGCCCAATCTATACGCGTCGCGCCGTGTTCTATACCAAAAGAACGGCGCTGAATCCCGTAAACCTTGAATTTCCAACGCATATGTATGACCCGCCCTTAGTACCGGCTGTACCGAGGGCGCAAAATCAACAAAAATTATTCCGGGCGGTTGCGGCTGATAAATTAAGCTCAACCCTTGGATAACCTCCAAAAGGTTTGCCCTAGGTCCATAGGTGTCCGGTTCACCGGCTTCTAATTTCCCAAGGTCGAACAACGCAATCGCTAAAACGTTGGTTATATCTACGCCAAACCCGTCTCCACCATAGAAAGCCACACGTTGAAGTCTGAAATCGATTTCCGGCGTGAAGGTTTGCGCTAGGTTAGTAGAACCGCGATAGTTAAAGCTCGTTGTTTCTGTAGCGTGATAGTACGGATTAGTAACTGTACAAATTACGGGATTTCCAGGCCAGTTTGTAGGATCGTAACAAACGTTTTGTTGAATATACACAATATTTGAAGGGGCTAACATCGAGGGGACTGGTAATTGAGGTGCCCGCGGCTCATACATAGGCGGAATCGCTGGTACGCTAACACCTTCCACCGTTTGTTTAATAGGCATAATGAGGCCCTCGGGATCAAAAAACATGTACTCCACACACACGCTTCGGCGGCCAAGTGCCCCTTTCCTACCGTCCGGCAACTCCAAAACAGCGTTATGATAAAAAAAGTACCATTGGCCATGGAATTGGATAATTCCGGGGTGAATCGTATAACTATTAGCTGCTTGGTCAGTAACAATGCCGCGGTAAACCCAGGGACCTATTACGTTAGTGGCCGTGGCGTAGCAAATTTTTTCCCACATCCCCTGGTGGGCAAAAGCAGCATATACAAGATAGTAAAGTCCTCCCCGCTTAAAAAGCCACGGCCCCTCTGTGTAATTTGGTAAATGGACCCGATGTATTGGCCCATCAAATTCCACTAAGCTCGGTTTCAATCGCACAAGGTAACAGTTGCGATTTCCCCATGCCATCCACGGTGTCCCATCATCGTCAATAAAAACAGTTGGATCAATATCATCCCATGGATACGGGCTGGGAGTCATATCATCGGTAATTAAAGCTGATCCCCGCGCATCTACGAATGGGCCTGTGGGTTTGTCTGCAATCGCAACGCCGATTGCTTTGCCTGGCCGGCTGTTATCATGCTGTGCGGTTGCAAACAGGTAAAATTTACCATTTCGTTCAACGACTTGGGCTGCCCATGCATCACGCACTGCCCATTTGAAGTTCGTAACCTGCATGATTGGCCCATGATAAGTCCAATTCTTCACGTCTTTTGATGAATAACACAGCCACTCCCACATCGAAAACATTTCCCCTTCTTTGGCCTCGTCATGCCCAACATATAAATACACCGTGTCGCCATAAACTAAAGGCGCCGGATCAGCAGTGAACCGATCGCGAATGATAGGGTTCGTGCTAGCCAGTAAAGTATGAGAAACTGAGGCCAGAAAAATAATGCGCACTATTGTGGTAACAGTGGTCAAATAACATTTACGCATGACCCAAACGATTACTTTAGCCCACACCCCCGAAGCAAGCATTTCCTTCCTCGAGTCCTAAAATCGTCCCCAGGAGAAAAACAACCCTCCATCTTCACCCTCCTACTGATTTCTTTCACCCAAACCGATTGTGTGCGCGTAAATATCCCTGACTTGCCTACTATTTCAACTGCGAAAGCTTGCTTTTTAACCCTTCCTCGAAGTCAATGGGATCTTGTGACCAATAGACAAATGTTTGCCCAAACTGGCCTTGCCAGTAAGTAAATCGATACCAGGAATCAAATTTGCGCCAGCCAGCGGAACCATCCATGAAAACCTCGTTTCCTCCTGCAGGTTGATTGCCCGATTTATGGGGGGGACAATCTGCATAGATATAATATCGCTCATGGTTTTTCGGTACGGCTTGTTGTGCCCATGTATTCCCCATTTTAATAACTGCGTCTGCCGCCAAAACCCAATAAGGTTTCGACAGCGAAAACTTTATAGGACTTCGCCCCTTAAACGTGCCCACAGAAGTGTACCAATTGGTCAAGCCACCAAAATAGGAATATCCTACAACCCATTGAGGCGGCTGAGCAAAAGGTTCCCACGTAGGCAAAGTAGTCCTGCGGCTCGGACAAAGCCAAACGGAGGTAACCGTTTTGTCGTTAACTTTCAATCCAACCATTGCTGCTGCTTGTGCTCCTGGATCCGTCAGGGTAATTGGAACATTCGCCCGAAGTGGTAATACGTAGTCTTCGTTTTCGTTAGCATACATCGCTATCCCGGTGTAGATCTGCCTCAAGTTGCTAACGCACGAAATACGTCGTGCGCGTTCCTTTGCGGTACTTAACACAGGCAATAGTAACCCCGCCAAGATAGCGATAATTGCTATTACAACCAATAACTCAATGAGAGTGAATCCTCTAATTCGGCAATTATATTCCTTTTTGTTGCGCGGTTTCATAGTCATTTTACTTTTGCTGCCGTCGGCCACTTTGGGCCGACGGCAGCTCATATATGTTTGCAGTTATGGTAAACTGTACGTTTTATTCCTATGGCTTCACCATTCTGAAGTATACGTTAGTCTTTGCCTTATCAATCGGGATGGTGATATTGGTCATGTTCTCGGAGCCTGGTACTGCAAACCATTTATCTGGTGCGTTCAAACCAACGCTATTGGTTTGGAGAATCCAACCCTTATTTGTTGGCCATGCTAGTGCAATTGCACTATCGGTGATCGAGAACTGGATCACCGGTGGATTCGGATTTATTGGTGGAGGCGGAGCAGTGAGCACAGTCACCGAACCATCCACTGCGAGGTCGTTCTTCCAAGTCGCGCCTTCACCGGTAATAGTCAAGAGGTTACCGTTTTCAACCGGCATATTAAACAGTACGAACCGGTCACCCGCTTGCAGCCACGGACCCCGATTGACTATCTCCAAGGTCCCAGCCTTGGTAACTCTCAACACAGCGTTTGCCACAATCTTATCGTTAAGTTGTGGATGAGACTTATCCACCTCAAACTCAAGGGTACCGCCCAAGTACAATTCGTTAACAGTTAACGTGCCTATTGGCGAGCTTGGGCTACCTGGCGCGATGGTCCCACCATCGACCTCTACCACAGAGGTAAATGTTCCGTTACCACCCAATTTACCGCCGTACACATATGTCCAGTAACTGCTGCTCTGCCCATTGACAATCAACGTGCCGTTGCTCACTACTGTATTACCGGTGTATGTATGATTGCCATTTAAGATGATAGTGCCGGTTCCAGCTTGTATAACCATACCGCTCCCTGTGATAGCCCCGTTGTACTCATATTCGCCAGACCTATTAAATATCAGGAGGCCATCATTTTGGACGTTGCCTCGACCTAAAGTACCGCTAGTCCCTCCGTTGCCAATTTGAAGGGTTCCGGATTGGATTACAGTTTCGCCTTCATATGTATTTGTGCCAGTGAGGGTCAGTTTTCCGCTGCCGGCATGGATAACCCTACCTCTGTCTGCAACTGCCACGTTTTCATCACTCACCGCGCTAACTATGTTCCCACTAAATACCACATCGTCCGGTCGGTTGAATATCAATGACCGTTGGGTGTAATTATATTCCTCACTGTCGGTAAAGATAACGTCTCCGACAATTGATCCAGCACCTGGCGTCATTCCATCACCCAATACCAAAGCACCACCGGCAATGTACGTACCGCCTGTATATGTGTTCGTACCCGTAAGGCCGACGCTACCTGGGTTGAAGTTATTTACGTCTTTTATGACCCGCCCTGAACCCACTATGTTGCCTGAGTAGACAAACACAGCCGTTTCTGGCCATATACCATCTTGGCGTACTAGCCGTAAGGTTCCGTTGTTGGTTACCACAGAACTAATCAATTGCCCGGCGTTACCTCGACAAGGTTGGAAGGTCGCACCAGGATGTATCAACGTCCACCCTGTATACGAATTAGCTCCAATCGCCATTAATCGACCCGCTTGAACCACCAGATTCCCACTGCCAGTTATAATGCCGTTACCACTAAGCGCCATCGTACTTGTGCTATTGTAAATCAAAAGCCCATCATTGTGGATAGGTACATCGCCCGGCAACAAACCCGTCGGTCCACCTGTGCCTAGCTGTAAAACACCTCTATTAGTAGTTCCACCCGTGTAGGTATTGTCCGCCGCCAAGATCAAGGTACTATTAGCCTCGTTCAACACCGAACCAACACCACTAATACCTCCCGAAATTAGCGTAGTACCAGCTTTATTAAATATTAGTTGGCCATTGTTAACAACACCTCCCGACCCAAGGGATCCAGAAGGACCGCCATTACCCACTTGGAGAACACCACCGTTAATTACTGTACCGCCGGAATAAGTATTTTCACCTGCTAGGATCCACTTTCCAGAACCACTCTTAATGACCGTCGTTGGCCCACCTGCGTCCCCGATTGCTGCAGCCACCAGGTTGTTGTCTTGATTATCACCGGCTAAGGTGAGCATACGTCCGCCTATACCTTGCAGGCTTATTATGCCGGCGTTGGTAAACTGCAATGCTCCAGCTCCCGAAGCTTGAATAACCCCACCACTCACGCCTAAGGTGAAGAGACGATCGATTGTTGCGCCTGGGCCTGTGTAGACTAAAGCACCACCATCTAATACAAGATTTTCGGCTGAACTGGATGAAGCTCCGATATCACTTGGCAAACCGCCGTTCACTAGATTTTCCACTATAAGCGTTCCATTGTTTATCACCGTTGGCCCAGTAAATCGATTTGCTCCACCAGAAAGTGTCAGTGATCCAGTGCCACCCTTAATTAGGGACCCGGTACCATCAATGTAAGCTGAACTGCTAGATGTGAGGCTATAGTCTTTTGAATTGTTATTTACGACAATCACAGAAGGTGTTACAACCGCATTAAGAATGATGGAGGTTTGACCGGAGGCTGAGTCGTCAAACACTACTGCACTCCCATTTACATAAGTGCTTGGCGAACCGCTATAGACCCAGTTCATTGTAGTGAAGTCCCAGGAGTTATTAGCAGCTCCCGTCCATACATATGCAAGCGCCGTAACGTTTAGGTAGACTGCATTGCCTTCGACCGACAAATATCCTACGCCACCACTGAAATTACCCAGTCTAAACGTCGGGGCTGTCCCTGAAGCCCAAGTAAGGAGAGGATATTTTTGCCCTGCTGCAAACGTACCACTATTTACGTTTATAGTTACAGTACCCGCTGCACTAAGTATCCCGGCGGCAATTGGAGCAATGCTCGTACTGGAGATGTTGTCGAATTCTAGGGTAACACCTGAGGTTGTGCCAAGTGTTAACACCCCAGGGGTAACTTGCGTCGAACTTGCAACTACTCCCAACGTAGCCCCATCCTTAACTGTAATATCTCCTGTGCCAGTCTTAGATCCCGCGATAACCACTTTTCCACCCTCAATCACGGTCGGGCCTGTATAGGTATTTACGCCTCCAAGGATCAAAGTCCCCGCTCCGTACTTATAAAGTGACCCACCTGAACTTGTGAGGCCTGTGTCGAACCGCACCACACGTCCTGCCGTGTCAAACTTGTAAATTTGGCCTGGCTGCGTGTTAAACCTTGGTGAATAGTCATAAGCATTAACATCGCTAAATTTAAGGGTTCCACCTGCAAACGTAATAATTCCACCTTGACCTAAAGGCCCACTTACATCTGGGTCTTCAGCCCCTGCCACTGTCAAAGTACCTCCTGCCAACACAACCTCCCCGCTAAACGTGCTAGCCCCTGAGCTCAAGGTCAATGACCCATTGCTCACTACTAAGGAACCGGTCCCATATATGCCCATAGACCATAATGCTGCACCATTAGGATCGTCGTAGACCAGTACACCATAATTGTTAATCGTGTTGTTTACGATTTGTGAAGGTAAACAATCAGCGCTCTTAATTATGACTGTCCCTCCATTGATTGTAAAAGGACCTTGAATTGGGCTATCGAATTTAGCCAGGTCAACTCTAGTCCAGATCAACCGTCCTGGGCCATCGACTGTGATTACCGTAGGAGAGTTATTGTCTGCCCGTAAATGATGGAATACATACCAGTCACCCGTGCCACCAAAATTCAGCGTGTGCGCTCCACCACCACCATATCGGAAGCGCACATTAGGTTTTATCGTAGCAGGATTGGCTGAATTATTTATCCAAGTATGTGTTTGCCCCGATGACCCTCCCCAAATGACGTCAAAGATTGTAGTAGAATCATCACCCAGTGTAAATGCACCTGCTCCCGGATCGATAGTAATACCGTCCAATCGAATGGCTGCTGCCAAACCGACAGACGCATAAAAAGTAACAGGGTCCCGTTGATTTGAAGTAATGTAAATATTTAAGCCTGGTTGACCAGAGAATCCTTGCATTGCACCTGTAGTGAAAGTTACAAACACAGGCCCCGTGGTTCGCCCATCCCAAGTCATTATATCACCGTTGGAAGGGGCAGGTACACCGTTGGGATCCCAGTTATCTGCCGTTACTAAGTTTGTCCCGTTGGCTGCCCCGGTCCAAAAATATTGCGTCTGGGCCTGCAACAAACTCGCAAATAGGAGGGATATCCCGACTGTGAGTAAGCAGACACACCTTACCAGATTGACCTGGTGGAGCCATTTTTTCCATTTCAATGTGGTTGTCAGCGCAAGGGGCCTCTTGGTGGTGCTTTTAGGTTTCATAACTGCAGTTTTTGTTCTTATTCCGAATTTTTACAACGAACCCCGGATCTTGTCAAGCTCGCAATTTGCAACATTTCGTCAGAATAGGACCTTCAGCTGAAATGGCTATTGAATTTTTCCCAACATCAAACGCGGCTTATCATAAGACTGTGCTACAAGAAAGTGTTATAGATTGTGTGCATGGGAAACTAAAAGCCATTTTTCTGGAAACAGTCGCATTAACCACTTGGGATGGGACAAAACACAACTTAAGTACGCATTAAAAACCTGTTTTGAGAAAACAAGGCCGTTGCACTTCCCGAGCAAACGCTAATTAGTAACTTTATTCCAACTTGGAACCCCTTTGCTACCTAGTAAAAGTCTGCCCCTATTTGTTACAACCAAGGCCGATTCTCAAATGCGAATCGTAATAGGCTATGGCTTCCTCGTAAGCCGAGCTTATGGCAGATGTTTTGTCGATGATTTTCCACAGTTTTGACACTGATACCTAACATAGTGGCTATTTCTTTGCTGGTACGGTCCTCAGAAATAAGCTTCAGAATCTTGCGTTCGGTGGGGGTCAACGAACTAATCTGCGGCCTTGCTTGTAAGAGTTCTTTTGTTTTTGCCTCGCGTTTCGACTTCATGCTCGCAACGCATTCGCTTACAAAAATCTCTCCCATTACGACTTTCTCAATTGCCTTCAAAATCTCGTCGACTGCGCTATCTTTAACCACATAGCCGCGGACTCCCAAGTCCATCGCAGCATTGAACAGATCTTCGTCTTTATACATGGTGAGGAAGATGACGTAAGGGTGTACAGGCCCCTTGCGTAAGCAGCGAACGAGTTCTAATCCGTTCATTTGCGGTAAAGCGATGTCAACGATTGCCACATCAGGGGAAAGTTCATTGATTAAGCGGAGCGCTTCTTTTCCATCGGAAGCTTCTGCAATCACTCGATGTTTTGAGCGTTCTTCGATTACCTCCCGCAATCCACGTCGGAAAAGCGGGTGATCATCTACGATCAATATTTTCAATTTCTCCGCCATATCTAGACTGGTTTTTGTTTAGGGGAATTTCGATACTCAACCGGGTACCGGCTCCGGGGGCTGACTCTATTTTCCATTGACCTCCCAAAATCCGTACCCGCTCAGCAATTGTTCCAAGGCCATGCCCAATGCCTTTTATCATGGATTCTTCGACGTTGGGGACAATGAATCCTTTGCCGTTGTCGCGGATAGAAATACGCAAGTGATCGTCTTGGATCATTATAACCACAACAGCTTCAGTGGCTTGTGAATGTTTCAAAATGTTATTAATGCCCTCCTGCACAATCCGGTAGATATGAATTTCAGCATCTTTGGTGAAGAGGGAATCGATGTCCTCAACATGCGCAGCAAAATCTATTCGGCTTGTGGAAGCAGCAAACTCGAGCATTGATTTAATCGCCCTGGTAATTCCAAGTTGGTCCAGGTGCCATGGGCGCAAATCATTAATGATTCGCCGAACTTCATCGATGGCCTGCGTTACAATACCCTCCAAGGCCACAAGTTTTTGCTTGTCCTCATGGGTGCTTGGGATTGCCTCCGCAATTAGCCTCAACTGATTTTTAATCACAATGAGGTTTTGCCCAAGTCCATCGTGGAGATTAACTGCTATGCGCTTCCGTTCAAGCTCTTGTCCCTGGAAAAATTGTTTTGATAAGGCAAGCTGTAGGGCGCGCTGACGATCCAACCGCAAATGAAGAAACCGTATTACTAGTAATGAAACTCCGATTACAACCGAAAGCATGCAAATCAGGATAGCCACACGGGTACCAGTCAACCAGGGCGGACCGGCAAGCAGGATCATATCTTCCGGTTTACGCACAATAATTATTGACTGCAAATCGCCTCGCAGACCCCCAATTTCGTCCCCACCCGATTTAAATCCCACAAAGCTAGGCCAGTAAATGCCAGTGACACGTACTTTGGAGCCAACTTTAAATTTCCCGTTGGCATTCGTTGCCTCTCCGGGGAGCTTACAAAACACAATCGGTCCTTCCAAGGTCTGCATCGCAAGCAGTGGTTTGTTCCCCCGGTGGTCTAAGACACGGCCTTCTACTTGAATAAGTTTTCCAATCAAATACGGCTTGCCCATTTTGCCTGGCAAAAAGCGTTCCGGCGTGGGTTCTTCACCTGAACCAAATTTACGATAAATGGGCGAGATTAACTCTATCGCAGGCCCCACAGCCGTCGGGAACCCAAGCACATCGAGTACATCTCCAACCTCTAAGCGCTTCGCCTCATTAGCCGTTATCCCCACCCCACCAGTCTGATCTTGTAAAAATATCGTTTCGTTGTGAATATGGGTTACAGTACCCTGGATCCTCACACGATGTCTTTGCCATTCTGGACGCGTATCGGCTGCCACCGCCGCTACAGTTTGCACAGGTTGAGTCCACGGGTCTATTGGAGCTTCCTCAACTACATTTAAAAACACGGGCGAAGGCAAAAGTAATACCGGCCCATTTGTGATTTCCCAAGTCAATACACCGCGCACACAGACAAACGCATCTACCAACCGTTCGGTATTAGGGGGTGGCAAAGCCCCCAAAACCAAAACATTGCCACCCATGGTCATCAATCTAAGTTCTCCGGAGGGGCCAAGAGACTGGACTATACCTTCGAGCTCAACCCAACGTCCTTCAACCAACCCGCGGTTTGGAAGTAGCAAGGGATTCTTTATGGGTTTGGGCAAGGCCCCGGCACCATATAACTTTATTACTAATGGGTCGACCATCGGAACAGAACCGCCAGCATAACCTTCCCCAAACACCTCCACGAACTGCCCAACCCTAAAACCCAGGGTTAAATCGGCGCGTTTCGTGTAAACTAGTATGGGTGTTTTCTCTTCCTGGACGAAAAAGTAGTGTTTGCCCAGTACCTCCGCATTGAAAGTTACAACTCCATGGGCTGCGTAGTATCCGACCCGAGTTAGGTTGTTAGTGAAATTGGCAATAATTTCCTGTTTGATTCCTACGCTTGGCCCTTGGTCTTCCATTTCAAGCTCCGCATCTGTTGAGATCATTTCAAGCAACGGCACATGCAAGATAATGGATTCCGGGTCCCCACGCTCGCCGATTAACACTTCCCACACCCCCCGGATTAATACAAGCGAATTATTTGTTATTGGCGGCAAGCCTCCCTGTACATAAACCTCCCAATTCTCCTGGCCATCCCATATCTCAAGGAAACCAGTCTCACCGCTGCTTCCTTGAAATTGTACACGGCCTTTAATTTCAACCCATCGATAATTCTCTTGCAAAGGTAGCTGTTGCCCAGGGGACAAACGATACGGGGTTGGCCACGCACTACCGCCCAATTTTTCGATCTTTGCCTCACGGACACTCAAAGCACCTCGAAAAGGTAGTGGTCCAGCAACCAAGGTTAGATCCCCGGCACAAAAATTGGTCCAAAGTTCGAAATCCACCCCAACTGTGGTAACGTCGTCCCCACCCACATTCTCTCCTTTATCTGCAGGTCGCAAAAATTCAGAACTCACCTCTGTAAGGCTAAATCCTGGCCCACTCCAAGCTATTGATACATGACTCGCTACCGTAGCCTGTTCATGAAACACCTCAAAATAGTATCTTTTTCCTGCTTCCAATTTGATAGGCGCTGATCTTTGGGAGAAATATCTCTCCCATTCACCGGGGTCTGCCCACCCGTAGCGCGGAATTAGGGCAATTCTTCTAAGTCCACGAGGAGTTTCATCTGTACTAAGCCAAAGCTCACCTGAATTGTCGGTGCATATCCAGAAAATGTACTCTCCTGTTTCAGGCGGCACCAAAAACCCACGAAAGCGACTTAAGTAATACTCTCCAAAATCCCTTGGCAGTTGAACCGACGGGACTCGCGCCCTTAGAACGGGTTGATGTGGGAACTGTGGGAACCCGTTTACATATGGCACGCTGTTTGAACCTAAAATGCGCAGTAACAAACCCGGGTGTATAGTTGAAATGTTTTGACCAGCAAGGTGCAAGGCTACCGCTCCAACCTCGTCTTGTACAACAATTAACCCCCGTTCCTGATCAACAAGCGTGACTGTCCCTACAACCTCAAAATCTACGCCGCCCAAGAAGTCGGTTTGTTCAAGCTGCCGCAATTCTCCCACTCCCCTAACGAAAGGACGCTTAAAGCAAGACGCATGTAGATTCGGCGATGCAATTCCAATTAACACTCCATAAACCACTACCACACACAATGCCCACCTTGCACCTGTCACCGAAAGGGTTCCCATAAAAACCGAGGCTTATGATCTCAGCGGCAAAATTACCAAACCGTAGGTTGTCCAACTGCTTTTACCAGCCATTTATACCTGGCTTAACCTATCAGGGCAATATCATTCTTCCAAGGCGTTGCTCTTGCGGCGTTTAATTTGAACCGTTATTATCCTAGTATGCAAATGAAACAGGGCTCGCAAGGGTGTAGTCCAGAGGGCGCGCTTCTCGGCACGGTAGGTCTAACTTCTAATCTTAATAAACCTTTCACTCCTGGAAATGCGCCTTCCGAGACGCTCCAACTGAAACGTTCAGCAAATCACCTCAAAAAGCTATTTCTTGCTACTATTGCGTTCCTGCCTTTTGTTGTCTGGGCGGATTATCCAATTATGTCCCATCGATACGCTGCAGATCCATCTGCATTAGAGTTTAACGGGCGTTTATATGTTTATTGTTCGCACGACGAGGATAACTACACAAACAGCTATACGATGAAATCCATCGTCTGTTTCTCCACAGAAGACTTAAAAAACTGGACTGATCACGGCATAGTATTCCAGGTTCCACGGGACGCGTCTTGGGCATCATTTGCATGGGCCCCCTCGGTGATTTACCAAAACGGTCTCTTCTACTTATTTTTTGCGAATGGAGCCAGTGGGATTGGTGTAGCTACCAGCTCTATTCCTACCGGTCCGTTCAAGGATGCACGTGGCAGCGCCCTGATCACCTCATCGACTCCGGGTGCATCCACGCCGACACAATGGTACTTCGACCCATGTGTGTTCGTGGATCTGGACGGCCAAGCCTACTTATACTTTGGTGGGCAATATCCCACAAACTCTCGTGTAATTAAACTCACCAGCAATCTTCTTCAAACCAGTGGATCTGCCACACCTTTAGATACCCCAGATTTCTTCGAAGCGATACACATAAACAGGCAGGACAATGTATATTACCTCACCTATTGCACTCGTCCTGAAGCCGGAATGGTCATAGCATGCGTGACCAGTACAAACCCAGTCTTGGGATTTGCAGGAAAACACACTGTCTTGCCTAATCCGCCTGACAACGTATGGAACAATAATCACCATTCAATTGCAACCTTCCTAGGGGACTGGTACATCGTCTATCACAATCGAGCCGCGGCACTGCAAAACGGGCTAACAGGCGAAGCTGCGGTCTACAAACGCTCCATCTGCATCGATAAACTCACTTTCAAAGCCGACGGCACAATAAACCAGGTTACACCAACTACAGATGGTTTGTTACAGGTCAAGTACTTGAATCCATACCGGCCTGTCGAGGGCGAAACCTTTGCCCAACAGTTTGGTGTAGAAACTGACACATGCAACGAAGGTGGAATGGCCTTAACATTTATGACGAATGGTTCCTGGGTTAGAATACGTGGGATTGATTTTGGAACAGGCGCCACGAAGTTCTTTGCCCGCGTAGCAAGCGGGGCATCAGGCGCCAGCATCGAACTCCGCCTTGATAGTTTAAGTGGGCCTTTAATTGGAACATGCACGGTTCCTAACACGGGGGGTTTACAAGCATGGAGAAGCGTTTCAACTACTGTTACAAACGCTACCGGCGTGCGTGATCTGTACCTAAGATTTACAGGTAGCTCCCCACTTAATCTAAACTGGTGGCAGTTCGAATTCATACAACAACCCTCTCAAAACCTGATACACAGATATGAATTCAATGAAACTTCAGGCTCAGTAGTGTCGGATTCATGGGGCGGCCCAGCATGGAACGGCACTTTGCCTAACAGTGGGCTATTCCTCGGGGGTACTTTGCGGCTGAATTCCGCCACTCAGCAATTTGTGTTATTACCGCCCGGTGTAGTTAGCGGACTCACCAATTTCACCATCATGACATGGGTCAAACTCAACTCAGTGGCCAATTGGACCCGTATCTTCGACTTCGGCAATAACACTACCACTAACATGTTCCTTACACCACAAAACGGAGCCAATGGACGACTGCGCTTCGCTATCACCACC